>JAJTDM010000110.1 GCA_021300575.1 Rubrivivax sp.
CGTGGTGGCCGAGAGCCTGGCGCAGTCCCGGGCGCTGTGGCACGTGCGCGAATCCATCCCCCTGGCGCAGGCCGAAGAGGGCCTGAACATCAAGCACGACATCAGCGTGCCGGTCTCGGCCATCCCGCGCTTCGTGCAGCAGACCGACGCTGCGCTGCGGGCCCACCTGCCCGGCATTCGGCTGGTGAACTTCGGCCACCTGGGCGACGGCAACCTGCACTACAACGTGCAGGCGCCGGCGGGCGCCGATGCCCAAGCCTTTCTGCGGGAGCAGGAGCCGCGGGTCAACGAGATCGTCTACGACGCAGTGCAGGCCTTCGGCGGGTCGATTTCCGCCGAACATGGCGTGGGTCAACTCAAGCGCGAAGAATTGCAGCACCGAAAGTCTGCCGTGGCGCTGGGCCTGATGCGCCAGATCAAGACCGCGCTGGACCCGCTGGGCCTGATGAACCCGGGAAGGGTGCTGTAGGCCCCTACTGCACCGGGCCCTTCAAGGCCGGCGGGATGGGCAGCGAGAGCACCTCGATGCCCTCCTCGTGCAGCGCATGGCGCTCCTCCAACGAGGCCACGCCCCGTATCCCGCGGGCATCGGTCTCGCCATAGTGGATGCGGCGCGCTTCTTCGGCAAAACGGTTGCCCACGTCGTCGGTGTTCTCGATGGCGTGGCGCACCGCCTGCAGCCACAGCGCCTGCAGGTCTGCGGCCGCGGGTTCGGCCTTGGCAGGCGGCGCCACCGGTTCGCGCGCGCCCGACAGGTTCAGCCGAGGCGCACTGGGCAGGCGCGTGATGACGTGGTCCGCGCACAGTGGACACTCCACCAGGCCGCGCTCGTTCTGGTCCAGAAATTCCTCTTCAGAACCGAACCAGCCCTCGAAGCCGTGCCCGTTGGCACACCGCAGATCCAGCACTTTCATGCGCTGATTATTGATCCGTCAGGAATTGCCTGACGTGACCCAGGACAGCGACCATTCACCCCGGCGCCACTGGCGCAGCCACTGCAGCCCCACCAAGGTCTTGACGTCGGTGAGCTCGCCGGCACGCGCCAGCCGGTCGAGCTCATCTTCGGACATGGCCACCACCTCCAGGAACTCGCCCGGGTCCAGTGCCTGGGCACCGGGCTCCAGGCCGCGGGCAAACCAGATTTCGATGCCCTCGGTGGAGTAGGCTGCGGCGTTGTGGATGCGGCAGGCACGGGCCCATTCGTGCGCGGTATAGCCCGTCTCTTCCCGCAGTTCGCGCCGCGCGCAGTCCCACACAGGCTCGCCGGGGTCTATCTTGCCGGCCGGAAACTCCAGCAGCACCTGGCCCAGCGGGTAGCGAAACTGCCGAACCATCACCACGCGGCCATCGTCCAGCACGGGCACCACCGCCACGGCGCCAGGGTGCACGACGTACTCGCGAGTGGCCGATGTGCCATCCGGCAGGCCCACGGTGTCACGCCTCACCGTCAGGAAACCGCCCTGCAGCAGGGTCTGCTCCTCCTGCAGGGTCTCCCGCAGGCCCTCGTCCGTCTGGCCCATGCAGGGGCTGTCTTGCCGGGTCAGGATGCGAGCGCCTTGACGATGGCGTCGCGGCACAGGCCCAGCAAACCCCCGGAGAAGGGCCCGAGCAACAACACTGCCGCGCCATTGACCGCCAGCAGCGCGCCAATGCCCGCGCCCTGCACGATGGGCGCGGTGTCCGCTGGTTCGTCAAAGTACATCACCTTCACCACGCGCAGGTAATAGAAGGCGCCCACCAGGGAGAACACCACCGCCACCACCGCCAGCACGATGTACAGCGTGACGTTGGTCGTGACCAGCGCCTGGATGATGGCCAGCTTGGCAAAGAAGCCCACCATCGGCGGAATGCCCGCCAGAGAGAACATGAACACCGACATCACACCCGCCAGCCAGGGGCGGCGGCGCGCCAGACCGGCCAGGTCTGACACCTCTTCGCTTTCGAAGCCTTCGCGCGACAGGAACATGATCAAGCCGAAGGTGCCCAAGGTCGTCAGCACATAGGTGACCACGTAGAACATGGCCGAGCTGTACGCGTTGGCTGCCGACAGCGTGTTGCCGCTGACCACGCCAGCGCTCAAGCCCAGCAGCAGAAAGCCCATCTGCGCGATGGTGGAGTAGGCCAGCATCCGCTTGAGATTGGTCTGCGCGATCGCCGCCAGGTTGCCCACCGCCAGCGAGGACACGGCCAACACGATGAACATCTGTTGCCAGTCGACCGCCAGGCCCAGCAAGCCTTCCACCAGCAGGCGGATGGTGATGGCAAAGGCCGCCAGCTTGGGCGCGCCACCGATCATCAAGGTGACGGCCGTGGGGGCCCCGTGGTAGACATCGGGCACCCACATGTGGAAAGGCACGGCCCCCAGCTTGAACGCCAGGCCCGACACCACGAACACCACGCCGAGCACCAGCACCTCGCGGTTGATGCGACCCGCGGCAATCTGCTCGAACACCTTGGGAATCTCCAGCGTGCCCGTGGCGCCGTACAACATGGACAGCCCGTACAGCAGGAAACCGCTGGCCAGTGCCCCGAGCACGAAGTACTTCATCGCCGCCTCGGTGCTGCGCCCATGGTCACGGCGCAAGGCCGTGAGCGCGTACAGCGACAGGCTCATGACTTCCAGGCCCAGGTACACCACCAGGAAGTGGTTGGCCGAGCACATCACGGAGATGCCCAGCAGCACGAACAGCGAGAGGGTGAAGAACTCGCCCTTGAGCATCTCGCGCGAGGCGAGGTACGGCTGCGCGTAGGCCACCGTCACGGCCATGGCCAGACACGCGAAGAAGGCCAGCAGATGCCCCATCGGGTCAGTCACCACCATCCCGTTCATGCCGTACAGCGTGGCGCCCGACTGCGCGTAGAACAGGTGCATGGCACCCACCACCACCATCGTGGCCTGGGTCAGCCAGAAGGTCAGCCGTCGGGCCGGGTCGGTCACCCACAGATCCACCAGCGCCACCAGGCAGGCCATGGCCAGCAGCACGATCTCGGGGTAGACGACGAGCCAGTTCATCGCATTCATGGGAAGGGGCCGCCTCAGGGCAGCTTGCTGAGCGCCACGTGCTTGAGGAGCTCGGTGACGGAGACGTGCATCACGTCGGTAAAGGGCTTGGGATACAGGCCCATGGCCAAGACGGCCACGGCCAGCACCGCCAGCATCGTGAACTCGCGGGCATTCAGATCGTCCAGGGTGCGCACGTTGTCATTGGCCACGTCGCCAAAGTACACGCGCTTGACCATCCACAGCGAGTAGGCAGCGCCGAAGATCAAGGCCGTGGCCGCGGCCGCGGCGACCCAGAAGTTGGCCTTCACAGCCCCCAGGATCACCATCCACTCGCCCACGAAGCCGGCCGTCCCGGGCAAGCCGCAGTTGGCCATGGAGAACAGCACGGCAAAGGCCGCGAACTTGGGCATGGTGTTGGCCACGCCGCCATAGGCGGCAATCTCGCGCGAATGCACCCGGTCGTACAGCACGCCGATGCACAGGAACATGGCCCCCGACACGAAGCCATGGCTGATCATCTGCACCAAGCCGCCGCTCACGCCCAGTTCGTTGAAGATAAAGAAGCCCAGCGTCACGAATCCCATGTGGGCAATCGACGAGTACGCGACCAGCTTCTTCATGTCCTGCTGCACCAGGGCCACCAGTCCGATGTAGACCACCGCAATCAGTGACAAGGCGATCATGAACCAGGCCCACTCGCGGCTGGCGTCAGGCGCAATGGGCATTGAAAAGCGCAGGAGCCCGTAGGCGCCAAGCTTGAGCATGATGGCCGCCAGCACCACGGAGCCGCCGGTCGGCGCCTCCACGTGGGTATCCGGCAGCCAGGTGTGCACCGGCCACATCGGCACCTTGACGGAGAAAGCAGCGAAGAAGGCGAAGAACAGCAGCGTCTGCGCGTCCAGCGGCAGGGGCAGCTTGTGCCAGGCCTGGATGTCGAAACTGCCACCGGACTTGAAGTACAGGTACACCAGGGCCACCAGCATCAGCAGCGACCCCAGCAGCGTGTACAGGAAGAACTTGAAGGCCGCATACACCCGGCGCGGGCCGCCCCACACGCCGATGATGATGTACATCGGGATCAGCGTGGCCTCGAAGAACACGTAGAACAGCAGGCCGTCCAGCGCCGAGAACACGCCGACCACCAGCCCCGACAGGATCAGGAACGCACCCATGTACTGGTTCACGCGCTCGGTGATGACCTCCCAGCCGGCGATGACCACGATGATGGTGATGAAGGCCGTGAGCAGGACGAACCACACCGAGATGCCGTCCACGCCCAGGTGGTAGTGGACGTTGAAACGGTCGATCCACGGCAGCCTCTCGACGAACTGCATCGCGGGTGTGGACAGGTCAAAGCCCGTGGCCAGCGGAATGGTCACGAGGAACGCCGCGATGGAGCCCAAGAGGGCCACCCATCGCACGACCTTCGCGTGCTCGTCACGGCCCGCGGCGAGCAGCAGTGTGCCCACCGCCACCGGCAGCCAGATGGCCACGCTCAGAAGACCCATTGAACTCTCTCCGCCTCTTGCTTCTTGTTCGTTCTACCCGCAGGACTCAACGGCCCAGCATGGTCGACAGGTGCGGCCACAACTTCCAGGTCAGGAACCCGAACACCCCGAGCACCATGGCCAGCGCGTACCAGTACAGCAACCCGGTCTGCACCCGTTTCACCAGGCCCGCCATGGCACCCACCATCCGGGCCGAGCCATTGACCACCGCGCCATCGATGAGCGCCACGTCGCCGCCCTTCCACAAACCGCGGCCCAACAAGCGGGCGCCTGCGGCGAGCACATGCTCGTTGAACCAGTCCATGTAGTACTTGTTCTCCAGCACGCGCACCACTGGCGAGAGCGCACGACCGATGGCCGCGGGAATGGACGGTTGCTTCAGGTAGAACCACCACGCCACCACCACGCCGGCCAGGGCCAGCCAGAACGGCAGCGTCTGCAGGCCGTGTACCGCCATGGCGGCAGCACCATGGAATTGCGCGGAAAGCTCCTTCATCGCCCCATGGCGTTCGGCATCGACGACGATGGCGTCCTTGAAGAAGTCGCCGAACAGCAGCGGCTGGATGGTCAGGTAACCGATGACCACGGAGGGGATGGCCAGCAACAGCAGCGGCACGGTCACCACCCAGGGGCTCTCATGCGGCTCGTGGTGCTCGCCATGGTGCCCGTGGTCATCTGCGGGTGGGAAAGGCTTGTGATGGAACCTCTCGGGGCCATGAAAGACAAGGAAATACATGCGGAAGGAATAGAAGGCCGTGACGAACACGCCCGCCACCACCGCGAAGGCGGCAAAGCCCGCACCCGGCAGACGGCTGGCCTCCACCGCCAGGATGATGCTGTCCTTCGAGTAAAAGCCCGAGAACAGCGGCGTGCCGATCAGTGCCAGCGAGCCTAGCAGCGCGGTGATCCAGGTCAGCGGCATGTGCTTGCGCAGCCCGCCCATGTTGCGGATGTCCTGGTCATGGTGCATGCCCATGATGACCGAACCCGCACCCAGGAACAGCAAGGCCTTGAAGAAGGCGTGCGTCATCAGGTGGAACACCGCCACTGAGTAAGCCGAAGCCCCCAGGGCCACGGTCATGTAGCCCAGCTGGCTCAGCGTGGAGTACGCCACCACGCGCTTGATGTCGTTCTGGATGATGCCCAGGAACCCCATGAACAGCGCCGTGTCGCTCAGCTCGAACAGCGGCGACATGCGCGCCACCATGAAGATGCCGGCGGTCACCATCGTGGCGGCGTGGATCAGGGCCGAGATCGGGGTGGGGCCTTCCATGGAGTCGGGCAGCCAGACGTGCAGCGGGAACTGCGCGCTCTTGCCCATGGCACCGATGAACAGGCAGATGCAGATCACGGTGATGAGCATCCAATCCGAACCAGGGAAGCTCATCTTCGCCAGTTCGCCTGATTTGGCGAAGGCTTCTCCATAGTTCAGCGTGCCGGCATAGGCCGCGATCAGGCCGATGCCCAGGATGAAGCCAAAGTCACCGACCCGGTTGACCAGGAAGGCCTTCATGTTGGCGAACACCGCCGTGGGCTTCTTGAACCAGAAGCCGATGAGCAGATAACTCACCAGACCCACCGCCTCCCAGCCGAAGAACAGCTGCAGGAAGTTGTTGCTCATGACCAGCATGAGCATCGAGAAGGTGAACAGCGAGATGTACGAGAAGAACCGCTGGTAGCCGGGGTCCTCGTGCATGTAGCCGATGGTGTACACGTGGACCATCAGCGACACGAAGGTCACCACGCACATCATCATGGCGGTGAGGCCATCGACGAGGAAGCCCACCTCCATCTTCAGCCCGCCCAGCACCATCCACTCGTAGAGGGTGGCGTTGAAGCGGGCACCGCCCAACACGTCGATCAGCACCGACACCGAGCCGATGAAGGAGACCAGCACGCCCAGGATGGTGACCACGTGCGCGCCGCGGCGACCGACAACCTTGCCGAACAGGCCTGAGACGATGGCACCGACCAGGGGCGCCAGGGCGATGGTCAGCAGAAGATTCTGGGACAGGGAAGCAGACATGCAGGTTCCTCAGCCCTTCAGGGTGTCGAGCTGATCCACGGCGATCGTGGCGCGGTTGCGGAACAACACGACCAGGATGGCCAGACCGATGGCCGACTCCGCCGCGGCCACCGTCAGGATGAAGAAGACGAAGACCTGACCACCCATGCGGTCGGCCTCCATCGGCAGGTAATGGGAGAAGGCCACGAAATTCATGTTCACCGCGAGCAGCATCAGTTCGATGGCCATCAGCAACACGATGAGGTTGCGACGGTTCAAGAAGATGCCGATCACGGACAAGGCGAACAGGATGCCGCCCAGCGTCAGGAAATGGCCGAGCGAAAGCACACCCAGACTCATGGCTGGCCCTCCCCGTTCTTCGGTACGGCCGGCGCCTGCACCACCGGGTCCATCTTGATGATGCGCACCCGGTCCGCCTTTCGGGCCTTGACCTGCTCACCCGGATCCAGATACTTGCTGTCCTTGCGCCGACGCAGCGTCAACGCGATGGCCGCGATGATGGCCACCAGCAACAGCACCGCCGCAATCTGCAGCGGGTACACATACTTCGTGTAGATCTCGATGCCCAGCATCCGGGTGTTGCCCAGCTTGGCGAGTTCGGGATCCACGGGCGCCTGGGTCACGGCAAACCCAGGCAGCAGCACCAAAGCCAGTTCCAGCGCGATCACCGCGCCCACCAGTCCGGCCAGCGGAAAGTGTTTCCAGAACCCCTCGCGGAAGCTGTCGGTGTTGATGTCCAGCATCATCACGACGAACAGGAAGAGCACCATCACCGCACCCACGTAGACGAGCACGAGCGTGATGGCCAGGAACTCGGCGCTCAGCAGCATCCAGATGCAACTGGCGCTGAAGAAGGCCAGCACCAGGAACAGCGCTGCGTGTACCGTGCTGCGGGCCGTGATGACACGGAACGACGCCAGCAGAAGCACGGCCGAGAAGACGTAGAACAGGGCGGTGGTGTTGTTCATCGTGATGGACGCCATCATGTGCCGGGCCGCAAGCCCGACATCGGAGGGTCAGCGGTAGCGGGCGTCAGCCTCCCGGTTGGCAGCGATTTCCTTCTCGTACCGGTCACCCACGGCCAACAGCATGTCCTTGGTGAAGTACAGGTCGCCACGCTTTTCACCGTGGTATTCGAAGTGGTGGGTCTCGACGATGGAGTCCACCGGGCAGCTCTCTTCGCAAAAGCCGCAGAAGATGCACTTGGTGAGGTCGATGTCGTAGCGCTTGGTGCGCCGACTGCCGTCGTCCCGCACCTCGGACTCGATGGTGATGGCCATGGCCGGGCACACGGCCTCACACAACTTGCAGGCGATGCAGCGTTCCTCGCCGTTTTCGTACCTGCGCAGTGCATGCAGGCCGCGGAAGCGCGGCGACTGCGGCGTCTTCTCCTCGGGGAACTGCACCGTGATCGTGCGCGAAAGGAAATGCCGGCCGGTCAGGGCCAGGCCCTTGAACAGCTCGGTGAGCATGAAGCTCTGCAGAACGTCTTTCACCGCCATGATGGTTGGGGCTCGAGGCTCATTTCCAGATGTTGAAGGGAGACTGGATCCACAGACCGACCACGACCAACCACACCAGGGTGACCGGGATGAAGATCTTCCAGCCCAGACGCATGATCTGGTCGTAGCGGAAGCGCGGGAAGCTTGCGCGCACCCACAGGAACATGGTGGCCACCGCGAAAACCTTCAGGCCCAGCCAGATCCAGCCGGGAATGAAGTCCAGCGCGTCCACGGGCGGCAACCATCCGCCCAGGAACATCAGCACGCACAACATGGACACGAGGATCATGTTGGCGTATTCGGCCAGGAAGAACATCGCGAACGACATGCCCGAGTACTCGATCATGTGGCCGGCCACGATCTCGGATTCGCCCTCCACCACGTCAAACGGGTGGCGGTTGGTCTCGGCCAGGCCGGAGATGAAGTACACGACGAACACCGGCAGCAGGGGCAGCCAGTTCCACGACAGGAAGCCCAGGCCCATGTCAGCGAACGTCCCCTTGCCTTGCGACATGACGATGTCGCTCAGGTTCATGCTGGCCGACACCATCAGCACCACCACCAGCGCAAAGCCCATGGCGATCTCGTAGGAGACCATCTGCGCCGAGGCGCGCAAGGCCCCCAGGAAGGCGTACTTGGAGTTGGACGCCCAGCCGGCAATGATCACGCCATACACCTCCAGCGAGGTGATGGCCATCAGGAACAGCAGGCCCGCATTGACGTTGGCCAGCGCAACTTCAGGCCCGAAGGGGATGACCGCCCAGGCCGCCAGGGCCGGCATGATGGTCATGATGGGGCCGAGAAAGAACAGGCCCTTGTGCGCGGCCGTCGGGCGGATGATCTCCTTGAAGATCAGCTTGACGGCGTCTGCTATTGGCGTCAGCAGGCCGTACGGCCCGACACGGTTCGGGCCCGGACGCACCTGGCTCCAACCGATGGCCTTGCGCTCCCAGAGCGTGAGGTAGGCCACGCAGCCCAGCAAGGGCAGCAACACCGCCACGATCTTGATCAGGCTCCACACCACAAGCCACAACGTGGGCCCCAGCAGGGCCGCACCGGAGGCGTTCAGCTGCTCGATCATGCGGCGACTCCGCTTTCCTGCGCCGGCGTGCCCACGGCGCTCGTCACGACACGCTCCACGCTCAAGGTGCCCGACATGGGGCCCAGGCCGGCCATATCGGCATGGCCGGCGGGTACACGCACGACACCTTCGGCCAGCGTAGTCTCCAAGCGCGCGGGCAACACGACCGACCCGGCTCCTTGAGACACTCGCACACGCTCACCCGCCTTCAGCCCCAGAGCCGCCCAGAGCCCGGGCGCCAAGCCTGCCTGAGGCGCCAGAGCGTCCGTGGTGAGTTGCAGCGATTCGGCACGCCGCACCAGCGCATCGGTGGCGTAAATCGGCACGTCGGCCAGTCGCTGCAGCCCCTGAGGAACAGCACCGGCCTGCGCTTGGACCATCGCGTCATTGGACAGCCGGGCCGCCAGCGCAGCCTCGTCGCCCAGTGCTTCCTGGCGCACCTGCTCGGTGGTCTCGAAGTCGAACCCGGACAAGCCCAGCAAGTTCCCGAGAACCCGCAACACTTTCCAGGCCGGGCGCGTGTCGCCCAGCGGCTTGACCACGCCGTGGAAACCCTGCACACGGCCTTCGGCGTTGACGAAGGTGCCCGAGGTTTCGCTGAACGGCGCGATCGGAAGCAGGACGTCCGCGCCCTCCACCGCCGCATCCTTGAAGCTGGTGAAAGCCACCACCATGTCAGCCTGTTGCAGCGCTGCATGGGCAGCGGCCGGGTCGGCCAGGTCGAGCACGGGCTCGACATTCAGCAATAGCAGGGCCTTGCGCGGCTGGGCCAGCGTCCACCAGCTGAGCACCCACGCTGTTGGCCGCTTCGCCCATCATGCCCACCGAAGCCTGGGTCTGCGTACCGATCCAGCGCGCCAGCGCAAGCAATTCGGCCGCCTGGGGGTGCTGCACGGCAGCGTTGCCCAACAGCACAGCCTTGCGCTCACCAGACAGCAGCGTCGCAGCGGCTGAACGCGCAGCTTCCGTGACCGTGCCCGCCATGGGCGCCTGGGCACCCGTAGACTCCGCCACCGCGCAGGCGATGTCTGCGAGCGATTGCACCCAGCCCGCGGGCGCAGCGGTCAGGCGCTGGGCCACCGGCATCAGCCAATCATCATGCACCGCGTGCAGGCTGAGGACCTTGGCGCCCCGTCGTGCCGCCTGCCGCAGGCGCTGCGCGAACAGCGGATGGTCCTTGCGCAGGAAGGATCCGATCACGAGCACACGCTGCAGGTCGGACAGCGAGGCGATCGAGGTGCCCAGCCAGCGCGCGCTGCCCGGGGCGGCGCCGTCACGGCGGAAGTCGGCATGACGCAGGCGGTGGTCGATGTTCTGGGAGCCCAGGCCCCGCACCAGCTTGGCGAGCAGGTGCAACTCCT
>JAJTDM010000055.1 GCA_021300575.1 Rubrivivax sp.
CCCGCGCACCACCCCAGCGCATGACGCCGCGGCGCGTGCAGCCCGAGCTTGTCCATAGCCCCTAGCGAGCGCTGCACGGCTGACTCCCGTTGGTCCACGGTCATCAGTCGTCGTCTCCACTCAGGATGCCGCCCAGCACCCCGCCACCCGCCAGCCCCGCGAGCATCGACCCCTCCTCGCGCGAGCCGCCGCGCTGCGGTGCGGCCGCGAAAACCCGAGAGGCCAGGCGTGAGAACGGCAGGCTCTGAAGCCACACCGTGCCCGGCCCCGTCACCTTGGCGAAGAAAAGACCCTCACCGCCGAAGAGCGCGGTCTTGATCTTGCCCACGTACTGGACTTCGAAGTTGACATTCGGCGTCATGGCCACCAGGCAGCCCGTGTCCACCAGCAGGGTCTGGCCGGGCTGCAGGTCGCGCCGCAAGACCGTGCCGCCCGCATGCACGAAGGCCAGGCCGTCGCCCTCCAGCTTTTGCATGATGAAGCCCTCGCCACCGAAGAAGCCCACCGACAGCTTCTGCTGGAAGTAGATGCCCAGCGAAACCCCGCGCGCCGCGCACAGGAAGGCATCCTTCTGGCAGATGAGCATGCCGCCCAGCTGCTTCAGGTTCATCGGCAGGATCTTGCCCGGGTAGGGCGCCGCAAACCCCACGCGCTGCTTCGACGTGCTCTGGTTGGTGTAGACCGTGGTGAAGAGCGACTCACCGGTCACCAAGCGCTTGCCCGCCCCCAGCAACTTGCCAAAGAAGCCACCTTGCTGGGCGCTGCCGTCGCCAAACACGCTGTCCATGCCAATGCCGGCATCCATGAACATCATGCTGCCGGCCTCGCCAATGGCCGCCTCGCCGGGGTCGAGCTCGACCTCGACGAACTGCATCTCCGAACCCTTGATCTCGAAATCGACGACGTCCATGGACATGGGGAAAAAGCTCCTGCGTTCTGAACTGCAGACATGGTACCGAATGGGAGCTGGCCGCCAGCTATCATGAGCTTCGCCATGACGATGTCGCTGCAACCGCCAAGTCTGTTGATGGGGGCTGCGGCCGTTGGCACAGGCGCAGCACTCGGTGCCTTGTTGCGATGGCAACTTTCGGCCTGGCTCAACCCGCTGCACGACGGCGTGCCCCCAGGCACCCTGGCCGCCAACCTGATCGGAGGCTACCTTGTGGGCGTGGCGATGGCCTGGTTCGCCCAGCACCCCGAGCTCTCGCCTGCCTGGCGACTGTTCGCCATCACGGGGTTCCTGGGCGGCCTCACCACGTTCTCCACGTTCTCTGCGGAGGTGGTGGCCTTGTTGCAGCAGGGTCGCCTGGGCATGGCGCTCGCCACTTCGGGCTTGCACCTGGCGGGCTCGCTGCTGGCGACCTGGGCAGGGTGGGCTACGGTGGGGGCCTTGGTGCGGCCGCCGTCGGCGTGACAGCGAAATCCAGCAAGTCGCAGCCTCGCCTCGCGCGTGACCGCATGACCATTGGCGCATCAAGACCGCGCCTGGCCGGCACGGCCCGCCTCAGTTCCCGGCCATCACCGGGTCAGACCGCCCCGGTGACCACCATTTCCACGCGCCACTGAGGCTGGGCCAGCGGGGCCTGCACCGTGGCGCGCGGGGGGGCGTTGCCGGCACTCACCCACTTCTCCCACACCGCGTTCATGGCGGGGAAATCGGCCAGGTCAGCGATGAAGATCTGGCACATCAGGATCTTGGACTTGTCGGTGCCGGCGCGGGCCAGCAGGGCGTCGATCTGGGTCAGGACCTGCGTGGTCTGACCCGTGATGTCCAGGGTGCCGTCAGCCGCCACCTGGCCGGCCAGGTAAGCCACGCCGTTGTGCACGGCCATCTCGGACAAGCGAGCGCCGACATCAAATCTTTGAACCATCTGAGTTACTCCGGGGTAGAGGGATTGTTGACAAGCACTGGGACCTGCGGCAGCGTGAGATCTCGGGCTTGGCGAGCCGCATCGGTGGAGCCGACTCAAGCCTTCCGGCCGGCCTTCTGCCCGATCTTGCTTTCAGTGCCAGCCAGCAGCTTGCGGATGTTGGGGCCATGGCGCCAGACCAGCAGCAGGCTCATGGGCACGATGCACAGCATGGCCGGCTTCACGCCCCAGATCAGCAACTGGAAAAAGGGTGCGAAGGCGGCGGCCACCAGCGAGGCCAGCGAGGAATAGCGAAAGAACACGGCGATCAGCAGCCAGCTGGCGAGAGTGGCCGCACCCAGGACGGGATTGAGCGCCAGCAGCACCCCGGCCGCGGTGGCCACACCCTTGCCACCCTGGAAGCGGAAGTACACCGGCCACAGGTGGCCCAGGAAGGCGGACAGGCCCACGAGCGCGATGGCGAAGGGCCCCAGGCCCAGGCGCTCCTGCCACAGCAGCGCAGCCATCACCGGCAGGTAGCCCTTGAGGACGTCAAACGCCAGGGTGAGCAGGGCCGCAGCCTTGTTGCCCGAGCGCAGCACGTTGGTGGCACCCGGGTTGCCCGAGCCATAGCTGCGCGGATCCGCCAGGCCCATCAGGCGGCTGATGATGACGGCAAAGCTGAGCGAGCCGACCAGATAGGACAGCGCTATGGCCAACGGGCCAGCCCAGGGCGCCAGTGCGGAAGCTTGTGAGGCAGCAGACATGAAGCCTCGGATTCTAGTGAGGACGACCAGGGCTGGCGGGTGCGCAGGGCAGTCGCCGCCGAGCCCCGACGACGCCTACAGCGCGCAGCTCACCAGCCGCGCGCCCAGGCGCTCGGTCAAGACCGAAGGCGCGACCCCCACCAGAAAACCGCGCCGGCCTCCGTTGATGTGAATCTTGGGCAGCGCCAGCACGCTGGCTTCCACGAACACTGGCAGTGCCTTGCGCAGACCGAAGGGCGAGGTGCCACCCACCAGGTAGCCGCTGTGGCGCTGAGCGACTTCGGGCTTGCAGGGCTCCACCGACTTCACGCCAGTGGCGCGCGCCAGGTTCTTGGTGCTGACCTGCCGATCGCCGTGCATCAGCACCACCAGGGGCTGCGCCTTGTCGTCCTGCATGACCAGGGTCTTGACCACGCTGTGCTCGTCCACGCCAAGTTGGCGCGCGGACTCGGCCGTGCCGCCGTGCTCCACGTAGTCGTAGGGGTGCTCGGTGAACGCAATGTCCTGGGCGCGCAGCCACTGGGTGGCCGGCGTTTCGCTGACGTGCTTGTCTTTCTTCGCCATGCGCAAATGGTGCCATGGCCGGGGATAGGGGAAGGAGAATCGCCCTGTCATGTCGCCCAGACCCAGCCCCAGCCCCAACCGGAACCCCTTCCTCGCCGCCGGGCTCGACCCGAGCACCATCACGGCAACGGACACGGCTCTGGTCTGGCTCAAGCGCGATCTGCGTCTGGCCGATCACGCGCCCTTGAGCGCCGCCCAGGGCTTCAGCCGGGCGCTGGCGGTGTTCATCATCGAGCCTGCGTGGCTGGCCAGCCCGGAGTGCGATGCCAGCCACGTGGCCTTCGCGCTGGACTGTGTGGAAGACCTGCGCCAACAAGGCCTGCCGGTGCTGGTGCGCTTCGGCGAGGCGGTGGCGGTGCTGCAGGCGCTGCGCACCGAACACGGCGTGACCCACCTGCTCAGCCACGAAGAGACCGGCCCGTGCTGGACCTGGGAGCGCGACAAGGCCGTGGCGGCCTGGTGCCGCGCGCAGGGGGTGCCCTGGGCCGAGTTCGCGCAGACCGGCGTGGTGCGGCGCCTGCGCAGCCGCAACGGCTGGGCCGGGCGGTGGCAGGCGCGGATGGACGCGCCGCAGCACGGCGCCGTCACCGGCCTGCCATGCCCTGCCGACTTGGCGGTGCATGCCTTGCCGCGCCTGGGCGAGCTGGGTCTCCCGCCCCATGGCAAGCCCTTGCAGGCCGCTGGCGAGCGGGCCGGCCGCCAGACGCTGGACAGCTTCCTGCGGCACCGGGGGAGCGACTACCGAAGGTCACTGTCAAGCCCGCTCACGGCCGAGAACGGCTGCAGCCGCCTCAGCCCGCACCTGGCCTTCGGCACGCTGTCCATGCGCACCGTGCACCAGGCCACCGAGGCCCGCATCGCCGCCTTGAGCGCGAGCCCTCAAGCCTCAGACCGCGCCTTCGCCCACGCACTGCGCGGCTTTGCCGGGCGGCTGCGCTGGCACTGCCATTTCATGCAGAAGCTGGAGGACGAGCCGGCCATCGAATGGCGCAACTTCGCACGCTCGGCCGATGGACTGCGGCCTGGCGACGAGGGGGTGCCGATGGTGGCGGCCGACGAGGAGCGCCTCGCAGCCTGGCGCGAGGGCCGCACCGGCTTTCCCATGGTGGACGCCTGCATGCGCAGCCTGCGCGCCACGGGCTGGCTGAACTTCCGCATGCGGGCGTTGCTGGTGAGCTTTGCGGCTTACCACCTGTGGCTGCACTGGCGCGCACCCGGGCTGTTCCTGGCCCGGCAGTTCCTGGATTTCGAGGCCGGCATCCACTGGAGCCAGATGCAGATGCAAAGCGGCACCACGGGCATCAACACGCTGCGCATCTATTCACCCACCAAGCAGTTGCAGGACCACGATCCGCAGCGCGTGTTCGTGCGGCGCTGGGTGCCGGAGTGGGGCACCGACGCCTACCCGGCCCCCGTTGTGGACGAGCGCGTGGCCGCCCAGGCCGCAAAGGAGAGGATGTACGGCCTGCGCAAGACCCAGGACGCCCGCGACAGCCTGCAGCGAGACCTGTTCGAATGAACCAGCGGACCCGTGACTTCAAAGGGAACAAGTCCCACCTGCCCAGCAAGCCCTGCATGGCCTGCGGTCGGCCCATGAGCTGGCGCAAGGCCTGGGCGAAGAATTGGGACGAGGTGCGCTACTGCTCGGACGCCTGCCGCAAGCAGCGCGGCAACGCGACATCAAAGGCTGCCGCATGACGCGCATCCGCCACCTGGTGATCGTCCTGGGCGACCAGCTCAACCGCGACGCCAGCGCGTGGGACGGCTTCGACCCCACGCAAGACCTGGTCTGGATGTGCGAGGCGCGCGCGGAGGCCACGCACGTGCCCTCCAGCCGGCAGCGCACGGCGCTGTTCCTGTCGGCCATGCGGCACTTCGCCCAACAACTGCGCGCCGAGGGCGTGCCGTTGCGCTATGTCGAGCAGCATCCCGGTGGTCTGGACGACGCGCTGGCGGCCACCTTGCGGGAACACGCCGCCCGGCGCATCGTGCTCACCGAGCCGGGTGAGTGGCGGGTGCGCGAACTGCTGGAGCGCACGGCCCGCGACGCCGGGGTAAACATCGACTTCCGCGAGGACCGGCACTTCCTGTGCACGCGCGGCGAGTTCCAGGCCCATGCCAAAGGCCGCAAGCAGCTGCGCATGGAGTACTTCTACCGCGAGATGCGGCAGCGCCACGGCGTCTTGATGGACGGCGACGGCAAGGATCAGCCCGCCGGCGGGCAATGGAATTTCGATGCCGACAACCGCGAGAGCTTCGGCCGCGAAGGCCCCGGGCTCGTGCCGCCACCCTTGCGCTTCGAGCCAGACGCCCTCACCACCGAGGTGATGGCGCTGGTGAACGCTCAGCAGCCCCCCGCGCCGGGCCGGCTGGCGCGATTCGGCTGGCCGGTGACGCGCGAACAGGCGCTGGCCGCGCTGGAGGACTTCATCGCGCACCGCCTGGCCGACTTCGGCCGCTGGCAGGACGCCATGTGGGGCGGCCAGCCCTGGCTGTACCACGCCATGATCTCGTCCTCGCTGAACCTGAAGCTGCTGGACCCGCGCGAAGTGATCGCCGCGGCCGAAGCCGCCTGGCGCGCCGGGCAGGTGCCACTGGCCTCGGCCGAGGGCTTCATCCGCCAGATCCTCGGCTGGCGCGAGTACGTACGTGGCGTGTACTGGCTGCGCATGCCCGACTACCTGGAACTGAATGCGCTGGAAGCCCACGAGCACCTGCCTGCCTTCTACTGGACCGGCCAGACCGACATGCGCTGCCTGGCGGACGCCATCGGGCAGACGCTGGAGCACGGCTACGCGCACCACATCCAGCGCCTGATGGTGACCGGCCTGTATGCGCTGCTGCTGGGCGTGGCGCCGCGCGAGGTGCACGCGTGGTACCTGAGCGTCTACGTGGACGCGGTGGAATGGGTGGAACTGCCCAACACGCTGGGCATGAGCCAGCACGCCGACGCCGGCCCGCCGCAAGGCCCCACGCCGCCGCCCGGCCCCATGGCCAGCAAGCCCTACATCGCCACCGGCCAGTACATCGCCCGCATGAGCGACCACTGCCGGGGCTGCCGCTTCGACCCCACGCAACGCACTGGTGACAAGGCCTGCCCCTTCACCACCCTGTACTGGGACTTCCTGGCCCGCCACCAGGCGCGCCTGGCGCGCAATCCGCGCATGGCGCTGCAGGTGAAGAACCTGGCGCGGATATCGCCCGAGGAACGGGCGGCAGTGCAACAGCGGGCCCAAGCCCTGCGCACGGGCGAAGTCAGCGGCTGCTGAAGAGAAGTCCGGGGCGGACAGGCCCGGCGGTGGGCACACCGCACCTTCGCGCACCGGGTTGGTGCAAACGACCACCCACGCATCCCGCACAGGCAAAACGGCGGCCAAAAGCGCACCGCATTGGTTCCCTGCGCCCATCGGTCACGGGCGCAGAAAGCTGGCACGCTTACTGCTGTACTTTCTTGTATACCAGTCAGCGCACCCATGCATCGTGACCTGCCCGCCACCTCCTCCGCCGTGCCCTTTCACGTGGGCGGCCCCGTGATGTCGCTGTCCGCCCTGCCAGAGCGGCCCGGCGTGAGCGCATGGCGGGCCCAGGTCGCGGCGGGCGCAGACCCGGTGGCCATGGCCGACGCGGCGCGCGTGCGCGCCTGGGCCGCGGCGCAGACCGATCTCGGACGGCCGGTATGGATTCACCTGTGCGATGACGCCGCCTGGCAGCGCCAGATCGACCGCCTGGGCGAGCGCCTGCAGTCCTGCCCCACCAGGGCCGAAGCCTTGCAGCGGTTTCCGCTGCTGGGAGTGCCGTTTGCCGTCAAGGACAACATGGACATCGCGGGTGCGCCCACCACGGCCGCCTGCCCGGCCTTCGAGCGGTTGGCGCCGGAGCACGCCACGGTGGTGCAGCGGTTGCTGGACGCCGGCGCGCTGTGGGTGGGCAAGACCAACCTGGACCAGTTCGCCACCGGCCTGGTGGGCACCCGCTCGCCCTATGGCCGGCCGGCCAGCGTGTTCGACACCACGCGGATCAGCGGCGGCTCCAGCTCGGGGTCGGCCGTGGCGGTGGCCAGCGGTCTGGTGGCGTTCGCGCTCGGCACGGACACAGCTGGTTCGGGCCGGGTGCCTGCGGGGCTGAACGGCCTGGTCGGGCTGAAACCCACCCCGGGCCGCGTCTCCACGGCGGGCGTGCTGCCCGCCTGCCGCTCGGTGGACTGCGTGTCGATCTTTGCCCACTCGGTGGACGACGCCGCACACGTGTTGTCCGTGCTCGAAGGTCCGGACGCGCGTGACGCCTACAGCCTGTTCTCACCCGGCCGGGCGGCCCTGCCCGCCCGGCCCCGGCTGGGCGTGCCGCGGCAGGCGGTGTTCCACGGTGATGCGGGTTACGCCAGCGCCTGGCCCGACGCTCTGGCGCGTGCCGAGACCCTGGGCGCCGAACTGGTGGAATTGGACTTCACGCCCTTGTTCGACGTGGCCGCGCTTTTGTACGACGGGCCCTGGGTGGCCGAGCGACACGCCGTGCTCCAGGCCCTGATGGAGCGCAACCCGCAGGCACTGGACGCCACGGTGCTCAAGGTGGTGTCCAAGGCCGTGGGCATGACCGCGACCGACGCCTTCCGGGCGCAGTACCGGCTGCGCGAACTGCAGGCCACGCTGGCCGGCCAGTGGCAGCAGGTGGACGCCTTGCTGGTGCCCACCACCACAGGCCACCCGACCTTTGACGAGATCGATGCCGACCCCGTGGGCGTCAACGCCCGCATGGGCACCTACACCAACTTCGTCAACCTGCTGGGCTGGTGCGCCCTGGCCCTGCCCTCAGGCTTCACCGACCGTGGCCTGCCCTTTGGGGTGACGCTCATCGGCCCGGGCGGCGCTGACGCCGCGCTGGCCCGCTGGGGCCAGCGGTGGACGCAGACCGGGTCTGCGGGGCCAGGCCCGGCTGAGGTGAGGCCCACCCCGCTGATGAGCTGGCCCGCCACAGAGCCCACGATCCCCATCGCGGTGGTGGGGGCGCACCTGAGCGGCCTGCCCCTGAACGGCCAGCTCGTCGAGCGTGGCGCTCACCTCGTGCAAGCCACCCGCACGGCGCCGCTGTACCGCCTGTACGCCTTGCCCGGCACCACGCCGCCAAAGCCCGGCCTGCAGCGGGTGGCCGAAGGTGGAGCTGCCATCGAAGTGGAGGTCTGGGCCATGCCGCAGGCTGCGGTGGGCTCGTTCCTCGCCCTGATTCCCGCGCCGCTGGGCCTGGGCAGCCTGCAGCTGGCGGACGGAACCCCGGTGCACGGCTTCCTGTGCGAGGCGCACGCGCTGGCACAAGCCGACGACATCACGGCACACGGCGGATGGCGTGCTTACCTGGCCAGCCTTGGCAGCGCGTCGGCCGGCTCCACAAGTCCTGCCACCTGACAACGAAGTCTCCGCCCCCTTCAACCTCACATGGGAGTTCATCATGGACCGTCGCCACTTCCTCACTTCGTCGGCCGCCTCTGCGGCCGCCTCGACCACCCTGGCCGGCCTGTCCACGGGCGCTGCGGCACAGGCGCGCCCGGCCGACGTGCTGGTGGTGGCCAATGAGTTTGGGCCGAATTCGCTGGACATCCACACCGTGGGCGCCAACCGCCCGGCCTACGGCGTCTCATGGCTGTGCTACGACCGCCTGATGAGCTATGCCAAGAAGAAGCTGCCCGACGGGCGCCTGATGTATGACATGGACAAGCTCGTACCCGAGCTGGCCGAGAGCTGGCGCATCGCCCCCGACGGCAACTCCGTGACCTTCAAGCTGCGCAAGAACGCCAAGTTCCACGACGGCACGCCGGTCACCGCCAAGGACGTGAAATGGAGCTTTGAGCGCGCGGTGGCCGTGGGCGGTTTCCCCACCTTCCAGATGGCCGCCGGCTCACTGGAGAAGCCCGAGCAGTTCGTGGTGGAGGACGAACACACCTTCACGGTGAAGTTCATCCGCCGCGACAAGATGACCATGAACAACCTGGCGGTTGTCGTGCCCTGCGTCTTCAATTCCGAGCTGGTGAAGAAGAACGTCACGGCGCAGGACCCGTGGGGCCTGGCCTGGACGCGCAACAACACCGCCGGAGGCGGTGCCTACAAGGTGGAAGCTTTCCGGCCAGGGCAGGAAATCATCTACGTGCGCAACGAAGACTGGAAGAGCGGTCCGCTCCCCAAGCTGCGCCGCATCATCCAGCGCGAAGTGCCCAGCGCAGGCAACCGTCGCGCGCTGCTGCTCAAGGGCGACATCGACATGACCTACGACATGCCGCCCAAGGACTTCTCCGAGCTGGCCAAGGACGGCGGCTCCGTCAAGGTGGCCAGCATGCCCATCGAGAACTCGATGTTCTACCTGGGCATGAACACCACCAAGCCGCCGTTCAACAACCCCAAGATCCGCCAGGCGGTGGCCTACGCCCTGCCCTACGACAAGATGTATGACACGGCGCTGTACGGGCGCGGTGCCAAGCTGTACGGGGCGGCCTCCACTCAGGTGAAGACGGGGGCCTGGCCGCAACCCACGGGCTACAAGACCGATCTGGCCAAGGCCAAGGCGCTGATGGCCGAAGCCGGGGCAGGCGCTGGCCTGGACACGACGCTGTCCTTCGATCTGGGCGGTGCCACGGTAGGCGAGCCCATGGCCGTGCTGGTGCAGGAAGCGCTGGCGCAAATCGGCATCAAGACCACGATCAACAAGATTCCCGGCGCCACCTGGCGCTCTGCCCTGCTGAAGAAGGACATGCCGCTCATCATCAACCGCTTCGGTGGCTGGCTGAACTGGCCGGAGTACTTCTTCTTCTGGTGCTACCACGGTCAGAACGCCGTGTTCAACACCATGAGCTACCAGAACCGCAAGCTCGACCGCATCATCGACAACGCGCGCTTTGCCGAGAGCAAGACGCTGTACGACTCCTTCGTCAAGGACATGATCCAGCTCGGCTATGACGAGGTGCCGCGCGTGCCCCTGTTCCAGCCCACGCAGGACGTGGCGATGCAGAAGAACGTCCAGGGCTACACCTACTGGTTCCACCTGCAGCCCGACTACCGGGACCTGTCCAAGACCTGAACGCCACAGCACTGACAGTTGTCGAGCCAGGACCGGAATCTCAAGATGGACGTGGAACGCTACGCCGAGGCCGCCGCGCAGGCGCTGAACCTGCCGCTGGCCCCGGAGCACCGCGCGGGCGTCCTGCGCTACCTGCAGATGGTGGCGCAGATGGCGCCGAGAGTGATGGATTTCCCCTTGCAGCCGGCAGTGGAAAGCGGCAACGCGTTCCGGCCGGTGGGTCCTGAAGATCTGCCGGCCACCAGTGCAGGTGTCAATGCGGCGACGAAGGCCCGTCCATGACCGCGCTGGAGCAGGTGAAGCAAAGCCTGGCGCGCATTGCCGCCACCGACCCGCAGGTGAACGCCTTCACCACGGTGCTGGCCGAGCGTGCGCTGGCACGCGCCGAGAAGCTCGACCGCGAAGGCCACGGCCTGCCCCTGGCCGGCATGCCCTTTGCCGTGAAGAACCTGTTCGACATCCAGGGCCTGGCCACGCTGGCGGGCTCGAAGATCGAGCGCGGCGCCGCGCCGGCGGTCAGCGACGCACCGCTGGTTCAACGACTCGAAGCTGCCGGCGGCGTGCTGGTGGGCGCGCTCAACATGGACGAGTACGCCTACGGCTTCACCACCGAGAACACGCACTACGGCCCCACGCGTAACCCGCATGACCTCACGCGCCTGTCCGGCGGCTCCTCGGGCGGCTCGGCCGCGGCAGTGGCGGCGGGCCAGGTACCGCTGACGCTGGGCTCGGACACCAACGGTTCGATCCGCGTGCCCTCCTCGCTGTGCGGCGTGTTCGGCCTGAAGCCCACATTCGGCCGCCTGCCGCGCACCGGCACCTACCCTTTCGTGGCCAGCCTCGACCACCTGGGGCCCTTTGCCCGCAACGTGAAGGATCTGGCCCTGGCCTATGACCTGATGCAGGGGCCGCTGGCGGAAGACGGCGCCTGTGCGCAGCGCCCAGTGGAGGCCACGGTGCCCACGCTGGAGCGGGGTCTGGAGGGTCTGCGCATTGGCGTCCTGGACGGCTGGTTCCAGACTCAGGCGCTGCCACCGGCGCTGGAGGCCGTCTCGCGCGTGTCGAAAGCGCTGGGCACCAGCCGCGTCGTGAGCTGGCCGGAAGTGGACCGCGCCCGCACGGCGGCCTTCATCATCACCAATGCAGAAGGCGGCGCGCTGCACCTGCCGGACCTGCGCACCCGGGCGCAGGACTTCGAGCCGCTGTCGCGCGACCGCTTCATCGCCGGCGCGCTGTTGCCTGCGGCCTGGGTGGTGCATGCGCAGCGATTGCGCCGCTGGTTTGCCGAGCAGGTGGCCGCCACCTTCCGCGACGTGGACGTGGTGCTGGCGCCCGCCACTCCCTGCACCGCCCTGCCCATCGGCACCGAGTGGCTGGAGATCAACGGCCAACGTCTGAACGCGCGCGCCAGCATGGGGCTGCTGACGCAGCCGATCTCGTGCATCGGCCTGCCCGTGGCGGTGGTGCCGGTGTGGGGCTGCGACCCGGCCGCACCGCACCTGCCGCTGGGCGTGCAGATCATCGCCGCGCCCTGGCGCGAAGACCTGTGCCTGGGCGTGGCGCGACATCTGGAAACAACGGGAGTGGTATCCGCTCCAGTGGCGACACTCCAGCCTTTTTGAAGACACCCTGGAGCCCGCCCATGCACATCAACCTGCCCGAGATCGTCAGCGAAGTCAGCGCCGAATTCGCGCGCTACGAGGACGCCCTGGTGAACAACCGCGTGGAAGTCCTTGACGAGCTGTTCTGGACCAGCCCGCTGACCGTGCGCTATGGCGCGGCGGAGAACCTGTATGGCATCGAAGAGATCCGCGCCTTCCGCAACGGGCGCCCGTCGGTCGGGCTGGCACGGACGTTGCGGCGCACCGTCATCACCACCTACGGCCGCGACCACGCCACCGCCATGACCGAGTTCTTCCGCGACGGCAGCACCCGCACGGGGCGTCAGAGCCAGACCTGGGTCCGCATGCCCGAGGGCTGGCGCGTGGTGGCAGCCCACGTGAGCGTGGTGGATCTGGCATGACACGTCCACTCATTCACTGATTCCGTTCCGTTCGGGCTGAGCCTGTCGAAGCCCTTCGACAAGCTCAGGGCGAACGGCTGTTGTTCCCCCTGCAGATAAACCTCAAACCCGCAAGAAAGGCCTTCCCCATGAACGACCTCACCGTGACCGACCGCATCCTCACCCTGTCCAACGCCTCGCGCCGCCGTCTGCTCGCCGCCGGCGCGCTGGGCGCCAGCGGCCTGGCCCTGCCCGGCGCGCTGCGCCAGGCGTTCGCGCAGGCGCCCATCACGATAGGCGTCATCTACGTCGGCCCGCGCGACGATTTCGGCTACAACCAGGCGCACGCCGAGGGCGTGGCGCAGATGAAGAAGCTGGCCGGCGTCAAGGTCGTGGAGGAAGAGAACGTTCCCGAGACACAGGCCGTGCAGAAGAGCATGCAGGGCATGATCTCGCAGGACGGCGCCAAGCTGCTGTTTCCCACCTCCTTCGGCTACTTCGACCCGCACATGCTGGCCGTGGCGGGCAAGAACGCCGGTGTGCGCTTCGCCCACTGCGGCGGTTTGTGGACGCAGGGCAAGCACCCGGCCAACACCGGCAGCTTCTTCGGCTACATCGACGAGGCGCAGTACCTCAACGGCGTGATCGCCGGCCACATGAGCAAGAGCAAGAAGCTCGGCTTCGTGGCCGCCAAGCCCATCCCGCAGGTGCTGCGCAACATCAACGCGTTCACCATGGGTGCCCGCTCGGTGGATCCGAAGATCACCACCAACGTGATCTTCACGGGCGACTGGTCCATGGCCGTGAAGGAGGCCGAGGCCACCAACAGCCTGGCAGACCAAGGCGTTGACGTCTTCACCATGCACGTGGACGGACCCAAGGTGGTGGTGGAGACCGCTGCCAAGCGCGGCCGGATGGTGTGCGGCTACCACGCCAGCCAGGCCAAGCTGGCCCCGCAGGCCTACCTGACGGGCGCCGAGTGGAACTGGGTGACCGCCTACACCACCATCCTGGAGGCCGCGCGCAGCGGCAAGCCGCACCCCAACTTCGTGCGCGGAGGCCTGAAGGAAGGATTCGTGAAGTCCTCACCCTACGGCTCCATGGTGACCGAGGCCGCGCGCAAGAACGCCGACGCCATCCGCGCCAGGATGATGGCCGGCACGTTCGACATCTTCGCGGGCGAACTCAAGGACAACACCGGCAAGGTCGTCATCGCCAAGGGCACCACGCTCAAGCAGACGGACGTGACGCTGGAGTCCATGAACTACCTGGTCGAAGGCGTGATCGGCAAGGTCTGAGCCTGCCGCAGCAAGCATCGCGACAAGTACCTCGCCAGTCCGTTCCAGACCCCCACGCTTGCCCATGGAACGCTGGCGCGACGCCCTGGAGTCCCTGCTGCTGCCCCTGCTGGCCCTGGCCGGCGGGGTGCTGTTGTTCGGCGGCTTCCTGGGCCTGGGCGGGCACGACCCGCTGCAAGCCTGGACGCTGCTGTTCAAGGGCGCCTTCGGCGACGCCTTCTCCTGGCAGAACACCCTGCAGCGAGCGGCCCCGTTGATGCTGACCGCACTGTGCGTGGCCCTGCCGGCGCAGGCGGGTCTGACGGTCATCGGCGGCGAGGGCGCTCTGGTGCTGGGCGGCCTGGCGGCGGCCACGCTGCCGCTGCTGGTGCCCCTGCCGCCCGGCATGGCCGGCACGGCCCTGCTGCTGCTGGCCGCTGCCGTGGCAGGTGCAGGCTGGATCGCTCTGGCCGGGGCCTTGCGTCAATGGCGGGGCGTGAACGAAACCATTGCCAGCCTGCTGCTGGGCTACATCGCCATCGCGCTGTTCAAGCATGTGGTGGAAGGCCCGTTGCGCGACCCGGCCAGCCTGAACAAGCCTTCCACGCTGCCGTTGCCACAAGACGTGCTGATGGGCAGCATCGGTCCTTACGACGTGCACTGGGGGCTGGTATGGGGCCTGGTGGCCTGCGTGATTGCGGCGGTCTGGCTGGCCGGCACCACGCACGGGTTCGCCGTGCGCGTGGTCGGCGGCAACGGGCGAGCGGCCCGGCTGGTGGGTCTGCCTGCCACCCGCCTGATCATCACCGCCTGCGCCCTGGGCGGCGCGGCGGCCGGCCTGGCCGGCGGCATCGAGGTGGCGGCGGTGCACACAGCCGCCAACGCCTCGCTCATCGTGGGGCTGGGCTACACCGGCATCCTGGTGAGCTTCGTGGCGCGGCACCAGCCGCTGGCCATCGTGGTCGTGGCGGTGCTGTTCGGCGGCTTCCTGGCCGCGGGCAGCCTGCTGCAGCGCCGCATGGGCGTGCCCGACGCCTCGGTGCAGGTGCTCATGGGCTTTTGCTTCCTGCTGATCCTGGCCGCAGAAGCCTGGCGCGGGCGGCTGGGACGAACCCTCTTCAGGGGCCTGAGCGTGGGCCTGAGCAAGAGCCTGAAAGGGTCGTCCGCATGACCGACTTCTCCGCCGTGGGCGACGTGCTGCTGGCGGTGCTGGGCGGCGCCATCCGGGTGGGCACGCCCTTCCTGTTCGTGAGCCTGGGCGAATGCCTGACCGAGAAGTCCGGCCGCATCAACCTGGGCCTGGAAGGGGTGCTGGTGCTCTCGGCCATGGCGGGCTTTGGCGGCGCCTACCTCAGCGGCCTGTGGTGGGTGGGGGTGCTGGTGGCGGGCTTGGCCGGCGCGCTGCTGGCCTTGGTACACGGGCTGATCAGCTCCCTGCCGCGCGCCAATGACATCGCCACCGGCATCGCCGTGATGCTGTTCGGCACCGGCCTGGCCTTCTACCTGGGCAAGCCCTTGATTCAGCCACAGGCCCCGCAGATTCCCTCGATGCCGTTGGGCAGCTGGAGCGACTCAGGCGCCGTGGCGGCTGCCTTGCAGATCAACGTGATGTTTCCCCTGGGCATCGCCATCGCGCTGGCCATGACCTGGGCCCTGGCCCACACGCGCTGGGGCCTGTGGGTGCGAATGGTGGGCGACTCCGCCGATGCGGCCCGAGCGCTGGGCACTTCGGTGAACCGCGTGCGCATCGCCGCCACCACCGCGGGCGGCTTCATCGCCGGGCTGGGCGGGGCCTGCCTGTCGCTGTACTACCCCGGCAGCTGGAACGAGGGCCTGTCCAGCGGACAGGGGCTGATTGCCGTGGCGCTGGTGATCTTCGCGCGCTGGCACCCGCTGCGCTGCCTGGGCGCAGCCCTGCTGTTCGGCGGCGCTGGCGCGCTGGGCCCCGCCCTGCAGTCGGTGGGGGTCAGCGGCGGCTACTACCTCTTCAACGCGGCGCCCTACGTGCTGACCCTGGCCATCCTGGTGTGGACCTGTTCTCCGCGGCGCAGCCTGCAAGGCGCCCCGATGGAGTTGACGGTCAGCCGCTGACGCGGACTGACACCGTTCCGCTGCAGCCCGACCCCTCGCGCCCCCACAGCCTCATTCACCCCATCAAGGATTCGGACCCATGAACGGACTCGGCGGACTCAACAAATCCCCCCACGGCGTGGTGGTGGGCCTGGTGCAGCTGCAACTGCCGGTGGTGGAGACGCCGGCGCAGTTGAAGGCGCAGGCCGAGCGCATCGTGTGGATGGTGGGCAAGGCCCGGCGCAACCTGGGCACCATGGACCTGGTGGTCTTCCCCGAGTACGCGCTGCACGGTCTCTCCATGAGCACGGCGCCGGAACTGATGTGCAGGCTGGACGGGCCGGAGGTGGCGATGTTCCGCCAGGCCTGCATCGAGCACCGCATCTGGGGTTGCTTCTCCATCATGGAATTCAACCCGCAAGGCAACCCCTACAACACCGGCCTCATCATCGACGACCAGGGCGAACTGCGCCTGTACTACCGCAAGCTGCACCCCTGGGTGCCGGTGGAGGCCTGGGAGCCGGGCAACATGGGCGTGCCGGTGTGCGACGGGCCCAACGGCAGCAGACTCGCGCTCATCATCTGCCACGACGGCATGTTCCCCGAGATGGCACGCGAGGCCGCCTACAAGGGCGCGGAGATCATCCTGCGCACGGCCGGCTACACGGCGCCCATCCGCCATGCCTGGAAGATCACCAACCAGGCCAACGCCTTCCAGAACCTGGCTCAGACCGCCAGCGTGTGCCTGTGCGGCAGCGACGGCAGCTTCGACTCCATGGGCGAAGGCATGTTCTGCGACTTCGACGGCACGGTGATGGTGCAGGGCGGCAACCGCCCCGACGAGATCATCACCGCCGAGCTGCGGCCCGACCTGGTGCGCGAGGCCCGCGCGCTGTGGGGCGTGGAGAACAACCCCTACCAGCTCTACCACCGCGGCTACGTGGCCGTGAAGGGCGGTGCGCAGGACTGCCCCTACACCTTCATGCAGGACATGGTGGCAGGCCGCTACCGCCTGCCCTGGGACGCCAGCGTGCAGGTGCGCGACGGCACGCCCTGCGGCTTTGCCGCGCCCACGCGCCAATACCAGGGTGCCGAGGCCAACCTGCTGGACGAGGCATGACCATGACGACGGTTGCCAGCACCCCCTACCGGTGGCCCTTCGACGGCGACCTGCGCCCGGACAACACCGCGCTCGTCATCATCGACATGCAGACCGACTTCTGCGGCATCGGCGGCTACGTGGACAAGATGGGCTACGACCTGTCGCTGACGCGCGCACCCATCGAGCCGATCCGCCGCCTGCTGGCCGCCATGCGCTCGGGCGGCTTTCACATCCTCCACACCCGCGAAGGGCACCGGCCGGACCTCTCGGACCTGCCGGCCAACAAGCGCTGGCGCTCGCAGCAGATCGGGGCGGGCATCGGCGACCCCGGGCCCTGCGGCCGCATCCTGGTGCGGGGCGAGCCGGGCTGGGAAATCATTCCCGAACTGGCCCCGCTGGCGGGCGAAACCGTGATCGACAAGCCGGGCAAGGGCAGCTTCTGCGCCACGGACCTGGAGCTGATCCTGCGCACGCGCGGCATCCGCAACCTGGTGCTGACCGGCATCACCACCGATGTGTGCGTGCACACCACCATGCGCGAGGCCAATGACCGCGGCTTCGAGTGCCTGGTGCTGGAGGACTGCACCGGTGCCACCGACCTGGGCAACCACCTGGCCGCGCTGAAGATGGTGACCATGCAGGGTGGCGTGTTCGGCGCGGTGTCGACGTCGCAGGCCGTCATCGAGGCGATCGGCAGCATGGCCGCGGCAGCGCCTGCCCTGTCTGTCGCGAGCGCCTGAGTGGCAAGACGTGCGACCACGGGCACCGACCACCCATGACCCGTCCATGAAACCACCCATCGATCCGGCCGGGCAGGCGGCCCTGGGCTTCGAGACCTACCGGCTGAGCAAGCGCTTCGGCGCCTTCACCGCGCTGGACGCGGTGTCGCTGGCCGTACGGCCGGGCACCGTGCACGCCCTGCTGGGCGAGAACGGCGCGGGCAAGAGCACGCTGGTGAAGTGCCTGGCGGGCTATCACCGCGCCGACGACGGTGCGCTGATGGTGGACGGGCGCGAGCAGGACATCCGCAGCCCGGCCGACGCGCGCGCGCTGGGCATCGGCATGGTCTATCAGCACTTCACCGTCGTGCCGGGCATGACGGTGGCGGAAAACCTGCTGCTGGCCCGCGGCCGGCTGCCGGCCATCGTGCCCTGGAAACGCGTGCGGGCCGAGCTGCAGGCCTTCATGGCCACCGCCCCGTTCCGGCTGAACCTGGACGCCACGCCGCAGCAGCTGTCAGCCGGCGAAAAGCAGAAGCTGGAGATCCTGAAGCAGCTCTTCCTGCGCCCGCGCCTGCTGGTGCTGGACGAACCCACCTCCGTGCTCACGCCGCAGGAGGCCGATGAGGTGCTGGGCGCGCTGCGGGCGCGTGCCCACACCGGCGCCTGCACGGTGGTGCTGATCACGCACAAGTTCCGCGAGGTCACGGACTTTGCCGATGACGTGAGCGTGCTGCGGCGGGGCCGCCTGGTGGGCAGCCTGTCGGCCGCAGGCGTGGCGGCCGCGGTGCTGGCGGACATGATGGTGTCGGACGGGGCAAGCGGGGTGGGAGCTGAGCCCCTGCCCCGATCTGCTGACGTACCGGACCTGTCACTCCCCCCAGGCTCGTCACCCCCCACAGATGCCGGCCCGACCGCAGCACCGGGCGCGGTGCGGCTGGCCGTGAGCGGCTTGCGCGTGGCGGGAGATCGTGGCGACATGGCCGTGGACGGTCTGGACCTGGAGGTGCGCACGGGCGAGATCGTCGGTGTGGCCGGCGTGTCGGGCAACGGCCAGCGCGAGATGATGCAGGCACTGGTGGGCCAGCGCGAGCGCCTGGCCGGACGTGTCCAGGTGGACGGCCACCCCTACGCCGCCACCCGCACGCAGAATCGTGCCCTGCGGGTGCGCAGCCTGCCAGAGGAACCCTTGCACAACGCCTGCGTGCCGGGCATGAGCGTGGCCGAGAACATGGCGCTGCGCCGCTTCGACGAGGCCCCGTTCGCCTGGGCCGGCTGGCGCCGCAAGGGGGCTGTGCGCCAGCGCGCACGCGAACTGGTGCAGGCCTTCCGGGTGCGCACGCGCAGCGAGCAGTCGCCGATCAGCTCCTTGTCCGGCGGCAACGTGCAGCGCGCCGTGCTGGCGCGCGAACTCGCGGACGACGCCAGCCTGCTGCTGGTCAGCAACCCGAGCTTCGGCCTGGACTTCACCGCCGTGGCCGAGGTGCACCAGCGGCTGCGCGAGGCCCGCGCCCGCGGCGCGGCGGTGCTCATGGTGGGCGAGGACCTGGACGAACTGCTGCAACTGGCCGACCGCATCGTGGTGATGAGCCACGGCCGCATCGTGCACGCCTGCCGTGCGCAGGACGGTGACCGGCTGGAGATCGGCCGCTTCATGGGGGGCGGCGTCGCGGGCACTGGAGCCGACACCGGCACCACCGAAGCCGCGCGCAACCTGCCGCAAACCCGCAGCGAGGCAGCCCCATGAACGCCCCCGTCAGCATCCCCATCAACACCCCCATGACCGCCCCCCTGACCATCCCCGCGCGCCCCTTCGCCTTTGCACTGCCGCCCGGGCGCGCCGCGCTCATCGTCATCGACATGCAGCGCGATTTCATCGAGCCTGGCGGCTTCGGCGAGTCGCTGGGCAATGACGTGTCGCTGCTGCGCGCCGCCGTGGCTCCGGCGCAGGCGCTGCTGCTGGCATGGCGCGAGCGAGGCTGGCCAGTCGTGCACACGCGCGAATCTCACCTGCCGGACCTGTCGGACTGTCCGCCTGCCAAGCGCGAGCGCGGCCAGCCCAGCCTGCGCATTGGCGACCCCGGGCCCATGGGACGGTTGCTGGTGCGTGGCGAACCCGGCTGCGAGATCGTGCCCGAGCTCGCTCCGCTGCCCGGAGAGATCGTGATCGACAAGCCCGGCAAGGGGGCCTTCCACGGTACCGACCTGCAGGCCACCCTGCAGGGCCTGGGGGTCACGCATCTGGTGTTTGCGGGCGTCACCACCGAGGTCTGCGTGCAGACCACCATGCGCGAGGCCAACGACCGCGGCTACGACAGCCTGCTGGTGGAAGAGGCCACGGCCAGCTACTTCCCCGAGTTCAAGGCCGCCACTCTCGAGATGATCGTGGCGCAAGGGGGCATCGTGGGCTGGGCAGCGCCGCTGGAGGCTGTGCTGGAGGCGCTGCGGCCGGGCGCACCGCGCCAGGAAGCCTGATGAACCCCGCCGGAGCTCCATGATGTTGCGTCTGATCCTCAAACGAGCGCTGGCTGCGCTGCCCAACCTGTTGGGCGTGGTGATCATCACTTTCGTGCTCACACGCGCGCTGCCCGGTGACCCGGCCGCCTACTTCGCGGGTGGTGCAGCCACGCAGGAGGCTGTCGACCAGATCCGGCGCGAGCTGGGGCTGGACCGCTCCTGGCCCGAGCAGTTCCTGCTGTACCTGCAAGGGCTGGCACGGGGAGATCTAGGCCTCTCGCTCACCACCGGGCAGCCGGTGCTGCAGGAGCTGCTCACCCGCCTGCCGGCTTCCCTCGAACTGGTGCTGATCGCGCTGGTGCTGGCTTGCGTGGTAGCCATTCCGCTGGGCGTGATGGCAGCCACGCACCCGGGCAGCTGGATCGACCAGCTGTGCCGTGTGGTGACGACGATGGGGGTCTCGTTGCCCACCTTCTTCACCGGTCTGCTGCTGGCCTACGTCTTCTACTTCCTGCTCGGCTGGGCGCCCCCACCCATGGGGAGGCTGGATGCCGTCTTCTCCCCGCCGCCCACGGTGACGGGGTTTTTCCTGGTGGATGCCGCGCTGGCAGGCGACCCGGGTCTGTGGTGGGCAAGCCTCAAGCAACTCATCCTGCCCACGCTCACCATGGCGATCTTCGTGCTGGCACCGATTGCCCGCATGACGCGCGGCTCGATGCTGCAAGTGCTGAGCTCCGACTTCGTGCGCACCGCGCGCGCCAGCGGCCTTTCGGCCACCACGGTGCGCGTGCGCTACGCCCTGCGCAATGCGCTGCTGCCCGTGGTGACCACCCTGGGCATGGTGTTCGGCTTCATGCTGGGCTCCAGTGTGGTGGTGGAAAAGGTCTTCGGCTGGCCGGGCGTGGGCAGCTACGCCATCGACGCGCTGACCGCCAGCGACTACGCCCCGGTGCAGGGCTTCGTGCTCGCCATGGGCGTGCTCTTCGTGGCGCTGAACCTCTTCGTGGACGTGCTTTACACGCTGATCGATCCGCGCATGAGCCTCGAACATTGAACCGGACACCTGTGCCCGTGACCACCACCGCCCCCAGCCCAGCCGCCGCCGACGCCAGCGCCACCCCTTCGCCGCCCACGGCCTGGCAACATGCCCGCCATGTGCTGTCGGACAACCCCGTGACGTTGACCGCCACCCTGTTGTTCGCGCTCTTCATCCTGACGGCGCTGGTGGGTCCCGCATTGGTGCCCTATGACCCCTTGGCTACCAACGCCGGCGCTGCACTGCAGCCGCCTTCGGCGGCGCACTGGTTCGGCACCGATGCCGTAGGCCGGGACATCTTCTCGCGTACCGTGGTGGCCACGCGGCTGGACCTGGGCATCGCGGTGGCGGCGGTGGGCCTGTCCTTCGTGGTGGGACTTCCCTTGGGGCTGGCGGCGGGCTTCTTCGGGGGCTGGTGGGATGCAGCCGTGACGCGGCTGTCCGACACCATCATGGCCTTTCCGCTGTTCGTGCTGGCCATGGGCATCGTGGCAGCGCTGGGCAACACGGTGGGCAACATCGTGCTGGCCACGGCCATCATCAACCTGCCCTTCTACGTGCGCGTGGCCCGGGCCGAAACCAACGTGCGACGCAACGCCGGCTTCGTGGAGGCGGCGCGGCTGAGCGGCAACACCGACCTGCGCATCCTGGCGGTGCACCTGTTCCCGAATATCCTGCCGCCGGCCATGGTGCAGGTGAGCCTGAACCTGGGCTGGGCCATCCTGAACGCGGCGGGTTTGAGCTTCATCGGCCTGGGAGTGCGCCCGCCCACGCCAGAGTGGGGCATCCTGGTGGCCGAGGGCGCGCAGTTCATTGTTTCGGGTGAGTGGTGGGTGAGCTTCTTTCCTGGGGCGGTGCTGATGCTGGCGGTGTTCTCCTTCAACCTGCTGGGCGATGCGCTGCGCGACCTGCTGGACCCCCGGAGGCGTACATGACACCGAGCCCCGTTTCCCGGCAACCTCCGCTGCTGGAGGTGCGGGACTTCAGCCTGGAGTTCCGCACCCGCAGCGGTACGGTGCGCGCCCTGCAGGATGTAAACCTGCAGTTGCACAAGGGCGAGATCGTCGGGCTGGTGGGAGAGTCAGGCTCGGGCAAGTCGGTGCTGAGCTACGCCATGCTGGGCATCAGCGACGCTGCGGCGCGCGTGACGGGCGGCAGCGCTCACTTCGGCGGCGTGGACCTTCTGAAAGCGAGCGAGGGAACGCTGGCCGACCTGCGGGGACGGGAGATTTCCATGATCTTCCAGAGCCCGCGCACGGCACTGAACCCGATCCGCCCGGTGGGGCTGCAGATCGAAGACGTGCTGAGGCGCCACGCGGTGGCGGTGCGCGGCCACACGGGCCCGGACCTGGCGCTGGGCTGGCGCGAGAGAGCGGTGCAGGCCCTGCGCGAGGTGGCGATCGCGGACCCCGAACGCCGCGCCCGGGCCTACCCTTTCGAGCTGTCCGGCGGCATGTGCCAGCGGGTCATGATCGCCATCGCCCTGGCCTGCCGGCCCAGCCTGCTGATTGCCGACGAGCCCACCACCGGCCTGGACGTCACCACGCAGGCCGCCGTGATGGACCTGATCACCACCCTGGCGCGCGAGCGCCAGATGGCCACGCTGTTCATCACGCACGATCTCGCACTGGCGGCCGACTACTGCGACCGCATCGTGGTGATGCACGCCGGCCACGCCGTCGAATCGGCCCCGACGGCGCGTCTGTTCGCGGCCCCCCGTCACCCCTACACGGCCCGGCTGATGTCGTCCACGCCCGGCCCCCGCACGGTACTGCAGACGCTGGCACCTGTGCCAGGCCAGTTGCCGGACCTGCGGCGCGGCAACCTGCCGGCCTGCCGTTTCGCTGAGCGATGTGAGCGCGCCGACGAGCACTGCCGCACCGTGATGCCCAGGTTGGAAGCGACGCAGGACCACGCTGTGGCCTGCTGGCACCCACTCGGCGAAAACGTGCCCGGGACCGCCGCCGCGCGGACCGGTGACGCGGGAGGGGCCCACAATGCCGCAGACTGACCCGCACCACCCGATGCTGGCCACCGTTCGGCCGCTGCTGCAGGTCGAGCGGCTGCACAAGCGCTTCCCGGTCAGCGGCCGTCGCGGCTCGTTCCTGCACGCGGTGGACGATGTGTCCTTTGACCTCGCGCCGGGCGAGAGCCTGGGACTGGTGGGGGAATCGGGCTGCGGGAAGTCCACGCTGGTGAGGCTGCTCACACGGCTGCTGGACCCGACCGAGGGCCGCATCGTCTTCGAGGGACAGGATCTGGCCGCGCTGCCGGCCCGCAGCTTTGCCCGCACGCCCCAGCGCGCCGCCATCCAGATGGTGTTCCAGGACCCGACCGACAGCCTGAACCCGCGCTACACGGCGCGCGACACCATTGCCGAGCCCTGCCGTCTGCTGGCCGGCATGGACGCGGGCGCCGCGCAGGCGCGGGTGGACGAAGTGGCCGCGCAGGTGGGCCTGCCGGGTGAGCTGCTGTCGCGCTATCCGCACCAGCTCTCGGGCGGGCAGAAGGCGCGGGTGGGCATCGCCCGGGCGCTGGCCCCGAAGCCGCGCCTGCTGATCCTGGACGAGCCTACAGCGGCCCTGGATGTGTCGGTGCAGGCCGTGGTGCTGCAGTTGCTGGACCGCCTGCGCCGCGAGCTGGGGCTGTCGACGATCTTCGTCTCGCACGACCTGAACGTGGTGCGGCTGCTGACCGACCGCGTGGCCGTCATGTACCTGGGGCGGATGGTGGAGGTGGGGGCCTCGGCCGAGGTCTTCGCCCACCCCGCCCACCCCTACACCCGGGCGCTGGTGTCGGCCATTCCGGGCCAGGGCCCGCGCGTGCGGCTGGAAGGCGAGATCACCAGCCCCATCGACCCTCCGCACGAGGTGTGCCGCTTCCAGAGCCGCTGTCCCTCAGCCCAGGACCGCTGCCTGCGCGAGGGGCCGCAGTTGCATCCGCTGGCCGCGGCATCCAGCATCGGGCAGGCTGAGATACTGCCGGGCGTTCATCAGGTGGCCTGCCATTTCCCTCGGGCCATCCCGGCGGTGAACGCCCCCATGCCTTGAACCTGCCATGACACGCGGCACCACCTTGCACCTGGCCTCTGCGATCAGCGCAGCCGCCCCGCCTCGCGCCAACCTGGCCGAGCAGGTCTACCAGGAGCTCAAGGCGCAGATGCACGAATTCCGCCTCGTGCCGGGTGACCGCTTCTCGGAGCTCGAGATCGGGCGTCGTCTGGGTGTGAGCCGCACGCCGGTGCGCGAAGCGCTGTTCCGCCTGCGCAACGAAGGGCTGCTGGAAGTGGAGAGCAAGAGTGGCTGGTACGTACGGCCCATCGATTTCACGCGGCTGGACCAACTCTATGACCTGCGCATCGTGCTGGAGCAGGCCAGCATCGACCGCCTGGCCCACCTCACCACGCCGTCACCCGAGCTCGACGCCCTGAAGGCCGTGTGGCTGGTGCCAGCCGGTGAGCGCCTGACCGATGCGCGTGCCGTAGGCGAACTGGACGAGCAGTTCCATGCCACCCTGGCGCGTGCCACAGGCAACGAGGAACTGGCCCGCGTGCACTGGGACGTCACCGAACGCATCCGCGTGGTGCGGCGCCTGGACTTCACGCGGCCCGACCGCATCGAGGCCACGTATGCCGAGCACGCCAAGATCCTGCGCCAGATCATCCAGCGCAAGGCCGAGCCGGCCCGAGCGCTGCTCAAGGCCCACATCGAGTTGAGCAAGGTGGAGGTGCGCAAGATCTCCCTGGCCGCGCTGCACGAGGCCCGCCAACGGGCGGTGGACAGCGCCTGAACCGGCGGGCACCTGGCGGCCTGGCTGCAGGCAGACGACAGAAGATAGCCGACCGTCACGCCAATGCGCAGCCGTTGAGTTTGCGCAGCCCGAGGCGCCTAGCGCATGGCGCAATGTCAAGCCCGGAACGCGGCGACATTCACCATGCAGACAAGCTCCTGTACCCAGAAGTTCAAGGCCGCACGCTCATCACGATGCCTTGGTCAGACGATTGTCCAAGTGAGGGCAACATGTCGGCAGGCATGAACCTGGGCATCAGCGGAATGTCAGCGTACGTCCCGCCGTATCGCGTCAGCCTCAAGGACTGGTGCTCCTGGACCTCATCATCCTGGGACAAGACCCGCAGCGTGGTGGGCACCGGCTTTCGAATGCCAGGCCCTCTGGACAGCGTTTACACCATGGCCGCCAACGCCGCGCTGAAGCTCATCCTGGATCACGATGTCGACCCCAAACGGGTGGGCTTCCTGGCAGTGGGCACGGAGTCAGGCACCGACAACGCCACTTCTGCCGCGGTGGTCGTGCGCGGCATGCTCGATCAGGCGCTGGCAGCGCGGGGTTTGCCCACCTTGTCGCGCCAGATCGAGGCACCGGAGTTCAAGCAGGCCTGCCTGGGTGGCCTCTACGGCTTGAAGGGCGGGCTGCGCTACCTCGGCCTGGACGGCGCAGGCCGACAGGCGCTGGTGGTGGCCGCCGACGTGGCGGAGTACGCCCAGAACAGCTCCGGCGAGCCGACCCAGGGCGCGGGCGCGGTGGCCATGCTGCTGGAGGAGTCTCCCAGATTGCTGGAGGTGGACCTGCGCAGCAGCGCCAGCGCCAGCGCCTACCGGGCCCTGGACTTCAGGAAACCCTTTGCGCGCTATTGCGGCCAGGACATCGGTGCGGACGGCAGGCCGCGCGACTTCCCGGTCTTCAACGGCAAGTACTCCACTGCCTGCTATACCGACGCGACGCTCGCGTCCCTGGGCACCTATTTCGGCCGGCAGGTGCAGGGCAGTCGGTCTGCCTACATCCGCGAGTTGGGTGCCGTGTTCATGCACCGCCCCTACCGGCGCATGCCCGCCACCGCCTGGGCCTGGGCCTACCTCGCAGCCCTGTTTGCGGACGGCGCATCGGCCCGCAGCGAACTGCAGAGCCTGTGCGCGACTGCGGGCGTCGCGCTGGACGAAGTGCAGCTGGAAATGGAGACCTCTCCACGTTTACTGGAACGCGCGCTGGCAGGGGATCTGGTCAGCGAGATCTGGCCCTTGACCAACCGCCTGGCGCAAGCCTTTCGTGCCTCACCCAAGCATCGGCAGGTAGTGGATGACAAGATGACGCTGGGCCAGGATGTGGCGGCCGAGTTGGGCAACCTGTACGCCGCCGCCCTGCCCGCCTGGCTGGCGGCCGGCCTTGAGGAGGCTGCCCTGACGGGCACACCCCTGGACGGGCGCGACCTGCTGCTGGTGGGCTATGGCAGCGGCGATGCCTCGGAGGTGCTGCGCGCGCGGGTGGTACCGGGCTGGCACGCCGCAGCAGCCAGAACCCGCATGGAAGCAGTGCTGGAGGGCGCGGTGGACCTGGACCAGGCGCAGTACCGAGCCCTGCATTCCGGCACGGCCCAAGCCCAGCTGCTGCCCGAGATACAGCGCAGCGGCTTCACGGTCAGCCACCGTGGGCGGCAGAACGACCCCCAGATGCAGGACCTGGGCGTCGAGTACTACGCCTACTCGGCGGGCGCACCACCTTAAACCCTGCACTGTGGGGTCATGGGCTGCCCACAGCCCGCTCTCGGTCAACCAAACGGCGGCTCACCCCGCCAGTCGAAGAAGCCCGGCAGGTCGGCGCTGACACGGTCGGGCCAGAGGGCCTCGCGCTTTTCCAGGAAAGCGCCCACCCCTTCGCGCACATCCTGCGACTGCCCGCGCGACTGGATGGCGCGGCTGTCCAGGCGGTGCGCGTCCATGGGGTGGGCGGCACCCGCCATGCGCCACATGAGCTGCCGCGTGAGCGCCACGGACACTGGAGCGCTGTGGCGCGTCATCTCACGCGCCAGGGTCTGGGCAGCGGCCAGCAGATCGGCCGGTTCGTGCACCGAGCGCACCAGGCCGCGCGCCAGCGCTTCGTCGACCGCGAACACCCGGCCGCTGATGCACCACTCCAGCGCGGTCTGCATGCCCACCAGCCGCGGCAAAAACCAGGACGAGGCCGCCTCCGGGGTGATGCCTCGGCGCGTGAACACGAAGCCGAAGCGGGCCTGCGTGGAGGCGATACGCACGTCCATGGGCAGCTGCACGGTGGCCCCGATGCCCACCGCGGCCCCGTTGATCGCCCCGATGACGGGCTTCAGGCTGCGGAAGATGCGCAGCGTCACCTGCCCGCCGCCATCGCGGTACACGTCGCCGGCCATGGTGGCCTCGCGCCGCGGGTCCTGGCGCCTGGCGTAGTCGAAGGTGTTGCCCCCTTCTGCCAGGTCGGCGCCGGCGCAAAACGCGCGCCCGGCGCCCGTGACCACCACCGCGCGCACTGCGTCGTCCGCGTCCGTCCGGTCGAAGGCCGCGATCAGCTCGTCGCGCATCTGCGCCGTGAAAGCGTTGAGCTTGTCCGGACGGTTCAGGGTGAGCGTGGCCACGCCGTCGTCCACGGCGTAGAGCAGGGTCTGAAAGTCGCTGGCGTGCATGTTCGGAGGTTCCATCAAGACAGGGGCGGATCCCGGATCGCGGAGGTGGATCGGTCCCGCACCCGAGGCCCTGCCAACTGTACGCGTGGCGCCTGCTGCTGCCATGCATGCACCCCTCCTGGGCAAGCCCGGGCCACCCATGCCTGATCTGGCCCTGCAGGCAGGGCCTTGCCGGCCACCCTGCATCGCGTAAGCTGGGCCCATGAGTTCACCCAGCGCCAAGACCGCCGCCCTGTCGCCCCAGGCCTTCGCCACCTTGCTGCTGCTGGCCTGCATGATGGCCGGCAATCATGTGGCCGCGCGGATTGCCATGGACCATGGCGTGGACGTCATCACCGCCGTGGCGGTGCGCAGTGCGGTGACGGCCGGGGTGGTGGCGCTGATCGTGGTGGCATTGCGCGTGAAGGTGCAGATGACACGTCGGCACGCACTGATGATGGGCCTGATCGGCACCCTGGTGGCCCTGCAGAGCGCGTGGCTGTATTCCTCGGTGGCGCGCCTGCCCGTGGGTCTGGCGTTGCTGGCCTTCAACGCCTACCCGCTGTGGGCAGCCTTCTGGGCCTGGGCCCTGTACCGGCACCGGCCCGAACGCGCGGTGCTGGTGGCCATGCCGGTGATCCTGTTCGGCCTGGCGCTGGCGCTGGACGTGGTGGGCGCCGCCTCGGGGCTGGGCGCGCAGAGGCAATGGGCAAGCATTGGGGCGGGCGCGGCGTTCGCCACGGCGGCGGCGGCCACCTTCGGCCTCATCCTGGTGCTGACGCAGCACGAGGTGGCGGTGCTGGACGGCCGCTTCCGCTCGGCGCTGAGCATGGGCATCGTGGCCGTGCTGACCTTCGCCGTGGCGGGCACGCAGACGGGGCTGCACCTGCCCAACGCACCGGCGGGCTGGTGGGGCCTGGCGGCGCTGACCGTGCTGTATGGCACCGGCTTCACCGTGATGTTCACGCTGCTGCCCAAGCTGGGCGTGGTGGGCAGTTCACCCATCATGAACGTGGAACCCGTGGCCGCCCTGCTGCTGGCCTGGCCCATCCTCGGCCAGGCCATGGCGCCCGTGCAGTGGCTGGGCGCGCTGCTGGTGGTGGGCGCGGTGATGGTGCTGGGGTTGAGAAAGCGGTAGTGGAAAGCTCGGGGGCCCAGGCGGGCGCCACGCGACCTCAAGCCGCGTCCCGATGCTCGATCCTCAGCGGCCAGGCGCCAACTCGAGCCGCCTCCAGGATGACCGTTTCCACGACAGACCCATCCGCGGCAAAGCTGACATGGGTGTTCCAGTCCTGCGAGACCTCGCGCACGATGGGCTTGTCCGAAAGACGGATGACCAAGGTGTCTTCATCATCGAAATAGGTGGTCTTCACGCTCATTCCATCACCTCCCAGTGGTGCATCACCGTCTTGACCACAACGGCATCTTCCAATACCAGCGCCAGGCACAGGAGATTGTCATCACGTCCCGGCACTTCGAGCCATGCCCAGAGTCGAATCGAATCGCTGTAGCGAACAAGGCCTGTATCGACAATCCGCAAGACCTCGTCATGTGTCACGTTGCGCGCCATCATCCGTTCGGCCGCATGGCGAGTGATGATGACCGGACGCTGGAAGCGGCGACTGAACATCCTCAGAAGGATAGCGGATGTGCACTGTGCAAGGCCGTGAGGATCACGCGTCTGCCTGGGGTCCGCTCCCACCCCAGGCGGCCAGCTTGGCCGTGCTGCGCTACAAGTACGCCGCCGCTGGGGAGTTCACGCCTGCGGATGTGACCCGGCGGGTGGCGCGGGCGCTGGTCCAGGCTGAAGCGCCGGGCGAGCGACCGCACTGGGCCGAGCGTTTCGAGCAGGCACTGCAGGCGGGCTTCATTCCCGCCGGCCGCATCCTGGCCGGTGCGGGCCTGTCGCCCGCGCGGCCCCTGATCAACTGTTATGTGCAGCCCCTGGGGGCCGCCGGCGGCGCGCTTGACACCGGCCTGCCGACGCTGGCCGAAGCCCTGGCGCAGACCGCACGCACGCTGGCGCTGGGCGGCGGCGTGGGCCTGGACTTCTCCGCACTGGCCTCAGGCCAGGTGCTGCCGGCGCTGCATGCCTTCGAACGCGCCGCGCAGGCCTGTACCGGGAACCGCATCGGGCGTTGCGATACCGATGCTTCGCGATATCGGGACGCGGAGCCTGAACCCGAGCGCCACCGCCCTCCAGCCCACGAAGGTGCACGCCCGGGCACCTTGATGGGGGTGCTGCACGTGGACCACCCCGACCTGGGCGCGTTCATCGACGCGAAGGCGGCCGGCAGGCTCACGCACTTCAACCTCTCGGTCGGGCTGACCGACGCCTTCATGCGGCAGGTGGACACCGGCGACCCCGGCGCCAGCGCGCGCTGGCAGCACCTGGTGCACGCGGCCTGGCACCACGGCGAGCCCGGGGTGCTGTTCCTGGACACCCTGAACCGGGACAACAGCCTGGCCTGGCGCGAGACCCTGTGCGCCACCAACCCTTGCGGCGAGCAGCCCCTGCCGGCGCACGGCAGTTGCTGCCTGGGCTCCATCGACCTGTCGCGGCTGGTGCGGCAGCCGTTCACTGACAGGGCGCACTTCGACGATGCCGGCTTGTCCGCCCTGGCGACCACCGCCGTGCGCATGCTCGACAACGTGATCGATCTGACCGGCTGGCCGCTGCAAGAGCAGCGTCTGGAGGCCCTGCAGACCCGCCGCATCGGACTGGGCTTCACTGGGCTGGCCGATGCGCTGATGATGCTGGGCCTGCGCTACGACCGGGCCGAGGGCCGCGCCCAGGCGGCTCACATTGCGCGCCTGCTGCGCGACAGCGCCGTGCAGGCTTCCGTGGACCTGGCGCGGGAGCGGGGCTGCTTCCCGTGCTTCGATGCCGCGAAGCACCTGGCACCGCCGGGCTTCGCCAGCCGCCTGCCCGCGGGCCTGCAGCAAGCCATCGCCCGGCACGGGCTGCGCAACTCCCACCTCCTGTCGGTGGCTCCGGCCGGCAGCATCAGCCTGGCCATGGCCGACAACGTGGTCAGCGGGATCGAGCCGGCATGGGCTTGGCAGACCGTGCGCCCCGTGCACCGCAGTGACGGCAGCGTCGAACCCTTGGCCTTCGCAAACCATGCCTGGCGCCTGTACCGGGCCCAGCAAGCCAGCCCTGCAGGCCGCCGGGCTTCACCAGACGGCGAAGCCGAAGCCGAAGCCAACGCCGACGCTGATGCCAACCACAAAGACGACGACAACACCGTTGCGCTGCCCGCTGCCTTTCTGACCGCCGATGACATCTCGCCGCTGCGCCAACTGGCCATGGCCGAAGCGGTGGCGCCCTTCATCGACGCCGCCATCAGCAAGACCGTGCTGCTGCCCCCTGACGCCACCCCGGCCCTGGTGGACCGCCTGCTGCGTCATGCGTGGTGGCATGGCCTGAAAGGCGTGGCGGTTTACCGGCCGAATCCGGTCATCGCGCCGCTGATCCAGCGTGCTGCAACGTGCCCCGCTCTTGTCCGGGCCTGAAGCCCCGACCGCAACCCGACCGCACGCCCACCATCGCTGCAGCCGAAGTGCAGCCTGCGCACACCCGCCGCAGACCCGCCGCAGACCCGCCGCACACCCGCCGTACTCCCACCTTAGTCCCGTCCTACACCCGCCGTGCCGTGGCCGCCACCGGCTGGCCCCAGAGGTCGATGTGCACCGCCGTGCCTTCCTGCACCGCCGCCGCGGCCTCGCCACGCACATAGCCCAGCGCCATGCAGGCCCCGGCCTGCAGGCTCCAGCCGCCAGATGACACCTCGCCCACCGGCCGCCCGTCGAGCACGATGCTCTCGCCCCCCCACAGATAGTGGGCGGGATCGTTCACGAGGAACGCCATCAGCTTCTTGCGCAGCGGCTGGCCGCGCGCCGCGAGCAGGGCCTCGCGGCCGATGAAACCCGGCTTGTCCAAGCTGATCGCATAGGCCAGTCCGGCCACGAAGGGGGTCTCGTCCGGCCCCAGCTCAGCCCCCCATGCGCGGCGCCCGGCCTCGATGCGCAGGGCGTCCAGCGCGTAGTAGCCGGCGTCGCGCAGGCCCAGGTCCTGGCCGGCGTTCATCAGCGCCAGGTAGACGTGACGCGTCATCTCC
>JAJTDM010000169.1:0-2674 GCA_021300575.1 Rubrivivax sp.
GATCAAGAAGGATGAGAAGCCTTCTCAGAAGCTCTCTCGTCTATTTCTTCTTTCTTGATTCAGCTTCTTGTAATTTGCGAAGCAGAGAAGATTTATTTGTACTAAACAAGAAATCAGAAGCTTTCTCGTCAATTTCTCCTTTCTTGATTCAGCGTTGAAGTCAATGAGCTTCCCCACATCATCCAAACACTAGTTTCCCTCCGACGGGACAGTGTACAATAGTGTATAATAGTGTATAATAGTGTATAATAGTGTATAATAGTGTATAATAGTGTACAACAGTGTATCATAGTGTATAATAGTGTATAATAGTGTATAATAGGGTATAATAGTGTAAAAAAGTGTAAAATAGTGTAAGAGAACGAGTGGAGTGCACCACAACTTCCTGCCACTACACTTCGTTGGTTGTGCTCGTGGCACCACTGCCAACTCACTCGACTGGATGCTCAATGCATCTAGAAGGCGTCATGCTGTCCACCTCTGTTGAGAGGGCGCGTGGGAAGACATGTAATGTCTCCAGGTGGGGTGGCTCGGGCTTCGAAACGCAACAATCTATCAGCAAAATGCAGTGGCGGTGGCAGCGGCAGCACAGCGCGGCGGCGGCAGTGGCAGCGCAGCGGAGGCAGCAGCGGTAGCGCAGAGGTGGCAGCAGCAGCGCTGTGAGGCTGCAGCAGCAGCGCACAGGGCCTCACCAAAAAAAAATCCTCAACAATACTCATTGAGAGATATTCCCCCCGCCGCCGCCCGCCGCCTTTACCGCCTTCCCCTACCGCCGCCAGCTGCCGCCAGCCGTCGCCGCCGCATCCACACGTAGCCCTTGATCTGCGCCACCATCACGCCAGCCGCCGCCAGCCGTCGCCGCCGCATCCACACGTAGCCCTCATCTGCGCCACCATCACCCCTCACCAGTGCCGCGCTCCCCATCGTCTGCAGCTGCCGCCATGCATTTTCGAAGTATCACCGTCGTTTTTGACGTCGCGTCGTCACGTGCATCCGCTGGAGGTGGTGTCAGTGGCGGCTGGCAGTGGCGGCGGCAGCTTGGCTGCGGCGGCGGTGGCAGCGCTCGTGGCGGCGCCGCAGTGGCGGCGGCAGCTTGGCTGTGGCGGCGGCAGCAGCGTCGATGGCGGCTGACAGCGGAGGCGGCAGCTTGACGGCGGCGCGGCGGCAGCGGCAGCGGCAGCGGCAGCGTGGCAGCTGGCTGCGGCGTCGGCAGCGTGGTGGTGTTGGCAGCCCGGCCACGGCGGCGGCGGTAGTATGGCGGCGGCGGCACGCTGCGACGGTGGCAGCTGGCGGTGTCGGTGGCGGCTGGCAGTGGCGGCGGCGGCGGCGACAGCGATGGTTGGGGCATAGACAAAAATCAACAATCAACTAAAATCAGGCGGCGCCGCAGTGGCTTTGGCAGCTTGGCTGTGGCGGCGGCAGCGCGGTGGCGTCGGCAGCCCGGCGACGGCGATGGCGGTAGTATGGTGGCGGCGGCAGCCCGGCGGCGGTGACAGCTGGTGGTGTCGGTTGCGGCTGGCAGTGGCGGCAGCAGCTTGGCTGCGGCGGCGGTGGCGGCGGTGGCAGCGCTGGCAGCGTGGCGGCGCCGCAGTGGCGGCGGCAGCTTGGCTGTGGCGGCGGCAGCAGCAGCGATGGCGGCTGACAGCGGAGGCGGCAGCTTGACGGCGGCGCGGCGGCAGCGGCAGCGTGGCAGCTGGCTGCAGCGTCGGCAGCGTGGTGGTGTTGGCAGCCCGGTGACGGCGGCGGCGGTAGTATGGCGGCGGCAGCAGCGCGGCGGCGGTGGCAGCTGGTGGTGTCGGTGGCAGCTGGCAGTGGCGGCGGCAGCTTTGCTGCGGCGGCGGCGGCAGCCGTGGCAGAGTGGCGGCGTCGCAGTGGCGGCGGCAGCTTGGCTGTGGCGGCGGCAGCGGCGTCGGTGGCGGCTGACAGCGTCGGCGGCAGCTTGACGGCAGCGGCGTGGCGGCAGCGGCAGCGGCAGCGTGGCGGCGCCGCACTGGCGGCGGCAGCTTGTCTGCGGCGTCGGCAGCGCCCTGGTGTTGGCAGCGCGGCAACGGCGGTGGCGGTAGTATGGCGGCGGCGGCAGCGCGGCAACGGTGGCAGCTGGCGGTGTCGGTTGCGGCTGGGATTGGCGGCGACAGCTTGGCTATGGCGGTGGCGGCAGCAGTGGTGGCAGCAGCTTGGCTGCGGCAGAGGGGGCAGCGCGGCGTCGGCGGCAGCTTTGCGGGAGCGAGGGCGGTGGTGGCGGCGGTGGCAGCTTGGCTGCGTTGTCGGCGGCGGCAGCAGCTTGGCTGCGGCAGAGGGGGCAGCGCGGCGGCGGCGGCAGCTTTGCGGGAGCGAGGGCGATGGTGGCGGCGGCGGCGGCAGCTTGGCTGCGTTGTCGGCGGCGGCAGCTTAGCGGTGACTGCAGCAGCTTGGTGGTACCTGCGGGTGCGAGGGCGATGGTAGCGGCGGCGGTTGTGGCAGCGCAACAACGCGAGGGTGGTGGCGGCAGCTTGTCGGCGGCGCGTCGGCGGCGGCAGCTTTGCGGCGTTGGCAGTGTGGCAGCGCGTCGTCGGCGGCGGCAGCAATATGGCGGCGGTGGCGGCAGCGTAAAAAAAAGCTTCGGCGGCGGCGGCGGCAAAATGGCAGCGGTGGCGGCAGCGTGGCAGCGCGTTGGCGGCGGCGGCGACAATATGGC
>JAJTDM010000169.1:2771-3438 GCA_021300575.1 Rubrivivax sp.
CAGAATGGCGGTGGTGGAGGCGGCGCGAGGGGCGGCGGCGGCGGCGGCTGCGCGGCGTCATCAGCGGCATTTCCGCAGCGGAAAGCGCGGCGGCAGCGCGGCAACCGTGTCAGCGGCAGCTCGCCGGAAGCGCGGTGGCGGTGGTGGCGGGCAGCGCGTTGGCAGCGCGACGGCGGCGGGCATGGCCGTGGCAGCCGCCGCCACCTTGTGCGAGTGTGTGCCATGCCGCCGCTGCGCCTCGTCCACTGCGCTGCCACTGCCGCCGCCGCGCTGCGCTGCCGCTTCCACTGCCACTGCCCTGCGTTGCTGCCGCCGCCACCGCTGCGCTGCCACTGCCACTTCCCCCGCCGCTACCGCTGCCGCTGCCGCTGCCACTGCCGCTGCGGCTGCCGCTGCCGCTGCCAAAGAGTTTAGTAACGGCGAGGCCTTCGGCGATCAAATAGTGTATAATAGTGTATAATAGTGTATAATAGTGTATGATAGTGTATAATAGTGTATAATAGTGTACAACAGTGTATCATAGTGTATAATAGTGTATAATAGTGTATAATAATGTATAATAGTGTATAATAGTGTATAATAGTGTATAATAGTGTGCGTCGGAGGGAAACTAGTGTTTGGATGATGACGTGGAAGCTCCTCGATTTCAAAGCCGAAAGAAGAAAGG
>JAJTDM010000170.1 GCA_021300575.1 Rubrivivax sp.
GTCACCTATAGCTTGCCACTACACAATCTGGCGCTCTTGCTGTAAGTTGTTGATTTGATTGGTCGCGCACGCAAAGGAGAGGCCAAAAGAGGCAGTTGGTGTCGAACCCGGGTGGGCGAGTTGCGCGGCGCCTTCATGTGCCGGCCCGGCCACCCGCTGACGCAGCGCAAGGGCCCGCTGAGGTTCAAGGACCTGCTGGCCTACCCCATCGCCTCCATCCCGCTGAGCGACGAGGTGGCCCGCGTGCTGGTGGAGCGCTACGGACCGCAGGCCCACCCAGGCCAGTGCGTCACCCTGCGCTGCGAGGAAATCCCCACCCTGGTGGACGTGGTGCGCCAAACCGACGCCGTGCTGCTGTCCATCCGCGCAGCCGCGCCCGGGCTGCAGGAGCTGGCCTTGACGCCGTCCATGAACGCCACCGCGCGCTTCGGTCTGGCCACCCTCACCGGGCGGTCAGCCGTGCCGCTGATGTCAGAGGTGCGCGCCCTGGTGGACCAACTGCTGCACGACTGAAACCAACCGGGTTCAAGCGCCGCCCGCCTCCAGGAACTCCCACAACGCCTCGGCCAGGGGCTTGGTGTGACGCGCCGCCTCGGGCCGCTCGCGGTAGAGGCGAATCTCCATCGTCACCTCGAAGCTGCCCGGAGCGGCGGCGGGCACCAGGCGCCCGGCGCGCAATTCGTTGCGCACCGCACTGGCGGGCAGGAAGGCCAGGCCGTGTCCTTCGACCGCCATCGCCTTCAGGCCCTCGGCCATGTCGGCTTCGTGCACGGCTTCCAGGCCGCTGGCGCCGCCGGCCTGGCGCAGGATCAACTCCACCATCCGCGCCATGTAGGCGCCCTCGGCATAGGCCAGCAGCGGGGCACTGCGGCCGGGCGGCACGGGCAGGCGAAACAGCGGACGGCCCGCGGCGTCGGCACAGGCGTAGGGTGCCAGCGTCTCGTGACCCAGACTCAGCATCTCGAAGCGGTCCGGGCTGAGTTGCAAGGGCTGGCTGGCGTGGTGCAAAACGATCAGCAGATCGCACGCGCCCTCGGTCAGGCGCATCGCGGCGTCGTGCACGTTCAGCGCGATGAGCCGCGTCTTCAGCGCCCCGAAGCGCGGCCGCAGGTCCATCAGCCAATGGGGGAAGAAGGTGAAGGCCAGGGTGTGCGGCACCGCGAAGTCGATGACATCCTGCCCGCTGGCCTGGTGGCTGCGCGCGCTGTTGCGGGCACCCTGCACGGCCGTCAGGATGTCGAGTGCCTGCGCATGCAAGGCCTCGCCCGCCGGCGTCAGCCGCGTGGGGTAGGACGAGCGGTCCACCAGATCCGTGCCCGCCCAGGCCTCCAGCGACTGGATGCGCCGCGAGAACGCCGACTGCGTGACATGCCGCAACTGCGCCGAGCGCGAGAAGCTGCGCGTCTCGGCCAGGCTCACGAAATCTTCAAGCCAGCGGGTTTCCATGGATGGCGAAGGAGTGGCGTGGCGGACGATGCCTTCACTTGTGACGCTGCGTGACGCGGGTTCGTGACCGGAGGGCTGCTTCATAGGCTCGCGTTGCCCATGTCCTTGCAGCGTCCGGATCATCAAGCACCTCGATGGGTGCAGAGAAGTACGACATCTTCATCGTGACGCCATTCTTGTTGTACTCGAACGGGCGACAGCCAGCCTCAGAGAACAGTTGGGCAGACTGAGTGTCAGTCTTGAGGTAAAGAGTGTCATGGGCGACGAGTCCGATCATCAGGTCCTGGAAGTAGATTCCATACCCGCCAAACATGCGCCTGGAGCGCACAGGTCCGAAATGGCGAAAGACCTCACCAAGGTGTTCGACAAACTCACTGACCTTCTTCATGTGGTTCTCCAGTGCGCCTCGCGGGCAAGGTGGCCAGCCGTTCGCGCCGCCGTTGAACGACCCGTCAGGCCCCACGTGTTGGCAGACGGAGCTGCGGCCTCACCCTGTCGGGAGCGTTCTCGATCGGTGCCGGCACAGCGGCAACCTCTTGAGCACCGAAGGACCTGTAGAACCCCAGCGCATTCGGATCCGCGTCGATATGCAGTACCTCGATGCCAGACTGATGTGCATTGAGCATCGCCGTCCTGATCAGCGCGGCTCCGATGCCTTGGCCCATTCGGCACGGTTCCACGAACAACGAGATCAGCTCCCACGGGGTGGTGGTTGGATCAATCTGAGCGAACCCGACCACATCCCCATCGACTTCGGCGACGAATGTAGGCCAGGAGGCGACCGTTTCTGGCCTCGTGGCCAGATCAGCCCTCCAGCCATCGATCTGGGCTTGCGAGTAGCCCCAGTGCGCCTTGGCTTCGAGGGCGATTCGATCCAGGGCCGGAACGTCGCGAGGCAATGCAGATCGGATGTGCACGTGAGGTCTGACGAATGACAGGGACTTCCCCGTCCCGAACCAGCCGCATGGCGGCCGCTGCGCTGTGCTGCGAAGCAACCCAATCGGCGCTGGGCGCGTACCTAAAGCGGCTGCACGCCTGCATGGACAAGCCCAAGGCCGTGACGGCCGCGGCGCACAAACTGGCGCGGCTGATCGACACGGCGATGTCCCAGGCGTAGTTGGAACTTCAGGCGGCGGTTTCCGCCGGTGAGTTCGAGAGAATCGAGCTTGCCAACTTGAAACCCTGAACCTGAAGGATGGAAACCGCCATG
>JAJTDM010000111.1 GCA_021300575.1 Rubrivivax sp.
GATGGCCGTGTGCGGGCAGCCCCCGGTCTCTACGCCCATGATGCGTTCGGGCTCCAGGGCGCCGGCCACGGTGAGCAGGCGCTGGTCTTCCTTGGTGTAGATGTCGTTGGTGACGACCACCAGGTCCCAGCGCTCACGCATGGTCTTGCACAGCATCTCCACCAGGGTGGTCTTGCCGGAACCTACCGGGCCGCCCACGCCCACGCGCAAGGGGGGCAGCTTCTTGGTGCGGCCGGGGATGGAGTGCAGAGGGGTGGTCATGGCGGGTCAGAGGTTCAGAGGTTGCACAGGTGTGGGGTCTCAGCGACTCAGGAGCGCAGGAGCAGAGGGACTCGGTGGCTCAGGAGCGGAAGAGCCGGGAGTACTGGTTCTCGTGCCGCGCCGACAGGATGGCAAGTCCGGGCGTGAAGGCTTGGCGTGCGTCTTCGGGCAGGGACAGGGCTTGCTGCACCGCCTCAGGGATGGCCTGGGTCAGGCGCGTGAGGATGCGCTGCGCCGCTGCTTGTCCCAGGGGCACCGATTTCATCGCCGCTTGCGCCATGTTCTCGGCCCAGCCAAAGGCCAGGGCGAGCAGGGCCTGTTCCGCATCATCTTTTGCGTCGTCATCTGCGGTGTCCGCGGTTCCACTGGCCAGCACGCAGGCCAGGGCGAAGGCCACGGGCCAGCTGGGCGCGGGGGCCAGGCCAGCGCAGCAGGCGATGCGCGGGTCTGCGGCATGCTCGCCGTTGCGCAGCCACTCCACCAGCGATCGCCCCATCTGCTCGGTCTGCAGACGGAACTCGGCGCTTTCGCGCGTGGCCAGCACCCAGTCGTTCAGTGATTGCAGGCGACAGGCGTCGGGTGGGGCCTGCCAGGCCTGGAAGGCCTGTGCGCAAGCGGGCAGGTCGGCGCGCGCCAGCGACAGGTGCAACTGGTCCAGCAGCCAGTCCCCCACGGCCGCCTCGCCTTGGACGCGCCCGGCGTCCAGCGCAGCCTCCAGCCCTTCGGAGTAGCTGAAGCCGCCCACGGGCAAGGCCGGTGAGGCCAGCCACATCAGGCGCAGCAGGGTGGCAGGCGCGGTCATCCGTGGCGGTGGGAGTGGCCGTGACCGTGACCATGGTCGTGCCCATGTCCCTGGTCACGTCCGTGGTCGTGTCCGCAGCCCGGCCCGTGGACATGCCCGGTCGTCTGTGCTGTGACCGGAATGTTCACGGCTCGGCGTGACGTGGCCACGGCGGGCTCGGGCGCATGGGCGGCGTGACCGTGCTCATGACCGTGCTCATGACCGTGGCCGCGTCCATGGCTGTGCCCATGCCCATGCCCGCCAGCGTACGCCCCGGCTTCCGGCTCGAAAGACGCTTCTTCCTGGGTCACGGTCAGGTGCATGCGTTGCAGCATCTCGGCCAGCACATGATCGGGTTCGATCTTCAGGTGGTCGGGCTGCAGCTCGATCTGCACATGCCGGTTGCCCAGGTGGTAGGCCGCGCGCGTCAGGTCGAAGGGCGAGCCGTGTTGCGGGCAGGTCCGCACCACCATCACCGGCTGGGCGGCGGCATCCACCCGCACCAGCGAGCCGTCCTCGGCCACCAGCACATCACCACCGCGCACCATGCTGCCCCGCGGCAGGAAGACGCCCAGGGTGCGACCCAGGGAATCCGTGGCGTCGAAACGGCTTTTCTGGCGCGTGTCCCAGTCCAGGTGGACGCTGGCGGCGCGCTTGAGGAGCACAGGGGCCAGGCCGCGCCCGGCGGGCATGAGTTTGTTGACGGTGAGCATGAGACGCAGTGCAGGGGATCTGGAGGGAAAGTGTAGGGGCGGGCGGGTCGCGCGCCAGTGCGCGCGGTGGACCGAGCGCGCATCGGCATTCCCAGGTGTGCCGTGCTTGGCTCAGGCCTGCGCGGCCGCATCCACCCGCAGCCCCAGCCGTGCGGGCTCTCCGCGCCCCACCCGCAGGATCACGGGCTCGGGTCCGGTGAGGTCGATCACGGTGGTGGGTTGCATGGGGCAGGCGCCGGCGTCCACCACGGCCTGCAACTGTTTCTGGAAGTGGTCGCGAATCTCCTGCGCGTCGTTCATGGGTTCCGTGTGGCCGGGTGCAATCAGCGTGGTGGCCAGCAGGGGCTGCCCGAACTGCTCCAGCAGGGCCTGCATGACCCGATGGTCCGGCACGCGCAACCCGATGGTGCGGCGCGAAGGGTGGCTCACGCGGCGCGGCACCTCCTTGGTGGCTTCGAGGATGAAGGTGAAGGGCCCCGGGGTGCCCAGCTTCAGCAGGCGGAACTGCCGGTTGTCCACTCGGGCGTAGCTGGCCAGTTCGCTCAAGTCGCGACACAGCAGGGTCAGGTGGTGCCGGTCGTCCACGCCGCGCAGGCGGCGCAGGGCTTCGGCCGCGGCCTTGTCGTCCAGATGGCACACGAGGGCGTAGCTGGAGTCCGTCGGCACGGCCACCACCCCGCCGGCATGCAGGATCTGCGCGGCCTGCTTCAGCAACCGGGGCTGGGGGTTGTCAGGGTGGACCTCGAAGCACTGCGACATGGGTTCATTGTCCTGCGGACCCGTCGCGCATGCTGGAGACAGCTTGCGCACAGGCGCCCGGGCCGGCCCATGCTGCGCTATGCTGGCCTGCATGAAGCTGATCTTGCGCTGGGGGTTGCTGGCTTGTGCGCTGGTGCTGGTGGCCCACCTGTACCCGGGCGTCCAGGTCACCAGTTTTGGCGCCGCCCTGGTAGCGGCCCTGGTCCTGGGCTTACTGAACACGCTGGTGCGGCCGGTGTTGATCCTGCTGACCCTGCCGGTGACGCTGCTCACGCTGGGCCTGTTCCTGTTCGTCATCAACGCGCTGATGTTCTGGGCGGCGGCTTCCGTGCTGCAGGGCCTGCATGTCAACGGTTTCTGGGCTGCGCTGGTGGGCTCGCTGCTGTACAGCCTGTGCGCCCTGGTGATCGACATGGCGATGGAAGCGCTTTTCAGTCGCCGGGAGGGCTGACCGGTGGGCGCCCGAGGTCACGTTCCTGCTGGGTTGACGCGCCGCGCGGCACTGGGCTGGGGTTGGGGTGCGGCGGGCACCCTGGCCACGGCGGGCTTTTCGGCAGCCGCTGCGGCGCCCCTGCCCCTGTTCGACGCCCACCTGCACTACAGCCACGATGCCTGGGAGGTGGTGCCACCCCGGCAGGCTGCGGCGCTGCTGCGCGCCGCCGGCCTTCGCACGGCCCTGGTGTCCTCCTCCAACGATGAAGGCACGCAGAAACTGCTGGCGGAGGCGCCAGACATCGTGGTGCCGGTGCTGCGGCCCTACCGCACCCGCGCCGATGCCGGTGCCTGGGTGCGTGAGGAGGACATCGTCCGCTACATGGAGGAGCGTTTGAGCCGCTACCGCTACGCGGGCGTGGGCGAGTTCCATCTCTTCGGGGCTGATGCCGACCTGCCGGTGCCGCGGCGCATGGTGGCCCTGGCCCGGGAGCGAGGCCTGTTCCTGCATGCGCACAGCGATGCCGAGGCGGTGGAGCGGCTGTATGCCCAGTGGCCGCAGGCGCGCATCCTGTGGGCGCACTCCGGCTTCGAGTCTCCGGCGCGCGTGCGCGAGGTGCTGCGCCGCCACCCGCGGTTGTGGTGCGACCTCGCCTTCCGCAGCGACCAGGCCAGTGGCGGCAAGGTGGACGGGGCCTGGCATGAGGCCTTCGTGGAGTTTCCTGACCGCTTCATGGTGGGCACCGACACCTTCACGCCCGAGCGCTGGCACTACGTCGGCCCCCACGCCCGCTGGTCGCGTGAGTGGCTGGCCGATCTGCCCGCGCCCCTGGCCGAGGCCATTGCCTGGCGCAACGGGCAGGCCCTGCTGCAGGGCTTGTGGAAGGCATGAGGGCAGGCGGGATCGCCGCCCGCGCAGCTGCCCGGGTAGCCCCCTGGGTAGCCGCAAAAGTAGCCGCCTCAGGGCTGCTGGTCGCCCTGCCGGGCATCTTGCAGGCAGGCGAAGCACTTTGTGGCGCCCAGCTGCCGTCAGCCCACCGTCTGGTGGCGGTGGGGCAGGGCGATGCGGTGGGGCGATCGGTGGCCTTTGTGCCAGAGCCGGCGCCCTGGGCGGTGAGCCGCCACTTCGCGCTGCGGGGTGAGCTCTGTGGCCCAGGCCGCCTGCTGCGGGTGGATGCCGACATGCCGGCCCACCGGCACGGCATGAACTACCGCCCCACACTGAGCGCGCAGCCTGACGGCTCCTTCGTGGCCCAGGGGCTGCTGCTGCACATGCCCGGGCGCTGGCGCATCCGCTTCGAGATCGAGACCGACGGGCGCCGGCAATGGCTGGAGCAGACGGTCGATCTGAAGTGACGGGCACGGGCCGCCGAGGCTGGACCAGCCTCGCCCACCGTACGCGCAACGGTGGGGCTTGCATCGCAGTGCTGCTGGCGCTTTGCGCCGTCGGGGCAGCGCGGGCACAGCCTCCGCAAGCCCAGCCCCCACAGGCCCAGCTCGCGCAGGCCCAGCCCCCCAAGTCCCCACAGCCCCGATCGCGTGCCGTGAAGGCTGAGCCCCGCGTGGCTCCGAAGTTGCTGGCCTTCTCGGCCGAGGAGACCGAGCGCATCCTCAGCCACGGGCCCTGGCCCCCGCAGCCCGTTGGCACGCTGGTGCGCGACCCGGGCAATGCGCTCACCGGCCGCCCCGAGGCGGTGGCCCTGGGGCGGCGCCTGTTCTTCGAGCGGCGCCTGTCGCCCGCGGGCGTGTCCTGCGCCCACTGCCACCAGCCCGGGAAGGACTTTGCGGACGGGCTCGCGCGTTCGCGCGGAGTGGCCGAACTCGACCGCAACGCGCCCTCGCTGTGGAACGCGGTGCACGAGCGCTGGCAGGGCTGGGACGGGGCGGCCGACAGCCTGTGGTCGCAGGCCATCCGCCCGTTGCTGGACCCGCATGAGATGGCCTCCAGTGCCGAGCGCCTGCAGGCCGAACTGGCGCACCAGCCGGCGCTGGCTGCTGGGTGGCGGCGCGTCTTCGGGCAAGAGGTGCGGGCGCAGGAGCCGCAGGCGGTGCTGGTGGGCACGGCCAAGCTGATGGCCGCCTACGTGGCCACGCTGGTGTCACCGCGCACGCCCTTCGACGAGTTTCGCGACGCCCTGGCCCGGGGCGACCGCGCCACCGCGGCCCGCTACCCGCTGGCCGCGCAGCGGGGCCTGCAGCTGTTCATCGGGCGCGGCAACTGCCAGCTCTACCATGGCGGACCCCGGTTCACGCACGGGGAGTTTGCCGACATCGGCCTGCGCTTCTTCGTGCGGCCGGGGGTGGTGGACACCGGGCGCTTTGGGGGTATCGCGGCACTGAAGGCCAGCCCCTACAACCTGCTGTCCCGCTGGGCTGATGCCCCGCTGCCGGACCAGCCTGACGAGGCCGTGAAGACCCGCCATGTGGAGGCCACGCACCGCCACTTCGGCGAGTTCAAGGTGCCTGGCCTGCGTCAGGTGGCGCGTACCGCGCCCTACATGCACGACGGCCAGTTGGCGACGCTGGAGGCGGTGGTGCGGCACTACTCCGAGCTGAACCTGGAGCGCCTGCATGCCGACGGTGAGCAGGTGTTGCGCCCGCTGCGCCTGAGCCCGCAGGAAGCGCAGGACCTGGTGGCTTTTCTGCACACGCTCACCGCCCAGGGCCCCGCCCCTTCCAAGGCTTCACAGCCTCAGGCCGTCAATCGGGCGGCAGCGCGCTGAGGCGGGTCTGAACGGACTTCTGAGCAGACCTCACGTTCAACCAGGCGTTGGCCGCGCCGCACAGCGTGATCACCGCCATGCCCGTCACCGCCATCGCGTCGGGCCAGGTGCCGAAAGCCAGCCAGCTCAAGGCCACCGCCCAGCCGATCTGCGCGTAGGTGAAGGGCGCGAGCATCGAGGCCTGCGCCTGCCCGTGGGCAAAGATCAACAGCAGGTGGCCGAAGGTGCCCAGGAACCCGATGGCCAGCGCCAGCCCCCACTGCGATGCGCTCAACTGCGCCAGCACTGCGGGTAGATCCGGCACCGCCCACAGCAGCACTGGCAGGATGAGCGCCGTGCCGGTCAGGCCGGTCCAGAAGTGGGTGGTCAGCGGGGCGTCCAGCCCTGAAAGGCGCCGTGTCAGGATCTGGAAGCTCGCCAGCGCCAGGGCGCCGCACAACGGCAGCAGCGCCGCCCAGCCCACCAGCCCGCTGCCCGGGCGGATGACGATCAGCGCCCCGATGAAACTCCCGGCCACCAGGGCCCAGCGCAGCGCGGTGACGTGCTCGCGCAGCACTGCGGCCGCCAGCAGCATCACCAGCACCGGGGTCAGCATGCCGATGGCCGTGAACTCCGGCACCGGCATGAACTTCAGCGCAAAGAACGCGCAGACGCTGCTGGTCAGCAGCAAGGCCCCGCGCACGACCTGGAAGCGGGGGTGGGCGGCACGAAACGACAGCCGCTGGCTTGAGGCGATCCAGACCCCCATCACCACCGCCTGGAAGGCGTAGCGCAGGGTGATCAGCAGCAACGCGGGCGCGAAGGCATTGGCGTGGCGGATCACCGTGTCCATGCCCGCGAACATCAGCGTGGCCAGCAGCATCAACACCAGGCCCAGCAGCGGGTGGGCCGTGCCTGCCGCCGTCAACAGGCCTCCCGTGCCGTGGGCGCGTGGCCGGTCACGCGGAGGCTGCAGCCCGCCGCACACGTGGCGCCAGGGCCTCCCACACGGGGGTGAGGCGGCCTGGCAGGTCGGGCAGGGTGCCCAGGTCGGTGTGGCTTTCGTCGGGCGAGTGGAAGTCGCTGCCGCGCGAGGCGCAGAGCTGGAACTCCTGCGCCATGTCGGCGTACTTCACTTGCTCCGCCGCGCTGTGCGCGCCGGTGATCACTTCCACGCCGCGCCCGCCGTGGGCCACGAACTCGCTGAAGAGGGCGTATTCCTCGGTGGGCGTGAACTTGTAGCGCGCCGGGTGGGCGATGACGGCCATGCCGCCGGCCTGGGTGATCCAGCGCACGGCGTCGCCCAGGCGCGCCCAGCGGTGCGGGATGAAGCCCGGCTTGCCCTCGGTGAGAAAGCGGCGGAAGACCTCGTGCGTGTCGCTGCACACACCGGTTTCCACCAGAAAGCGCGCAAAGTGCGTGCGGGAGATGAGGTCGGGGTTGCCAACGTACTTCAGGGCGCCCTCGTAGGCGCCCTTGATGCCCACCTGGGCCAGCCCGTCCGACATCTCGCGAGCCCGCTCGGCGCGCCCGCCGCGCGTGGCGGCCAGGCCTTTGCTCAGCGCCGCGTCATCGGCGTCGAAGCCCAGGCCCACGATGTGCACGGTGACGTCCGCAAAGGTGACCGAGATCTCGCAGCCGGTCAGGTAGTCCATCCCCAGGGCCGCGGCGGCGGCCATGGCACGGTGCTGGCCCTTGACCTCGTCGTGATCGGTCAGCGCCCACAGTTCCACCCCGTTGGCTTGGGCGCGTTGCGCCAGCGCTTCGGGCTCCATGGTGCCGTCGGAGACGGTGGAGTGGCAGTGGAGGTCGGCGTTGATCAGATGCACCAGACCATTGTAGGAAGCCGGCGCCCGATGTGCAGGTGACCTCGTCGCCGTGTCATCGCTGCAGCGTCAGGGTCGCGCCGCAACGCGCTGCCAGGCCGGGATCGTGCGTGACGACCACGAAGGCTGTGCCTTGTTCGGCTGCCAGGCTCAGCATCAGCGAGAACACGGTGTCGGCCGTGGTGCGGTCCAGGTTGCCGGTGGGCTCGTCGGCCAGCACGCAGGCCGGGCGGGTGACGAGCGCGCGGGCGATGGCCACGCGCTGGCGCTCGCCGCCCGAAAGCTGCGAGGGGTGGTGTCGGCTGCGGTCGGCCAGGCCCACGCGCGCCAGCATGGCCTGCGCCGCCTCGCGCGCCTGCGCCACGCTCTGGCGGCGGATGCGCAGCGGCATGGCCACGTTGTCCAGCGCGCTGAACTCCGGCAGCAGGTGGTGGAACTGGTAGACGAAGCCCAGATGCAGGTTGCGCCAGCGCCCTTGTTCGGCTGCGCCCATGGAGGCGAAGTCGCGGCCCATCAGCGCCACACGGCCGGCGTCGGGCGCTTCCAGCCCGCCCAGCAGGTGGAGCAGCGTGCTCTTGCCCGCGCCCGAGGGCCCCACCACCGCCACGGTCTGGCCGGCCTGCACGGTGAGGTCCACCCCGCGCAGCACGGTGACGTCCAGCCCTTGCGCACCGCCTTCGCGGAAGCGCTTGTGCAGCCCCGTGGCCTGGAGCACTTGGGGTGTCGAGGCCTCACTCATAGCGCAGCGCCTGGGCCGGGTTCACCCGGCTGGCGCGCCAGCTCGGGTAGAGCGTGGCCGCAAAGGCCAGCGCCAGCGAGATCAGGCCAATGGGCACGATGTCGCTGGCCAGGGGCTGGCTGGGCATCTTGTTGATCAGGTAGATGCTGCCGGGCAGGAAGGCCACGCCCAGCGCCCGCTCGATGGCGGGCACGATGACGTCGATGTTCAGCGCCACCAGCAGCCCCAGGCCCACGCCCGACAGCGTGCCGATGATGCCGGCCAGCGCTCCCTGCACCACAAAGATGCCCATCACCGAGGCGGGGCTCGCGCCCAGGGTGCGCAGGATGGCGATATCAGCGCGCTTGTCGGTCACGGTCATCACCAGGGTGCTGACCAGGTTGAAGGCAGCCACCGCCACGATCAGCGTCAGGATGATCGTCATCATCCGCTTTTCGATCTGCACGGCGTCGTACCAGTGGCGGTTGGTGCGGGTCCAGTCGCGCACCATCAGGCCGCCCGGCAGGCGGTCGATGAGCGAGCCGGCCACGGCGCGCGCGGCCTGCACGTCGGCCACCTTGAGCTGCACACCCGTAGGGCCTTCCAGGCGGAACAGGCGCGCCGCGTCGTCCACGTGCACCAGGGCCAGGCCGCTGTCGTACTCGAAGTGCCCAGCCTCGAAGGTGCCGGTGAGGGTGAACTGCTTCAGGCGCGGCACGACGCCGGCTGGGGTGACCTGCCCGCTGGGCGCCACGACGGTGACCTTGTCGCCCAGGCCCACGCCCAGCGCGCGCGCCAGTTCCACCCCCAGCACGATATTCCATTGCCCCGGCTGGAGGGTGGCGAAGGCCGTGTCCTTCAACTGCGCCCCCAGCGTGGTGATCGTGGCCTCCTCGGCGGGCGAGATGCCGCGCACGATGGCCCCGCGCATGGTCTCGCCGCGCGAGACCAGCACCTGCGTGGCGATGAAGGGCGAGGCGCCGATGACCTCGGGGTGGGTGCGCGCCGCCTGGGCCACGGCCTGCCAGTCGGCCAGCGCATTGCCGTCGGCGCTGAAGACCTCGATGTGCGGGATGACGCTGAGCATGCGGTCGCGCACCTCCTTCTGGAAGCCGTTCATCACCGAGAGCACGATGATCAGCGCCGCCACGCCCAGGGCGATGCCCAGCATGGACACGCCGGAGATGAAAGAGATGAAACCGTTGCGCCGGCCCGTGCGCCCGGCGCGGGTGTAACGCCAGCCGATCTGCCACTCGTAGGGAAAGGGAAGGCCCATGGGGTGATCACTCTACAGGACGCACACCGCCCCGGATAATCCCCGGCCATGGTGCGTCACGAAGCAAAGGCTCGACCGAACCCTGAAGGGGGAGGAGGAGCTGCTGCATGCTGCGCCTGTCCAACGGGTGAGAGTCCCGTCCCGGTAGGCGTCGGAGCG
>JAJTDM010000171.1 GCA_021300575.1 Rubrivivax sp.
ACATTACAGAATAAAAGTAGAAGAGAAGACTGTGTCAGTCTCCTCACGTCCCAGAGTCCCTAACTACGCGGTAGGGAGGGATAGAGGAGAAGAGTGAGCCTAGAGTACTTAGGGTATCTACGGCTATATACCAACACCCCCCCACGATTTCATATGGCGAAGCCAAATGGAAACGGAAAAAGGGAATGGACGGAGAGACCAGAAAGAACCTAGGCAAACGATGCAAAAGAAGGACAATGCACCTAACAATCAACTGAAAAAGAACCGAAAAATGGAAGACAAAATAAGGGAAAGCCTTCATCCAAGAAAATTGTCTCCACAAAAGTGCCTCCAAAGAAACAAGAAGCAATAGAACCCCCTCCACCTAAGCCCATCTAGTAGATTGATTTGGAGCGCGAGGTTGATGACGCCGGCAAGTACGATGTGGTCGGTACTTGCGTCGCGTTCGCTTCCACGGAGGAAGAAGAAGTCCTCGCGCATGGAATGGATGGGTGTTCCCTCCCCCGGAAGTATGAACAGCTCCTTCATTGAATGTAAAGGGTTGGAGGGAGGGAGTATGAGATGTCGTCCAGCCAGGCGGAGGAGACGACACCACCGAGCAACAAGGTGAGGTTGCTCCCGCCAACGTGATGAAAGTTGGCCTAGGAAGCCCCCCCTGAAGTAGTTCTGGGTGGGTTGGAGCCACCGCGGCGTACGAACTGGGCGCTCGAGGGATGTTGCGTCGACCAGTGCGACGGCGAGGGCGAGCACGGGGACGAACCGTCTGGCGTTGGCTTTCGACGTCAGGCGATGGTAGAGCCGGCGAGCGAGCGAGGGGCAAAGACGGTTGTGTGCCCCCCCCCATATTAAAAAGGACTGCGTCCACATAAGATGTAGGACGGCTGGGGGAGAGCGTTGTCGTGATAGCGGCTTCCTCGCATTCTATCTCAGCCAATATTGCATCAAGAGTTACCGCGTCGGACTCCCAGCCGATGTACAACACTTCCTCGTGGCGACGTTGTACGTCGGCCTCCGCCGCCAATAATGCCTCCTGGCGACAGCGCTCCACGACGAGTGCGAGGGCCGTGGACTCCCCGGCACGTCGGTCATCAGCCGCTTGTTTCTCCCGCGCGGCTGCGGCCTGACGGCCTTGTTCTCCAATCACAGCTGGGTGATGGGAGGCTTGAGCCATCGCAAGAGACCCCCCCATCCTGTTGGTTGGGCGTGAGGGTTTGGCGTCGTCCGGAGGACTGGGCGCCCGTGGACCGTTGCGCCGGCCAGTGCGATGACGAGGCTTTGCACGATGAGTTGTGCAAACCGTTGGCGTTGGTGGAGCCGACGCCGACGGATGCGATGTCGTCACCAAAGGAGATGGCGGAGCCGACGACGTATACCCTCTCCCATTTGGGCCGACTACAGCATCCAAATATGACCGAGGTCTGGGGGAGGGTGTCGGAACTGGCGACGCTGTCGCCGGCGAAGCCGTGCCGACCGCAAGTGCCGCAAATTCGGCGAGCAGGGCATCCAAGGGAGCGGCGAGGGTATCTCGTGCTGCCTGAATCCGCCGAATTTCCGCCGGAACGAGGTCGGGCGACTGAGCCTCCGCCGTTTGAGGGCAAAGGCGTGTATCGGCGGGCACCGCTACTTCCAACGAGGCGAGGAGTCTGGCGTGGAGGCGGCGCCGGCGAAGCCACAGGAAGATTGTTCGTGCAGCCTCGTTAGCGCGAGCAGCAGCCTTTTCCTGGCGAGTGCGAGCAGTAGCCTCCTGGCGAGCGCGAGCAGTAGCCTCCTGGCGAGCGCGAGCAGCCTCCTCCTGGCGAGTGCGAGCAGTAGCCTCCTCCGCGAGCGTTCGCTCCCTCACAAGAGCGCGTTCCGTCTCGTGGCGGCAACGCAGTGCTCGTTCCGCGTCGTCGCGTCGACGTTCCTCCGCGAGCGCGGATCGGTCCGTTTCGGCGCGTCGGCTGGCCGAGAAATCCGAGAGGATGCGGTCGAGTGCTCGGTCCGTTTCGGCGCGGATGCGTGCGAGGGCTTGGGTAGCCTCCTCGTTGCGAGCGCGAGCAGCCGCCTCGTTGCGAGCGCGAGCAGCCTCCTCGTTGCGAGCGCGAGCAGCAGCCTCCTCGTTGCGAGCGCGAGCAGCCTCCTCGTTGCGAGCGCGAGCAGCCTCCTCGTAGCGAGCGCGAGCAGCCTCCTCGTGGCGAGCGCGAGCAGCAGCCTCCTCCTTGCGAGCGCGGGCAGCAGCCTCCTCCCGGCGAGCGCGAGCAGCAGCCTCCTCCTGGCGAGCGCGAGCAGCCTCCTCGTTGAGAAGCTGTTGGCGGCGGGCCACCTGGCGGGCACGAGCGTCTTGCTCGTGGAGGAGCTGCGTGCATCGGGCAGCCTCCTCCTGGCGAGCGCGGGCGGCCTGTTCCTCGACGAGGCGATGGTGCTCGTACGCCCACAGTTCGTCGATGCCCCCCTTCCAATCCTTGTACGCGCGGTCCGCGCGAGCATAAGCCCCAAGAAGAATGGGCCCCCCGACTGGCCCCGGGGGCAGCAATCCGGCAGCCTCTTGGTCTTCGCGGATGGCTCGTTGTTGCCAATCTTCGATGCGAAGCGGGCGACCAAAGGCGTCCAGGGGGGGAGGGTTGTAGCGTTCGTAGTAG
>JAJTDM010000112.1 GCA_021300575.1 Rubrivivax sp.
CTGGGGCTGATCGCGGTGACCACCACGCGCGACGAGTTGGCCGCCGTGCTCGCGCACGAGTTGTCGCACGTCAGCCAGCGCCACATCGCGCGCAGCATGGGCAGCGCCAGCCGTCAGGGCGCGCTGGGCGTCGCCGCCATGCTGCTGGGGGTGCTGATCGCCGCCCGCAGCAGCAACCCGGATGCCGCGCAGGCGGCCATTGCCGGCGGGCAGGCGGCAATGATCCAAGGCCAGCTCAACTTCTCGCGCGACATGGAGCGGGAAGCCGACCGCATCGGCTACGGCGTGTTCCGCGATGCCGGCTTTGCGGCCCCCGGCATGGCCGCGATGTTCGACAAGCTCGATCAGGCCGGCCGCCTGAACGACAGCGGTGGCTTTCCCTATCTGCGCAGCCACCCGCTGACCAGCGAGCGCCTGGCCGAAGCCCGTTCGCGGCTGAGCGATCAGGCCGTGGGAGCGGGGGTCGGCCGCGACACCCTGCACGAACTCATGCAGGCCCGGGCCCGCGCGCTGATGGACCCCACGGTGGACAACTGGCGCCGGCTGGTCGCGCAGGCACAGCAGGCTCCCGTTGCAGCCTCGGCCGGCGCCGCACCGACGGCCTCCGGCACTGCGGCGGGCCGGTCCGGCGCCCTGCAAGCCGGCACCCTGTACGTCGGCACCCTGTACGCCGGTGCGCTGGCCGCCGCCCGGCTGGGCGACCACCGCACCGCCGCCGCGCTGGCCGAAGGCCTCGCGCGGGCCCTGAACGCGGACGCGGCGGACGCCCGGATGCCCCCGCCAGGGGACGCCCCCGCAGCAGCGCTGAATGCCGTGCGCAGCCAACGGGTCAGCCGCATGCTCAAGGCGGAGCTCGCCCTGTCGCGGGGGGAAGCACAAACCGCAGCGACCACCATGGCCGCACTGCCCCCGCTGCCTCCGGCACCCACGCTGGGCGGTCCGACACCCACGGCAGGCGAGGCAGGCGCCTGGGCGACCCTCCCAAGGGAACGCGCCCCGCTGCTGCTGCGAAGCCAGGCCACCCTGGCCTCCGCCTCGCAAGCGCGGGCGCGGGGCGACCGAAGCGACGACGGCGCGCTGCGCGAGGCCCTGGAAGCCTTGCAGACCTGGGTTGCGGAGTACCGCGACGATGCCGCCGCCTGGCTGCTGCTGGCGCAGGCCAGCGACGCGCTGGGTCTGCAGCTGCGCGCCCTGCGCGCCCAGGCCGAAGCCCGTTCCGCGGTGGGCGATCTGGGCGCCGCCATCGACCGCCTGCGCGCCGCCCAGACCCGCTCGCGCACGGCCAGCGGCAGCGCAGACTTCATCGAAGCCTCGATCATCGACACCAGGCTGCGCGAGTTGCAGGCACTGCGCCGGCAGGAAATGGACGAGATGCGATCACAGCGAGGCGGCTCCGGGCCCCGTGAGCCGTTGATCGAAGACGCCCACGGACAGGCGCGAGAAGCGACCTACGGGTTACCTCGGTAGTTCAGGACCCTTCCCAGCGGCCCTGCGGGGCATTACCATGCGCGCCAGCGCCACCGAAGGGCCTTCAACCCAGGCGTTCAACCCCCATCACATCACCCTCAAGACATCCGGAGAAACCGATGGCAACTGCAAAGAAGGTCGCTGCCAAGAAGCCCGCAGCCAAGGCACCAGCCAAGAAGGCCGCCGCAAAGCCCGCAGCCAAGGCCGCACCGGCCAAGAAGGCCGCCGCCCCTGCCAAGAAGGCTGCTGCGAAGACGGCTCCGGCCAAGAAGCGCACCCCCAGCGCCGCTTTCATGAAGCCCATGACCCCGAGCGCCGCCCTGGGCGCCGTGATCGGCGCCAAGGCCCTGCCGCGCACCGAGGTGACGCGCAAGGTCTGGGAATACATCAAGAAGAACGGCCTGCAGGACAAGAACGCCAAGACCATGATCAACCCCGACGCCAAGCTCAAGGCCGTGCTGGGCAAGGATCAGGTCTCGATGTTCGAGATGACCAAGATCATCAGCGGCCACCTGAAGTGAGCGCCATCGGTGCCGGGCTCCTGCCCGGTGCCGCTCGCCGCCCGGCCTGAGGGCCGGTGGATCACCCCCAAGACCCGCGCTGGTCATGCCAGCGGCGGGTCTTGTGCTTTGCGGGGCTGTCAGCCTTTCAGGCGGGCACTTCAGGCGCGCCCCTCAAGCACGAACCTCAGGCACGGGCCTCAAGCACGCAGCCGGCGCTCCAGGAAATCCAGCCGGTCCTGGCCCCAGAAAAGTTCGCCGTCCACCACGTAACTGGGTGCGCCAAAGACGCCAGCGTCCACCGCCCGCTGAGTGTCGGCTTCATAGCGCAGTTGCGCGGCCTGGCTGTGGCCGTCCTCGATGCGCTGCGCCGGCAGGCCACAACGCTCCAGCAGACCGGCCAGCGTGGCTTCATCGGAGATGTTCAGCTCCTGCGCCCAGCAAGCCGAGAGCACCGCGCCGGCCAGGGCCATGGCGGCATCAGCACCGTCGTGCTGGTCCACGGCGATGATGAGGCGCGCCGCATCGTCGCCCTGCACCGGGAAGAAGCGCGGGTGCAGGTGGATGGGCACTTGCAGCCACCGCGCAAAGCGTTCCAGTTCCAGCAGGCGGTAGGCCTGCCGCTGCGGGGCGCGCTTGGCCAGCGGCAGGCCCCCCGACACCGGGAAGACACGGCCGCCCAGATCGATGGGCATGACGCGCACCTGCGCCCCGGCCTCACGGGCGATGCGCTGAAAGCGGGCATGGCCCAGGTACGCCCAGGGCGACTGGGGCGCGAAGTAATAGTCAACGGTCAGGGACAAGAGAACTCCTCCTCGGGTGGTGGACACCGCCGTGAAGATGTCGTGCCCTTCACGTTCGGCGAATGCGCAGATGAGTCTAGGCCAGACACGCCAAACGCGCCCGACGCGCGGGCACAACCCCCGTCAACCGGCCGCGCCAGCAAGCTCCTGCAGCAACGGCGCCAGAAAACGCCCGGTGTGGCTGGCGGCGCAGGCCGCCACCGCCTCGGGCGGGCCTTCCACCAGCACCTGCCCGCCCCCGGCCCCGCCTTCCGGGCCCATGTCGATCAGCCAGTCCGACGTCTTGATGACGTCCAGGTTGTGCTCGATGACGACGATGGTGTTGCCGGCGTCACGCAACTGGTGCAGCACCTTCAGCAACAGTCCGATGTCGTGGAAGTGCAGCCCGGTGGTGGGCTCGTCCAGGATGTAGAGCGTGCGGCCCGTGTCGCGCTTGCCCAACTCCAGCCCCAGCTTGACGCGCTGCGCCTCGCCGCCGGACAGCGTGGTGGCGCTTTGCCCCAGGCGGATGTAGCCCAGGCCCACGTCCAGCAAGGCCTGGAGCTTGCGCGCAATCGCCGGCACGGCGCTGAAGAAGCTGTGCGCGTCCTCCACCGTCATGTCCAGCACTTCGTGGATGTTGCGGCCCTTGTAGAGGATCTCCAGCGTCTCGCGGTTGTAGCGCTGGCCAGCGCAGGTGTCGCACGGCACGTAGACGTCGGGCAGGAAATGCATCTCCACCTTCAGCACGCCGTCGCCCTCGCAGGCCTCGCAGCGACCGCCGCCGGAAGAGGCCGCCACGTTGAAGCTGAAGCGGCCCGCGCCATACCCGCGCTCGCGCGCGGCGGGCACCTCGGCGAACAGTTCGCGGATGGGCGTGAACAGGCCCGTGTAGGTGGCGGGGTTGCTGCGCGGCGTGCGGCCGATGGGGCTCTGGTCCACGTTGATGACCTTGTCGAAGGCCTCCAGGCCCTCGATGCTGTCGTGCGGCGCGGGCTCCACGTGGCTGCCGTAGAGCTTGCGGGCCACGGCGGCATAGAGCGTGTCGTTGACCAGCGTGCTCTTGCCCGATCCCGACACGCCCGTCACGCAGGTGAACAGCCCCACCGGGACCTCCACGGTGACGTTCTTCAGGTTGTGGCCGCGTGCGCCTTCGATGCGCAGAGTCTGCACGCCGTGGCCGGCTGCAGGCTTGCGCCGCGCCGCCGGCACCTCGATGCGCAAGCGCCGGCCGAGGTAGGCGCCCGTGAGCGAGGCCTCGTCAGCAGCCACCTCGTCCGGCGTGCCCTGGGCCATCACCCGGCCTCCGTGCACGCCCGCACCTGGGCCCATGTCCACCACATGATCGGCCGCGCGGATCATGTCCTCGTCATGCTCCACCACCAGCACCGAGTTGCCCAGATCGCGCAGGCGCTGGAGGGTGCCGATCAGGCGCTCGTTGTCGCGCTGGTGCAGCCCGATGCTGGGCTCGTCCAGCACGTACATCACCCCTGAGAGGCCGGAGCCGATCTGGCTGGCCAGGCGGATGCGCTGCGCCTCGCCGCCCGACAGCGTGTCGGCGCTGCGGTCCAGGCTCAGATAGGTCAGGCCTACGTCGTTGAGGAACTTCAGGCGTGAGCGGATCTCGCGCACGATCTTGTCGGCGATCTGCGCCTTGGCGCCGGCCAGTTGCAAGCCTTCGAAGTAGGCCAGGCACTCGGCGAGGGTGGCGTGCTCCACCTCGAAGATGGGCTTGCCGGGGGACGGCGGCGCGCCCTTGAGGTCCGGCGGCGCGGGCTGCAGGAACACGTGCCGCGCCTCGCGCCGCAGCCGCGTGCCGTGGCAGGCGGTGCAGGGCTTGGCGGCCTGGTAGCGGGCGAGGTCTTCGCGCACTGCGGCGGAGTCGGTCTCGCGCAGGCGGCGCTGGAAGTTGGGGATGATGCCTTCGAAGGGGTGCGCGCGCTTGACCGAGCGCGTCTTGCCGCGCGCGCCCTGGGCCTCGTAGGTGAACTCGATGTCCTCCTGGCCCGAGCCGTAGAGAAGGATCTGGCGCGCGCGCTCGGGCAGGCTTTCGAACGGCTGCTCCAGGTCAACGCCCAGGTGCCGGCCGACGCTCTCCAGCATGGCGTAGGTGTAGGGGTTGCGCCGGTCCCAGCCCTTGACCGCGCCCGAGGCCAGGCTGAGCGACGGGAAGGCGACGACGCGCTCCGGGTCCATCACCGTCATCTGGCCCAGGCCGTCGCAGGTGGGGCAGGCGCCCACGGGCGAGTTGAAGGAGAACAGGCGCGGCTCCAGCTCGGGCAGGGAGTAGCTGCACACCGGACAGCCGAATTTGCTGCTGAACAGGTGTTCGGGCGCCTGCGGCGCCGTGCGCGCGGCTGCATCGTCGTCGGCAGGTGCCCCCATCTCCAGCGCGATGGTGCGGCCGTCGGCGATGCGCAGCGCCGCCTCGAAGCTCTCGGCCAGGCGCTGCGCCACGGCCGGCGAGGTCTTCAGGCGGTCGATCACCACGTCGATGTCGTGCTTGTCGTTCTTCTTCAGCGCGGGCAGGGCCTCGGCCTCGACGATCTGGCCGTCGATGCGAAAGCGCACGTAGCCCTGCGCCTGCCAGCGCTCCAGCTCCTGTGCGAATTCGCCCTTGCGGTCGCGCGCCACCGGGGCCAGCACCATGAGCCGCGTGCCCTCGGGCAGGGCCAGGCAGGCGTCCACCATCTGGCTCACGCTCTGCGCCTGCAGCGGCAGGCCATGGTCAGGGCAGAACGGGGTGCCGGCGCGGGCATAGAGCAGGCGCAGGTAGTCGTGGATCTCGGTGACGGTGCCGACCGTGGAGCGCGGGTTGTGCGAAGTGGCCTTCTGCTCGATGCTGATGGCCGGCGACAAGCCCTCGATCACGTCCACATCGGGCTTGTCCATCAACTGCAGGAACTGGCGCGCGTAGGCCGACAGGCTTTCCACGTAGCGGCGCTGGCCTTCGGCATACAACGTGTCGAAGGCCAGGCTCGACTTGCCCGACCCCGACAGCCCGGTGATCACCACCAGCGCATGCTTGGGGATGTCGAGATCGACGTTTTTCAGGTTGTGCGTGCGAGCGCCGCGCACTCGCAGCATGGGCCGCTCGTCGTTCAGGACGCGATCGTCGAAGTTCTGGGGCATGGGCAGGTCAAGAAGAGCGGGAGGGGCCTGCTGAGGGAAGCATGCCAAAGGCGAACCAGCGCGCGAGCGCTACGCCCCGGCGTGGCCAAGGCAACCGAGCATCATAGTCATCTGGACGTGAACACGCAGGGGCGCGCGCTGGCACGCCAGGAAGGCCCCGCCGCCCAAGCCTGCCCAGCCACTGGGGGTCAGTTGCGCGCGCCCCAGGCGTCTCAGACCATCAGCTCGATCAGGAACGGCCCGTCCTGGCGGAAGCTGGCCGCCATCAGGTCGGCGCAGGCTTCCAGCGTCTGCGCGCGCGCCGCCTCCACACCCAGGCCACCGGCCAGGCGCAACCAGTCCAGGTCCGGGTTGCCCAGGTCCAGCATGCCCAGGGCCGTGGGGCCTGGGGCGGCGCCCACGTTCCGGTACTCGCCCAGCAGGATCTTGTAGCTGCGGTTGTTCAGCAGCACCGTGGTCACCGGCAGGCGCTCGCGGGCCTGGGTCCACAGCGCCTGCAGCGTGTACATGGCCGAGCCGTCGGCCTGCAGGTTGATGACGCGGCGCTGCCCGCCCGTGGCCAGCGCCGCGCCCGTGGCCATGGGCATGCCGCTGCCGATGGCGCCGCCCAGCAGGTGCAGCCAGTCGTGCGGCGCGGCCGCCACGGTGTGGGGGTAGAAGCCGCGCCCGTAGGACACGCTCTCGTCGCAGACGATGGCCTGCTCGGGCATCAGGGCGGCCACCGTGCGCGCCAGGCCCTCGGGCGTGGGTGCGCCATGCCCGGGTTCGGGCGCGGGGCCGGCCTCGGGCAGTGGCGTTTCAGGCGCCCCAAGCTCGTCGACCAAGGACTGCAGCGCGGCCAGCGCGTCCTGCTCGGGCCGGCTGAGCACATGAAACACCGCGTCGGGCCGGGTCTGGCGCGAAGGCTTGCCGGGGTAGCCGAAGAAGCCCACGGGCGGCTTGGCGTTCACCAGCACCACCTCGTCGTACGGCGCCAGGGCCTGCACCGCCTTATCGGTGTTGTAGGGCACGCGCCGCAGCAGCAGGCAGCCCTGGCCGCGGGCCACGCGGGCGGCCGCGTAGTCCGCCATCAACTGCACACCCGTGGCCTGGGCCACGCGCCAGGCCAACGCCTGCCCCGGCGCCAGCAAGGCGGCGCCTGCCAGCAGGAGCAGCACGCGCCGGCCGCTGCGCAGCACGCGCGCCACCGCCTGCACCGCGTGCTGGTCGGGGGCACCGGGCGGCAAGGCGGGCAGCGGGTCCGCCACCTGCCCACCCTCGTCCCAGCAGGTGTCAGACGGCAGGATCAGCGTGGCCACCTGGCCGTTGGCGCTGCGGGCCGCCTGCACGGCCGCGGCGCCGTCGCGGCCGACCTCGTCAGCGCGGGTGCTGGTGCGCACCCAGGCCGACACGGCACGGGCCAGGCCCTCGGTGTCGGCGGTCAAGGGCGCGTCATGCGGACGGTGCCAGGTGGCCTGGTCTCCGACGAGGTTGACGATGCCGCTGCCCGCACGCCGCGCGTTGTGCAGATTCGCCCAGCCATTGGCCAGGCCCGGGCCGCAGTGCAGCAGGGTACAGGCCGGGCGGCCCACCATGCGGAAGTGGCCGTCGGCCATGCCGGTGACCACGTTTTCCTGCAGGCCCAGCACGCAGCGCATCCCGGGTGTGGTGTCCAGCGCGGCGACGAAGTGCATCTCGCTGGTGCCGGGGTTGGCATAGCAGGTGTCCACGCCGGCAGCCAGCAGCGTGCGCACCAGGCTCTGGGCACCGTTCATCGCCGGGCTCCCGCGGCACGGCGGCCGGGCGCCGGGCACCCCCCGATACCCGAGGCCGCCACGCTCACACCGGCTCCAGGAAGCGCTCGGCCAGCCGCGTCCAGTAAGCCGCACCGACGGTCAGCAGCTCGTCGTTGAAGTCGTAGCGCGGGTTGTGCAGCATGGGGCTGTCGGCGCCGTTGCCCAGGCGCAGGAAGCAGCCGGGCTTCTTCTCCAGGTAGTAGGCGAAGTCCTCGCTGCCGGTCACGGGCGGGAAGGGCGAGATCACGCGCTCGGGGCCCACCAGTTCTTCGGCCACCTGGCGCGCGAACTCGGTCTCCGGCCCGGTGTTCACCACCACCGGGTATCCGCGCTCGTAGTCGATGGTCACCTCGCCGCCATAGCCCGCCACATGGGCGGTGACCAGGGCGCGGATGCGCTGCTCGAGCTGGTTCCTCACCTCGGCGTCGAAGGAGCGGATGCTCAGGCCCAGGGTGGCGCTGTCGGGGATGACGTTGTAGGCAGAACCCGAGTGCATCGAGCCGATGGTGACGATGGCGGTGTGGCGCGGGTCGATGTTGCGCGACACCACGCTTTGCAGCGCGACCACCAGGCTGCCGGCGATGAGGATGGGGTCCACCGCCTGGTGCGGCCGCGCCGCATGGCCGCCGCGGCCGTGGACGGTGATGCGGCAGCTGTCAGACGCCGCCATGGAGGCGCCGTGCATGAAGCCGAAGGTGCCTGTGGGCACGCCGGGCGAGTTGTGCAGACCGAAGATGGCATCACAGGGAAAGCGCTCGAACAGCCCGTCTTCGATCATGCGCTGCGCGCCGCTGCCCTTGCCCGCCTCTTCCGCCGGCTGGAACACGAGGTGCACCGTGCCCGAGAAACGGCGCGTCTGCGCCAGGTGCTGCGCGGCGCCGAGCAGGATGGTGGTGTGGCCGTCGTGGCCGCAGGCATGCATCACGCCGTCGTGCACGCTCTGCCAAGGCTTGCCGGTGGCCTCCTGGATGGGCAGCGCGTCCATGTCGGCGCGCAGGGCGATGGACTTGCGGCCATTGCCCAGGGTCATCGTGCCCACCACGCCATGCCCGCCCACGCCCGTGGTCACCTGCCAGCCCCAGGCCTGCAGCCGCTCGGCCACCAGGGCGGCGGTGTCCGCCTCCTGGAAGGAGAGCTCCGGGTGGCGGTGCAGACGGCGCCGGGTCTCGGTCAGCCATCCGGCAGCTCCGGTCAGGTCTTGGGCTTCGCAGAAGCAGCGCAGGCGGTCGTTCATGGCGGGGGGGGCGGTGGCGAAGGATGCCGTGGATTCTGCACGGCCCTGCACCCGTGAGGCCTCAGGCCGTGGGCCGGGGTTTGCCCGGACCCGGACCCGGCCCTGGGCCCGCAGCCCGGTTCCCTCAGGGCGCGCCCATCACCCGCAGGATCTCCTGCCCATAGGCTTGCAGCTTCTTCGCCCCCACGCCGCTGATGCCGGCCAGGTCGTCCAGCGTGGCGGGGCGCTCGCGCGCCATCTCGGCCAGCGTGGCGTCGTGAAAGATCACATAGGCCGGCAGGCCATGCTCGCGCGCCACGTCGGCACGCCAGGCCTTGAGCTCAGCGAACAGCGCCAGGCCGATGTCGTCCAGCGGCAGCGGGGGCGGGCGCTCGGCGCCGCCGCGCGCGCCCCGGCCAGTGCGCGCGCCAGCACCCGCCTTGCCGCGCCGCACC
>JAJTDM010000172.1 GCA_021300575.1 Rubrivivax sp.
GTTGAACTAAACCGCTGACGCGGTGGAGGCGCGCGGCGAGATTCGCGCTTCACACAGTCGTACCTTCGTTCTCGGGGACTTTTCCCCGGACTTCGGAGACTGTGATGACACCTCTGCGCCAACGCATGATCGATGCGATGGTGTTGCGCGGCTTTGCTGCGCGCACCCAGGAGACCTATCTGTCCGCCGTCGGGCAGGTGGCCAAGTACCACCACTGCAGTCCGGCGCTGCTGAGCGGCGAGCAGGTTCAAGCGTACTTGCTGTATCTGCTGCAGGAGCGACAACGATCGCGCTCCACCGTCAACATCACCTCCTGCGCACTGCGCTTCCTGGTTTGCGATGTGCTGGGCCAGGATCAGCGTCGAGCGCAGATCCCCATGGGGCGCAACCCGCAGCGGCTGCCCGAGGTGCTGTCGCGCGCCGAGGTGGCTGCGCTGCTGGGCGCACCAGTTTCGCCGAAGGCCAGGATGTTCCTGACCCTAGCCTACGCCACCGGCATGCGGCTGAGCGAGCTGTGTCAACTGCGCGGCTGCGACATCGACTCTGCCCCAGACCGCATGTGCATCCGCGTCATCCAGGGCAAGGGCGGCCGGGACCGCTACGCGCTGCTGACCTCGGAGCTGCTCGCCGACTTGCGGCTGTACTGGCGCAGCTGCCGCGCAGGCGCCACGGCCTCAGACTGGTTGTTCCCTTCGCGCTCGAACCCTGCGCGTGCCATTGACCGCGCCAGCGGCCAGCGCTACTACCACCTCGCCCGCGACGCCGCCGGCATCACCAAGGTAGGCGGCATCCATACGCTGCGCCATTGCTTCGCCACCCATTTGCTAGAGGCCGGCGTGGACCTACACGGCGTGAGCAAGTTGCTCGGCCATGCCCACCTCAGCACCACCAGCCGCTACCTGCGCATGGCTCGCCCCGGCTACAGCGTCGGGGGTGACGCGCTGGCCCTGTTGTCGCAGTTGCCCAAGACGCCACCGCCCCCGCCAACCCCGTCGCCGCCGCAGCCTCGGCACTGAACTGCCAACGCTGTGAGCACCACCCTGGCCGAGGTGCTGCGCACCTTCGGCCCGGACTACTTGAACCAGCACGCGCTGAGCACGGCTCAAGCACGTGCCTGGCGGGCCATCGTCGCCTGTCGTACACCAGCCCTGGGCGGCAAGGTGCAGCAGTGCGACCAGTGTGGACGCGAACAGCGGGTGTTCCATTCCTGTAGGAATCGGCATTGCCCGCAGTGCCAGAGCGGCGCACGCGACGCCTGGCGCCAAGCGCAACTGGCCGAGCTGCTGCCGGTGCCTTACTGTCATCTCGTCTTCACGTTGCCGCATGCCCTGAACGGCCTGGCGCAATTCCACGCCCGCTGGGTCTATCGCACCTTGATGCAGTGCGCCGCAGCCACGCTCACGGAGTTCGCCGCCAACCCGCGCTGGCTGGGCGCCACGCCTGCCTTCACGCTGGTGCTGCACACCTGGACGCAGGACCTGCGCCGGCACATCCACGTGCACGCGCTGATGGCCTGTGGCGGGCTGGACGGCCAGGGCCAGTGGTGCGCGCCGAAGCGCAGCCCGACCTTTTTGTTCCCCGTGCATGCTCTGTCCACGGTGTTGCGTGGCAAGTTCCTTGATGCCCTGCTGCACGCTGGCCAGTCGGGCACGCTGCCGCACGATCCGGCCACCACCGATGCCGCGCGCCAGGCTCGGCTGATCCAGCTCAAGCTTCACGACTGGGTGGTGTACGCCAAGACGCCCCTGGCCGGGCCGGAGGTGGTGCTGGACTACCTGTCACGCTACACGCACCGGGTGGCCATCTCTAACGAGCGCATCGTCGGCATCGACGGCCAGGCCGTGCGCCTGCGCGTTCGCGCCGACAACCAGGGTGGCAAGCGCACCGTCTTGATCGATGGCCAGGACTTCATCGCTCGCTTCTTGCAGCATGTCTTGCCCAGCGGCTTTAAGCGCATCCGCCACTACGGGCTGCTCAGCCCGGCGCTTAAGGCCCAGCGGTTGGCCGCAGCCCACGCGGCTCTGGCCATGCCCGCGGCCAACGCGCAAGCTCGCGAGGATGCCGCCGCCTTCCTCAAGCGCGTGGCCGGCATCGACATCGCCTGCTGCCCGCACTGCAAACTGGGCCAGTGGCGCACTACCGAGATGCTGCCCCCTCAACGCACCCGCGGGCGCGACAGCGTCGCCAATTGCCGCGGGCCGCCGTGATCCGTCGCGTGCACATCTCCGGGATCATTGCCTGCTGTCATCGGCACGGCAAAGGGTCTGCTCGCGCCTGCACCAAGGCTCGCCACCACGTAGGCCATCCCTCGCATCAAAGATGGCGCAACAACGGCCAGCGAACCCGTGCCGGCCAATCCCAGCACGCCGGCGATGCGATCCGCAGCCCCTGCGGCATTGCCCAATCACGCTGCTGAGCCTTACATTCCCCAACAGCCCCGCACGCCATCACCGTGGCGGCGGTTCAGTCCAACGAGGTTTATCCGACGCCAGCGGTATCGGCACGCTTGGCCAGCAGCGGTGCGGCGTCGGATAAACGCTTGCCG
>JAJTDM010000113.1 GCA_021300575.1 Rubrivivax sp.
ATGCCGCGTGACCAAACGCTGCACCACCTGCAGCACCGGCGTGACCAGCTCGGGCTGCGCGGCCAGCAGCACGCGCAGCGGGATCGGCAGCGACAGCACCCACTGGCGCACCGGCACGTGCGGGATGACGTGGTCGACCAGGTGCGCTGCCGTCTGCGACATGCGCCGCGCGCCGCACGAGGGGCAGAACCCTCGCCGCTTGCAGCTGAACGCCAGCAGCTTGTCGTGGCCGCAGTCGCCGCAGCGCAGGCGCAGGAAGCCATGCGCCAGGATGCCGCACTCGAGGAAGGCGTCGAACTCGTCTTTGACGAACCGCGGCAGCGCGGCCCCGGTGCTGGCCTCGGTATGGGCGATGAAGTGGGCCGCGTGCTGCTGCACCAGACGGTACAGCGTGGTCTGCTCGGGGCGGTGGCGCTCGTAGGGGAGCGGGCGAGGGTGGGCGGGGCATCAAGCGCTACCTCGTCGAGCTCGATCGCGCTGACCGTGACGCTCAGGGCTCCAGCAGCGCATTGACTACCGACAAATCGGCGGGCGTCAACTGCCCAGAAGCCTGACGCAGCCGCAGCCCGCCGACGATGAAGTCGTAGCGCGCCCGTGCCAGGTCGCGCTTCGTCTGCACGAGCTGGGTCTGGGCGTTGAGCACGTCCAGGTTGACGCGAACGCCTACGCTGTAGCCCAGCTGCGTGGCCGCAAGCGCCAGCTGGGTGGAGGACTCCGCCACCTCCAGAGCACGCACCTGCGCCGCGCCGCTCTGCACGCCGAAGTAGGCCACGCGCGTGGCCTGCGCCACGCCCCGGCGTGCGGCCTCGACGTCGTTGCGCGAACGTTCGGTCAGCGCCAGTGCTTCCTTGATGCGGTTCTGCGTGGCACCGCCGCTATACAGCGGCCAGTTCAGATGCACGCCCAGATTCGCGATGGTGGTGGTACCGGTGCGCGGCACGCCGCTGCCGCGGGCGTACGCGGGCCCGAGCGACGCGGTCGCGTCTACTGTCGGCAGCTTGGCGGCACGGGCGCGGTCGACCTCCAGCTCCGCCACCTCCAGCCCGACGCGGGCGCGGCGGATGCTCGGGTGGTCGCGGTCGGCCAGCGTGACCCACTCCTCGGGGTTGGCCGGAACCACCGTGGGCATCACCACCAGCATCTTCAGCGGGTTGGGCTGCACGTCGGAGCGGCCCACCAGCTGGTTCAGCGCGATGCGCTTGGCCAGCAGGTCGTTCTCGGCCGCGATCTCCTGCGCCGCCGCGAGGTCGAAGCGTGCCTGTGCCTCGCGCGTGTCGGTGATGGTAGCGGTGCCAACCTCGAAGCCACGCCGCGCGGAGGCCAGCTGCTCGTCGATGAACCTCTTGCTGGAGCGCACGGTGTTCAGTCCATCCTGCGCGGCCAGCACGTCAAAGTAGGCTTGAGCCACGCGCACGATCAGGTCTTGCTCGGCAGCCTCCAGTTCGACCTGGGCACCGACCAGGGATCGCCGTGCTTGCTGCACGCTCACCCCGTTGGCCCGGTTGAACAGCGGCATTCGGCCGCTGAGGGACGCTCCGAGGCTGTTCGTCTCGGTCGCGCTGCGCCCGGGCTGGTCGGTGCGTTCCACGACACCGCTGGCCGTGACCCCGACCGACGGGCGCAGCAGGGCCGCAGCCTGTGCGGCGCGAAACTGCTCTGACTCAGCTTGCGCCAGGGCAGCGCGGTAGATCGCGTCGTAGCTGCGTGCCGCCTCGTAAAGCGTCTGGAGGTCCTGCGCCGAAGAATGGCAGGGCCAGGCCACAGCCGAGACGGAGGCGGTCAGTGCGATCGCGGCGCGGGCCAGCACGGACTTTGGCCGGTGGTGGAGCAGCGACAGCGGTGGGCAGGTCGGGAGGGCACGCATGGGGGTCCGTATCCTTGAAGCGAGGAAGTCTGGCGGGGCGACGGCGCAACGCGGGCGAAACTGGACTGGCGCCCGCGATACCTGGAGGGCGAAGCCGGTCGTTCATCTGAGTCCGAGGGCCGTTGAGCGGAGGAGAAGAGCAGTTCGCCCTCGGACCAACAGGCCGTACTGACACGAGTCTGCTGGCGGGCGTTCGTCACAAGCGCTCTTCACGGGCGCTCTTCAATGGCGGTTTGCGGAGGAACGGGATGCCAAGGCGATCACCTCAACCCAGCCGCGCACATGACCTCATCCATCGTTGGCCAGCGTGGCCACTTCCGGACGATCTTTACGGTGGGTCCCCAGGGTGCCCACTGCTCGGGAACCGTTGGTCCCAGGACGCTGACCGTAGGAACTCCCACCGCTGCTGCCAGATGGCCTGGTCCGGTGTCGTTTGCAACCACAATGGCGGCACGTCTCAGGATGCCGCTGTAAACCCCAAGGTCAACATCACGGATCAGTGTCGCGCCGATGAGGCGTTCCGCCCCCACGTCGGCGGGGCCAGGGCAGCAGACCACGTCGCGATCCGTGGCGGTCAGTTCCTGTACGAACGAGGCGAAGTGGGGCCACACCTTTGGCTGGTTTTCGAAGACACCGCCGGCAAATGGACAGACAACCACGAACCCCTGCCGGACCCCGTGCCGGCGCAGCCATGCGTCGGCAAGTTGCTGGTCTGCCATGCTGACTCGGAGTCCGATCTGCTCCGGCACAGGCAGGTCAAGCCGGAGAAAGCGACAGCTCAAGGCCCAGAAGTGCTGCAAGGCGTGACCCCACAGAGGCGGCTCTGCGCGCGCAAGAAGCCAGCTGCGGCCCTCGGTCGCATGGCCGACCGCCCTCAGCCCCGCCAGCCGCGCCTCCAGTGCCCCGGAGAAGGCGTTCGGGAACACCAACATGTTCTCGCGTGTCGAGAAGCCAGGGTCAAGGGACGAGAGATTTCTGCGGAGTGCACGCAACTGGCGGATCCTGTACGGGAGCGGACCCGGCCGTGGATAGACACTCCAGCCATAGGCTGCCAACAACTCTCCCGCCCAGGGCTTGCCAACCAGATGCAGTGTGTATCCCGCGAGCTGCAAGAGTTCCAATGCTGGAAGACTCAGGACCACGTCACCCACATAGTTGCGCAGTCGAACGATAAGTGGTCGCATGGCTGGCGGAAGCGTGTGTTGACGCTGCGCGTGCAGAGTCGTCCGTATCACTCGATGTGAACCGAGTAAGGTGGAGAAGCGCAGGGACCGGTGCAGGAGATTGCGCGGCCACACAGGCGGCAACGCAATGATGTCGCCGAAGCTCGCGAGCCGTCGGCCGCGCCACAGCGCATCGACTAGAACCGGTAGGCGTAAACCAGCGAGAACTCGGCCTGGCTTGACCGATCGACGAGTGGGCTGGCCGTGATCGTCTGCGACAGCTTCGTCCTACTGGCGTCGAAGATGAACAGGTGCTGCCTGCTGTAGGCATAGGTGGCACGCACACCCAGCTCGTAGTTGCGAGCCGATCGGCCTGCGTAGACCGGGCGCGAAAGGGATGCCTCGCCGAGTCGTACGCCGTAGTAGTAGTCGACGTACCTCTGGTCAAGCATGCTCACCCCGACGCGAGGGCTGATCTCGAGACTCGCGCCGACGTCGAACTCCGTCTCCAGCTCCAGATTGACAACGCGGCCTCCACTGTTGCCCGATGCATCGCGAAGCCACTCGACGCTGAGTTCTGCCCACGGGGTCTCCCAGGTCGCCTTGGCACCCGCCCAGACACTGGCCTTGCGCGCGGACATGCCGGCGAGGAATGCTGAGTCGGAGGCCTTGTAGCCATCGCCCTCATAGGTCGCCATCAGTCGGAAGTCAAGGCCGCTTGACCGGCCTAGCGAAAGCTGGGGCAGCTTCAGCTCGACGGTGGGCAGCTGAACCGAAACGTATCTGTTCTCGAAGCGAACCAGAGGCAGCAGAACCGTCTCGCGCCCGGTACCCTTGTACAGCTCCTGCTCAGCCCGTACTGCGGCCCCAAGAGCCCACTGGGCCGTCTTCCCTTGAGCGTCTTCCTGAGCGTTGGCCCATGAAGCCGTGGCGGCACATGCGAAACAGAGCATGGTCCGTATTGCGAGAGAACGCGGTCTTGCGCTCGTGGTGCAAGTGGCGTCGTAGAGGTGCGAGATGGTCATGTTGACTGGGGATGAGTTCGCGGGGCCTTCAGGATCGGCCATCAAGACTTACCGGTTTCTTTCCGGCCACAACAGGGAACGAAGTTCGGAGGTGATGCGGCAGAGGTCACGTCTTGGCGGCCCTCCGACGACGCCTGGGGCGCGCTGCGGACTGCCCTGTTCAGCCGCATGACGGTGTGCAAGGCAGGCTCCTATGCCTGCTGAAGGCCGGAAAGGATCCGGTAAGTCGCCAAGCCCTAACCTGAGGCGAACGAAAGCCAGTTGGCGCAGCCATCAGCCGCGGCGGGCGGACCCACCGCGCCCACCCGTAACTCTTCTGGCAGAAGCCCGTCACCTCCACGAGGCGTGTCGCGCCAGCCCTCGCACCATCCAACGGCGCCACTTGGCACAGCAGCATAATTGCCTCCTCCGAGCCACTTCACCGGAGCCTAGATGAGCCTGTCCACGTCATCCGCCGATCCCGCCGCCGACGGCCGTCCGCCGCGTCTGCGCCGTTTCCTGCCTCAGCTTCGCAAGGGCACAGGCACCCTCGCGGTGGCGGCACTGGCCGCCGCGCTGGTCTGGGGCGGCGCGCAGCTCCTGTCAGCACGTGCCGCCGCACGGCCGGCAGCCTCCCCCGCACCGCCCGTCACGGTGAGGGCCGCGCCGGTCGTTCTGCAGCAGCAATATGAGGTCACGGTCGCCTTCACGGGCCGGATCGAGGCGTCGCGGCGCGTCGAACTCGGCTTCGAAACCGGCGGCACGCTGGCGGAGATCACGGTCGAGGAAGGCGACGCGGTGCCTGCGGGGGCAGTGCTGGCGCGGCTGGACGTCCGCGCCTTGCAGGCCGAACGCGCGGGCCAGGTCGCCGCGCTGGCCGTGCTCGACGCGCGGATCGAACTGGCCGAACTGAACGTCACCCGTACCAGGGTACTGGTGGATCGCGAGTTCATCTCCGCGCAGCGCGCCGACGAGGCCCGGCTGGGACTGGCCGAAGTGCGCGCCGAACGCCTGCGGGTCGAGGCTGCCATCCTGGCGCTGGACGTGGCGCTGGACAAGGCGGTGCTGCGGGCGCCCTTTGCCGCGCGCATCGGCGCCCGGATGTTCGACCACGGCGCGCGGATAGGCGCCGGGCAGCCGGTGCTGACCGCGTTCGAAAGCGGACCGCCCCTGTTCCGCGCGGGCGTTCCGCCCGACCTGGCCGCGGCCCTGCCCCCCGGCAGCGCGGTGACGCTGCGGCTGGGCGACGGCACGGTGCCCGCCACGGTGAAGCATCGCCGTGGCGACATCGACCCCGCGACCCGCACCATCCCGGTCCTGTTCGAGGTGCCCGGCGCCGCCGGTCTGGCCGAGGGCATGCTGGGTCGGCTGACGTTGACTCGCAGCGTGCCCGGCGAGGGTGCCTGGCTGCCGCGCGCAGCGCTGTCCGAGGGGGCGCGCGGACTGTGGACCGTGTTCCTCGCCGTCCAGAGGCCCGAGGGGCTGGTCACACGGAGGGAGGCGGTGGAGCTGCTGCACGCCGAAACCGACCGCGTCTTCGTGCGCGGCGCCTTGCCCACGGGGGCGCGGGTCGTGCTGTCTGGCCCGCACCGCCTGGCCGAAGGGCAGGCCGTGGTGCTGGCCGGCGCGGATTGACGGCGATGGACACCCTGTTCTTCCGCAACCCCCGTCTGGTCATCCTGGCGCTGGCGGTGATCGCCGTGGCGGGCCTCTCCGCGCTGCTGACGCTGGGGCGGCAGGAGGATCCCTCGATCACCGGCACGCAGGCAGGGGTGACGACCCTGTTTCCCGGCGCCGATCCGGCCCGGATCGAGGCGCTCATCACACGCCCCCTGGAGAACGAACTGCGCACCATCGCCGAGGTGATGACGCTGTCGTCCACCTCGGCCGCCGGCATCTCGTCGATCGACGTGGAACTGATCGAGACGATCGACCCCGCCGCCATCCCCGAGGTCTGGTCGCGCGTGCGCGACAAGGTGGCCGCCGTGCCGCTGCCGCCCGGTGCACTGGACCCCGAGGTGGAAACCGGAGGAGAGGGCGCCTATGCCGCGATCCTGGCCCTGCTGCCGAAAGGAGACACGGCGCCCGCATCCGCCGTCCTGGGCCGCCACGCCCAGGAGCTCGCCGAACGGCTGCGCACCCTCACCGGCGCGAAGTCCGTCGATGTCTGGGGCCTGCCGGCCGAGGAAGTGCTGGTGGCGCTCGACCCAGCCCGCACGGCCGCGCTGGGCCTTTCGCCGGCCGAGGTGGCGACCGCCGTGGCCGCCGGGGATGCCAAGGCACGTGCCGGCCGTCTGACCGGGCCGGGCACCGAGGCGGTGCTGGATCTGGCCGGCGACATTTCGGGGCTGGACCGCGTGCGCGACATCGTGCTGCGCGAGGGCAGCGATGGCAGCGTCCTGCGCGTGGGCGACGTGGCCGAGGTGACGCGCGGCCCGCGCCCACCGGGCGATGCGCTGGCGATGGTCGACGGAAGGGCGGCGGTTCTGATCGGCGTGCGGATCGAAGAGGGGCTGCGCGTCGACCTGTGGATGGAGGGGCTCAAGGCCAAGGTCGCCGCCTTTGCCGACACCTTGCCAGCCTCGCTTGAGGTGCGGCAGGTCTTCGATCAGGCGGTCTACACGGCCGACCGCATGTCCGAGGTCGCCGTCAACATGGCGATCGGCACGGCTCTGGTCATCGCTGTGCTGTTCCTGACGCTGGGGGCGCGGGCGGCGCTGGTGGTGGCGCTGGTGCTGCCGCTGGTCACCCTGGCCACGCTGGGCACGATGCGCTTCATCGGGCTGCCCCTGCATCAGATGTCGGTCACCGGCCTCATCGTGGCGCTGGGCCTGCTGGTCGATGTCGCCATCGTGATGACCGACGAGGTCCAGAAGCGCCTGTCAGAAGGTCAGGACCGCCGGCAGGCTGTGTCCGCAGCGGTGCGGCGGCTTGCGGTGCCGCTCCTGGCGTCCACGCTGACCACCGTACTGTCGTTCGTGCCGATGATCCTGCTGCCGGGCGGCGCGGGCGACTTCATCAGCGCCATCGCCATCGCCGTGGTGCTGATGCTGTCGTGGTCGCTGATCGTCGCGCTGACGATCACGCCCGCGCTGGCCGGATGGTGGCTGTCGGCGCGCGGCGGAGCCGGGCTGCGGCTCGGTGCGCTGACGCGCGGCTTTGCCGTGCTGATCCAGCTGAGCCTGGCGAACCCTCTGCGCTCGGTTCTTCTGGCGCTGGTCCTGCCGGTGATGGGCTTTCTGGCCATGCCGATGCTGGTGCCCCAGTTCTTCCCGGGCGTCGACCGCAACCAGTTCCATGTCGAGGTCGAGTTGCCCGTCGGGACCGGGCTCGAGACGACCAGGGCACTCGTGGAACGGATCGATAGCGCGCTGAAGGCCGACGCGCGTATCACCGGCACCGTCTGGGTGGCCGGCGAAAGCGCGCCCGCGTTCTACTACAACATCGTGGGCAACCGGCAGAACGCGCCGGAGTATGCGCACGGGCTCGTGACCACCACCTCGCCCGCCGCAACGGCGGCCCTGCTTGGGCCGCTGCAGGCCGACCTGAGCGAAGCCTTCCCGCAGGCACGCGTCCTGGTGCGCGGGCTGGTGCAAGGCCCGCCGGTGGATGCGCCGGTGGAACTGCGCCTGGTCGGTCAGGACGTCCAGGCCCTGCGCCGCGCTGGCGACGACATCCGCACGATCCTGCTCTCGGTGCCGGCGCTGACGCAGGTGCGCACCCAGATGGAAGGCACCGCGCCCGAGGTGCGGGTCGACGTGGACGAAGCGGCGGCACGGCTGCTGGGCTTGAGCCTGGGCGACGTCTCGGCGCAGCTTCAGGCCGCGCTGGAGGGCGTCACCGGCGGCTCGCTGCTGGAGGGTACGGAAGAGCTGCCTGTGCGCGTCCGGCTGGGTGAGGACATCCGGGGTGACCTGTCGCGCATCGCCACCCTGCCCATACTGCCCGCTGGCGCCGCGGCCCGCGCGACCCAGGGCGCGCTGCCTCAGGTTCCGCTGTCGGCCCTCGCCACGCTGACGCTGGTGCCTTCGGAAACCGCGATCAGCCGCCGCAACGGTGACCGGGTGAACACCGTGCAGGCCTTCGTGGCCCCCGGGGTGCTGGCCCAGGCCGCTCAGGCCCAGGCCGAGGCCGCGCTGGCGCAGGCGGGGTTTGTGCTGCCCCCGGGCGTGACGCTGGAGATCGGGGGCGATGCTGACGAGCGTTCGCAGACGGTGGCGAACCTGATGGCCTCGATCGGGCTGATCGTCACGCTGTCGGTGGCCACGGTGGTCCTGTCGTTCAATTCGTTCCGGCTGTCGGCGATCACCTTTGCGGTGGCGGGGCTGTCGGCCGGCCTGTCGATCCTCGCGCTGGCGATCTTCGACCATCCGTTCGGGATCACTGCGGTGATCGGGGTGATCGGCTCGATCGGCGTGTCGGTGAACGCGGCAATCATCGTCCTGTCGGCATTGCAGGAAGACCCGCGCGCCGCGGCGGGCGACCGCGCTGCGATGACCGAGGTGGTGATGGGGTCCACCCGCCACATCCTTTCGACCACGCTGACCACAGTGGGGGGCTTTTTGCCTCTGATCCTGGCTGGAGGCGGGTTCTGGCCGCCCTTCGCCATGGCCGTCGCGGGTGGGGTGGCATTGTCGACCGTACTGGCCTTCGCTTTCACCCCACAGATGTTTGCGCTGGTGCACCGGCGGATGCCCATGCCGCCAGTCGCGTCAGCCGACTCACCGCTGCCCGCGCCCGAGGGAAGGCTTCAAGACGCTACTCGAAGCGCTGATTGAGGAGAGCTGATGCCGCGGGGCCGTCATCGAGCCGACATGCTTTCGATCAGCGCCGCAATCGACGTCTTGCATCGCGCACGGCATGTCATGCACGGCCGACATGGCCAGCGCGGACGCACCTATCCTGCGGCCCCCAACAATCGCTTGCGCGCCATCCGCAGCTTGGACAGCGCGTACAGCGTGACGATCTCCGTTGCTCTCTTCTTCAGCACCCGGTAGCGCACACTTGGTGTAGCCAAGTTGCCGCTTGAGTACGCAGAGCTGCTGTTCGAACCTTTCCCTTACGCTGGCCTTGGCCCGCTCGATCTGCTCAGAGACGAACTGCGGCTCAGTGAATGGGCGAAGATAGGATTTTCAAACGCCATAGGACGCCCCAAGAGAGGGCCGGAAAAGGCTCCCGGCCGGGTCCGCAGAGGGCCGAAGTGCGCAAGTCTGGGCGGACTCAGCGCGCAGTC
>JAJTDM010000173.1 GCA_021300575.1 Rubrivivax sp.
AGCCGCAGCCGGTGGCACAGCAGGCCGAAGCCGTGATCCGCCCGCCCTGACTCGGTCCGCGCCTGGATGTGCTGGCCCCGCCGCGGTTCAGTTCCGGCACCACCTTGCTGCGGGTGGCCGCCATGCCGCCGCTGGACGCCGGCCTGGCGCGCCTGGCGCTGGTGCCGGTGCAGCGCACGGCGCAGGGCTGGTGCGTGGCCCAGGGCCGGTTCGGCCTGTCACGCGCACCGGGCCACAGCCGGCAATGGCAGTTCGTGCATGCCGGGCGGCTGGTGCAGTCGGGCCTCCCGCCAGACGGGAACACCTCAGGGTCGCCCCCGCCAGACGGCTGGCTGGCCCTGATGGTCTACCCTCCGGCCGAGCAGGCCGACCTGCCCATGGATGTGCCCTGGCCCGGTCTGCAGGGACCGCCGCCGCTGGCGCACCAGGCCGGGCCACCCCCCAACCGCAAGACGGGCGGGCGCATCCGCCAGGCGCTGAACGGCATCCGGCGCTGGCTGCAGAGCGCCGGCGCCGAGGACATCGAGGCCTGCCTGGTGCCGCGCCAGGCCTTGCAGCGCCTGGCAGACCGGCTGCCCCGTCCTGGACCGGCGCCCCATCATCCAGAGGCCGCCCAGGCTCCAACCCGTGTGCACCTGGCCGTGGGGAGTTGCCAGTACCCGCAAGGGCCACTGGACAGCGCCCCGGCGCAGGCCAGCCTGCAGCGCATGGCGCAGCGGGCCGACCAGGGCGAACTGGACCTGGCGCTGTTCCTCGGGGACCAGATCTACGCAGACGCCACCGCGGGCCTGGTGGACCCCACGCGCCGAGATGAGCGCTACGAGATCCCGCACGAACGCGCCCAGCGCGCGCCAGGCATGCGCCGCGTGCTGGCCCGCCTGCCGAGCGTGATGTTGCTGGACGACCATGAACTGGTGGACAACTGGGAGCCCCGCCCCCCAGGTGCCGACCCCGACCTGCCCCTGTGGCGCAGCCGGCAGGACGCCCTGTGTGACGGCCGCTGGGGCTATTGGAAGTACGAGCGCCTGCGCCCCCAGCAGCGCTACCAGCCCCTGCGTGACCTGGCCGACAAGGCCTTCCGCTTCGCCGGCCTGCCCATCTACCTGGCCGATACTCGCATGGGCCGCCAGACTCGCAGCGCTGCCACGTCCTCAGGTACTCGGCACATTCTGAGCACCTGCACGAACCCGTCCACGCCAGGGCAGTTCGAGCAACTGGAAGACTGGCTGCTGCAACACAAGGATGAAGCCAAGGTGGTGGCCACCCCGTCCCTGCTGCTGCCCCGACACGCTGAAGGGGTGCAGGACCGCAGCGACGCGGGGCGCAGCGATGCCTGGGACGGCTACCCGGCAAGTCTGGATCGCCTCCTGGACTTTCTGATGCGCCACCAGATCCAGCACACAGTATTCCTGTCGGGTGACGAACACCATGCGCTGGTGTGCGAGGCGACGCTGGCGCCGCCCCCGATCCGGCAGGACCGATGGAAGGAGGTGCGACTGACCTCTGTCCACAGTTCGGCCCTGTACGCGCCCCTGCCGTTCGCCAATGGCCACCCGGCCGACCTGTCGGACCAGGCCTTCGTCACCGTGGGTGGCACCCGGGTGACCATGCGCACGCGCTGCGCGCCGCCGGGCGACGGGTGGGCCCGGGTCAGCCTCACGCCGGGGACCGGGCCCGGGGATCTGGAAGTGGAGTTCGTCAAGGCGCGTCCGCCGCAAGACGGCGCCTGAACGCGCGCCGGGAATTCAGCGGAAGCGCACTCCCATCCTGGCCAGCAGGTACACCGCCTCGGTGCGGTTCTGCAGGCCCAGTTCCCTGAAGATGGCGTAGGCGTGCTGCTTGACCGTGCCTTCGGCGATGTCCAGCTCGCGGGCGATCTCCTTGTTGGACAGACCGCGCACGATGTGCCCCAACACCTGCACGTGCCGGGTGGTCAGGTCCGGGAAGGCGGCGCCGATCTCGGTCAGCGCGGCGCCGCTGCCGCTGCGGGCGCTCGCTTCAGACGACAGCGCGTCCGACGCGAAGGCACGGCTGAAAAATGGGGCCTCCGGCAGGCGCGCCGCGTCCGCGGCCAGTGCCGCCTCTGGCAGGGAGATGCCGCCGCGGGCGACGATGTCCAGCGCCTGGATCATGGCCTCGGGCGAGGACTCCTTGGGCACAAAGCCCACGGCGCCGGCGTCAATGGCGCGGCGCACGAGATCAGGATGCGCTTCACCCGAGACGATCACCACCCGCGCCTGCGGCAGCACCTCGTGCAGTTGCCCGATCAGCGTCACGCCGGAGGGTTCGCGGCCCAGGTGCCAATCCAGCAGCACCAAGACATACGGGATCCTGGCCGCCTGTTGCAAGGCCTGCGTCCCGCTGGCGGCACAGTCCACCTCGCCCAGGCTGCCGGTGGCCTGCAACAGCAGGCGAAGGCCGGCACTGAACAGCAGATGGTCGTCAACGATGAGCGAATGCATGATGATCGCCACGATAGCAGCCGGCCCGGACGATCAGC
>JAJTDM010000114.1 GCA_021300575.1 Rubrivivax sp.
ACGGCGGCGGGCGGTCGGCGCTTGCGACGAACCGACCGACCGGCGCGTCGGGCAACTCGTCTCGTCGGCTCAGGACGGCCGAAAACCGCCCACAAATTCTCCGGAGGAACCGAATTTCCGATGCTCCGTATCTTCGAGGCGCTGGGCTTCACACCGAAGGAGGCGGCACAGCGCGCCTTCGTCCTCTACGGATTGGAAGGCGGGGAGTCGCTGCTGCTGCGGCAGGGCGCTGCCGAGGCGCAGCGCCTGCGGCGCTCGTTCGTGGAAGACCTGATGAGCCACCCCCTGGCCGCCTGCACGGACCGTCACGACGGCCACGCCCGCCCGGCGCGCCCGGGCAGTCCGAGGGGCCGACCGCGCTGGGCCGCGACATCGAGGTCGTGCGCGAGCGCGCCGGGGTGCGCCTGCGCATCGACAACCAGATCCTGTTCGACTCCGCCCAGGCCGCGCTGGCTGGCACCGGCGACGAACTGATCGAACGCGTGGTGACGGTGCTTCGCTCAGCGCCCGCCTACCGCGTCGTGGTCGAGGGTCACACCGGCCACGCCGACACCCGGCCCCTCGCATCCAACGGGGATGCGCAGGGCCGGGCCCGCAATCGCCGCGCGATGGCGGCGAAGGCTCAGAGGCCGAGGGTGTCTGCGCCGAGTCCGAAAGGCGCGTCCGCGCGACCGAGCCTGTCCCGAAGCATGAGGCGCTGGGCCTTGGTGAGCCGATCACCGACGAGACGGGATACGAGCGGGCGCTCGCCTTCGTCGAGCAGGTGTTCGATGACGGGCGGGCCGAAGGGCTGCTGTCGGGCCTGCGGTCCGCGCCGGCCGATCGCATCCGTGCCTGGAGGGCATGGAGGCCCGCCCACGCCGTCCAGGGAACGACGGCCACGATCGCAGCGCCGGCCTGTCACACCGCCGCTTCGATCTCGAACCCCGGATCCGTTCCGGCCAGCGCCAGCGCCCGCTGTACGCATGCGCGGTCGCAGCCCTGGATGCGGTAGAGCGCCTGGCCAGGTTCGACGCGCTCGCCCACCCGGCACAGCAGGTCCACGCCGGCCAGCGAGTCGGCCGGTGCGCCGGCGCCGCGGGCGATGGCGCTGATGGTCTGGGCGTGGATGCGGGTGATGGTGCCGGCGCGCACGGCGGCGATGTCCTGGTGGATCAGGCCCGAGGCGTCGGGCGGCTCGCGCCGGCCCTGGGCGTCGACCATGGCGTCCAGGGCGGCGCGGGCGGCGCCGCTTTGCAGCAGTTCCTGCGCCCGCGCCTCGGCGCGGGCCTCGTCACCGGCAAGGGCCGGGTCCAGCGCAATGATGCGGCTGGCGAAGAACAGCGATTTCTCGCGCAGGTCGGCTGGGGCCGTCGGGTCACCATCCAGCACCTGCAGCACGTCGCGCACCTCCAGCGCCGGGCCGATACCCCGGCCGATGGGCGCGCTGCCGTCGGTGGGATGGGCGCGCACCGTCATGCCCAGGCGTGCACCCAGGGACTCGAACACCGAGGCCAGCGCGCGCGCGTCCTGCAGGCTGCCGACCTTGCCGCCCGGCGCGTAGGGGATGTCGATGACGATGTGCGTGGCGCCTGCCGAATGCTTCTTCGACAGGATGGAGGCCGCCGACCAGCGCCGGGTGTCCAGGCGCAGCGGGTGCTCCAGGCGGTGCATGGCCTCGTCGAGCACCGAGTGATTCAGCCGCCCGTTCCAGGCGATGCAGCCGCGCGCACGCGCCACGCAGGCCTGCAGTTCGTCGCGCGTCAGGTCGACACGGGCCAGCACCTCCATGGCGTCCGCCGTGCCCGACGCCGAGGTGATGGCGCGCGAGGACGTCTTTGGAATCGGGAGCCCATGCGCCGCCACGATGGGGATGACGACCATCGTCACCCGGCTGCCCGCCGTGCCGCCCAGCGAATGTTTGTCGACGACGATGGGGTTGCCCCAGTCCACACGCGGCATCAGGCCGGCGCGCCAGCGCGCCACCGCCAGCAACTCGTCGTCGTCCAGATCGTTGGCGCAGGCCACCAGCAGCGCGTCGCGCAGGGGCACGTCGACGTCACTGGCGGTGATGGACGACAGCAGCAACGGAATCTCGTCTACGCGCAGGCGTCGGCCCACCACCTTGGCCTGCGCCGCGCGTCGCGCTGTCGTGCCTTCGCCCAGGTGATCCCATAAGGCCGCCTCGGCGCGGGCCACACCGATGGCCAGGCTCAAGTCGTTGCACACCGTTAGCACCGGCACGCCGTCCGGGTAGACCGCGCGCGGACGGGCGATGCGCCCGGCGATGTCCTGCGCGGTTTCGCGGCCGCGGGCCTGCAGGCGGGCGGCGATTACGTCCGGCGGCGCGTCGATTTCCAGCACGGCCAGTGCCGCCACGCGCCCCACCAGCGTGGCCACCGCCCCGCGCGAAGCGTTGGCGATGACGTGCCGACCGGCACGCAGCTCCTCGCCCAACGCGGCCGGCAGCCCGTAGGCCAGGCCGTGCGCGCGCCAGCAGGCCAGGAAGGCGCCGGCGGCCTCCAGCTCGTCGAAGCGCACGGGCTCGCAGGCCTCGTGGGCCTCGCCGCCGGCGTCGGCCGAGCGGGTGATGACGCGGCGCGCGAAGACGAAGCGGGCCGGGTCCAACCGCGCGCGCAGGCCGTCGATGACGCTGTCCTTGCCGGCGCCACTGGGGCCGACGACGAGGAACAGCGTGCCAGCTTGCGTCATCGACGGCAGGGCGGGCCCCAGGTCGGTACTCAACGGCCGAGCCGGCGAGCCGTCAGCGCCAGACGACGCGGGCGTGACGCCCGGATCGGCAGGACCATCGAAAGGACCGCCGGTCACTGCCGCCGCGACCCCGCCCTCGGTCATTCGTCCAACCCGATGTCCAGCGCCGGGGCGCCCTGGGTGATCTTGCTGGTGGAGATGTAGTCCACACCGGTCAGCGCCACGTCGCGGATGGTGTCCAGGCGGATGCCACCCGAGGCTTCGATCTTCGCGCGGCCGGCCACCAGCGCCACCGCCTCGCGCATCGCGTCCAGCGGCATGTTGTCCAGCATGATGACGTCCACCCCGGCCTCGACGGCTTCACGCACCTGCTCCAGCCGGTCGCACTCCACCTCCAGCTTGGTCAGCACGGGCAGTTGCTCGCGCACCCGCGCCACGGCGCGGGCGATGCTACCGGCAATGGCGATGTGGTTGTCCTTGAGCATCACGCCCTGATCGAGGCCCAGGCGATGGTTCAGACCGCCGCCGCAGACCACCGCGTGCTTCTCCAGCATGCGCAGGCCCGGCGTCGTCTTGCGGGTGTCGATCAGGCGCGCGGTCGTGCCTTCGATCTCCTGCACGAAGCGCGCCGTCAGCGTGGCGATGCCGCATAACCGCTGCAGGATGTTCAGTGCGGTGCGCTCCACCGTCACCATGCTGCGCGCGTTGCCGGAGATGGTCATCAGGCGTGTGCCCTTTTCCACCTGCTGACCATCTCGCACATGCACCCGCAGCGTCAAAGTCGGGTCGTAGCGGCGGTGCACCATCGCCGCCACCTCGATGCCAGCCACCACCATCGGCTCGCGCGCGTTCATGTGCAGCGTGGCCTGGGCGTTCTCGTCCAGCATCAGCTGCGCCGTCAGGTCGTAGTGGCCGACGTCCTCGGCCAGCCAGAGATCGATCAGTCGGTCGATCTGGAAACGGTCATACATCTGGGTTCTCCGGGATGGTGATGAAAAGGTTGGTGCATGCGTCGGGTGACGTCAGCCCGGTGCGCGCAGCCGCCAGGCCAGCAGGCCCGCCAGCGCCACGCAGGCCGCCAGGTTGAGCAGGCCCGAGGGCACATACAGTCCGACGGCCAGCACCAGCAGGGCCACGCGCACGACGGGCGTCAGCGGCCCGCGCCACCAGCCCTCGGTGGCGATGGTCATGGCCAGCGCACCCAGCGCCACCGTGACGATGGCCAGGGCGATGTCGAGCAGGCTGCCGATGCCCAGCAGCCCGGGCTTGGTGATGAACACCAGCGGCACCACGAAGGCCACCGCGGCGATGCGGCAGGCCGCCACGCTGATGGCCAGCGGGTTGGCGCGTGCGATGGAGGCCGCCGCGAAAGAGGCCACGGCCACTGGCGGGGTGATGGCCGACACCGCTGCGTAGTAGACGATCAGCAGATGGGCCGGCAGCGTCTCGATGCCCAGCGAGATCAGGGCCGGTGCAGCCAGCACCGCCGACAAGGCATAAACGGCGGGCACCGGCATGCCCATGCCCAGCACGATGATCACCAGCACGGCCGTCAGCACGGTCAGCAGGTGGCTGCCGGATGCCAGCAGGAACAGGCCCGAGCTGATCTTGCCACTCAGGTCGGTCATGGACAGCGTGCCCACCACCAGGCCCGCCACCGCGCAGGCCACTCCGACGACGACGATGCGCTGCATGCCTTCCACCAGGCCACGGCCGACGCTGGCGGCGATGCGCATCGGGTGCCGCTCACGCCACAGCACGATGGGTACCAAGGCCGCGCAGGCCAGCGCCCCGGCGAAGGCCGGGCGGTTGAGTGCGATGACACCCCAGCCGATGGTCACCAGCGGCGCCAGGTAGAACCACTGGCTGGCCAGCACGTCGCGCAGGCGCTCGATGCGCCCCTCCTCCGTCGGCTTCAAGCCCGCTTGCTGCGAGGCCAGCGCCACCGACAGGTACACGCACAGGTAGTACAGCAGCGCCGGCACGATGGCCGCCACCACGATCTTGCCGTAGGGGATGCCGGTGAAATCCGACATCAGGAAGGCGGCCGAGCCCATCACCGGCGGCAGGATAGAGCCACCGGTGGAGGCCGCCGCCTCGATGGCCGCCGCGCGCACGGGGGTGAAGCCGGTGCGCATCATCAGCGGGATGGTGAAAGAGCCGGTGGTGACGACATCGGCCGTGGGCGAGCCCGACACCGAGCCGTAAAGCCCCGACGACACCACCGCCACCTTGGCCGGCCCGCCCACCTGGCGGCCGACCAGCGCGTTGGACAGGCGGTGAAAGAAATCGGCGCCGCCGAAACGATCGAGCAGCGCGCCGAACAGCACGAAGATGAACACCAGGTAGGCCGCCACCTCCAGCGCCGGGCCGAACAGCCCGTTGTTGCTGAAGACGAGCTGGTCGATCATCTCGGGCAGGCCCATGCCGCGGTGCGAAAAGGCACCGCTCAAGCGGCTGCCTCCAACGGCATAGACCAGGAACAGGCTGACCAGCAGCACCAGCGTCACACCGATGGTGCGGCGCGTAGCTTCCAGCACCAGCAGCATCAGCGCCAGCGACACCGCGATGTCGGCGGTGGTCAGCGGGTCGATGACGGGCAGGCGCTCCTTGTGCGCAGGCAGCATCAGCACAAAGTAGGCGCAGCAACCCGCCGAGGCCAGCGCCAGCAGCCAGCCGGCAACGCTGTCGTGCACCGGGCGCAGGCGGTTGCCGGTGGTGTGCAAGAAAGCCAGCACCAGCACGCCGCCCAGGAACAGGTACAGGCCCAGCGTCTCGTCGATGTAGGCGCCGGCCGCCGCGCCGATGAACATGACGGCCAGCATCAGCGAGACGGCCGCGCTCACGACGCGAGCCGGCGCGCTCAACTCGCGCGACCGGCCGGCACCGATGTGGTCAAGCCAGCTCAAGCGTTGACCCCGCCGAAGACCGCTGCGCACGGCCCGTGCCGCGTCGACATCGTCAAGCCGAACCTCACTTGATCAGCCCGGCCTTGCGGTAGGCCGCGGCCGCACCCGGGTGCAGCTGCAGCGGCGCCACCTGCGTCAGGCTCGCCGGGGTCAGGCGGGCCAGCGTCGCGTGCGACTTCTGCAGGAAATCGAAGTGCTTGAGCATGGCCGAGACGATGCGCGCGGCGTCCTCGTCCTTCATGTCGGTGGAAGCCACCACCACCACGCTGCCGCGCACGGTGTTGACCTTCTGGGGTGCGAAGTCGTAGGTGCCGGCCGGCACGTCGATGGATTCGGTGCCGAGCTTGCCGTTGAGCTTGCCGATGGCGTCCGGGCTGAGCCCGATCATGGCCAGCGGGATGTCGCGCGCGGCGTTGGTCACCTGCCCGGCCGGGAAGGCCAGCATGTTGATGATCAGATCGATCTGACCGTTCTTCATCGAGGCCAGGCCGTTGTTGTAGGCCACGTAGTCCACCCGGCCTCCCCAGGATGCGATGTCCTTGACGGAGAAGCCGTAGGCCTCGAACACCTGTTCGCCGGTGATGGCCATCAGCGTGCCCTTGGAGTTCAGCGCCACGCGCACGGGCATCTTCTTGTCGCGGATCTGCTCGATCGAGGTGATGCCCGAGTTCTTGTGGGCGAAGATCTGCACGGCCGCTTCGGGGTCGATCATGGCGATGGCGCGGACGTTGGTCAGCGGCGCCTTGAACGGGTCGACCCCGGCGGCGGCCTGCTTGGCCAGCTGCGCGTGGGCGATGCCCAGCTCCACCTTGCCGGAGGACACCAACTGCAGGTTGCCGGCTTCGCGCCCGGGCTCGTAGGTGAACGAGGTGCTGGTGTACTCCTTGCGCAGCGTCTCGCCGATGGCGTTGCCGATGGCGCTCCAGGCGCCACCCACCGAGCCCCCGGCCAAGGTGACCTTCATGGCGCCGGCCTGGGCGTGGGCGATCGACAAGGCGGCGCTGGCTGCCAACGCCAGCAAGGTGGCCCCCAGGGTACGGGTGGCACGGGCGGCAAAGACTCGGCGGTTTGCATTCATGGTGTGGACTCCGGTGGACGTTGAAAATCGTCGATCAGCGGCTGCCAGATCGACTCCAGTTCCTGGTTGATGGAACGCGCGAGCCCGTCCAGGTCGGGCCACAGCGTGGCGTAGGTGATGTTCATGCGGTAGAGCTCGCGCATCGCCTGCACCCTGACCTCGGGGGCCAGGACGATGGTCTGCAGCAGCGTCTCGCCTTCCTCGGCGTAGTGTTCGAGCAAGCGATCCAGCGGGGTGTCCAGCACGCCGGGCAGGACGAACAGGCCCGATTGCGCGACCAGCCGCCGGTCCATCTCCGAGGGCTCGCCGAACCATACCAGCGGGTGGCGGTTGTCGATGAAGTAGCGCTCGTAGTGGCCCGGCCGGCGCGGATCGATGACTTCACGGCGCAGGCTGCGATCGAAGGCGGGCGCCCTGCCCCACAGCGAAGGCGTGTTCAACGCATGCACCACCGAGGTGCCGGCGCTGGCCTCCAACGCGAAGAAGGCCGCCACGAAAGGCGACTTGGTGAAATCCAGCAGCCGGGTGGCCGCACCGTGGTGCTGCATCATGGCCAGCACCCGAAGGTCGTCGTCCAGCACCGCGCCGTCGTTCACGTGCACGTGCGCCTTGCGGCGGAAGATGCGCATGGCCCGCCTCTCGCGCAAGGGCCACAGCGCGCGGTCCGGTGCGTGGCGCACCAGGCGCCGCGCCAGCGAAGGCAGCAGCGGCAGATCGGGACCGGGCTGGCCACGGAAGGCCCACTGCTCGAACCGGCCGACCGTCTCGAGGTAGTCGGCCCACGAGGTGATGCGGATCATGCGCGCGAGCCCCGCGGATGCGCGCCCGGGCACGGCACATCCGTGGCCACGGGCATGATGCTTGGAACGGAACGCATGGTGGGGCGGGATGTTTTCATGTAGTGAGCACTGAACCAATTTGTTGTGTTCACTACATGAAGTGCAATCTACCCAAAACGGCGCGCAGCCGCAACCCGGGATTTCGCCCATGGGGGAATGACACGCGCTGGCGATCCCTCGCGGCACCCGGTATCCCGCATGCGCACGATGCCGGGCGCGGCGCCCTGGGGAGGCCGGGACGCGAGGGCGCACCCTCAGCCAGGCAACGCCAGGGACGTGGCCAGGACCACGCCCGCCTCGCGCATCTGCGCCAGCGCGGCGTCGAGCGAGCCGCCGAGGTCGATGCCGCGGCAGGCGTCGAGCGTCACCACCGCCTCGAAACCCTGGTACCCCGCGTCGATCGCGGAGTAGGCGACGCAAAAATCGGTGGCCAGCGCGCACAGCACCACGCGTCGGATGCCGTGCTTCCGCAGCCATCCCGTCAAGCCGATGGGTGTGCGCCGGCCGTTCTCGAAGAAGGCGGAGCAGGAGTCTGACATCGACACGGAGCGGTGCCCGAACTGCGGCGACGGAGAACTGAAGATCATCGGGGCCTTCCTCGAGCGGCCGGTGATGGAGAAGATCCTGAGCCACCTCGGACTGGATCCACAGCCGCCGAGCCCGGACACAAGCAGTCCAGTGGACTGCTTGTGCCTGGCGAGGGGCCGGGCCACTGGCCCGGCGCGCCCTGCAAGGGGCCCCGGGGCCGGGCGCGTGAGACGGGTGAGGCGTGGTCGCACTGAGCCCGGCTGAGCCCGGACCCGGTGGAGCGGGGCTTCAGGCGACTGCCCAAGCGCACCGCTCCCACCGAAGGCACATCGAGGCTGTGAGGTGTGCCCGGCCGGGGTGGCGCTGCCCGCCTCAAGTGTCACCACGCCGGCGGGCGGCCTCAGGACCCGTGTGAACCCGGGCGCGCGACCGGGCGAGCGGCGCGCGACGTGTCGGGCTGAGCCTCGAGGCGTCTGGTCTGGCCGTGGATGGATGGGCGAGGCCCGCGAGACCTCGGATCAAGCGGCGCTGTCGGGTCTACCCCGGGGCCTGTCGGGCTTGAAATCGCCCAACGCTGGCTCAGCCCGGCCTTCGAACCCTTCGAGACCGAGGTGCTGGGCCTGCTGATCGACGGCAGGACACTCACCGGCTGGCTGATCTTCGGGGTGGTGGTGCTGTTCCTGGTGCTGCTGCGCATCGTGAACTCGCCCTTCGGCCGCGTGCTGCAGGCCATCCGCGAGAACGTCTTCCGCGCCGAGGCGCTGGGTTTTCGGACGGTGACCTACCGCGCAGGCTCCACCGTGCTGGCCGCCGTGCTCACGCCCGACCGCTGGCTGCTGTGGCTGGGCGTGCTGTTCGTGCTGTCGGTCTACCACTTCCCCACGGGGGTGGTGGGGAGGTTGCGGGCGAGGGTGAAGATTCGTTGAGCGAAAGGCGCCTGCGCCCAGCAGTGCGCCGGTGGTAAGCAGCAGCCTCAGGCCCTGCGACGTCACTCAGTGGCCTCGAACGTCTGCTGGATGTCCGATGCATGCAGGGAGTCAAAGTTCTTGGGCAGCGTGAACCGGTCCTTGCCCAGGCCCGGCGGGCGAGGCTGCGACTTCGCTGGCGCCAGGGCCACCAGTCGAGCCTCCGGTCGGCCGGCGCGCGCAATGATGATCTCATTGCCGGCAGCAGCCTCGTCGACCAAACGGGAGAGGTGGGTCTTGGCCTCGCGGATGTTGACGGTTTACATAACAACCTTTTTTTCTGAACGTCGTCAGCTGTGTCCTGCTGAGTCCATTTTGCAAGAGTGACGCTTCAGCCTGGACCAACACGGGGTCAGTTCACGCCAATGGGATAGACTCTGGTATATGTCACCAGAACCACACCTGACCCAAACCGCCAAGCTCTTCACCAACGGCCGCAGCCAGGCTGTGCGATTGCCTGCGGCCTTTCGGTTTGATACGAAGGAAGTCTTTATCCGCCAGGATCCGAAGACTGGCGACGTGATCCTGTCACGCAAGCCAACCACTTGGGATGGGTTCTTCACCGCGCTGCAGGCGGCCGATTTCCCTGAAGACTTCCTGAGCGAAGCGCAGCGTGCCCAGGGCACCCATGACAGGGATCCGCTGGAGGACTGGCGGGGGTGACGACTGTGACGCGCTACATGCTCGACACCAACACCGTCAGCCACCTCCTCAAGAAGCACCCTGAAGTTACACGTCGAGTGGTCGCCGCGCCGATCACTTCGCTGTGCATCTCGGCCATCACCCAAGGTGAACTGCTGTTCGGTCTGGCCAAACGGCCTGACGCCACGGCGCTTCACGTTGCGGTTCGGGAGTTCCTGCGGCGGGTCGACGTCTTACCCTGGGACGCATCGACGTCCGAGGTCTACGGACCGGCCCGTGCCGCAACCCAACGCGAGGGCAGAGGGCTCGCGCCGATGGATCTCCTGATCGGCTCACACGCCCTGAGTATCGACGCCGTGCTGGTGACCAACGACCGCGCTTTCGCGCAGTTTCCAGGCCTTTCGGTCGAGGACTGGACCGAGGAGTCACAGTAGGGAAGGGTGGGGCC
>JAJTDM010000015.1 GCA_021300575.1 Rubrivivax sp.
CCATGCTGGGTAACCAGAGCAACCCACAAACAAGGCCGGATACAAGGCAGCAGCCGACTTCTTCACAACACGATGCGGGTTTGCACCTATCGCCGGGAGGCATCCATACAAGACCCCATGGCGCGCACCTCCCTGAGCTTTCTGGTGGCCTGCATGGCCCTGGCCGCCTCTGCAGCCCACGCCGGCAAGGCCCATGAGCATGGCGTGGTCCGGCTGGACGTCAGCGTCGAGGGTTCCAGGCTGACCATCGACATGGTCGCGGCGCTGGACAACTGGCTGGGCTTCGAGCGTGCGCCACGCACCGATGCCGAGCGCAAGGCAGCGGCAGAGGTGCTGGCGCGCTTGCGGAATCCTCAGCAGGGCACGCCCTTGTTCGTCCCGGACGCTGCTGCGCAGTGCCAACTGGTCAAGGCCGAGGTGTCGGCCCCGGTGCTGGAGCCAGGCGCCAAGCCGGCAGCGAAGTCAGCAACTGCGCCAGCTTCACCCCCGGCCGCCCACAAAAGCGGCGGCGAACATGCCGACCTGGAAGCCAGTTACACCTTCCAGTGCGCCCAGTCCACGCCGCTGCGCACCCTGGAACTCGGCCTGTTCGACGCCTACAAACGCATCCAGCGCATCCACGTGCAGGTGGCCGGGCCCAAGGGGCAATCCAAGGTGACGCTCAGGCGGCCGGCGCGCAGCATCACGCTGGTGCGCTGACCCAGGTCCGCCTAGCCGGCCGCTGTGGTGCCGTGCACCAGCCGCCCGTCCACGAGTTCGAGAACGCGGTCACAGCGCGCGGCCAGACGCGGGTCGTGGGTCACGATCAGGAACGAGGTGTGCAGCTGCGCGTGCATGCGCCGCATCAGCGCGAAGACCTCGTCGGACGAGGCCGTGTCCAGGTTGCCGGTGGGTTCGTCGGCCAGCACCAAGGGCGGCTCGAGCACCAGGGCGCGCGCGATGGCCACGCGCTGCTGCATGCCGCCGGACAACTCCCCCGGGCGCTTGCTCATGGCGTCGCTCAGGCCAACGGCAGCCAACACGGCGCGTGCGCGCTCGCGCTGAGTCGGCGTGATGCGGCCCTCGCGCATCAGGGCCGGCAAGGTCACGTTCTCCAGTGCGCTGAAGGCCGGCAGCAGGTGGTGGAACTGGAACACGAAGCCCAGCGTGGAGCGCCGGCGCAGTGTCAGCGCAGCGTCGTTCAGGCCCACCACCTCGTCGCCTTCGATGCGGTAGCTGCCAGTGGTCATGCGCTCGAGCAGACCGATGATGTTGAGCAGGGTGCTCTTGCCGGAGCCCGACGGTCCGATGAGGGCAGCGAACTCGCCCCGGCCGATGCGCAATGAGACGCCGTGCAGCACCTCGGCCTCGTTCGGCAAGCCTGCGTTGTAGGTCTTGCAGATGTTATTCAGCTCGATCAGCGGGGCGCTGGGTGCCGCTGCGGCGGGTGGGCTCATAGCCGGATCGCCAGGGCCGGGTCCAGCTTGGCGGCGCGCCGTGCCGGCGCCACGGCCGCGAGCACGCCACACATCGTGGCGACAACGGCCACGCGCAGCGCCAACCCGGGCGCCAGCGTGATGTCGAACAGCGGCAGGCCGTCGGAGCCGCGAACGAAGTGTGTGAAGGCCCAGATCAGCAGCACGGCCAGCAGCACACCCAACGCCGAGCCCAGCGCGCCGACGATCGCGCCCTGCAGCAGGAAGATGCGCAGCACCTGGCCCTGGGTGGCTCCCATCGCGCGCAGGATGCCGATCTCGCGCCGCTTCTGCACCACCGACACCACCAGCACGCTGGCGACGCCCAGCAGCACGACGATCATGACCACGCCGCGGATCAGACCCGTGCTCACCGACTGCGCATTCAGCGCTGCCACCAACTGCGCATTCGCCTGCTGCCAACTCTCGGCCTTGTAGGGCCAGCGCGCGGCGAGGTCGGTGGCCAGGCTCTGCGCCGCCCAGATGTCGACCAGGGTCAGGTCCAGGCTGGTCGCGCCGCCAGGCAAGCCCACCAGGCTTTGCGCGGTGCGCAGCGGCACGATGACCGTGCGCCGGTTCAGTTCACGCACGCCCAGGTCCACCAGCGCGGTCACACGCAATGAATCACTGACCCCGCCCGTGACGATGCCCACCCGGTCGCCCGCGCGTACGCCCAGGTCGGCGGCGAGTTCGCGGCCGATGATGCCTTCGCCGGGTCCCAGGCGCGCCTGGCCATCGACGACCTTGGAGCGCAGGCTGACGATGCGGTCGTAGCGGTCCAGGTCCACGCCCACGAGGGCGATGGCCTTGGAAGCCTCGCCGCGCACCGCCAGGCCCGCGGCCGAGACCATCGGGGAGACCGCAGCCACCTCGGGCATGGCTTCGAGCAGGGGCACCAGCAGCTGCCAGTTGCTGATGGAACGGGGCCGCTGGGCGCGCGGCTGCGTCTGCACCAGTTCGCTGGTGCCGGCGCTGGCCGGGGCGCGGGCGGCCAGCACCACGTCATCGCGCGGGCTCAGCGTCAGGTGCGCCTGCGCCCCCAGGGTCTTCTCGATGGTGTTGCGCTGCAGCCCGGTGATCAGCGCCGAGATGTAGGCCACCACGGCCACGCCTGCGGCCACGCCGACGATGATCAGCACCGTCTGCATGCGCCCTTCACGCAGGAAGCGCGTTGCGACGCGGCGTTCGAATCCCAGCATGGCCGGCTTGCCTCAGGGTTTCAGGGTTTCAGGGTTTCAGGGTTGCAGGGTTTCAGGGTTTCAGCGGCCCATGGCGTTGCTCATCGCGGCGCCGGCGTCTTCCTTGCTGCCCTTGCCTGTGCTGGCAGCGAGCGCGGCCGCGGTGTCGGGGCGCACGCGCTTGCCGGGCTGCGGTGCCGGGCCCAACAGGACGACGTCGCCCGCGCTCAAGCCGTCAACGATCTCGGCCGCAGCCAGGGTGCGCAGCCCCAGGCGTACCGCGCGCGCCTGGACCCGCCCGTCGCGAACGAGCCAGACGCTCTGGCCGGCCGACGTATCGCCCCGCAGCGCATCAGCGGGCACCACCAGTGCCTGCTCGCGGCGTGCGGTTTCCACTTCCACCGACAGTGTCATGTCTTCGCGAAGAAAGGCTGGGGGCTGCGCCACCGAGAACTTGACCTCGATCGCGCCGCGCTGCGCATCGACCAGCGGCGCGATGGACAACACCCGGGCCGTGAAACGCTGTGTCGGGTAGGCGTCGGCCAGCACGCTGGCCCCCTGCCCGGCTTGCAGTTGCTCCAGGTAGCGCTCGTCCACCTGCGCCACCAGTTGCAGCGGCCCGGCCAGCGCCAGGGTGAACAGCGCGCGGCCCGGCTGCACGATCTGCCCAGGCTCCACGGCGCGTACCAGCACGCGCGCATCGGCCGGCGCGCGGAGCACGGCCTGCTCCAGGCGTGCCGCGGCGGCCGCCCTGGCCGCGCTGGCCAGGGCCAACTGCGCCTGCGCCTGGGCCACGTCGGCGCCTGGTTCGGCCACGGCAGCGCGCTGTGCGGCGGCACCGTCCAACTGCGCCTGCGCCACGGCAAGCGCGCGGCGCACCTCGTCCAGGCGCGCTTGGCTGATGAAGCCTTGTGCCATCAGCTCCTGCGTGCGCTGCAGGTCGGCCTGCGCGGCCACCAGCACCGAAGCCGCCTGCGCCACACCCGCCTGCGCGGCGCTGCGCCCGGTGCTGCGCAAGCCGGCCAGGCGCGCGGCGGCCTGTGTTTCGCTGGCCCGGGCCTGCGCCAGCGTCGCGCGCAACTCGTCACTCTCCAGCCGCACCAGCACGTCGCCCGACTTGACCATCGCACCTGCGGCCACGGCCACCTGCAGCACGCGACCGGTCAGCGTGCTGCCCACGTCGACCCGCGACAAGGTGGCTACGCGCGCAGAAAACTGCAAGCTGCGCACCAGGGGCGCCATGCGGGCGTTGGCCGCCGGCACCAGTGGCGCACGTGTGACCCACCAAGCCGCCAGGGCAACCAGAAGCGCAACGGCTGCAGCCAACAGCGTGATCACAAGGCGACGCCACATCGCATCAATCGTTGCGCAGCGGCGCCTGAGCGCGCGCGCGTGATGCTGGCGAGGCAGTCAGCCGGTCCGTCACGCCAGCCGTACTGCGACACCTGCCGCCCTGCGCACCCGGAACTTCCACTTTCACGGGAACATCCTCCCCGTGCACTGTGTGCCAGCACGCCAAACCAGCAAATGACCTGGATCATGCCGGAGCGCATGAACCGGTCACCCCAGAAGCGCGCCGGCGCCCGCCGCCAGCCCGCGCACTGGCGCGCAGCCCTGGCCCTAAGCGGCGGCGGGGGGCCTGCGCACCGGGCAGGCGGACTCAAACGCGCGGGCCGCCCGCAGCACCAGGGCGTCGTCGAACATGGGCCCCACGAGTTGCAGGCCGATCGGCAGGCCCTGCGAACTCAACCCGCAGGGCACGGTGATGGCCGGCTGCTGCGTCAGGTTGAAGGGGTAGCTGAAGGGGGTCCAGCCCAGCATCGCCTCGGCCGTCATGGTCACCTGGCCGGCGGGCTTGGCATCAAAGGCCGTCACCGCCACGCTGGGCGTGACCAGCAGGTCAAAGCGCTGCATGAACTGCCGCATGTGCGTGCCCAACACACCCCGCCGCAAGTTCAGGCGCTGCACATCCAAGGCGCTGTAACCGCTGCCGGCCTGCGCTTCGGTGGCGAAGTCAGGGTCGGTGACCGCCTGCTGCTCGGGCGTGAGCGTGTTCCACAGCGTCCAGGCGCCTACGAACCACAGGCCGATGGTGATGTCCAGCGGATCGTCGAAGCCCGGGTCGACGGTCTCGACATGCGCCCCCAGGTCGGCCAGGTGGCGCACCGCCCGCTCGCAGGCCGCAGCCACCTCGGGGTCCACGCCCTGGGCATAGCCCAGCGTGGGCGACCAGGCCACGCGCAGGCCGCGCACGCCGTCTTCCAGGCCCACCCCGTAGTCCCTCGCAGCGGGCGGCAACGAGGTCCAGTCGCGCGCATCGGGCCGGCTCAGCACGGTCAGCGCCAGCGCGGCGTCGCGCACGCTCATCGTGTGCGGGCCCAGGTGGGACACGGTGCCGAAGGGCGACAGCGGATACGCCGGCACGCGCCCGAAGCTGGGCTTGAGCCCGACGTTGCCGCAGAAGGCGGCCGGGATGCGCACGCTGCCCGCGCCGTCCGTGCCGATGCCGATCGGCCCCATGCCGGCCGCCACCGCGGCCGCGGCCCCACCCGAGGAGCCTCCCGGGGTCTTGGCCAGGTTCCACGGGTTGCGCGTCAGGCCGGTGAGCGGGGAATTGGTCTCGCCCTTGCAGCCGAACTCCGGCGTCGCCGTCTTGCCCAGCAGCACCGCACCCGCCTCGCGCAGGCGGGCCGTCACGGGTGCATCCACGTCCCAGGGCTGGGCGGGGTCCACCGTGTGGCTGCCGCGGCGCGTGGGCCAGCCGCGCGTGAGGATCAGGTCCTTGATCGACACCGGCACGCCCTCCAGGGCACCGCAGGGCACCCCGCGCGTCCACCGGTCCGCGCTCGCGCGGGCGGCGGCCAGCGCCTCGTCATGCGCCACATGACAGAACGCGAGCAGCGTGGGGTTGAGCCGGTCGATGCGCGCCAGCACGGCCTGGGTGGCCTCCACGGGCGAGGCCTGGCCGCTGCGGTACAGGGCGAGCAAGTCGGTGGCCGTGCAGTCGGCCAGGTCGGTGGGCAGGTTCATGGCAGTGGCAGCGCGGGGGCGATGCGGTGGGTTGGGTCAGGGGTCGTGCGGACATTGTCGGCAGACAAATCCGATCTTGCGCGAGCGCGGCACGCAGCAGCAGCGGGAATCCCCTGATCTTGAGACATGCACAATCGATTCGATCCACGCACCAGAACACCCCCACCGGAGACACGCCCCATGAAACTCGTCATCGCCCAGATGAAGCACGAGACCAACACCTACTCGCCCGTGCCCACGCCCATCGGCCGGTTCTCGTCCCTCGGGCCGCTGCCACCCGAGGGTGAAGAGGCCATCCGGGCCTACCGCGGCACGGGCTCCGCACTAGGCGCCTTCCTGCAACTGGCGGAGGAAGCGGGCGCCGAGGTGGACGTGCCCATTGCCGCCTCGGCCTGGCCCAGCGGTCACGTGGAAGATGCGGCCTTCGAGCACATCGCCAGCCGCATCTGCGCGGCCGTGGCGCGCGGCTGCGACGCCGTGCTGCTGGACCTGCACGGCGCCATGGTCACGCAAAGCCATGAAGACGGCGAAGGCGAGCTGCTGCGGCGCATTCGCGCCATCGCCCCCGACGTGCCCATCGGCGTGGCGCTGGACATGCACACCAACCTGTACGACGGCATGGCGCAGTGCGCCACGGCGATTGCCGGCTACCAGACCTATCCGCACGTGGACATGCACGGCACCGGGCTGCGGGCTGGGCGCGCCATCCTCGCCCAACTGGCCGGCAAGGCACGCCCCACCATGGCCTGGGGCCGCCAGCCCATGCTGCCGCACGTGATGCGCCAGGGCTCGGACGACTCGCCCAACAAGGAGATCCAGGCCCGCTGCAAGGAGATGGAAGCGCAGGGCGCCTTGAGCGCCAGCGTCTTCGTGGGCTTTCCGAACGCGGACATCGAGTTCGCCGGCCTGTCGGCCGTGGTGGTGACCGATGGCGACGAGGCCCTGGCGCGCCGCTGGTGCGACGAATTGCTGGCCATGGCCTGGGCAGCGCGCGAGAAGTTCGTCTACCGCATCGAGCCGCTGGCCGAGTCCATGGCCCGGGCCCAGGCCCTGGCCAACGCCAAGCCGCCGGGCAGCGGCCCGGTCGTGCTGCTGGACCACAGCGATAACTGCGCCAGCGGCGGCACCATGGACACCATGACGGTGCTGGGCGCCATCCTGGACGCCGGCCTGGAAGACGTGGCCGCCTTCGCCATCTTCGACCCCGAGGCTGCACAAGCCATGCAGCAGGCCGGCATCGGTGCCGAGATCACGCTGTCGCTGGGCGGCAAGCTGGACATGCCAGCCATCGGCCTGAAGGGCCAGCCCCGCACCGTCAGCGGCCGCGTCAAGCTGCTTTGCGACGGCCAATTCCGCAACCAGGGGCCGATGGCCGCCGGCGAGCACAACGACATGGGCCTGACCGCCGTGCTGGACACGGGCCGGGTGGAGATCGTGGTCATCTCCAACCACGTGGAGCCGCACGACCTGGCGGCCTTCACCGCCGTGGGCATTGCCCCGCAGCGCAAGCGTTTCGTCATGCTCAAGAGCCGCGTGCACTGGCGCGCCGGCCTGCGCGCCCTGGCCCACGCCGTGGTGGAGTGCGCGGGTACGGGGGTGTGCACCTCCGACTACGACCTGCTGGCCTTCCAGCACGTGCGCCGGCCGATGTATCCGCTGGACAAGCTGTAGGCGCTGCGGCCACTGCCGACACTTCACTCGCCTTGAGGGGCCCCGCGCGCCGTGACCCCTCCAGCCGGCTCCTCCACCCGACCCCTCCAACCGGCTCCTCCAACCGGCCCCATCGCTCGGCTTGAGGCCGGTCAACAGCTGCCCCGGGCGCCAGCGCATGCTCGTCATGTGCAGTCATGGGAGTCGAGTGCAATGAAACCCTTCATACCGATCATGCTGACGCCCGTGCAGCGAGAGCAACTGGGCCGCCTGCGGCGCGGTGAGTAGCGCGGCGCCATGGAGCCGCCCGTCCACTGCATCGGTGACCTGTTCCGCCAGTTGGGCCTAGCTGACCGGCCCGCCGAAATCGCAGCCTTTCTGACGCGCCACCGGCCCTTGCCGGCGAAGACGGTGCTGGCCGATGCACCGATCTGGAGCCCGGTGCAGTCACAGTTCCTGCGCGAGGGCATCGCCGACAACGCCGACTGGGCGCAGGTGGTGGACACACTTGACGCCAGCCTGCGGGACTTTGCCCATGTCCGCCAGCGCCCTCAAGAGCGGTCCGCACCGCAGCAAGTCTGACGAGCCGTGCGCTGGGGTGCGTTCGCGCACAGGCCGCGAGCCTGTCGGCGCCTATGGTCCTGATTCACTCACACAAGGAACGAACATGGAAACCAACGACGTCACTCGTGACAACCTCGGCATGTACGCCCACAGCGACTCTGGCCCAGGCCCCGCGCTGATGGGCGCCCACACCATGCTGGGCAACGATGTCTACAACAAGGACGGTGAGGACCTGGGCGACATCAAGGAATTCATGATCGACATGGCCTCCGGCAAGGTCGCCTATGCGGTTCTGTCTTTCGGTGGCTTGCTCGGCATGGGCGACAAGCTGTTCGCTGTGCCCTGGGATGCACTCGCATTGGATACCACGAACAAGCGCTTCACCCTCAACGTCCTGAAGGACGCCATGAAGGACGCGCCAGGCTTCGACAAGGACCATTGGCCATCGATGTCGGACCCGATATGGGCCACCAGCGTGCACAAGTTCTATGGCACGCCTGACGCGCCGAACTGAGCCATTGCGCCAACCTTTGGACACGCTGATTTTTCAACTTCAACTCAAGGTCGAACCATGAACAAAGATCAAGTCAAGGGCGCCCTGAAACACGCCGCAGGCCATGTGCAGGAAACCACCGGCAAGGTGATCGGCAGCAAGGAACAGCAGCTCAAGGGCATCAAGAAGCAAGCGGAGGGCCACGGGCAGAAGGCTGTCGGCGACATCAAGCAAGTCGCCAAGGACGCAAGCAAGAAGTAGGCGCCACCCACCACGAGGGATAGGGACTCGGCTCTCGGCGCCGTGCCCTTCCCCTTCAGATTGATGTCGGCGTTGTGCCGTGCGACGACGGCCCCTTCAACCAGCCAGTGAACTGCCAGAAGGCGATCGCTCAACGTGATGTGAGCGAACCTCAACGTGGCGGATTGCGAGGCACCGGGACGGTTCACTGGAGGCCGGCTTGATCCCTGCTGGCTGCAGCGGCGTCCACCAGGATGACGCTAAGACGCGGGCGCCTACGCTAACGACATCTTGAGCGCCGCCTCGTGCGCCGCCAGTTCGCGCGGTATCGCCTCGGCGAGGAAGTCGAAGGCGTGGCGCACGAGTGCGCTGCCACGAATCTCGCGGTGCACCGCCAGCCAGCAGGGCAGCGGCGGGATCTTCAGCATCGGCAGCACCGGCACCACCCCCGGAAGCCAGCGAAGGCTGTAAGCAGCGAGGAAACCGATGCCCGCCCCGGCGGCCACGCAGTGGCCGTAGGCAAGCTGGTCGTCGGTGCGCAGCACAAACTGCTCACGCCCGATCGGAAAGCCCATCGCCGCAAAACCTCGCAGCAGCGCGTCGTCACGGTCATAGCCGACGAGGCGGTGGCGCAGCAGCTCGTCGGGCCGCCGCAGCGCGCCGGCGCGCGCGAGGTAGCTCTGGTGCGCGCAGGCCGTGAGCGGGATGTCGGCGATCTTCTTCGCCACCAGTGAGGCCTGCGCCGGGCGCACCATGCGCACGGCGATGTCGGCTTCGCGGCGCAGCAGGTTGGTGAGCTGGTTGGACGCGACGAGTTCGACCGCGATCCCCGGCTCGGCCGCCTGCAGCGCGGCCAGCACTGACGGCATGAGGTAGCTCGCCGCAACCTGGCTGGTGGTGATGCGCACGGTGCCGCTGGTGCGGATGCGCTGGTGCGCCAGGCGCTGCTGCAGCTGCTCGGCACCGCGCTGCATGGCGTGCGCGTCATCGGCGATCGCCAGTGCCAGCGCAGTCGGCGCGACGCCACGACCGGTACGCTCGAAGAGCGGCGCTCCGAGCTGCGCCTCCAGCGATGCGATCTGCCGCGACAGCGTTGGCTGCTGCGCGCCCAGCTTCTTGGCCGCGCCGCTCAGGCTGCCGGCGTCGAGTACGGCGAGAAAGCTCTGCACCAGCGCCCAGTCGAAGCCGCGGTTCCCGGGAGATCCCGGCCCGACAGGTCCACCGGCTGAGAGCGTTGGCCGGTCGTCTTTTCCTTCGGTCGATCTGTTGCGAACGCCGCCGTGTGTGGTCTGAGGCATACAGAAATGTATACCTCAATTGCACGATTCGCCAGTTGTCGAATGGCTCGTCGCGGCGCACAGTGAGGCCATCGAAGACGCCCCATGTTGCTGCAAGGAGTCCCCATGTCGAATCCCATCGCTCTCGTCCTTGGTGCCAATGGACGCTTTGGCGCCGCCGCAGTGGCCGCCTTCGCCGCCGCTGGCTGGACCGTGCTGGCGCAGGCGCGTCGCGCGCCGGCCGGCCTGCCGCACGGGGCCAGGCATCTCGCGGTCACGCTCGAGGACACCGAGGCCCTGGTCGCCGCGGCGGCCGGCGCTTGCGTGGTCGTTCACGCCGTCAACCCGGTCTACACCGACTGGGCGCGGCTGCTGCTGCCGCTGGCCCGCCAGGGCCTGAACGCGGCCGAGCGGCTCGGCGCGCTGTTCATGCTGCCGGGCAACGTCTACGGTTACGGCGAGGACATGCCGTCCGTGCTGCGCGAGGACACGCCAGTGCGTCCGACGAACGAGAAGGGCCGCCTGCGCGTCGACCTCGAAGCCGAGATTGCCGGCCGCGCCCGCGCCGGGCGCCTGCGCGCCGTCGTCATCCGAGCGGGCGACTTCTACGGCGGCGGCCAAGGCTCGTGGCTTGACCTGGCTGTGGTCAAGTCGTTGCGCACCGGCAAGCTCGTGTACCCCGGCCCGCGCGACGTGCCGCACGCCTGGGCCTACCTGCCTGACCTCGCGCGCGCCTTCGTCGCGTTGGCCGAGCGGGCACGCGCGGACGACGCACCGGGTTTCGAGACGCTGCACTTCGCCGGCCACACGATGACGGGCACCGAACTGCTCGACGCGGTGGAGGCCGCCGCCGCCGACCTCGGCATCGTGCCGCCAGTTGTGGAGAAGCGCGGCTGGCGACACGGCGCCATGCCCTGGGGTTTCATTCGCGTGATGGGATTCGTCATGCCGATGATGAAAGCCATCGCCGAGATGAGCTACCTCTGGCGGGTGCCGCACGCGCTCGACGGCACGCGGCTCGCGGCGCGCATCGGCCCGCAGCCGCAGACGCTGCCCCGGCAGGCGATGTGCCAGGCCCTGGTCAAACTCGGCTTCGGCGCCTCACCCGCGCCCGGCGGGCAGGCCACACAGTGACCCAAGACCAGCCGCGCGGCGAAGTCGCTGAGGGCTGTGGTGAGCGAAACGACCACCGTGATGAGGCAGGGGCGACGAGTTCGCGTCGAACCGACGGTATTCGCGTCGAGGCGGTCTTGTGGCGGGAGGTCAATGACCGGTCTCGGGCTGACCTCTCGCCGACTTGGCTGGCCGGAATCGACCCATTGACGACGTTCAGCCCCACGCCGTCGAGGTCTGATCCGTCGTCATCTGGGTTTCACCGTGGAAGATGCATCCCCTGCTCCCACCTCAGCCCGCAGCCAGTTCCTCAGCGCCAGCAGCGGCTCGAGGCTCGCCTTGTTCTCCGGGTAGCAAACGAAGTAACCCTCCTGCGCCACGTGCGTGCCCGCTGCCCCAGCCAGCGGGGCGACGACCTCGCCGCGGGCTAGTTCGTCCTCTATCAGGCAGGTCGGGACGAGGCCGATCCCCAGGCCGGCGGTCACTGCGCGAATGATCGCGACGTACTGGTCGAGCTGGATGCCGCCGCGCGGGTTGAGGCCGCGGACCCCGTGGCCAGCGCACCACTGCGCCCAAGCATGCGGCACGGTGACGTGTTGCAGCAGGCGACGGGACACCACGTCTGCAGGCTGGCGCAGGGGTGGATCGCCACGGCGCGGCCGCGGGGCGATGAGCGTCATGTCGCGGCCGATCAGGTACTCAGCCTCGGCACCGGGCCACGCGCCGTCGCCGTAGCGGATCGCCGCGTCCAGGTCGGGCCGGGTGAAGTCGTAGCCCTGGAGGTAGGGCATGAACTGCAGTGCTACCTGAGGGTGCGCAGCCTGGAAGCGCGGCAGCCGCGGGATCAGCCACTTCGCGCCGAAGGAAGGCAGTACTGAAAGGTGCAGCACGCCACCGCTCGCAGGGTTGCTCATGATGTCCAGCGTCGCCACCTCGAGTTGCTGCAGCAACGGCTTGATGCGCAGCAGGTAGCGCTGCCCGGCAGCGGTCAGGCGCAGGCGCTTGCGCACCCGCTCGAAAAGCGGCAGGCCGAGCCACTGCTCCAGCTCCATCACCTGCTTGCTCACCGCCCCCGGGGTCAGATGCAAGGCGGTGCAGGCGGTCGCCAGGGTGCCAAGCTCCGCGGTGGTGACGAAGGCGCGCAGCAGATGCAGGGGAGGGTGCAAGCGGCGGTTCATGCCTGGATGGAACGAAGTATTGCCGCATTGTCGCTTTCCCGGTCGTGCCGGCTCACCGACGATTGCCCCCATCCCTCGCCCACTTCCACGGAGACTCTCGATGCGACGCCGTCACCTGATTGCCGCCAGCACCCTGTCGCTGATGTCCGCGACCCCTTTCGCCGTGCGATCGCAGACGACACAACCCATCCGGCTGATCGTTCCGTTTCCTCCCGGTGGTGCCACAGACATCACGGCGCGCGCCGTCGGTGAGCAGCTCGCCCGGGAGCTCGGCCAGCCGGTGATCGTCGAGAACAAGGCCGGCGCGGGGGGCTCCATCGGCATGGCCGAGGTCGCCCGATCCGCTCCGGACGGATTGACGCTCGGCGTGGCGACGCTGTCGACACACGGTGTCAATCCAGCGGTCTACACACGCCTGCCCTATGACGCCGACCGGAGCTTCGTGCCCGTGGCAGAACTGGTGAAGGCGCCCGGGGTGCTGGTCGTGAACACGCAGCTGGCTGTGAAGGACATGCCAGCCTTCCTGAAGCGGCTTCGCGACAACCCCGGCAAGCTGGTCTATGCCTCGCCAGGCAACGGCACCATCGGACACCTGTGGGCCGAGATCTTCAAGAGTTCGACCCAGACCTTCATGGTCCACATTCCCTACCGGGGTGCCGCTCAGGCGGTGACGGACCTGATCGCCGGAACGGTGAATGCCTACTTCGATCAGGTTGCCTCGGCGCTGCCGCACATCAAGGCCGGCCGACTCGTGCCGCTGGCGGTATCGTGGCCCAAGCGCCTGGAGGTGCTGCCGGACGTGCCGACCTTCGCCGAGGTCGGGATGGCCGGCAACAACTTGCCCTCGTGGTTCGGTCTGGTCGCGCCGGCCGGGACGCCCGACGCCGCCGTGGTGCGACTGCATGCCGGGGTGCAGAGGGCCTTGCGTGCACCCGGCATGCAGGAACGCCTGGCCGCGCAGGGCCTGTACCCCTCCGAACTGCAGAGCCCGCAGCAGTTCGGCATGCAGATCCGAAAGGAAATCAACCGCATGCGCGAGGCGGCTCGCTTCGCGAAGATCCAGCTCGACTGACAGACCATGAAACTGACGACCAACCCGCTGGAGCCGTTGACGGTGCTGCCCGGCACCTCGGCGCTAGTGCTCGACTCGCCGCACAGCGGCACCCTGTACCCCGAGGACTTCGGCCACGCCGTGGCGCTGACGGTGCTGCGGGTGGCCGAGGACACCGGGGTCGAGGCGCTCTGGGGGTTTGCGCCTGACATCGGCGCGACGCTGGTGCACGCCAGCTTCCCACGCAGCTACATCGACGCCAACAGAGCCCTCGAGGACATCGACCCCCTGCTGCTCGACGCACCCTGGACCGGCCCGCTGCATGACGGCCCCAAGGTGCGCCTGGGCAAGGGGCTGGTTTGGCGCCTGCTCGATGACGGCACTCCGATCTACCAACGCCGCCTGTCACCCTCTGAAGTGACACACCGTATCGACGCCTGCTGGCGGCCTTACCACGCCGCGCTGGAAGCCGCCATCGATACGGCCGTGGCCCGGCACGGCTACGTCATCCACCTCAACTGCCACTCCATGCCAGCCGTGTCGGCGGCCTACTCGACCAATCATCCTGGCCTGAGGCACGCCGACTTCGTCATCGGCGATCGCGACGGCACAACTGCCGACCCGCGGCTCACGCGATTCGTCGAACGCTTTCTCCTCGGCCACGGCTACACGGTGAGCGTCAACCACCCGTACAAGGGTGTCGAGATCGTGCGCAGGCACGGCCGGCCTGCCGAGCAGCGGCTCTCGTTGCAGTTGGAGGTGAACAAGCGGCTGTACATGGACGAGCAGACGCTCGACCGGCACGAAGGCTTCGCGTTGGCGCAGGCTGCGCTGCGCGAGTTGGCCGAGGCGCTGAGTGGTCTTGATCCGCGCCGGCTGCAAGATCCCGGCTCAGTGTTGGCTGATGCTTGATGCCGGCGCCCTCCTGGTCGAGTCCCGGGTCAGCCTGCGCCCGTTTGAAGTTGTCAACGTGGTCCCGCATGCGGCGGGCGTTTCGCCGGCCAGGTTCCGTGCAAACTGCGTCGAGGGGCCTCGTCGCCAACCTTGAGTCTCCGCTCGCCAGCAAGTCCTGCCAGTCATCCCACCCCCACAGCCGTCGCTTCAAGACTGGGGGCGGTCAGCCGACCGCAATCACCAGCGAGGACGCTTTCGACCCTGAAGCGCTATTCGCTCGATCTGCTTTCCCGCTCGGAACCTGTCAGTCAGCAATGCGCAGCAGGGAGCTTCGCTGGCGTCAGGCTGGATGCAAAGGCTGAACCACCAGGCGAACGCCCAGTGCGGCGCAGACGCGATTGACTGTGTCGAAACGCGGCGCGCTGCCGGGCCGCAAGGCCTTGTAAAGCGCCTCCCTCGTGATGCCTGCCGCCTTGGCGATATCGGTCATGCCGCGAGCGCGGGCGATGTCACCCAGCGCGGCGGACAGCAGCCCAGCGTCGTTGGCCTGCAGGATGTCCGTCAGGTATGCGGCAATGGCCTCGTCACTGTCGAGGTAGGGAGCGGCATCAAACATCGGCAGCTCTTCAACCTTGATTCGTGCATTCATCTTCGTTTCCTCATTCAATCCAGCGAGGCGGCAAGCGCCTTCGCACGCCTGATGTCGCTCTTCTGTGTGCGCTTGGATCCACCGGCGAGCAGGACAATGAGTTGGCCACCCCGTTGCGTGAAATAGATGCGCCAACCAGCCCCCATGTGGATGCGAAGCTCAGAGACACCTTCGCCCACCGGTTCCACGTCGCCGAGAAGTCCTCGTTCAAGCCGCTTGATCCGAGCGACCACAACGCCGCGGACCGACGCGTCTGCCAGACGGTCGAGCCAGGACGTGAACTCAGGGAGTGCCTTGACGCTGAACACCAACACATTGTAATCGATCGATTACAATGCTGCAAAGGCGCTTTGTCGGACCGCCGCCCGCAGGAGATCTTGTCCTAAGCCGGCAGGCACGATTACGGTTGGCTCGCCTCCAATCCGGCCGCGTTCCGCGAACGACCCCTGATGGCCGAAAAGCGACTTCAGCACCCGCTCTTGATCATCGGCAGTCCCAGCTCATGGATGTCCATCAGGGAGTGCTGCGCAACGCAGCGGGCTTGATCTTCAGTCGCTGCGCGTTGCGGCTCAGGACACCATCCAGGGTTGCCATGTGCTTCGCACCCGCAGCTTCGGCACACGCCAAGTGGAGGGCGTCGCCGGCGCGCAATGCGCTCGGAGCATCGAGCACCAATTCGGCTGCGCGATGAAAGTCGGCGGGCGTTACCGGAAGCAATCGAAGGTCAGCGGCCACCATGCGCTCGAAGCGCGTCCAAGCGCCCTGGGCCTGCTGGGCATCGATCGCGCCGGTACGTTGCTTGATGCCGAGGGCGCTGGCGAACTCTGGAATGCACCACGCCGCGGCGACGAGTTCACGCTTCTCGCGTGCATACCATTCAGCTGCTGCCACGCTGTACGGCTCGTTCAGGAACAAGGGCACCAGTACGCTGGTATCGACATAGACCATGTCAGTACCGCGCCCCACTGCGCAGTTCTTCCATCACGGACTCGCTCAAGGGCATGGTGTTGCGGGCCTCGTTCAGCTCGAGCGCGAAAGCCCTGCGATCCCACTGCGCCAGCCGAATGGACAGGCTGCCGTCAACAGTGATGTGGGCGTCCACAGTGGCTCCTTCGTGCAAACCGAGTCGGCGCACGATTTCGGAGGGGATTCGCAGGGCGAGACTGTTGCCCCATTTGGCCACTTGAAGATCCATGATGTATATCCTTAGATGTTTCTACATCCTACTGGCTGAGCTCAATGTGTCAAGCGGTCGGTCCGATGAAAGTGCCAGGCCCCACCGTCTGCCAATGGCCGGCAGGTAGCAGGTGAGGCGCCTGCCCGTCAGTGAGGCGCGACCCTGGGGCCACCATGGGCAGCCACCGAACAGACCTGGCACGCGTGATCAGCGCGGGTCGATCGGCGTCATCGCCGGGCAGTGCGCTTCGATCACTTCCGCCGCGTCGAACAGCAGGTCTTCGCGGAAGCGCGATGCCGTCAGCTGCACGCCCATGGGCACCGCGCCGACGAGACCAGTGGGTACCGACAGGCCGGGCAGCCCCAGCAGCGGCAACGCGAACTGGGATTCCTGCGCGCGCAGCACCCTGGCCATCGTGTCGGCGCTTTCAACGTCCAGGCCCCAGGGGAACGGTGGCTCGCCCGACACCGGCCCCAGCACCAGCGGATAGCGCTCCATGAAAACCTGCCAGCGGCGGATCAGCGTGCTGCGCCGCGCGAAGGCCCGCAGGTGCGCCGCGTGGTCGAGCACCGGTGAATCGGCCAGCATCCAACCGAAGGACCGGCGCACGCCCTCGTCACCCAACTGCTCGATGGCGGGCCACATGAAGAACCGGGCCTCGTCATTGCCGACCAGATTCCACAGCCGGTGGGCTTCACCCAGGTCGGGCGGCTCCACCTCCTCCACCAGGTAGCCGGCATCGGCCAGCCAGGCGCCGGCCTGGCGCACAGCGGCCACCACCGCCGGGTCGGCCGGCGCGCCGTGGCACTGCACCGTCATGGCCACCCGCAGCGGCCTGGGCAGGGCCGGGCCCACCAGTGGCGCGGGCACCCACCAGGGGTCGCGCGCATCACCCGGGCTCATGGCGGCCAGGGCCAGGCGCAGGTCGGCTACGTGACGGGCCAGCGGCCCTTGCACGGACATCATGGCCATCGACAGCGGACGCTCCTCCTTGGCGCTGGGCAGAAAAGCCGGCACCCGGCCGAACGACGGTCGCAGGCCCAACACACCTGTGCAGTACGCGGGGTAGCGCACCGATCCGGCCAGGTCGTTGCCGTGCGCGATGGCGCCCATGCCGGCGGCCACGGCCGACGACGCCCCGCCGCTGGAGCCGCCGGGCGTGTGGTCACGCGACCAGGGGTTGTAGGTGCGGCCGTGCAGATCGTTCTCGGTGAACCAGCGCACCGAGAACGCAGGCGTGTTGGTGCGGCCGATGATCACCGCGCCGGCGCGGCGCAGGTTGGCCACCACGGGGCTGTCATCGGTGGCTCTGTGGTCCTTGAACGCGACCACCCCGTTGGTGGTGGCGTGGCCACACATGTCGACGTTGACCTTCACCGTCACCGGCACGCCATGCAGCGGGCCCAGTGTGTCGCCGCGCCGCCGCGCGGCATCGGCGGCATCGGCCGCCGCCAGCGCCTCGTCGGGCAGCACATCGACGATGGCGTTCAGCGCCGGGTTGACCGCCTGCACGCGGTCGAGGGCGGACACGGCCGCCTCCCTTGCAGACACCGCGCCGGCGCGGATGGCGGCAGTGAGTCGATACGCAGGCCAGCGCCACAGGGGTTCAGACATCGCGGGGTCTCCAGTTGAAGGGAGACCAGAGCGTACCTGCTGCGCGCACCGGCTGGCGCGAAGGGCTTGACCCGCATCAAGCCGCCAAGTTTGGTCGGGCCGCAGGATGGGGCATGCGTTCAGATCAGGCTCGCGCGACACCGGAGGGCGTGCGGGCCGGGGCCGGCACCAGGCGGCCGTCCCACCTGCGGGCGGCCTTCAGCCGCTTTCTGCATCGGCGTCGCCGGCTGGGGCACTTTGCCCGCCACCCGCTGCAGGACGCCTTGGCCGGCCGCGGCCAGGCAAACGCCCTGCCCGGTGCCCCGCCCGACGCCATCACGCAGGACCTGCTGGAGGTGGCGCGTGATGAGCCCGGTGCCGCGCTGCAGCGCCTGCATTCACGTCCGGAGGGCCTGACCACGCGCGAAGCCGCCGCCCGGCTGGCACGGCACGGGCCCAACCTGGTGGAGCATGAAGGCCCCCTGCCCTGGTGGCGCCACCTGTGGCACTGTTTCCTGGACCCGTTCAACCTGCTGCTGACGGCGCTGGCCGCGGTGTCCTGGGCGACGCACGACCTCAAGGCCACGGTGGTGATCAGCACCATGGTGGCGCTCAGCACGGCGCTGCGCTTTGTGCAGGAGCACCGGTCCAGCCACGCGGCAGAGTCGCTGAAGGCGCTGGTGAGCAACACGGCCACCGTGATGCGGCAGGGACGACGCGAGGTGCCAATCAGAAAGCTGGTGCCGGGGGATGTGCTGCTGCTGTCGGCGGGCGACATGATCCCGGCCGACTGCCGCCTGCTGACGGCGCGCGACCTGTTCATCTCCCAGGCGGCCCTGACCGGCGAGTCGCTGCCGGTGGAGAAGTTTGCGCAGCTGGCAGGCCCGCTGCAGGATCCCGACCCCCTGGCCCAGGCCAACCTCGTGTTCATGGGCACCAACGTGGTCTCTGGCACCGCCACGGCGCTGGTGGTCCACACCGGCTCGCGCAGCTTCTTCGGGGCGGTGGCGGCGCATGCCACGGCCACCGACACCGGCCCCAACGCCTTCCAGGCGGGCATCAACAGCGTGAGCTGGCTGCTTATCAGGTTCGCCGCCATCATGGTGCCGGTGGTGCTGCTGATCAACGGCCTCACCAAGGGCGACTGGGTGGAGGCCTTCTTCTTTGCGCTGGCGGTGGCCGTGGGCCTGACGCCCGAGATGCTGCCCATGATCGTGACCTCCACCCTGGCCCGGGGCGCCGTGAACCTGGCGCGCCGCAAGGTCGTGGTCAAGCGGCTGGACGCGATCCAGAACCTGGGCGCGATGGATGTGCTGTGCACCGACAAGACCGGCACCCTGACCCAGGACCAGATCGCGCTGGCCCAGCACATCGACCCGCTGGGCCAGCCCTCGGACGAGGTGCTGGCCTTCGCTTTCCTGAACAGTCACTACCAGAGCGGCCTGAAGAACCTGCTGGACCGGGCCGTGCTGGACCATGTGGAACTGCCCGCGGAGTTGGAACTCGAGAAGCGCTACCGCAAGATCGACGAGATCCCTTTCGACTTCCAGCGCCGCCGGATGTCGGTGGTGGTGTCCGAGCGCCATGAAGACCAGGAGCACCACGAACTGATCTGCAAGGGCGCGCTGGAGGAGATGCTCGCGGTGTGCACACGCGTGCGGCTGACCGGGAACACGCAGCAGCAGGAAGCTGACGACGCGCCTCTGGACGACGCGATGCGCGAGCGCGTGCAGCAGGTCAGCACCCGGCTGTCGCTCAGCGGACTGCGCGTCGTGGCGGTGGCGATGAAGGAGCTGCCGCCCCAGCAGACGGTCTACAGCGTGGCCGATGAGGCCGACCTGGTGCTGGTGGGCTACATCGCCTTTCTGGATCCACCCAAGGAGTCGGCCGCACCCGCCCTGCGCGCCCTGTCGGCCCACGGCGTGGCCATCAAGGTGTTGACGGGCGACAACGCGCAGGTGACTGCGCAGGTGTGCGCCCAGGTGGGCCTGCCCGAGGGGCAGGCGCTGCTGGGCCACCAGGTGCAGGCCATGAGCGACGCCGAACTGGCCCCGGCAGTCGAGGCGCACCAGGTCTTCGCCAAGCTGAGCCCCCTGGACAAGGAGCGCATCGTGCGCGCGCTGCGCGCCCAGGGCCACGTGGTGGGCTTCATGGGCGACGGCATCAACGACGCGCCGGCGCTGCGCGCGGCCGACCTGGGCATCTCGGTGGATTCGGCCGTGGACATCGCCAAGGAGGCGGCCGACATCATCCTGCTGGAGAAGAGTTTGATGGTGCTGGACGAGGGCGTGGTGCAGGGCCGCACCACCTTCTGCAACCTGCTGAAGTACATCCGCATGACGGCCAGCTCCAACTTCGGCAACGTGCTGTCGGTGCTGGTGGCCAGCGCCTTCCTGCCCTTCCTGCCGATGCTGCCGCTGCACCTGCTGGTGCAGAACCTGCTCTACGACCTCTCGCAGATCGGCATCCCGTTCGACTGTGTCGACGAGGACTTGATGGCCGCGCCCCTGCAGTGGAACCCCGGCGACATCGGCCGGTTCATGCTGTGCTTCGGACCGGTCAGTTCGGTCTTCGACCTGGCCACCTTCGCCCTGATGTGGTGGGTGTTCTCGGCCAACACCGTGGCGGCGCAGGGCCTGTTCCAGTCGGGCTGGTTCGTCGTCGGCCTGCTGTCGCAGACGCTGATCGTGCACATGATCCGCACCCCCAGGTTGCCCTGGCTGCAGAGCCGGGCCTCGGGCGTGCTGACCGGCCTGACCGCGGCCGTGATGCTGCTGGGCCTGTGGCTGCCGGCAGGGCCCCTGGCCCACTACTTCAAGCTGCAGCCGCTGCCCGCCGCCTTCTACGGGTGGCTGGCGGGTCTGCTGCTGGGCTATGCGCTGCTGACCACGGCCATGAAGCGCTTCTACATCGGGCGCTTCGGCTGGCAGTGAATGCTGGCCGCTGTGCAGCGAAGGTCGAGGTCAGCCCACGACGACGCGAGTTGCGGTCGAACACCAGACAACGTGCAGCTTGGACAGACCTCAGACGGCGGGATGGCCCACCGTCTGCGCCAGCAGCAGTTCATGGTCTGCCGACAGCCCCATCGCCTCCGACAGCCCCGCATGGTCGAACCAGGCGCGCACCACGGTGGCCAGCCCGGCCGACGCGCTGAAAAGGTAGACGTTCTGCGCCATCGCCCCGGCGCAGGTGAAGGCGTAGGCGCGGCGGCGTGCAGCAGGCACGAGCTTCATGCGCGTGTGATCGGCCACGAAGATCAGGTCCAGCGCCGCCTGGTCGACAAAGTCCTGGTAGCCGGTGACGCGCCGCACGTCACTGGCCACCTCCAGGCGCAGCGCATGCTGCGTGGGGTCGTACAAGTGCAGGCCGTTGGGCAGTGCCACATGCAGGTCCACCTCTTGCGCGTGCAGCGCACTGGGCGCCGTGCGGCCGCCTTCAGCCAGCCGGTTGACGCCCGCCGCAGCCCACAACAGGTCCGACAGCAGTTGCTCGCTCAGCGGCTGGGTGGAGAACTTGCGCTGCGACTGCCGGTGCTGCAAGGCCTCCATCAAAGGCATGCCACCCATGCGGCTGGGCGGGGGCAAGGGCGTGAGCGCCGCCGCGGGCCCGGTCAGGGGCAAGGGCTTGTTCTGGCCGATGAGGCCGAGGGCGAGCTTGGTCAGGGTGTTCATGGGCGGCGCCGGAGGAAGTGCATCTGCCGACACTAGGCGGCCGCTGCAAGCGCCGCTTGAGCGGGCGCAAGTTTCAGCAGGTGCGCATCGGGTGGCAGTGAGGCCGGCTACGACCGGGTTTGCGCAAGCGCCGCGCCCGCGTAGGCGAGCCAGCTCGCCAGATAGTGCTCGTGGCTGCGGTCGGCGAGCAGCCAGATGCGGTCGTGGTCCAGGCGTACCAGCGTGACCGCGGTGTCGGCCAGCCGGGCGCGGACGGCGCTGCCCAATGTCATCGGCAGCGAGTGGCTGTCCACCAGGCGTTGCAGCAACTCGTCCGCCCTGGGGCCCTGCAGTTCGAGGGCCAGCGTGCCGTCCGACTGATCGACCGCGCAGGCCAGCGCGTCGGCAGCCAGGGCGGCCATCGCAGCGTCGGCGGCGGCACGCTCGGTGGCGAGCAAGACCACTTCGCTGGGGCTGCGCCACAGCGCCGTGGTGCCCTGGCTCTGGCCGTTGCCCAGGGCCTGCCCCGGCGACGGGACGCCCGTCACGCCGGCTGCGCACAGCGCGTCGGCCAGCGACTCGCCTGCGCCAGGCAGGTGCCGCAGCGCAATCACCGCCAGCGGCTCGATGCGGCGCACCGCCACGGGGCCAGCGTCGAACTCAAGCGCGGCCATGCAGTCGCTCTCCTTGCGGGTCGAAGAACGGGGTGGCCACCACCTCGGCATCGATGGCCGTACCCAGGTGGTGCACGGTGATGCGCTCTCCCACGCGCGCGCGGCCGCGTTGCAGCATCGCCAGCGCCACCGGGTGGCCGAGGTTGGGGCTGTCGTGGCTGGAGGTCACGAAGCCTTCGATCGTGCCAGGTGGCCCTGGCGGCACGACCGCGTGGGCACCCACGGGCAGGCGGGTCTTGCGGTCCACCGGCACCAGGCCGACGAGCTGCATGCGGTTCGCGTCCAGCGCCGCCGGCCGCAGCAGCGAGCGGCGGCCCACGAAGTTGGCGGCCTTCTTCGCAATGCCGCGGTCCATGCCGATGTCGCCCGGCAGCGTGGTGCCGTCGGTGTCGCCGCCCACGTGCAGGAAGCCTTTCTCGGTGCGCATCACCATCAGCGCCTCGATGCCGTAGGGCACCGCATCGAAGGCCTGCCCGAACTGCCAGAGCCGATCCAGCAGCGCCTGGGTCTGCAGCGCGGGCAGGTTGATCTCGTACCCGAGCTCGCCGTTGAAGCTGGCGCGCAGCACGCGCATGCGGGTGCCGGCATATTCGGTCTCGCGCATCGTCATGTGCTTCATCTCGCCGGGCGCCAGCGTGGCGTCAAAACCCGCGGCCTCCAGCAGCGCCCAGGCGCGCGGCCCGCTGACGGTGACGTTGCCCCAGGCCGAGGTCACGTTGGTCACCAGCACGCGGTGGTTCACGTACTCGCACTGCAGCCATTCCTCGAAGGCCAGCGCCACGCGTTCGGCGCCGCCCGAGGTGGTGTTGATCCAGAAGTGGTCCGGCGCCAGCCGCGCGACGATGCCGTCGTCGAAGACCACACCGTTCTCGTTGATCAGGATGCCGTAGCGCGCGCCGCCGACGGGCAGCGTGGACATGGTGCCCACGTACATCAGGTCCAGGAACTCGGCCGCATCAGGCCCGAAGACCTCGATCTTGCCCAGCGGCGAGCCTTCGAACAGGCCCACCGTGCGCCGCACCTGCAGCGCCTCGCGCTGCGCCGCCTGCTCCAGCGACTCGCCAGCCTGGAGGTAGGCCGCGGGGCGCAGCCAGCCGCCGAACTCCTCGAACAGGCCCTGCCGTTCGGCGTGCCAGGCATGGCCCGGCAGGCGCTTGAGCGGCTTGTGGCGCTCACCCGTGCGCCCGCCGGCGATGGCGTTGATCGTGACCGGCTTGAACGGCGGGCGGAACTTGGTGGTGCCCACCTGCGGCGGCGTGCGCTGCGTGTGGCCGCCCATCAGCACGAGGGCGTTGACGTTGCTCGTCTTGCCCTGGTCGGTGGCCATGCCCATGGTGGTGTAGCGCTTCAAGTGCTCCACCGAGCGGTAGTTCTCACGCGCGGCCAGGGCCACGTCGCTCTCGGCCACGTCGTTCTGCAAGTCCACGAAGACCTTGCCCGGCCGGCGGCCGAGGGCGGACAGCGCGGCTGCCGAAGGCCGGTTGTCAGCCGGCACCTCGCCAGCATCGACCTGCCCGGCGCAGGCGCCCACCACGGTGAGGCCCGGCAACTCCAGGCTCGGCACGAACATCGAGGCGCGCTCTTCCCAGCGGAGCTTGCCGCCGGCCATGGAGTACAGGTTCACCGCCGGCGTCCAGCCGCCAGCCACCGCGATGCAGTCGACTGCGAACTCGTGCCGCTGGCGACCGTCGTGGCTGATCGCCGTGGCGCCTGTCACCGCGCGGCCGCCATGAACGGCCACGACGGCGCTGGCCAGGTGAACCGGCACGCCGGGCGGGGCCTGTGCGCCGGCCGCCACACGGTGGTCGACTATACCGGCCACCTCGATGCCCAGCGCCTGCAGCGAGCGCGCCACGCCATAGGCGCTGTCGCAGGCGGCGGCGATCAGCACACGGCGTCCGCAGGCGACGCCGTAGAGCTCGGCGTAGCGCTGCACCGCGCTGGCCAGCATCACCCCGGGGCGGTCGTTGTCGGGGAACAGCATCGGCCGCTCGAAGGCGCCACAGGCGATCACGATCTGCTCGGTGCGCAGCTTCCACAGACGTTCGCGCGGCGCGCCGGCTGGCGCCTGGCCGCTGTCGTCCACCGTCTGCACTGCGGCCGCGAGCTGGTGGTCGTACAGGCCGAAGACGGTGCAGCCCGTGTGCACCCGCACACCGGCCTGCTGGGCCTGCGCCGCCAGCGCCGCCACCCGGGCGCGCCCTTCCTCGCCCTGCGCAGCGGCCCAGCCCCCCAGCCTCGGCTGGCTTTCCATCAGCAGCACCTCATGGCCTTCGCGGGCTGCGCGAACCGCCGCCTCCAGGCCCGCCACGCCGCCGCCCACCACCAGGGTGTGCACCTGCACCGACACCTCGTCGTAGCGGTCGGGGTCGGCACCGGTCTGGGCCTCGGCCGCGTGGCCCAGACCGGCCGCGCGGCGGATCGCCGGCTCGAACCGTCGCCAGCCCGGCCACATGAAGGTCTTGTAGTAAAAGCCCGCCGGCAGCAGCGCAGCGAACCGCGAGTTGAGGGCGCCCAGGTCCCAGCGCAGGCTCGGCCAGGCGTTGCCAGGGCGCGCCACCAAACCTTCGGCCAGCGCGATATCGGTGGCGCGCGTGTTGGGCGTGCGCCGGGCGCCATCGCCCACGTCGACCAGGCCGGTGGGCTCTTCCACGCCGCAGGAGAAGACGCCACGCGGCCGGTGCAGCTTGAAGCTGCGACCCACGTGTACCCTGCCGCTGGCCAGCAGCGCCGAGGCCAGCGTGTCGCCGGCGTGGCCTTGCAACGCGTGTCCGTCGAAGCGGAAGTTCAGTCTGCGCGTCCGATCGATCCAGGCCCCGGCCGGCGCGGGAAGGCGGTAGCCACTCATGGGACCACCCTTCGCGCGCGGGTGCGGCTCGGCCTGCTCATGACACCGCCCCTGGAGGCATCTCGGTGATGGCGCAAACCGCGCTCACCTCGTGCGTGACTGTGTCGCGCCTCACGTTGAACCACATGCCGCACCCAAAGGTGTGGCGCCAGCGCTCGGCGTGCGAGCCCTTGGGGTTGTCGCGGAAGAAGAGGTAGCGGCCCCAAGTCGCGTCGTCGCAGTCCAGCGGCGGGCGTGCGATGGCGGTGGTGCCGCCACAGTGGAACTCGCTGGCCGCGCGCGGCCCGCACCAGGGGCAGTGGAGTTGCATCATGGGCAGCGGCCTTCCCGGTTCCTCAGTGCGCGATGCCGGCGGCCGCCGCTTCGTCGATCAGCCTGCCGCTGTGGAAGCGCTCGAGTTGGAACGGTTCGGCCAACTCATGGTTTCGGCCCGTGGCCAGTTGGTGAGCCAAAGTCCAGCCCCCCACCGGAATAGCCTTGAAGCCGCCCGTGCCCCAGCCGCAGTTGATGGACAGGCCCGGCACTGGCGTGGGGCCGATGATGGGGCTGGAGTCCGCCACCACGTCCACGATGCCGGCCCACTGGCGCAGCAGCCGCAAGCGCCCCAGCGTCGGGAACATCTCGGCGGTGGCCGAGACCACGTGCTGCATCACGTCGAAGCTGCCGCGCTGGGCATACGACGGGAAGTGATCGAGCGCCCCGCCGATCACCACCTCGCCCTTGTCGCTCTGGCTCCAGTACGCCCCCAGCGCCGGCGACAGCGTCACCGTGTTGAGCACGGGCTTCACGGGCTCGCTCACCATGGCCTGCAGCGCATAGCTCGTCACCGGCAGGTCGAACCCCGCCATCCGCGCCAGCACCGACGAGTGCCCCGCCACGGCCAGCGCCACCTTCTCGGCATGGATGGACCCGCGCGCCGTGTCCACGCCCACCACGCGTTCGCCCTGCTTCAGAAGGCCCGTGACGGGGCAGTTCTGGATGATGTCCACGCCCAGTGCCGAAGCACCACGCGCGTAGCCCCAGGCCACGGCGTCGTGGCGTGCGGGCCCGCCGCGGCGCTGGATGAAGCCCCCCAGGATGGGAAAGCGCGCGTCGGTGCCGAAGTTCAGGCGCGGCTCCAGGGTCTGCAGTTGACGCGCATCCAGCAGGTCGGCGTCGATGCCGTTACAGCGCATGGCGTTGGCCCAGCGGCTCTGGGCGTCCAGGTCGTGGCGCGAATGCGCGAGCGTCAGCACGCCGCGCGCACTCAGCATGATGTTGTAGTTGAGCTCTTGCGACAGGCCTTCGTACAACTTCAGCGAAAAGTCGTACAGCCGCGCGCTCTCGGGGTACAGGTAGTTGGAGCGCACGATGGTGGTGTTGCGCCCGGTATTGCCGCCGCCAATCCAGCCGGCCTCCACCACCGCCACGTTGGTGATGCCGTGGTTCTTCGCCAGGTAGTACGCCGTGGCAAGACCATGGCCGCCACCGCCCACCACCACCACGTCATAGGCCGCCCGGGGCTCGGCCTCACGCCAGGCAGGGGCCCAGTCGGCATGCCCACGCCATGCAGCGGCCAGCAGGTTCCAGGCGGAGTAGCGGGTTCGCATTCGCGCTACAGCCACGAGGCGATCTGATCGAGCGGCTTCTTGATCCCGCCGTGGACGGGGACCTGGCATCCCTGCTTGGGGTAGCCCACCACCAGCAGGATCACCGGCTTTTCCGAAGCCGGCCGGCCGCACAGCTTGTTCAGAAAGCTCATGGGGTTGGGCGTATGCGTCAGCGTGGCCAGGCCGGCGTGGTGCAGCGCGGCAATGAGGAAACCCGATGCAATGCCAACCGATTCGGGCACGTAGTAGTGGCTGAAGCGCTCGCCATCGGGGCGCACGCCGTACTTCTGCGCAAAGATGGCGATGAGCACCGGCGCCTCTTCCAGGAAGGGCTTGTTCCAGTCAGTGCCCAGCGGCGCCAGCGCGTCCAGCCATTCCTGCGGTGCGCGTTCCTCGTAGAAGCTGCGCTCTTCGGCCTCCGCCGCTTCGCGCACGCGCCGCTTGTGCGTGGGCTCGGTGATGACGCTGAAGAACCAGGGTTGCTGGTTGGCGCCCGACGGCGCCGTGCCCGCAGCCCGCAGGCAGGCCTCGATCACCTCGCGCGGAACGGGTCGGGGGTCGAAGTCGCGCACTGTGCGGCGGCGCCGCATCTCGGCGAGGAAGCCCTCCGCGCGGTCGATCATTTCGGGCGGTGGGTACTCGCGGAATGCCGGCAACGGCTCTTCGACAAAAGGGGCAACTGCTGGGGTCATGGGTCAGCGCATTTGCTGTAAACGGTCGATGGGTTGGCGCACCGGCTCATCGGTTGTTATCGGTCGGCCAGATCCGCGGGTACAACTCGCCCTGCAGAGGCAAGCCTGGCACCTGGCCCGCGACGTCGAAGGGGTAGGTGCCCGGACGGTCGTCGAACACGGCGTCGTCACCCATCCAACGCAGGGACACGGCCCGACGCCGGCGCTGTGCGTTGCGGTTACCGCCAGCGCCGTGCACGACAAGTCCGTGAAAGGCGATGGCATCGCCCGGCTCCATGGCCCATGACAGCCGGTCCCTGGCATCGACCGTGGCGTCGATGTCCGGCATCGGCTCGCCAGACGCGCCGTCGTAGCCGGAGGCGCCACCAAAATGCTGCGGCCGGTACCAGCGCCCGCCAAGGTGCGAGCCGCGCACGTACTCGACTGCGCCGCTGTCGAGGTCCACGCTGTCAAGAGGGCACCACAGGCCGCAGATCTGATCACCTCGCAGCGGCCAGTAGGGCAGGTCTTGGTGCCAGGGCGTCGGCGCCACCGAGCCTGGCTCCTTCACGAACATCTGGTCGTAGAAAAAGCGCACCTGTCGCGCACCCATGAGCCGGGCGGCCGCTTCGGCCAGAGGCGAGTCGTGCACCAGGCGGCGGAAGGCGGCGCCAGCGGCGTCCGGCCGCTGCGCCATGAACATGTCTTGTGCAAACCGGCCCTCTCCGGGCTGGGCGTACTCGTTGCCGTGCGGGCTCAGGTCGCCAAGGACGGCCTGCACCGCATCACGAAGCCGCTGCACCGTCCCTGCGTCGAGCAAGCCGCGCAGCACGACGGCTCCGTCTTCGCGATAGCGGCGGATGCTCTCTTCGTCGATCATGGCTTTCCTACGGAAGAAGCAGAGTCCGGACCGAGGAGGACTTCGCGCATCACACCCGTCGTCCACTGCGCTTCTTCGTAGACGAAGTTGTGGCCGGAACCCTGCGGCGCCACGACGCGGCGCGATCGTGTGGAAGTGGCCAGGTAGCGCTCGCGCGTGGCGGCGAAGAAGCGGAACATCCGTTGCGCGTTGGCGGCGCTGCCTTGCTGCGCCTCTGGCAGCAGGGCGATATCACTGTCGTTGTCGTCACGCGGACCCACCAGCCACACCGGCAGGTCACCCAGATCGCGGTCGTAGACCACGGTGTCCCAGGCCACCGCAGCCACGCCCTCGGGGCTGAGCTCGCTGTAGATCGACGCCTGGGTGAAGTAGGCGGCAGCATTGAACTCCACTGCGCGCACGGCGGCCGCTTCAGGCCCGAGCACCGCCCGGGCCGCATCCATGGCCTTGGCGTAGGCCGGAATCTGGCGCGCCTTGGCCTCGGCTCGGGCAGCCATGTTCAGGCCGAACAACTGCATGAAGCCGCCCAGCCAGGCCGTCCGCCGCATCTCCGCCAAGGCACCCAGGCGCGGGCCGAAGACGATGGTCTCCAAGGGCGTGGGGTCGAGCAGCACCACGGTTTGCACCAGGTCTGGCCGCCGTCGCGCGATGTTGGCCACCAGCAGGCCGCCAAAGGAGTGACCGGCCCAGACGTAAGGCCCCGTCTCGCCCGCGCGCTCCAGCGCCAGCACTCCGGCCGGGCGGTGGCACCTCGCGGCGCACCTTCGCCAGGATCCAGAGGTGCCGCAGCGACGCGACAGCCATCAGCAACCCCAACACCAAGCCCAAGGCCCTGAAGCCACCGCGCAAGCCGTCGGGCACGGCCCAGCTCACGCCCCAGAACAAGGCCGTCACTGCCGCGGCTATCAGCAAGCCTGCAGCGTCGTGGCTGAGCAAGGCCAGCAGAGCATCGCGTGCGCGCCGCACCGCTTCAGCCCTCCGCGCCGACAGGCTTGCCGGTCGGGGCCTCACCTGGACGGAACTCGGGCAGCCACGCCGCCGCCAGCGCGGCACCCCCCATACAGGCTGCAGCCATCAAGAGGGCCAGGTCATAGTTGCCGGTGCGGTCATGCACCAGGCCAGCCAGCCAGGGCGAGACACCGCCCCCCGCCGCCACGGCCACCATTTGGGTAGCGCTGGCTCGGCCGAACGTTTCGGCACTGAAGTAGCGCCGCGCCAGAAGGATGCTCACGCTGTTGTCGCCGCCCGAGCACAGGCCCAGCAAACCCGCGGCAGCGATGCTGACCCACAGCCCACCGCCCGCGTAGATGACCAGCGTGGCCAGCATCGGCACCACCATCACGATCATGGCCAGGCGCGCTGCGGGCATGCGGTCCACCAACCAGCCCGCCAAGACATTGCCCAAGAGGCCCCCCAGCCCCACCAGGCTCATCGCCATCGCGGCCTGTCCCGGCGTGGCACCGCGGTCTTGCAGCAATGCGGCGAAGTGCATGAAGATGGCGCCCACGCCAAGCGCAAAAAGCATGTTGAACAGGGCCAGCTTCCACCAGATCGAGTCTCGCAGAAAGGCGGCCATCGACCGAGGACCGCTGCCAACCGGCGAGGGCACCGAAGCGCCACCGGTGCTGTTGCCCTGCGCAGCGGCAACGGTGTGCGAGCTGCGTGGGACGCGCTCGCGCACCAGCAGCAAGGCGGCCAAGCCGCACATCAGCAGGCTCAGGACACCCATCACCAGGAAGGCCTGTCGCCAGCCGAAATGGGTGATGACCGCTTGCGTCCACAGCGGGTGAATGATGGCACCGACGGCTCCACAGGCAAACAACAGGCCCAGGGCTCGGCCCATCGATTTGTCGAACCAGCCCTGCACCAGCTTGGCCAAGCTCAACAGGGATGCGCCGGCCGCCGTCAGCATCAACAGCAGGCTCAGCCCGTAGTAGGCCCAGACGCTGCCCTCCATCAAGGAAAACGCTGCGAAGTTGGCCGACTGCAGCACCACGCCGGTCAAGATGAGCGGGCGCAACGGGACCTTGTCGATGACCCACCCTGTCAGCGGCGCCACAAGGGGCGTGAACAAGGTCGCCAGCGTGAGTGAGAAGGCGATCTCGCCCCGGCTCCAACCCAGGCCCTGCTGCAGTGGCAGCAGGAACAGGCCGAAGGTGCTGCCGTACAGTGCCGACACACCGAACAAAGCCAGGACCCCGCTGCCAGCCAGCGTGCGCCAGCTGGCAGGGGTATCGGGCGCCGGAACCAGATGGGGGTCTTGCTCGGCGCTCGGGTTCATTGATCGTCAGTAGTCGTAGCGCAGCGAGACGGTCATCGTGCGTGGGCGCTGGACGAAGTACTGGGCGAAGGCGCCCACGCCCGCAGGGGCTCCGGTGATGCTCATCACGCCCCGCTCGTCGGTGGCATTGGTCAAGCCCGCCGCCAGCGTCCAGGCACCCTTGGCGAACTGCACGCCCAGGTCCAGGGTGTCGTAGGCATCGGCCGGCTTGTTGCCGCCCAGGAACATCACCCGGTCGCCCACGTGGGTGTAAGTGGCGTTGGCACGCCCCTGGGAGCCCATCGGGCCTGCAAACCTCAGGTTGGCCTGGAGGGCGACCTGAAGCTCCGGCGTTCCCGGCATCGGAGAGCCCGCCGGTACTGGAGCCGGCAGACCACGAACCCGCACTGGAGCGCGAGTCTGTGCATCAATGTAGGCCAGCGACCCCGCGACATCCAGTGCGGAATTGAAGCGATAACGCAGCGCCGCCTCAAAACCGGAGCTACGGGCCTTGCCGACATTGCCTATGCGGGAATTAGGAATACCGCCCGCAAGGACCTCAAAGAAAGTGAATTGCGCGTCTTTCCAATCCAGCAAGAAGGCGCTCAGGTCGACCTGCATGGCGCTTACCGGATTCAGGCGCACGCCAGTCTCGTAGCTCCACAGCGAATCCGACTTGTACTCGTCGTTGGTCGGAGGACCGTTGCGCCCGCCGTACCGGTAGCCCTTGGAGGCGACGGCATACCACTGGTTGTCACCAAACCTGTATTTGGCCGTCAGCTTGGGCGTGAAGCCGCTGTCGCTACTGGTCAGCAGAGCACCGGGCTCCGGGGCGCCAAACTGGGTGCCTGTCTGCCGGGAATCGGTAGTCGTACGGTAGTAGCGTCCCCCAGCGCCGAGACTCCAGCCTCCGCCCAGGTTGAACTCTGCATCGGCGAAGACTGCCTTCTCGGTACCCCCGCCCGTGATCGCAAGATCGGTCAAATCAGTCAGGGCCGCTGCTCCCGCGAAGATCAAGCCCGCAGTGCCAGTGGGCTCGACTTGTTTGCCGGCGTAGCTTGCCTTGCTCGACTGGTAAAAGGCGCCCAAGACATAGGAGGCTATGCCTCCAGGCTTGCTAGCGATCCGCAGTTCCTGTGAGTTCGCTCTCGCAGCCCTCGACTCCGGCCTGTATACCTGCGGTACCGCCAAACCAAAGATGCCAAACAGCTCAGTGTCGTCGATCAGCGAATTTCCCTTATTGCGCCAGTGGCCGGTGATGGACGTCAGCGTGTGCCGCCCTAGGTCCAGATCGACCGTAAGGCTGGTGAAGTCCGTGGTGATGGAGCGCCTGGAGTCGTTCGGTGCCGTGTGCTCCAGCCGCGACGGGCTGGGTGACACGCTGAAAGTGTCACCCTGCTCCGTCTTCTGCGTGCTGGCAACCAACGTCGCAGTCAATGCGTTAGAGGGCTTGGCGGTGAGCAGCACACGCCCCCCGGTCTGCCTGACGTCGTTCGCATCCTTGTGCTTCGTCCCGAGGTTGTCTATGTACCCTGGATCCCTGCGGTCATAGGCCACGGCCCGGATCCCAAGCACGCCGGTCTGAAGCGGCGCATTGACCATACCGTAGAGCGAGAAGGCGCCAGCGCCTTCCGACACCTTGGCGTATTCGGACTTCAGACTGGCATCAAAGGCCGACAGGTTGGGCTTGTTGAACAGGTAGCGCACGGCGCCGCCCAGCGAACCCGATCCGAACAGCACACCCTGGGGCCCGCGCAAGACCTCCACCCGGTCGAGGTCCCAAGTCAGCGGGTCATAGACCGTGCCCTTGCCCTGCGGGGAGGCCAGGGGCACATCCTCGAGATACTGACCGGTGGGTCCCTGCTGGGCACCGCTGCCTTCATTGGTGGTGCTGGTGCCGATACCCCGGATCGTGATGGTGTTGCTGGCCACATCGCCCTTGTTGAATTGCACGCCCGGCGCGAGCTTCAGAAAGTCCTCCTGGTCACGCGCCCCGCGCCGCTCCAGATCGCTGCCCGAAATCACCGACACCGTACCCGCCACCTCGCGCTGCTTCTCCGCGCGCTTGCTAGCCGTGATGACCACGCGCTGCGACTCATCTTCGGATGGGGGCGGCGTGGCGGGTGCTTGCTGGGCCAGGGCGGGCCAGGCAGCTGAAAGGGCCAGCGCCATCGCGCTGAGTCGGAAGTTCGTGGTCATGGTCAGGCTCCTTGTCCGAAGGGTTGCAGGCACGATAAGAGCGACCGCAACAGCCCGCGTGAGCCCTTGCACCAAAGATTTAGGCGATCCGACCAACTCCGGGTGGAAACCCTAGGCCGGAAGCTCCAGGCTGAAAGGGGCACGGTGGCGGCGGTACTCGCGCGGCGACATGCCCACCTGGTTTCTGAAGGCCGCCGTGAAGCTGCTCTGGTGCTCGTAGCCCACACGCTCGGCCACCTGGGCAATGGTCAACGTGGCCTCCATCAGCAACTGCTGCGCCTCGCGCACGCGGCGTTCCAGGCAGTAGTCCGCCATGGTCAGGCCAAAGGCCTGCTTGAAGACGGACTTGAGCTTGTTCTGGCTGGTGCCGATCTCGCGTGCAAGATCGGCGAAGTTGGGTGGGCGCCGGTAGTCGCGATCCAGCCTGGCCTGCGCGGCGCGCGCAAGATCGAGATCGCGGCGACGCGACAGCACTGCAGTCCGGGCCTCGTGCTGGTGCAGCATGGCCTCCAGCGCGTAGGCCACCAACTCGGCCAGACGGCCGGCGAGTTGCACGGTGCGCAACTCGCCATGCAGGCGGCTGTCCAGCGTGTCGCCCACCAGCGCGGCCACCCGATGGTCGACGGGAAACGATGCGATACGCCCCATGCCGGCGTCACCCTCGACCGCAACGCGCAGCTCAGGCGGCAGGTCCTCGGGAAGCAGCCCGAAACGTGATGCAAAACTGCGGGCCTTGAACACCGCCACGACGCCTTGTTGTCGGGCTCCTGCTGCGATGTGGGCGCTCAGCGGGAGCAGGGGCGGTATGCAGGTCAGGGTCAGTTCGGGCCGGTTGAAGACCAGTGCCGGCCCCGCCCCGTATCGGAACTCCACGTCGCAGGCCAAGGAGGCGCGCAGCGTGATCAGGGGCTCCTGGTCGGCGTAGGTCCAGTGCGCCGCTCTCGGCACCACACAGTTGATGACGTTGACCAGGGCGTCGGGCCCAAGCCGCACCGTATCGGTCATGCCGCTGCCGTACGGGGGCGCATAGATGGTGCGGACCACGTTGCGCGAGATGCGCTGCGATCGTCCGTCCTCCTGGGCGGCACGGTGCCATTCGCTGTCAAAGTCCAGGGCGGAAGGCAGTTCCGGCGCCGTGTCGCGTTGCAGTTGCATGCGGGCGGGTCTCCTAAATATTGTTTGCCCGAGCCTAACCGGTCGCCCCCCCGCCCGTCGTAAGGTCGGACCCCAGGATCGAAGATTGCTCATGCCTCAAGCCACCCCCTCCCCCGCGCGCCGGATCATCGATGCCGTGCCCGTCTGGGACCACCACGCCTGCATGCCGTTGCGCCCGCAGGATCCCTCCTTTCTTCCGCAACTGGCGCGCCACAAGGCAGCCGGTTTCGACGCGATCACAGTGAACATCGGCTTTGGCGAGCAAGGTCCCGAAGAGCATCTGCGGATGATCGCCGCGATGCGGCACTGGCTGCTGGCTCGTCCTGACGATTACCTGCTCCTGCTGGAGGCGGACGACATCGAGCGCGCCCGCACCACGGGCCGTCTGGCGGTGGGGTTCGACATCGAGGGCGCCAACGCCGTGGGGGACCAGCTCAGCCTGATCCAGATGTACTACGACCTGGGCGTGCGCTGGATGCTGATGGCGTACAACACCGCCAACCGCGTGGGCGGGGGATGCCAGGACGAGGACGGCGGCCTGACACCCTTCGGCCGCGCCGTGGTGGCCGAGATGGAGCGGGTGGGCATGCAGGTGTGCGTCAGCCACACAGGGCATCGCACGGTGCGTGACATCTTCGACGTGGCGACGCAGCCCGTCATCTTCTCGCACAGCAACTGCGCGGCACTTCATCCGCACCCCCGCAACATTTCTGACGACCTGATCCGCGCCTGCGCAGCCACCGGAGGCCTGGTGGGCATCAACGGCGTGGGCATTTTTCTGGGCCTCAACGACATCTCCAGCCAGACCTATGCCCGCCACGTGGACCACGTGGTGCAGCTGGTGGGGCCGGCCCATGTGTCCATCGCGCTGGACTATGTGTTCGACACCCGCGAGCTGGAGGAACACGTCGAGAAGATGAAGGCCACCTTCCCTCCGGGGCTGGGATACGAGCTGGGGGCCCGCTTCGTGCCGCCCGAGCAACTGGAGGAGATCGTGGCCACGCTGCAGGGCTGGGGCTACTCGGACGCCGATCTCGCGGCGCTGCTGGGCGGCAACCTCTTGCGTCTGGCGCAGCAGGTATGGAAGGCCCCGACGCATGTCTGAGAGCAGCGCTGCAACCCCCGTGAATGGCGATGCGGGCCCTGCGGCCGCAACGCTGCAAGCCCTGACGGAACGCTACTGGCAGTTTCTGCGCCACGAGTTCCCGCTGAACGCCCTCACGGCAGGGCAGCCGGCAGACGACCCCACGATGTTTCGCGAAGGCCCCGAGGACTTCGCCCGCCGGGCCGAGGCGGCACGTGGCTTGCACGCGGAACTCGGCGGCATCCCGCTGGCAGGCCTTTCGCAGCAGGACCGCATCACCCACCGCCTGTTGGAACGTGAACTCGCCGACTTGCAGGATTTGCACGCCACCGCCTCGCACCTGCGGCCCTGGCTGCTGCCGGCGGGGCCGGAATTCAACACACAGTACTTCGCCAACCTGACGCAACTGGCCGACATCGCAGAGGCACAGCGCTACCTGGAGCGCCTGGCCACGCTGCCAGCCTACTTCCGCGACGTGCAGGCCTGCCTGGACGAGGGCCTGGCACGCGGCATCCGCGCACCGAAGGCGGTGCTCGCGGCAGCCGCCGCCAACCTGCGGCAGGCCGCGCAAGGGGATGCAGCGCGCACGGCCTGGTGCGCACCCTTCGGGCGCTCGCCGCTGTCCGCACAGGCCCCGATGGTCAACCTCGCCCAGGAAGCCGAGCGCGTGGTGGGGCAGGAGATCCAGCCCACCTTGCAGGCCATGGCCGACCACCTGGAGCATCGCCTGCTGCCCACAGCACGGGACACCGTGTCCTGCACCGACGGGCCGCTGGGGGCCGAGTTCTACGCCTTCTGGGTGCGGCACTTCACCAACCTGCCCCTGGAGCCGGACGCCGTGCACGCGCTCGGGCTCGAGCAGGTGCGCCGGCTGGAAGATGAGATGGCCGAGGTGGCCGCGCGGGCTGGCCATGGCGGCGACCTGGGCGGCTACCGGCGCTTCCTGAGCGAAGACCCGGCCTTCCGCGAGACCTCGGCTGCGCGGCTGCGCGAACGCGTGGAGTCCCTGGCCAAGCGCATCGACGGCAAGATTCCGGCGATCCTGGGCCACCTGCCCCGGGCCACCTACGGTGTGCAGTCCATTCCGGCAGCCGCCTCCGAGAAACTGCCCATCGCCTACGCCCAGCCCAACCCGGCCGACGGGTCCGCCGCGGGCACGTTCTGGATCAACGGCCTGCCCGACCGGGTGCCCACCTACGCGCTGGTGAGCGTCACCCTGCACGAGGCCTGGCCGGGCCACCTGATGCACATCGCGCTGATGCAGGAGATGATGGCATTGCCCATGTTCCGGCGGGCCAACTTCACCAAGTACGGCGCCTGCCTGGAGGGGTGGGCGATGTACTGCGAGACGCTCGGTCACGAACTGGGGCTGTACGAGACACCGCACCAGCATTTCGGCCAGCTGGACATGGAGATGTGGCGCGCCTGCCGCCTGGTAGTGGACACCGGACTGCACGCTCGCGGCTGGAGCCGAGACCAGGCCGTGCGCTACATGGCCGAGCGGCTGGGCCTGTCGCGCACGGCCATCGAGGCCGAGGTCGACCGCTACATCGCCATGCCTGCCCAGGCACTGGCCTACCAGATCGGCGGCCTGAAGTTCCGCGAGTTGCGCCAGCGCGCCCAGTCCCGGCTGGGCGACCGGTTCAACCTGCGGCACTACCACGACCACCTGATGGCTGCGGGCGCCGTGACCCTGCCCGTGCTGGAGGAGGTGGTGGACCACTGGCTGGACCGCCATGCCGCTTGACTCCGCCACCGGCGTCTTCTTCGAGATGCACGGGCCGTCCACGGGCCGGCCTCTGATGATCACCCTGCCGCTGATGGCGAGCTTTGGCGAGATCTTCGGCGACGACCTCGCACCGGTGCTGACCGGCTACCTGGACCGCCTGACGGATCGCTACCGCATGCTGCTGGTGGACTACCCGTCCATCGGACGCAGCCGCGACATCGCACCCGCAGAACTCACGGCCGACCGCGTCTGCGCCGACCTGCTGGGCGTGGCGCGCTTCGCCGGCTTCGATCGCTTTGCGTACTGGGGCTATTCCTGGGGCGGCAACGTCGGCCTGCAGCTGGCCACGCGCACCGACCGGCTCACCGCGCTGGTGGTGGGCGGCTGGCCGGCGCTGGGCGGGCCCTACGCCGAGCTGCTGCAGGCCGCGCAGCGCAAGCTGCCCAACCCCGAGCCCTCGTCGCTGAAGGTCTTGCGCAGCCCGGCACAGTATGCGCAGTGGATCCACTACGGCCAGAGCATTGAGGGCTGGCCCGAGCGCGAGGCCGTGTCGCGCATCGCCTGCCCGCGCCTGAACGTCTTCGGCAGCGAGGGCGATCTGGTGGAGGCCGGCATTCCGGTGCCGATCGCCTCCCGCATCCGCGAGCACCGCGGTGAACTCCTGGCCCTGGGTTGGCGCGTGCATGAGATCGGCGGACACAGCCACGCCCTGTGCATGCAGCCCGAGGTGGCCGTGCCGCCTGTACGCGCGTTTCTCGACGAGGTCTTGCCTTGAGCGCCCAAGATTCCTGCCCTGCCCTGTCGCCCGACGCCCAGGCCCTGCAGGCACCCTGGCCCGGCCCCTGCGGCGGCCTGCCGCCCTACGACCGCGCCACGCCCGCTGCGCTGGCAGAGGCCTTGCCGCAGGCCGTGGCCGAGCGCCGCCGTGCGGTGCGTGCCATCGCCGACAACGCCGAGCCGCCCACCTTCATCAACACTGTGGCTGCGCTGGAGAGCAGCGCGCGCGAGCTGCGTGACTTGCATGCGCTGGCCATGTCCGTGGCCACCACCGCCAGCTTGGGCGACATGCCGGCCGTGGCGCAGCGCCTGGCACCGCTGGTGCCGGCGCTGGAGATGGAGATCGCGCACGACCGCGCGCTGTTCGCGCGTGTCCAGGCCGTCTGGCATTCGCGGCTCACTGCCGGGCTGGACGCCGATCAGCGTCGTCTGGTGGAGGTGCTGCACCGCCGACTGCTGCGTGCAGGCGCGGCGCTGGGTGACGCCGAGCAGGCGCAACTGAAGGCCATCGACGCACGTATCGCGGTGCTGCAGTCGCGCTTCAACCAGAACCTGTTGGCTGAACAAAGCGAGCAGGCAACCTGGTTCACCGACGCGGCCGATCTCGAGGGTCTGTCCAACGCGCAGCGCGAGGCCGCAGCTGCCGTGGCCCACGCCCGAGGCCGCGCCGGCGCCTGGGCCATCCCCAACCAGCGCCCGGCAGTGTGGCCCTTTCTGCAGCACGCCAAGCGGCGCGCCAGCCGCGAGGCCGTGTGGCGGCTGTGGGCCGGCCGCGGTGGCCACGACGGGCCCCACGACAACCGGCCGCTCATCGCCGAGATGCTGCAGTTGCGGGGTGAACGAGCCCGGCTGCTGGGTGCCACCAGCCACGCACACTGGGTGCTGGCCGACCGCATGGCGGGCACACCCGAGAGAGCCCTGGCCCTGATGCACAAGACCTGGGAGCCGGTGCTCGCAGCCACGCAGCGCCAGGTGGCCGACTACCAGACCCTGGCCGATGCCGAGGCCGACGCTGCCGGCCAGCCGCGATACGCGCTCGCCCCCTGGGACCGCCTCTACCTGGCCGAGCGGCTGCGCCGCCAACGCTTCGAGGTCGACGGCGAGCAGTTGAAACAGTACCTGCCGCTGGAGCGCATGCTCGAAGCCCTGTTCTGGGCCGCCGGCCGTGTGCACGGGCTGGCCTTCGCAGCCCTGCCAGAAGCGCCGGTGCTGCACCCGAGCGTGCGGGTGTTCGAGGTCCGCCGCGATGACGAAGCGATCGGCGTGCTGTACCTGGACCTGTTCCAGCGCCCCGGCAAGATGCACGGCTCGCACCAGCACCGCCTGCGCGCGGCCGAGAACTTTCAGGGCCGCGTGCTGCCCATCTCCAGCATCGTCTCTGGCGTCCCGGCACCGCAGGAGGGCCAGCCGGCGCTGCTTCACTGGGAGTACGCCAACGTGCTGTTCCACGAGTTCGGGCACGCGCTGCACATGCTGCTGGATGGCACCCGTTATCCCTCACTCGGCAGCCTGGCCGTGGCCTGGGACCTGGTGGAACTGCCCTCGCTGCTCAACGAGTACTGGCTGCGCGACCGCGAACTGCTGCACCGCTTCGCCCGCCACCACGCCACCGGCGAGCCCATGCCCGACGCGATGCTGGACCGTCTGGAAGCCAGCCTGCAGCACGACCGTATCTTCAGCGTGAACCTGGACTACCTGGGCGCGGCCATCGTGGACATGGAACTGCACCTGCTGGCCGACGGCAGCGGCCGCGACATCGACGCGGTGGCCGTGGAGCAGGGCACGTTGCAGGCACTGGGCATGCCGGCTTGCTGGGACCTGGTGCTCTACGCCACCCACAGCGTTCACTGCTTTGCCGGGGCCTACGACGCCGGCTTGTACTCGTACCTTTGGTCCGACGTCATGGCCGCCGACGTGGCAGAGCAGTTCCTGCACTCGGCAGGTGGGCTGTACGACGCACCCACCGCGAAAGCCTGGCACGACCAGGTGCTCAGCGTCGGCCACTCGGTACCTGCCGGTGCGGCCTTCCAGGCCCTCAGGGGAAGAGACACGGACCCAACGGCACTGATGCGGAGGTTCGGCCTTGCGCCGGCGCGTTCAGCGCGCGGGGAAGGAACAACAGGGACCCCCTAAAGACAGGTCTCTGTCAGGAGGAGACCATGCCGCGCTCAGCCTGTCGCCAACGGCGTGCTCAGGAGTAACCGAGCGTTCATCAGCTCGTCCGAGCATGGCTTGTAAGTTCTCAGCCCTGCACCGGCAGTGCCGTCTCGTACTTCACCTCTCGCAGCACCACGCTGCTCCTCACGCTGGCCACACCGCTCTGGCGGAAAAGCCGCTCCTGAAGGAAGCGGTCGTAGGCCTTCATGTCGGCCACGACCACCTTGATGAGGTAGTCGCTCTCGCCCGTGGTGCTGGCGCACTCCATGATCTCGGGGCAGGTGGCCACCATGCGCTCGAAGGCCTCCACCGCCCCCTCGCTGTGGCGCGTCAGGGTGACGTGGGCCAGCACGCAGATGTTCAAGCCCAGTTTCTCGCGGTCCACCAGGGTCACCCGGGCGCGCAGCACGCCAGATTCCTGCAGCGCCTTCAGCCGCCGCCACACGGGCGTGGGCGACAGGCCCACGGCCTCGGCCAGTTGCTGCACCGACAGCGTGGCGTCGCGCTGCAGGCAATCGATGATCCGGCGCGTGGTCTTGTCCAGCACGATTGAGCCCATTGATCTCTCTTTCGTAGAACGAATGTGCTCAATCTTAGGGTGAACACGAGCATGAACGGTGATGTACGTCCTCAGTCCCTCGCCCTAGCATGGCCGGATGGACCAAACCACCCTGCGCCCCTACGAACTGTCGGACAACCTGCGCGCCGGCTCGGGCACGGTGTGGCTCACCGGCACCCAGGCCCTGGTGAGGCTCATGCTCATGCAGCGCCAGCGCGACGCTGCCGCAGGGCTGCGCACCGGCGGCTTCGTCAGCGGCTACCGGGGCAGCCCGCTGGGCATGGTGGACCAGCAGATGTGGAAGGCCCGGCCGCTGCTGGAGGCCGCGGGCGTGCAGTTCCTTCCCGCCATCAACGAGGACTTGGCGGCCACCGCCTGCCTGGGCACGCAGCGCGTGGCGCTGGACCCGGCACGGCGCGTGGACGGGGTCTTTGCCCTCTGGTACGGCAAGGGCCCGGGGGTAGACCGGGCCGGTGACGCGCTCAAGCACGGCCACGTCTTCGGTGCCAGCCCGCTGGGCGGCGTCCTTGCGATCTGCGGCGACGACCATGGCTGCGTGTCCTCCTCCATGCCGCACCAGAGCGACCTGGCGCTGGCGCACTTCGGCATGCCGGTGCTGCACCCGGCCAATGTGGCGGAGTACCTGGAGTTCGGCTTGTACGGCTGGGCGCTGTCGCGTTACTCGGGCGCCTGGGTGGGCTTCAAGGCGATCAGCGAGGTGGTGGAGTCGGGCATGACGGTGGACCTGGATGCGGTGCCTATCGACTTCGCCCTGCCCGTGCCGCCCGAGGTCTTCAGCCCCACCCAGGACCTGCACGTGCGCAGCGTGGACCTGCCCTCGCTCGCACTGGAATCACGCGCGGCCGAGAAGCTGGACGCGGTGCGCGCCTTTGCGCGCTTCAACGCGGTCGACAAGCACGTGGTCGTGAGCCCGCGCGCCACGCTGGGCATCGTCACCGTGGGCAAGGCGCACTTCGACTTCATGGAGGTGCTGCGCCGGCTCGATCTGGACCCCAACGCGCTGGCCGCTGCCGGCGTGCGCGTCTACAAGGTCGGCCTGGTGTGGCCGCTGGAGCCCACGCGCATCGTGGAGTTCGCCCAAGGCTTGCAGGACATCCTCGTCATCGAGGAGAAGGCACCGGTGGTGGAGCGGCAGATGAAGGAGCTGCTCTACGCCCTGCCCGACGGCCAGCGGCCCCGCATCGCCGGCAAGACCACGCCCGAGGGCGCGCCGCTGCTCTCGGCGCTGGGCGAATTGCGCCCCTCGCGCATCATGGCGGTGGTGGCCGACTGGCTGGCACGCCTGAACCCGGCGCTCGACCGGCGCCACCGGGTGGTGGACTTCACCATGCCCACCCTGCTGAGCAACGCGGCTGACGCCGTGCGGCGCCAGCCCTACTTCTGTTCGGGCTGCCCGCACAACACCAGCACCCGGGTGCCCGAAGGCTCTCGTGCGCTGGCCGGCATCGGCTGCCACTTCATGGCCAGCTGGATGGAGCGCCACACCGAGGGCCTGATCCAGATGGGGGCCGAGGGTGTGGACTGGGTGGCCGCCTCGCGCTTCACCGACGCGCCGCACGTCTTCCAGAACCTGGGTGACGGCACCTACTTCCACAGCGGGCTGCTGGCCATCCGCCAGGCCATCGCCGCCGGCGCGCGCATGACCTACAAGATCCTCTACAACGACGCGGTGGCCATGACGGGCGGTCAGCCCGTGGACGGCCAGCTCTCGGTGGCCGAGATCGCGCGCCAGGTGCAGGCAGAAGGCGCCCAGCGCGTGGCCATCGTCTCCGACGACATCGCGCCCCACCAGGCCAGGGCGCTGGACTTCCCTGCCGGCACCACTTTCCACGACCGGGCCGAGCTCGACGCCGTGCAGCGCGAATTGCGCGAGTGCCAGGGCGTCACCTTGCTGATCTACGACCAGACCTGCGCAGCCGAGAAGCGCCGCCGGCGCAAGAAGGGGCAACTCTCCGACCCCCCGCGCCGCGTCTTCATCAACCCCGCAGTGTGCGAGGGCTGCGGCGACTGCGGCGTGCAGAGCAACTGCCTGTCCATCGTGCCGCTGGACACCGATTGGGGCCGCAAGCGCGCCATCGAGCAGAGCTCGTGCAACAAGGACTTCAGCTGCATCAACGGCTTCTGCCCGAGCTTTGTCACGCTGGAGGGTGCAGAACTGGCCCGGCCGGCCGCGCGCCGCTGGAGCGAGCAGGACCTGGCGCGCGAGGTCACCGCCCTGCCCTCTCCCGCGCCCTGGACCTGGAGCGGGCCCTTCGACATGCTGGTCACCGGCGTGGGGGGCACAGGCGTGGTGACGGTGGGGGCACTGGTCACCATGGCCGCACACCTGGAGGGCCACCAGGCCTCGGTGCTGGACTTCATGGGCTTTGCGCAGAAGGGCGGCTCGGTGCTGTCCTTCGTGCGCCTCGCGCCCACGGCCGACCTGCTGAACCAGGTGCGCATCGACACGCAGCAGGCCGACCTGTTGCTGGCATGCGACCTGGTGGTGGGAGCGAGCGCCGACGCCCTGGGCACGGTCAAGCACAGCCGCACGCAGATCATCGCCAACCGGCATGAACTGGTCACCGCCGCCTTCGTGCGCCAGCCCGAGGCCTCGGTGCAGGCCCCCGGACTCATGGCCAAGCTGCAGCACGCCGCGGGCGCGGACCGGGTGCGCACGCTGGACGCCCAGGCCATCGCCGAGGCCTTGTTGGGCGACACGTTGTCTGCCAACGTCGTGATGCTCGGTGCGGCCTGGCAGGCAGGCCTGGTACCGGTCAGTTTGGCAGCGCTGGAGCGCGCCATCGAGCTCAACGCTGTGTCGGTGAAGCAGAACCTGCAGGCCCTGGCGCTCGGGCGGCTGGCGCTGTCCGCGCCACGAGCGCTGCAGCACTTGGCGGGCGAAGAGAAGCCCACCATGGACCTGGATGCGCTGGACGGGCCGCAAGGCCTGATCGCGCGGCGCCGGCGCTTCCTCGTCGACTACCAGAACGAAGCCCTGGCTCGGCGCTACGAGACCCTGGTGCAGCAGGTGCGTGCGGCCGAGGAGGCGCTGGGAGGCGAGGCGGCGCGCCAGCTCGACCTGACTCGGGCGGTGGCCCGGCAGTACGCACGACTGCTGGCGGTGAAGGACGAGTACGAGGTGGCGCGCCTGCACCTCGACCCAGCCTTCGACGTGGCCCTGCGCCAGCAGTTCGGACGTTGGGACCGCATCGTCCACCACCTGGCGCCGCCCCTGCTGTCACGGCCCGGGCCTGAGGGCCGCCCGCGCAAGAGGCCTTTCGGCCCCTGGGTGCGGGTGGCCTTTCGGGTGCTGGCGCGGATGAAGGGCCTGCGCGGCACGCCGCTGGACCCCTTCGGCCACACCGAAGAGCGGCGCCTGGAGCGCAAGCTGGCCCGTGATTACGAAGAGCTGGTCGAAAAGCAGCTGCTGCCCGCCCTCAAGGCCGACAACCTGGCGCTGGCCGTGCGCCTGGCCGAGGTGGTTCAGCAGGTTCGCGGCTTCGGCCCGGTGAAGCACGCTAACTTGGCCAAAGCGCGGTCAGAGTGGCATGACCTGCTAGAGGCTTGGCAGGGCCGGGCAGGCAAGCCCGTGGTCTCCACGCCGCTGGAACGCCTGGTCATCCCGCTTCGGGTGATCTGAGTGCCAAAGGAGCCGTCACGGTCACTGCCAGTTCAGCCAACCGCCGCCTACGGCGTGACCAACTTGAGACCGAGGATGCCAGCCGCGATCAGCGCGATGCACACGATCCGAGCCGCCGTCGCTGGTTCGGCAAACAGAACCATGCCCGCCACGGCCACGCCGACGGCGCCGATGCCGGTCCACACGGCATAGGCCGTGCCCACGGGCAGGCTGCGCAGTGCCAGACCCAGCAACCAGAAGCTGGCCCACGCCGCCACAAAGGTGAGCACCGTATAGGGCAGCCGCGTGAAGCCTTCCGAGGCCTTCATGCTCAAGGCCCAGACGGTTTCGAGAAGGCCCGCCGCAAGCAGGAACAGCCAGGCCTTGGTGTCGACCGGGGTCATGGCGCGGCGGGCGCACCGGCGCGCCGTTGCAGGCGGGTCTGGATCGCACGGTGTCGCTTCGCCCCGATCGGGTAACCCCACATCAGCGCAGCGCCGGCCAGCATCAGCACCATCGGCAGCCAGAACATGCCCAGCTTCAGACCTATGGCCGCAGCGGTGTCGTACGACGGCCGGCCGGGCTCGAAGCCGAAGCTGCCGGCGATGAAGATCGAGAGCGCCGAGCCCAAGCCAAAGGTGGCCTTGCGCACGAAGGCCAGCAGCGCCACGTACTGGCCGGTCCGCTGTGCGCGGGTCTTCCACTCGTCGTAGTCCACCAGGTCGCCCACCATCGAATGCGGCAGCATGTCGGTCACCGCGGCACACATGATCAGCAGGAAGCTCAGGCTCAGGTACATCGCCATCAGGTGCGGCGTCTGCGGCGTCAGCACGCTGTTCACCAACAGCATGACGGCACTGAGCAAGGCGGCGCCCACAAACAGACGGTGCTTGTCGAAGCGCCGCAGCAGCCGCGTGGCCAGCCATACGCCCAGCATCGACGCCACCACCCACTGGATGAGCATGATGCTGGCGGCCGCCTTCAGGCCGAAGTAGGAGTCGATGACCATGAAGCCCAGCCCCGCCATGCAGGCGTCTGCCAGCCCCGCCAGGGTGGCGGAGCCGAGGAATCGCCACGCGGGCCGGTTGCCGCGCACCGCGGCCCAGCTGGCTTTCAGGCTCTCGCCACCGCTTCGGACCACGGCCGCGCCATGCGGCACCAGCCACACGGTCAGCAGGCTGATGAGCGGCAAGCTCAGCGCCACGGTCCAGGCGACAACCTCGAGCAGGTCGAAGTTGATCTCCTGCGACTTCATGAAGGGCAGGAAGGGCATCAGCCCCAGCAGCAGCGCGCTGGCCACGTTGAAGTACTGCCGTGCCGCGGCGATGCGGTTGCGCTCCCCGTAGTCGTTGGTCAGCTCCGCGGCCCAGGCGCCATAGGGAATCTCGTTGATCGTCCAGGCGATGTAGGCGATGAAGAACCACAGCCCGAAGTAGGCCGCCGTGGCGCCCGAAGGTGGCACGTAGAGCTGGAAGATGCAGGCCACCGTGGCCAGCGAACCGACCAGGAACCAGCCCTTGCGCCCGGCCCAGCGGTGGCGCGTGGCGTCCGTGCCCCAGCCCACGGCCACGTCGATGAAGCCGTCGGCCAGCCGCACCGCGAGCAGCACGCCCGAGATGACGGTGAGCGCGATGCCGAAGCGCTCGGCATACAGCGCCGGCAGGATCGAGAACGCCGGCCCGCGCAGCAGAAACATCGGCAGCGTGGGCAGCGCGAACAGGACCAGCAGGCCCGTGGGCAGACGTGGCATGGCGGTGGACATGAGGGGCTTGCCTTTCTGAGCGCTCAGCGCGGCAGGGTGACCGGCGGATGATCCCCGGCCAGCGGCAGCATGAGCCTTGAGCGCGCGGGGCCATCATGGATCACGGTGACGGTGGCCACGCGCCGGTCGGCCAGCGTCTCCTCGTGCACCGGCTTGCCCGAATTGCCGTTGCGCTGGTGTGCGAGGCTCATGCCGTGGCGCAGGACGAGCCGCAGGCGCGAATGCCGCGCCAGCGTACGGGCGAAGAAGCGCGCGTCGCTGAAGCGCACGGTCATCGGCTCGCCCGGGACCGCCGGGCTTTCGGCGCCGAAGCCTGCGCGCCAGCGCAGGCGCAGGGCGTCGGAACTCAGGAAGATGGCCTGTCCGTCGGCACGGATCTCGTACAGCAACATCACCAGGTCGGCGTCGGGCTGGTCCACCGTGCAGCGCAGCTCCAGCACCGGCGCGCCGGCCAGTGCCAGCGGTTCGTCCAGCGGGGCCGAGTGGTACACCAGCCCCTGGCCGCGCAGGTGCGTGGCAAAGGCCTGCGAGGTGGGCTCCTCGCCGCCTAGCGTCATCAGCAGGCTGTTCAGCGGGCCCTCGCCTCCGACGAGGCCGTGCGCCGCGTCGGCGCGCGGCATCTGCTCCACGTCGAGCAGTGCCTCGTCGTGCGGATCGCAGCGGAAGGCGTAGGGGCCGGTGGGGGCTGCGCCCAGCGCCAGCCAGCCGGAGTGGAACACGTCGTTCGGGCCCGGCGCGGCCGCCAGATCGTGCGCCACCAGGCCGCGGCTCACATCGTCGAGCGAGTCGGCCGCATGCCACACCTCGGCGCCGGTTTCGTACCAGAGCAGGCCGCGCGTCAGCATCGCCGGCTTCGGCCCTCCCTTCATCACCCAGCGGTACCAAGCGAGCTTGAGGCCGAGGATGTCGATGCGGCACGCATCGGCAAAGTGCAGGCTGCCCGCCTGCGGGCTGGCGTCGTTGCAGCCGGCGTGGTCCCAGGGACCGATGACGAGGTGGCTGTCGCGCCGGGCTTCGGCGCTGCCCCAGCGCAGCAGGCGGCGGTGGTGCTCCAGGGCCGGCGGCAGGCAGCCGTCGTACTGCCCGGTGATCGACAGCACCGGTGCGCGCGAGGCCGCATAGGCCTCGGGCGTAGGCAGCCAGCGGCTCCAGCTGGCATCGAAGCCCGTGTGCTCCATCATCTGCCGGTGCCAGGGCAGGGCGTGGCCGAACAGGCGCTCGGGCAGCGTGGCTGCGGACCAGGCCTCGCGCGACAGGTCGCCCCACACGCGATGCCAGTAGGCGACGTCGCCGAACCAGCCCATGTAGGTGCCGTGGCTCGCGCTCAGCACCGACCAGCGCAGGTTGTAGTGGGTGCCCAGGCCCCCGCTGGGCATGTTGCGGCCCGAGATCGCTGCGGCCGAGGGGACGATGGTGCGCAGCGCCGGGTGCCCGGTGCCCAGGGCGATCCACTGGTTCAACCCGCTGTACGAACCGCCGTAGGTGCCCACTTGGCCGTCGCACCAGGGCTGGGCCTGCAGCCAGTCGAACGTGGCCACGAAGTCGGCTGCCTCGTGGGCCGAAGGTGCAAAGCTGCCCTCGGAGTCGCCGGTGCCACGGCAGTCCACGGCGACGAAGACGAAGCCTTCGTTGGCGAAGCGCACGCCGTCGGCATAGCCCCAGTCGGCCCCATAGGGCGACATCTCGAGGATCACCGGCAACGGCCCAGCCTGGCCGCGCGGCTTGAAGACCATGGCGGTCAGGTGAATGCCGCCGACCGCGGGCACCGGCTGGCGGAACAGGATGTCGACGTTCGCCCCCGGCGCCGTGGGTGGGTGGTTGCGGCCTTCGATCATGGGTTCACGCGGTCATGTCTACCGTGGGGTGCTTCGCTGCCAGCGGCAGCATCAAGCGCGAGCGCTCGGCGCCAATGTGGACTACGGTGATGGTGGCCGCTCGGCGGTCGGTCGCGGTCTCCTCATGTACCGGCTTACCGGAGTTGCCGTTGCGCTGCAGGTCCAGGCCCATCGCGTGGCGCACCACCAGCCGCAGCCGGCTGTGCCGGGCCAGCGTGCGTGCAAAGAACCGCGCCGAGTTGAATGTCACGGTCATCGGCTCCCCGGATGTGACGGGCGTGGGCGCGTCGGGCCCGTGGCGGTAGCGCAGGCGCATGAGGTCGGAGCTCAGGAAGATCGCCCGACCGTCGGCGCGAATCTCGTACAACATCATCACCAGGTCGGCGTCGAGCTGGTCTACCGTGCAGCGCAGATACAGCACGGGGGTACCGGCGAGCGCCAGCGGTTCGTCCAGCGGCGCGGAGTGGTAGACGAGGCCCTGGCCGCGCAGGTGGGTGGCATAGGCCTGAGAGGTGGGCTCCTCGCCGCTCAGGGCAAGGAACAGACTGTTGACCGGCCGGCTGCCGGGAGGGTCCGGCTCTGAGGCGTCGGCGCGCTCCAGGCGCTCGATGTCGAGCAGGGCCTCGTCGTTTGGATCGCAGACGAAGCGGTAGGTCGGTGTCCCGGGCGCATCGGTGGCAAGCCAGCCGGAATGGAACACGTCGTTGGGCCCCGGCGCGGCCGCGAGGGCCTGCGCCTGCGCGCCGGCGGTCACGTCCTCCAGCCGGTCGCAGCCGTGCCAGGCCTCCTCGCCGGTGGCGTACCAGAGCACGCGGTGCGCCAGCATCGCGGGCTTGGGGCCGCCCTGCATCACCCATCGGTACCAGGCCAGCTTCAGCGCCATCATGTCGATGCGGGCCGCTTCGGCGAAGCGCAGGCTGCCTACCTGCGGGTTGGCGTCGCCGCTGCCGGTGTGGTTCCAGGGGCCGATCACCAGGTGGTCGTGGCGGCGGGCGTCCTCATGGCCCCATTGCTGCAGCCGCTGGTGGTACTGCAGCGCCGAGACCAGCCAAAGGTCGTACTGACCGTTGACCTGCAGCACCGGCATGCGCGTACGCGCTAGGACCTCGGGAGACGGTACGAACGCCATCCAGAAGGCGTCGGGCGCGGGGTGCTCGACGAAGTCGCGGTGCCAGGGCAGCGAGTGACCGAAGGTCTGCTGGGGCGCCTCCATCGCTTCGAGAAAACCACGCCCGAGCGCCTCCATCACCCCGCCCCAATAGCCGCCGTCGGCGAACCAGGCGCTATAGGTGCCACGGCTGCTGCCCAGGGCCGCCCACCTCAGGTGGTAGTGGTCGCCCACGCCACCGGCCGCCAGCCCCCGTGGCAGCGGTGCCACGAAGGGGACGATGGTGCGCAGCGCGGGGTGCCCGGTGGCCAGCGCCAGCCACTGGTTCATGCCGCTGTACGAGCCGCCGTGCGTGGCCACCTGGCCATCGCACCACGGCTGGGTCTGCAGCCAGTCGAACACGGCTGCGAAGTCGGCAGCGTCGTTCACCACGGGTGCGAACGTGCCTTCGGAGTCGCCCGTGCCGCGGCAGTCCACGGCCACGAAGACGAAGCCTTCGTTGGCAAAGCGCACGCCGTCGGCGTAGCACATGTCCACGCCGTAGGGCAGCATCTCCACGATCACCGGCAACGGCACGGTCTGGCCGCGCGGCCTGAACACCATTGCCGCCAGCTGGGTGCCGCCGGGCGCCGGCACGGGCTGGCGGAACAGGATGTCGACGTTCGCGCCCGGTGGCGCGGGCGGGGTGTTGCGGCTGTCGATCACGCGTTCAGAACTTCAGGTTGGCGCCCACCTGCACCGTGCGCCCAGGCGCGGCGATCACGCCCGGTGCGTCACTGCGTGCGAACTCGAGGTAGCGCGCATTCGACAGATTGCGCGCGTTGGCATAAAGCGACCACGACGAACCTGCCGGCGCCCAGCCCACCGCGGCATTGAACAGTCCGATGGCGCGTTCATACGTGTGAGCGCCGATGTTGTCGTTGAAGAAATCGAAGTAGATCTTGTCGCGCCACACATACTCCAGGCGGAAGCGCAGCGCGCCGCCAGCCAGCGCAATCTTGTCGCCCGCCAGCGCCACGGTGGCACTGGCCTTGGGCGAACGGGCCAACTGCTTGCCCGTGGCGATGTCGCCCCCGGCACCATCGACGAAGCGCGTGTACTCGGTGTCGAGGAAGGTGGCGGCAATGTCGGTGCGCAGGTGCTTGGACAGGCGGAAATCGCCGCTGAGCTCCAGGCCCTTCACCTGGGCCTTTTGTGCGTTGTTGAAAGTGAAGGACAGCGGGTTGCTCAGGTCGTACTGGTAGTACTCGACCTTGTCGCGGTAGTCGTACAGGAACACCGCCGCGTTGACGAAGCCCGCTCCGCCGGGCAGTGTGGTCTTCTGGCCCAGCTCCAGCGCGCGCAGCGTCTCGGGCTTGTAGATCGTGATGGCGCAGCCGGAGGGGTCGAAGGCGCCGCCCTCGCACACGCCGCCACCGCCGTTGTTGGCCAAGGGGATCACACCACCACTCTTGAAGCCCTCGGACAGTCCTCCCCATAGCTTGCTCGCCTTGCTGAGCTGCCAGTCGAAGCCGAGCCGGCCGCTCAGGGCCGTCCAGGTCTTGCTGGCGCTGAGCGCGGGGTTGACATCGAAGGGGCCGAGGCCGAACGAGGTAGCCTCCTTCTTCTCCCAGGTGTAGCGCAGGCCGCCGTTGAGCTTGAAGGTCGAGCTCAGCGGGTGCGAGACGTCGGCAAAGGCCGCAAGGGTGCGGCCGCTGGCCTGGGCGCGCGTGTCGGCTGTATAGCCCCCGAGGAAGCCGGCCGGCCCGGAGTCGATGGCGCGGTTGTCCTGGCCCTTGGAGTCCATCGCGAACACGCCTGCCACCCAGTCGGTGGCCCGGCCGGTGGTGAAGTTGAACTGCAGTTCCTGCGAGACCTGCTCGTAGGGCTCGGTCGCTGTCACGATCGCGCGCTCATCCTCGGTGCGTGCTGAAAAGAGCGGCACGACAGCACGGCCCCGGTGGCGCCCGTAGCCTGTGATCGAGGTCAGCGTCGCCTCGCCCATCGGCACGGTCAGCGTCAGGGCCGCGTTCAGGTCGGACTTCTTCTGCTCGGGCGGGCGGATGTAGAACTCACGGTCGGCCCAGCCCGCACCGGGACCGAAAGCGGTGTCATAGGGCATGGGCAGCAGCGCCTGGCCGACCTGGTTGCGGTCTTCGATGTACTGCAGGCGCACATCGGCGCGCGCCTTACCGAGCTGGCTGCGCAGCCCGAGGCGTACCGCCGAGAAGTCGTCGCGGTCGCCCACGAGCGATCCCTCCTTTTCATTGGTGATGGGGCCGCGGCCCGCGCCGCCGGCGAACGACAGGCGCAAGGCAGTGTCTGCAGACAGGGGCACATTCACGAAGCCCTGGCCCAGAACCGTGCGCAGCGACCCCAGCGACACATCGGCCTCGGCGGCAAAGCGCTGGCCCGGTGCATTGCTGATGAGGTTGATCACGCCTGCCGTGGAGTTACGGCCGTACAGCGTGCCCTGCGGGCCCTTGAGCACCTCCACCGCCGAGACGTCGAACAGCCGGCTCAGGCCCGCGCCGCCGTAGGCCTGGTAGACACCGTCGATGTGGATGGCCACCGACTGGTCGGTGCCCAGGCCCACGTCGCCGGTGCCCACGCCGCGCAACGAGATGTTGCCTTGCGATTCGTAGGTGGTCACCACCAGCCCGGGCACGTTGGCCTGGATGTCCTGCACGCGCAGGACGCCAGCTTCCTGCAGGTCCTTGCCGCTGAGCAGTTCCATCGACATCGGCACGTCCTGCACGGCCTCCTTGCGCTTGCGGGCGCTGGTGGTGATCGTGATGGTCTGCGTGGCGCCTTCAGCTCGAGTACTCGACGATTGGGCAAGCGCCGGTGGGCTCAGGCTCGCCCACAGCATGAGGGTCAGGCTGGCAGCCAGCGCCACGCTGGTCGGTGTTGGCATGCTCAGACCGGGTGCACCGTTGAGGACAGGCTTTGTTTTCATCATCGTCTCCAGGGGTCGTCAAAGGGTTGGCGCCGGGCAGGCGAACGTGTCCACCCGGAGCCGGATGGATCGTGTCGGGCAGGTTATGGGCCGCGTCTTCATCGACCCATATGCCTCTGGTGGTAGTTCGAGGGCTTTAGGGGGCCGCAGGTACCCCGAGACGGCCATTGCGACCCTAGAGTCGCGCTGTGCAAGACACCCACGACACCCCTGGCGCCGACCGCGCCGGCATCGCTCGCTCCCTTGTCGACTGGACGCAACGCGCTCACCAGTTGTCACTCGACGGCCGCCCCTTCATCGACGGCCGGCGCGACGGTGCCGCCTGGGCTGCCCGGTTCGCGTGCATCAGTCCACAGGACGGCAAGCCCGTCACTGAAATGCCGCGCGGCGGTCGGGCGGAGATCGACAGCGCGGTCGCCGCCGCACGCACCGCGCTGGCGCGCAGCGCGGTGCCCAGTGAATGGGCCGACCACGCCACGCGCGCCACCGTGCTGCTGCGGCTGGCCGATGCGGTACAGGCGCACGCAGAGGAACTTGCGCTGCTGGACAGCCTGTGCATGGGCATGCCGATCAGCGGCGCGCTGGCCGATGTGGCCGAAGCGGCCGGCACCTTGCGGCATGCGGTGGACGCCATGCCCGCCCTCGAGGACGAGACGCTGCCATCCCGCCCCAGTGCCACGGCGATGAACCGACGCATGCCGCACGGTGTGGTCGGCCTGGTGACGCCCTGGAACTTCCCGCTCTTCACAGCGCTGGCCAAGATCGGGCCGGCGCTGGCCGCGGGCAATGCCGTGGTGTTGAAGCCTTCGGAGCTGGCGCCGCTGTCGGCGCTGCGCGTGGCCGACTTGGCCATCACCTGCGGCCTGCCGCCAGGTGTGCTGAACGTCGTGCCCGGCCTGGGCGCCGAGGCGGGCCAGGCGCTGGCCGCGCACCCCGACGTGGACGCGCTGTCCTTCACCGGCTCCACACTCACCGGCCAGCGCATCATGCAGACGGCCGGTTCGAGCAACCTCAAGGCCGTGATGCTGGAATGCGGCGGCAAGTCGCCGCAGATCGTGTTCGACGACTTCGGCGACCTGCCTGCCGTGGCAGACGCGCTGGTGCAGGGCTTCACTTGGAACAGCGGCCAGGTTTGCGTGGCTGGCTCGCGCATCCTGGTGCACCGGTCGCTGCATGACCGTCTGGCGAGGCTGCTCGAGGAGCGCATGCACGCACTGCACACCGGCGATCCGCTGGACCCCGCCACCACCCTGGGGCCGCTGGCCAGCACCGCGCAATGGGCCAAGGTGAACGGCTTCGTGCGCGACGCACTGGCCGGCGGTGCGCGCGCGCTGGGGGTCTACGACGCCGCCGCGGCTGCGGCCTGCCACTTCCGGCCGCTGGTCATTGAAGGCGTCGGCGCCGAATCCCCGATCGTGCAGGAAGAGGTCTTCGGCCCCGTGGCCACGCTGCAGTCCTTCGACACGCCCGACGAGGCGCTGGCGCTGGCCAACGCCACGCGCTACGGCCTGTCGGCCAGCGTGTGGGTGGCCGACGACAAACTGGCCGACCACTTTGCACGGGGCCTGCGCGCCGGCACGGTGACGCTGATGGCCGCGCCGCAGGCCGCTCCGGCCATGGCGCGCGGCGCCTCGAGCGAGCCCGTGGGCTTGTCGGGGTTCGGCGTCGAAGGTGGACGCGCTGGGCTGCTGACCTACGCCCGCATGCGCCACGTCGCTCGGCTGCGCAGCTAGCGCCTGCATGCTCACGACGCCGATCTCGCGGCGCTGGCCAACGAGCGCCCTTGCCCTAGACTTCCGCGGCATGGAGCCTGCGCAGCAGTCCGCCACCGATCACCTGCCACCCTCGCCGCCGCTGCTGGCGAGCTGCACCTCGGCGCTGGCCGCACTCGGCACGCCAGGGATCTTTGATACGGTGTTCGCGCTGCTGCGTCAGGCCACGCCCATCGATGCCTATTCGGCGCTGCAGTTGTTCACCGACAAGCGCCCGCGCGTCCTGGCAGGTGACGATGGCGCTCTCCAGGTGGATGACGCGCAAAGAGCGCTCACCTGGGAGGCCTACAGCGCTGGGCCCTACCTCTTCGACCCCATCCACCAGCACTTCGTCGCTGGGGCGCCATCGGGCCTGTACCGCCTGGAGGAGATCGCGCCCGCGGGCTTCATCGGCAGCGAGTTCCATCAGCGATTCATCGCCAACCACGGGCACGCTGATGAGTTGGACCTGATGGTGGCCACCGCCCAGGGCTGGGCCTTCCTGCTGATGCTGGTGCGCGGGCCGGGGCGGCCCCGCTTCACCCACGGCGAGATCCAGGCACTGCAAGCGCTGCTGCCGTTTGTCGAGGAGCTGTTGCGCAAGCACTCGCTGGTGTCGGCCACGGCGCTGGAGCCCGAGCGCGTGAACGATCTGGTGCAGCGCAAGATCGACCTCACCACGCAGTGCTTCGGCGCCTCGGTGCTCACGGCGCGCGAGCATGTGGTGCTGCGCTACCTTCTGCTGGGCTACAGCAGCCAACTGATTGGCGAGCGGCTCGGTATTGCCGAGGGCACGGTGAAGATTCATCGCCGCAACATTCACCATAAGCTGGACATCACCAGCCAGGCCGAGTTGCTGGCCTTGTTCGTGCAATGCATTCCGCTGGCCGACCCGGACACGGGCGCGGATCCGCTGGTGGTGTTCCAGTCGCGGCCTGCCGCCACCCGGCTCGCCTTCACGTCGGCGGTACCGGGCGTGCAAGGCGCCACCTGATCCGCCGAACGGCTGTTGCATGGCCGGTTGCAGCGCCGGCGACAGGCCCCATCAGGCCGCGCGGGCCGCCCGAACCGCAGGCACGTACAGGCGGGTCAGCGGCAACAAGAAGAGGATAGATCCGAGTAGCGCCACCGTGGCGCATCCGGCCATGGCCCACAGCGGCCCTTCGGGATGACCTTTGAGGCGATCCGACACCGCGCCCACGGCGGCAGGTCCCAGGGCGCCCAGCACGATGTTGACCGTTGCCATGATCGACACCAGGCGGGCCCGCAGCCGGGGTGGCGTCAGTTCCTGCGCTGCCGTGGGAAAGAGCAGCGTGCCAGCCATGATGGCGGTCAGGAAGACGCCCAGGCCGATGAACAGGGTGACGGGCGTGCTGGCCAAAAGCAGGGCGGCGGCCGCGCACGCGCTTGCCACGGCTGACCCAAGCAGGGCCACCGCGGGCAGCCGCTCGCCTGCCCGCGGCCTACCCCACCGCGAAACACCCTGTGCCAGCACGAAGCCCACCACCGTGGCGGTAAACGTGGCGGTGCCCATCAGGTTGCCGGTGGTGAGTTGGGTGGCCCCCATCTGACGAATGGCGACCACTGGCGCGAAAGCCATGACGCAGCCGATGCCGAAGCACAGCAGGCCGACGCCGCCGTAAAAGCACATGAAAGGCCGCCACTGGCTCCGCAGGTACGGCCAGACCGGTGGGTTGGCGGCCGGCGGTGATGCATCACCTGACCGCGCCTGGGGCGGCCTCGCAGCAGCAGCCGGCAGCAGGAGGATCAGCGGCACGAACAACAGGCCAGGCAAGGCCATGAAGAGAAACGCCAGGCGCCAGTTTGACAACTCCTGCAACCCTGCAGGCAACCAGGCACGCGCCGGCTCGGCGGCCACAAGCACCCAGCCGCACACGGCGATCATCAGGCCCGTGCCCAGCCGCGCGCCGACCAGCAACAGCGAGTTCGCCAACTGTCGCTGGCGCTCCCTGAACAGCTCGGGAACGATCGCGATGGCGATAGGCACCAGGCCGGCCTCACCGGCGCCGACCAGCGCGCTGGCAATGAAGAGTTGCTCGAAGCTCTGCGCCAGGCCCGCCAGGGCCAGGCAGCTGCTCCAGACCGCGATCGAGCCGGCCAGGATGTAGCGCTTGTCGTAACGGTCGGCGAGCCAGCCCAGCGGGTAGCCGGCCACCGCGGTGAACAGGGCCACGCTGAGGCCCTGCACCAAGCCCACTTGGAGGTCGGTCAGACCGAGGTCCTTCTTCAGCGGCTCCACGACCAGGCTGAACAGCGGCCGGTCGACGATGGTGTAGAGGATCAGGACCAGCAGGAGCAGCAGGACCACCCAAGACGAACGGGGCGCCGGCGAATCCGAAGACGTCGCCTGCATGCCTGCGGGGGGTACTTGTGCTGACGGTAGACCAGTGTCGTTCATGCGCTTGCTCGAAGAGGCTCAGGGCCAGGTGTGAGGCGCCCGGGCGAGAGGGCAGTCGCGTCGACCCGTGCGATGCCCAGTGCCTCAGGCGGTGCAGTGCCAAGCACGATGGAGGCCGCCAGCTGCGCCATCGCCGGCGCCGTCTGGAGGCCGTATCCACCATGCCCGGCCAGCCACAGGAAGCCTTCGCCGTCCCGTGCCCAGCCCACCACGGGCACGCGATCGGGGGCGAAGGTACGCAGGCCGGCCCAGGTGGAAATCACCCGATCCACAGGCAGGTCGGCGATCTGCTGCACGCGGTCGACGGCGGTGGCCACATCCTCGTCATCGGCCCAGGCGTCGCACGGTGGCGAGTCGGTCTCCTCGGCCAGCGACAGCATCAGTGCGCCGGCGTCAGGCTTGAAGTAGCGGGTCTCGCCCAGGTCGATCACGGCCGGCCAGCCCTGCACGTCATGGCCAGTCGGTGCAGGCACGGTGAGCGCAGTGCGGCGTTTGGGCTGCAGGCCCAGCGGGCGCAGGCCCGCCCGCGTGGCGAGCGTGTCGGCCCATGCGCCGGCGGCGTTCACGACCGTGACGGCCTGCTCGGTCACGCCGCTCGCCGTGACTTGCCAGACATCGCCCACGCGCTCCAGCGCGGTGACCTTGGCGTTCAAGCGGAACTCCGCGCCGGCCGCGCGGGCGCGCCGGCGGTACCACTGCAGCAGGCCGTCAGCGTCCAAAGCCCACACGTCGGGTTCCCAGCCTGCACGCACGATGGCCTCGCGCCGCAGGATGGGCACCCGCTGAAGCGCCTCGTCCAACGTCACTTCGTGCATCCGGCCCTGGCGGTCCGGGTCCTCCAAGCTGGCTTGGAGCACCCCTTCCTGCCCTGGCAGCTCGAGCATCAGCGAGCCCTTGCGGTGGGCCAGGAGGTGGCCTTCTACCTCAATCTCCAGCAGCGTGGGCAAGCTGGCCTGCGTCAGCGCGCGCAGCGGCGGGGCCCCGTAGTTCGGCACCACGATAGCTGCCGAGCGGCCGGTGGCGTGGTAACCCAGGGCAGACTCCTGCTCCAGCACCAGAGTGCGGCCATATGGCGCCAATTCAGCCGCCACCGACACCCCTGCGATACCGCCTCCGATGACCAGGAAGTCCCAGGTTGCCATGCTGTGCCCTCTGCGCTCAGTCCGCCTTGAAGCCGATGTTCTTCACCACCGCCTCCCAACGCCTGCTGTAGGCGCGCAGCGTGCTCGTCAGTTCTTCTGGTGTGCCGGTTGCGGCCTGTGCCGCAGAGCTGTCGATCAATTCCTTGACCGCAGGATGGGCCATGCCCTGTCGGATGCCTGCGTTGAGTGCCTGGATCTGCGCGGCCGGTGTCCTGGCAGGTACATAGAAGGCAAAGTAGTCTTCGAACTCGAGCTCCTTGAGACCCTGCTCGCCGAAGGTGGCGATCTGTGGCGTGAACGGGTTGCGCCTGCCGCCAGAGGTGCCGAGAACGCGAATCTTGCCCTCGGGGATGTGCCTCACGAACTCGCTCACCGTGCTCACCATGGCGGGCAGCGTGCCACTGATCAAGTCGGGAATGGCAGCTACCGTTCCCCGGTAGGGGACGTGCTGAAGTTCAACCTTCGACAGGCGAGTCAGTTCAGCGATCGTGAAATGCAGCGGCGACCCTGGCGCGGGGGAACCCACATTGGCGCGCGAGGGGTTGGCTTTGGCCCAGGCGAGGAACTCAGGCACCGACTTGACCGACTCCGGAACCGCAGTCCCCACCGCGAGGGCGACATCAAACCTCGTGCCCAGCGTCACGGGGGCAAAGTCCGTGTCCACGTTGTAGGGCAACGAGCGGAACGTGTGGGGAAAGACACCCACCGCGGCCAGTGGAGTGAACAGGATGGTCGAGCCATCGGAGGGTGCCGTCTTCAGCGCAGTCGCCGCGATCTGGCCGCCAGCGCCGGTCCGGTTCTCCACGATCACCTGCTTGGCGTAGGTCGGCGCCAGCCGTTGGGCCAGGGCGCGGGCCAGGGCATCGGCCGCGGAGCCTGCGGGAAAACCGAGAAGGATTCGCGCCACTTCCAGGGGCTGGGCCTGTGCACGGGTCGGCGGGGTGGTCAGCGCCAACGCGCCAGCAGCGGAGATCGAAGACAGGCAAAAGACTCGCCGGTTCAGCTGGTTCATAGGTTCTCCTTGGGGTCGGGTTGGTGAAGGAAGTCAAGTGGTACCAGGTCTGTCACCAGAAGACACCGGGTCGTGGTGTCTGTCCGTGACTGAGCCGTCCACAGGGCTACCCCATGGGTCGTCCACCCGGGGCCAGTAGGTCAACGAACGGTGGCGATAGTCGAAGTGCTCGAAGTCGTTGCGCAAAAGGCCTGGCGTGTCCACGTACAGCACCTGCTGCGCCAGCGGCGCGAAGGCAGCGTGGAAGTGCTGCGTGGACTTCACGACGATGGCGCGCTTGGCCGCCAGGTCGATGCCCAGGCCGGTGAACAGATCGGTGCCCACGGCCTGCTGCCGCACCGAGGTGAGCACCAGGTCGATGCCGTCAGCCGTCTGCAGCCACACCGACGGGCCGCAGCTGAATCGGGTGACCTGCGGCCAGGTCTGGAAGTGGTCTTCCAGAAAGGCTCGGACGGTGACGTCCAGGTCCACCGGCGGCCCCGAGGTCGGGCCGCACTTGCCGCCGACCCGCAGCCTGAGCGTGCTGCCGACGCCCGCCTCGCGGCAAATCTGGATGGCGCCCAGGTCCCAGATCGGACCTAGGGCGACGTGGCCGATCCCGCTTTCGAGCAGGGCTGAGAGGAAGAAGGTGCTGTCGGCGCTGGCACCGCCCCCCGCGTTGTCGGCCACATCGGCCAGCACGAGGGGCTTGCCCTGTGGTGCCGACTGCAGCTGGTCCAGGGCTTGCGCCAGGCCCAGCGGCATGCTGCGGGTCTCGGTGCGCATGTCCCACAGTTCGCGGGCCAGCTCGTCGGCGAGGGCCTGGGCGCGCGGCAGGTCGTCGTTCGTCACCACCCACACCTTGGCGCCTGCTTCCGGCACGTCGCCGAAGGGAAAGCCGTGGCCAAAGCTCACGCTCAGCACGCTGCCCTGCCCCTCCAACGCCTTCATGCGGCGCACGAAACCGACCATCGGCTCGCGCGTGGTGTGCCACAAGCCCACCATGCGGCAGTCAGCCACAGCGGTCACCGGGCGGATGCGGCCGGCGGCGGTGTCCAGTGTCAGCCGCCAGACTTCGGCCAGGCGGTCCAGCACATCGGTGTGCGGGTACTCCTTGAAGGCGACAAGGACGTCGGCGCAGCGCTGCATGCGCTCGGTGAAGTGGCAGTGCAGGTCGAGCTCGACGCCGACGGCGACTTTCGGGCCGACGATGGCGCGCACACACTCCAGCAGGTCGCCTTCGCAATCGTCATAGCCCTCGGCCACCATGGCACCGTGCAGGGGCAGCAGCACGGCATCCACTGGCATCGCGGCGCTGAGCTCGGCCAGCAATTCGTCGCGCAAGGCCTCCCAGGCGCTGCGCACCGTTCGGCCGGCGGGAATGGCTGACATCACGGGGCCGACCACCAGCGTGTGACCTCCACCGGCCGCCCAGCTCTCAAGTGAGGGACGCATGCCGGCGAAGAAGGGGTCGCACCCGCGGTTGACCTCGAAGGCGGCTTTACCCGTGGGAAAGGCCGAAAAGGTGTTGGTCTCCGTGAAGATGCCGGCGATGAAGACCTTCATGACCCTACTCCATTGAAGCTTCGGTGGCGCGCACAAAGGCCAGGTGGCGAGTGCGCAGGCCGTTCAGAAAGAAGCGAGTGGCGCAAGGCCCGCTATCGTCATCACGGCTCAACACCATGCGAAGCATGGGCAGGCCCGGTTCGCCAACACCGAAGATGCCTTGGTCCAAAGGGGTGAGAGGGAGCACGCGCTGTGCGCTGTATTCGCCGCGCAGTCGCAGCACCAACGCATCGCCCTCGACGGCAATCTCCGCCGTGGCAGCCAGGTCGGGGCACACCCAGTGGCCGAGCAAGGCCGCGCCCGCCACCAGCGCAGGCGCCGGGGATGCGGGCAGGCGCATCAACTGCTCAGCGTGGCCGGCGTCGCGGATCTCCAAACTCGCCGGTGCCTGGCCGTCGGACTGCGGCGCCAGGTCGGCAACGCGCAGGCAGAGGTGGCTGTGGGCGCCGGTATCGAAGCCCAGGTGCAGTTCGCCGCCCAACACGCGCAGCGGCTGCAGCGGCGGGTTGTCCATAACGGACAGGCCCAGCCAGTTGCCCGCAGCGCCGAAGCCGATCATCAGGCCCGAGCGGCCGCGGTAGCGCGCACCCACCAAGTGCTGAAAGCGCGCGATCTCGGCTTTCGGCTCTTCAGGGCCGAGTTGGTCGGCCAGCAGCAGATCAACAATCTTGGGCGTCAGGTCGCGCATGGCCACGGGCAGGCCGTTGGTCATCATCACGATGTCCAGCTGGTGTGCCGGCACGGTGAGCATGTCGCTGTTGCCGCCGGCCACGCCGCCCGCGTGGTGGATCACCTCCACCCCTCGGTAGCCGTGCCGCATCAGGCCCATGGTGTAGGGCGATCGGTGTCCGTTGGCCAGCACGCTGGGCGCCAGCATCTGCGCCCAGATGGCCTCGCTCCCCACGCGCCTGGGGTCTCGCAGGTGGGCCAGCCAGCGCAGCATGTCGTCGACGGTGGAGACGAGGTTGCCTTCGCCACGGATCTCCTCGGTCCAGCACAGCGCGTGCCGCCAGCCACCGCCCAGGCCGGGAAAGTGGTTCGACGCCCGCTCGGGCGTCACCGTGTGGTCGCTGGGCACGCCTTCGGTGTCGCCCATGTCCAGGGGTTTGAACACACGCTCCTTCAGGAAGGCTTCCAGCGGCATGCCGGCCGCGCGGTCGACGGCCATCGACAGCAGGTGGTAGCCGCCGTTGCTGTAGATCTGCCCCGTGCCCGGGGCGAAGTTGACGCCCTGCTGGCGTGACGAGGCTGCCGGCATCCAGCCCGTGGGCATCAGCGCCATGCCATTGCCAAGCACGCCGAGGTCGAGCGCGCAGCGCCAACCGCTGGTGTGGTGCATGAACTGGCGCAGCGTGGGCATACCCTGCAAGGTGGGCAAGGCCAGGTCGGGCAAAGCGGCGCTGGCTGGCGCGTCGAGGTCGAGTTGGCCTTCCTCGGCCAGCAGCAGCGCAGCCAGGCAGGTGAAGTGCTTGCTGGTGGAGCCAATGCGCATACGCGTGCGCGGCGTGTTGGCCACGCCGTGTTGCACGCTGGCCATGCCGAAGGCCTTGCGGTACACCGTGTGGCCGCCCAACGCGATGCCGACCACACAGCCAGGGGCGTCGGTGCGGCGGTGGGGCGCGAAGAGTACGTCGAGTTGGGCCAGGCGCGCTTCGAGGCTCCCGACCGGCGCGGCGGCACCGGTGGTGATGCTCATGTTGTGGTGGACTTCAAGCGGCCACAGGTGTCAGCCAGTGCCGGTAACCGGCGTTGCGACCGTTGACGATGTCGTAGAAGGCCGCCTGGATGCGGTCAGTGATGGGCCCGCGCATGCCGCTGCCGATGGACACACGGTCCAACTCACGGATCGGGGTCACCTCGGCCGCCGTGCCGGTGAAAAAGGCCTCGTCGGCAATGTAGACCTCGTCCCGGGTGATGCGCTTTTCCATCAGCTTCAGACCCAGGTCCTCGCAGATGGTGAAGATCGTGTGGCGGGTGATGCCGTTGAGCGCGCCGGCGGAGAGATCTGGCGTGGCGACGACCCCGTTGCGGACGATGAACACGTTCTCGCCGGCCCCTTCCGAGACGAAACCCGAGGCATCGAGCAGCAGCGCCTCGTCATACCCGTCAACCTTGGCCTCGCGGTGGGCCAGGATAGAGTTGGTGTAGTTGCTCACCGCCTTGGCCTGCGTCATGGTGATGTTGACGTGGTGACGGGTGTAGCTGCTGGTCTTGACGCGAATCCCGCGCTGGATGGCCTCATCCCCCAGGTAGGCGCCCAGATCCCAGGCGGCGACCATCACGTGGGTGAGGACCCCCTCGGCAGCCATGCCCTGGGCCTCCGATCCCAGCCAGATCAGGGGCCGCAGGTAGGCCTGGCGCAGTCCGTTGGCGCGCACCACTTCGCACTGCGCGGCCATCAACTCGTCGCGGGCAAAGGGCATGTCCATCCGCAGGATCTTGGCGCTGTTGAACAGCCGCTCGGTGTGGTCGCGCAGGCGAAAGATTGCCGTACCCTGCGCCGTGTCGTACGCACGCACCCCCTCGAAGGCACCACAACCGTAGTGCAGCGTATGGGTCAGCACGTGGACCTTGGCGTCGCGCCAGTCCACGAGCTCGCCGTCCATCCAGATCTTGCCGTCACGGTCGTGCATGGGGGTCAAGATGGGTTACTGTCCTCAGTGATTGATGAAGGCACGGCTGCGAGCGGGCCTCGATGGATGGGCCGTCTGGGCCCGCAAGACCTGTGTCAATGGCCGCCTCGATCGCTGACCGAAGCGCGCGTCGCCGATTGGCCCAGATCCCTCTGCCACGAGCGGCGTCCATCCGTCTGCACAGTTCATCGGCACCCATGCCCACCATGGCGTGGATGGACCCGATGCTCATCGCTTCGAGCCCTGCAAGCACGCCTTCAGCGATGCCGCGCTGGCGCAGGAGGAAGGCGCGCTCGCGGTCATCGAATCGCGCAGCGGCCAGCGCAGGGACCGCGTCTCGCGTGGGACCTGAGGCCGCGGACGACGGGGCCGGCACGGACGGCACACCACCAGAGCTCAACCGCCGAAGCTCCTTCGGTAGGTCAGGCCCACGGTGCGCGGCGTGACGCTCACGCCTTCACCCGTTGTGGCGTTGTAGGGCACGACCGGCAGCACCAGTGGCCGCTTGTCGAACAGGTTCTTCACGTCGAACATGAGGCTCCAGTCCGCGCCCTCGACACCAGCGCGCACGTTGAAGAAGTCCTGGTTCGTGCTCTTCCAGTTCTGGACCGTGGCGATGGTGCCGTTGGGTTGGGCCTGACGGACGATGAAGCTGTAAGGATCGGCATGCTGGTAGTCCACGCGCCACATGCCCTTCAGACCGGCGCCTACGGCGAAGCGCTGGCTCAGCGACAGCGAACTGGTGAGCGCCGATACCATGTCGAAGCGTTCACCTGCGAGCACCTCGACGTTCGAGGACTTGGCGCGGATGTCGTTCCAGCCCAGCGTGGCCGTCAGTTCGATTCCGGCCGGCAGCTTCGCATTCACCGCCGCCTCAACACCAGGGCCGGAGGCCTTGCCGACGTTCTTCGTGGTGGCCTGGAACGCGCCGGGGCTGATCTCGATGGCGGACTGGGCTTGGCGGTCCTTGTAGTCGGCGTAATAGACCACGCCATCGAAGAACAGCCCCGGCGCCAGCACGGCCTTGTGGCCCACCTCGAAGTTCTGCAGGCTCTCGGGCTCGTAGAACGTGCCATTGCCGTTGAAGCCGCCCGAACGGAAGCCCTTGGACAGCGTGGCATAGCTCGACGCGTTGCGGCTCCACTCGTAGCGACCCGACACCCGCGGGCTGAAGGCATTGAACTTGGCCGTGACAGGGCCGAAGGCCGGTGTGGTCGACTGGCTGGTGCGTTCGTCGTTGTAGTAGCGGCCGCCGGCGCTGAGCTCGACGCGCTTGCTCAGCTTCCACGTCGCGTCGCCGAAGATGGCCGAGGACTTCGAGTCGACGGGGTCGGTACCGACGCGCCGCAACGGCGCGAACGCCGCGCCGTTGAATGTGCCGCTGCGGTCGATCAGTGAGGTGTAGTCCCTTGCCCACACGCCCACCGTGTACTGCAGGGGTCCGTCACCGTTCGAACTGAGCCGCAGTTCCTGGTTCCACTGCTTGTAGCTGCTGTCGAAGGTGGCGCGAATCGCGCCGCCACTGAGGGACGCGGTGAACAACAGGTCGCGCTTGAGGTAGCCTGTGGACGAGGTCAGCGTGACCGGGCCGAAGTCGTAAGTCACGATCGCGTTGGCCAGGTCGCTGTTGTCCTTGGCCGGAAACTGCGTGGTGCGCTGCCGCACCTTCGGGTCGGCGACGCTGGCGATGTTGTCGCTGTCGCCCTCGTAGCGCGCATGCAGGGCCAGCAGCGAGATGCTGAGCTTTTCGTTCGGCTGGATGAGCAGTTTGGGGCGGACGAAGTAGCGCTTGACCCCGTTGGCGTCCTTCAGGCCCATCTGGGGATAGTCGATCCAGCCGGCCAGCTTGTCGCTGCCGGCGGCGATGCGCAGACCCGCCTTGCCCTGCATCAGCGGCGTGCCGACGGCGCCGCTGAGCCGGTGTCCCATGCCCCCGTCCTTCTGCTGGTACAGGTTGGCCTCGACGAAACCATCGGTCTTCGTCAGGCTGGGGTTGCGGGTCAGGTAGCGGATCGTCCCGGCCATGGAACCTTCGCCGTACAAAGTGCCCTGCGGGCCGCGCAGCACCTCGACGCGTGACATGTCGACCAGTTGCACCAGGCTGTCGCGCGACTGCTGGTCGATGGTGATGCCCATCTCGTCGAGGTAGGAGCCGACGATGGGCAGACCCGTGCCGAAGCCGGCGTTCACGCCGCGCAGCTGGATGCGGTTGGCGCCCGGTGTCTGTTCCTGGATGTTCAGGCCCGGCACCGAGTACTGCATGTCGCGAAGGTCAACTGCGCCGCGGTCCCGGATCTCTGACGCGCCAATGGCCGTCACCGCCAGCGGCACGTCGGTGATGCGTTCGTTTCGCTTGGTGGCCGTGACGGTGATCACCTGGCTGCTGTCAGCCGAGGTGGAAGCACCAGCAGTCTGGGCGTGCGCCGAATGCGCCGCCAGAAAGGCCGCGAACGGCGTCAGCAGAAGGACAAGGGCGCGGGATTTCATCGTGGGAGCTCCTTGAGATGAAAGGGGGTACGGGCAGTCTCAGAGGACAGGAAAGATGTCTTGGCGATCACTTGAGCGACCACTTTATTGACACGCTGTCAGTATCGGCACGCAACTGACAGTGTGTCAATATTGGTGAAACTACCCCCCCTCGCAAGCCTGATTTCCGGGCGCTGCTGGAGCATCATCGGGTTGCCGGAAGGCGCCCTGCTTCAATTCGAAGACGATGAATTTCCCTGCCACTTTTTCCCTGGCTGCTGACTACCTCGCCGCCGCCGAACGGGCCACCGACCGCTCAGAGCGGACCCGACTGCGGGTGCTAGCGGCTACCGTCGCAACGCTGGACAAGTCCATCTCCACCCACGTGCAGCCCGCCGACCTGGCCCGCGAGGTCGGCATCTCGCGGCCGCTGCTGTACCACCACTTCGGGGATCCTGCCGGCTTGCTGGGGACGATTGCGCGCGATTTCGAGCAGCGCAACCTCGCCTTTTTCCAGCAGCTGCCCAGTGGGCCGCAGCGCTACACCTACCCTGCGCTGGTGGGCTATCTGGCGTGGATCATGGCCACGGCAGTGCGCAACCGCGGGGCCATGCGTCTCATGCTGGGGCTGACTGATCGGGTGGACGCCGTGAACGCAGTCTTCAGTCGCCTGCTTCATGAACTGAACAAGGCGCTCGGTGAGCAGTTGCAGCCACCGGGCCATGTACCCATCTCAGAAGCAGACCGCCTGCTGTTGGGCTACATGGAGGCCGACGGATTCAATGCACTGCTGCGCGAGCTCTTCGTGTACCCCAACGAGCACTTGCCCAGACTGGAGACGCCGCAGGCGCTGTTCGATCTGGTGCAGCTGGTGGCCGGCCATCGATACCGTCTCATCCATGGCACACCGGCACCGGCCGCCGATGTCAGGGCTGTGCAGCAACACTTTGATCTGACGTTCTTCGAACCCTGCTTTGAAACGCCTGGCTGAGCTTTCGGGGCAGGTGAGGGGCCGTCCTTTTGGACACATGGATATCCATCAGCGTGCGGGGTGGCCAGGTCGTAGCGACCCTGCAACAACACCACGGGCACGGTCAACTCGGTGACGGTGCGAAGGTCCGCCTGCGCCATGTCGCGCAGCAAAGGCCCCGGAACGATCCAGCCGGCGCCGTTGCGGAAGGCTTCGACGTCCTGGTCGCTGTACTCCGGGGCCAACACGGCCAGATCCATCATCACCTGCAGGGTTTCGCGCCCGCACCACATGCCGTCATAGCGTCGGGCGATGCGGCGCAAGACCTGCACCGCCTCGATCTGCAGGCTGCCGCCGGGCCGCGGGGAGAGGTTGAGCGAACTCAACTCGGCCGCCGCTTCCGCATCTCCAGCCCGCTGGGCTGCAGACAGCGTCTCGGCCAGGATCATGGGCTCGAAGGTGGTGGAGACGGCCTGCCCGGTGCCGGCATAGACGCTGATCTTGCCGGGGCAGCGCTGGGCCATATGCACGCCCACCATCGCCCCCCAGAAGAAGCCCAGCAGCGCGACCTTCTCCTTGCCCAGCGTGCGACAGAGGTGGTCGATCACGGCCTAGCCGTCGGCCACGATGCAGGCCATCGTCATGGTCGGCAGCAGGGCCGCACGGTCGGTGGTGGCGTTGTTCTTGCCGACGCCGCGCTGCTCCCAGTGCACCACGGTGAAGAAGTCCTCCCATGGACTCTGAAAGGCCCAGGCCAGGGGCATGGTGGGCGTGCCCGGACCACTGTGGATCACCATCACCCACATCGACCTGCTCCAGCAGCTCGATGCCCTCGGGCGTGACGATGCGCCGGCCCTCGGCAATGGTCTGGGTGGCGAAGGATCTCCACGTGAAGTTGCACTCGTCCATAACTGCCCTCATGCCGATACGCTGTGGCGGTTCAAGAGCCGCAGCCATGACCCCACGCCAAACCCACGCTCCACTGCGCAGACGTCGTTCACAAGCCCCAGGCCCAGTACATCCGCTCGTCGGAAGTCAGTCCGACCTGAACGTGTTCGATCCGGTCGGTGTAGCGGATACGGTAGCGCCGCGACTGCCCGCCCGGCGCAGCGTGGGCTTCGACGAACTCGAAAGCTTCCGGCTCCACGCCGGTCCACAGGTTCAGCAGAGGGCGACGGGCCGGCAGCCGCGCGCTGCAAAGCCAAGACGCTGTGCCAGAGCGGGAGCCAGAGCGGGAGCCAGAGTTTGCAACAGACTCATTAAATGGACAGTATTACATCCAGTTGAGCACCCTGAAGAACCCGGAATGTCGGTACCGAAGAGGCCGTGGTCGTGAGCGAAAACACGCCAACCACCTGTAAAAATACCCCGAAAGCAAGCAAGCGGCTGCGCGGTTTTCGGCCGTGCTTGTCGCTCCGCACATGGATGTAATATCATCCATAGATGCTGAAGGTTCGAAAACCCTACCTGGTCTTTCTGGGCGATGTAGCCCTGCGCTCCGATGCCAAGACCGGATTCGGCCTGCGCGACTGGTGCGGCAACGATGTGATCGGAGAGTGGGCTTTGCCCGAAGCGCAAGTGAGTCTGGAACTGCCGAGGATGACGCCGCCGCAGGCGGCTGCGGCAGGCGCAGGGTCTCTGGTCATTGGCGTGGCGCCACCCGGTGGACAGCTTCCCGAGGCCTGGATACCCACCCTCCGGCTGGCCCTGGAGTCGGGCCTGGACGTGGTCAGCGGCATGCACACGCGTCTGGAGCAGTTCCCAGACCTCGTGCAGGCTGCCAAACGCGGCGGCACACGGCTCGTGAACGTACGCCACACCGAGCGAGCCATGCCCGTGGGCACGGGCCGCCGCCGCAGCGGCAAGAGACTCCTCACCGTAGGCACCGACTGCGCGCTGGGTAAGAAGTACACGGCGCTGGCCATCACACGCGAACTCTCGGCACGCGGCATAGCGGCAACCTTTCGTGCCACAGGGCAGACCGGCATCCTGATCTCGGGCGAAGGCATCGCCGTGGACGCGGTGGTAGCCGACTTTGTGGCAGGCACGGCCGAACTTCTTTCACCTGACAACGCGCCCGACCACTGGGACGTCATTGAGGGCCAGGGTGCCCTCTTCCACCCCGCCTATGCCGGTGTGACGCTGGGCCTGCTGCACGGATCCCAACCGGACGCCATCGTGCTGTGCCACGACCCCGCCCGCTCCACTATCGAGGACCACCCTCACATCTCCCTGCCCACGCTAGGCGAGGCCATCCGGCGCTATCTGGAGGCGGGGCGGCTGACCAACCCCGAGGTCTGCTGCGTGGGCGTGGCGATCAATTCATCAAGCCTGAGCGATCAGGACTGGGGTCGCTACCGCGAAGCGCTTCAAGCAGAACTGGACCTGCCGGTGTGCGACCCGCTACGCGGTGGCGTGGCAACCATCATCGACCTTCTGCAAACGTGAAACTCGACGTTCAACTTGCCGAAGAGCGGTGGGCGATGCGGGAGCCCTTCGAGATCGCCGGCCAGGTGATCGAAGAATTGCCACTGCTGTTCGTCGAGCTGCGCAGCGCCGATGGCACCATGGGCCGCGCCGAGGCCGCCGGCGTGGACTACGACGGCGAGACGCCCGGCAGCATGCTCGCGCAAGTACAGGCCGTGGCCGATCGACTGCAGGAGAGCACCACGGGTGAGGACCTCATTCGATGGCTTCCCCGCGGTGGCGCACGCAACGCCCTGGACTGCGCCCTGTGGGACTGGCGCGCCAAGCGCAGCGGCGTACCGGCCTGGCAGCTGGCCCCCTTGAAGCCCCTGCTCACCGCCTGCACCATCGGGCTGGGCACGCTGGCCGACACGAGGCGCAGGGCACGCGAGCTGGCCGGCGTGCCACTCATCAAGATCAAGGTGGACGGCACGAGGCACCTGGACCCAGTGCGCGCCGTGCGAGAGGAGCTGCCGCAGGCCCGACTGGTGGTCGATGCCAACCAGTCTTGGAGCCGGGCGTTGCTGAAGCGTCTGCTGCCGGACCTGGTGAGCCTGGGCGTGGAGTTCGTGGAACAGCCCGTGCCGCGTAGCGAGGATGCGGCGCTCGACGGGCTGGCCTCGACCCTGCCACTCGTGGCCGACGAATCCTGCACCGACCAAGGCTCATTGCCTTCCCTCATAGGCCGGTACCACGGCGTGAACATCAAACTCGACAAAACAGGCGGTCTCACCGAGGCCCTGGCACTGGCGCGCGAGGCTCGGACCCTGGGCCTTGACGTGATGGTTGGCAACATGTGCGGCACCTCATTGGGCATGGCCCCGGCATTTCTGGTGGCCCAAGTCGCACGCTGGGTCGATTTGGATGGGCCGCTGTTCCAGTCGCAGGACCGGGCCGACCCGTTGAGGTACGAAGCCGGCACCGTCCACCCGCCCGAACCTCGGCTCTGGGGCTGAAACGTTTCCCGAACCCGTTGACGCAGGCAGCCGATCCGAACTGAGCGGCATCACACCTCAGAAGGACACCTCTCCATGACCGCTGTACCTACCGCCTTGTCACGCGAGATGGCACTCAACGCGCTGCAGATCGACTTCCATTCCGCCATCCGTGACCGCGACTACCGGCTGCTGGTGTCCATTCCCGCCCGGCCCGCCCCAGCGCAGGGCTATCCCGTGGTGTGGCTGATCGACGGTAACCTGCACTTCGGCATCGCGGTGGACACCATGCGCATCCAGGCCTGCTGGCCTGATGTGCGCGATGCGGTGATCGTGGGCATCGGCTACCCGACCGACCGGGTGACCGAGGCCCTGGGCCTGCGCATGGACGACCTGACCACGCCCATCACCGAAGCCCAGCGCAACGCGCAGTGGTACCGGTCGATGCCCGAACCTCCCCACGGCTACGGAAAGCTGGACGACTACCTGCGCATGATCGACGAGGAGATCAAGTCACGGGTGGCCGAAGTCGTGGCCTTCGACGCGGGCGACCAGACCCTGATGGGCCACTCGCTGGGCGGTCTGACCACGCTGCATGCCCTCTTTCGCCGGACAGCATCGTTCCAGCACTTCGTGGCGATCGCGCCCTCGATCTGGTGGAACAACCAAGAAGTGCTGACCTACGAGGCCGCATTCGCAGCCCGCGTGGCCGCGGGCGAGGTGCAGGCCCGCGCGCTGGTCTCGGTGGGCGAACTCGAGTCCACCCTGCGCTACCCGTCAGCCCATGCGGACAAGCTGCCCGGCAACCGCGAAATGTTCGAGCAGATGATCGAGGCCTGCCGCATGGTGCCCAATGCGGTGGAACTCGGTGCGCGACTGGAGGCCCTGCAGCGCCCGGGCTTCAGCCTGCAGACGGTGGTCCACGCAGACGACGACCACAACATGGTGCCTCCGGCGGGCATTGCACGCGGCATCAGCTTCGCGCTGCGTAACGGGTAGCAAGAAGCAGCAGGCCACGGTCGGCCAAGCAGACCTTCGGTGCACGGACCTGCCATTTGGACACGTTCTCGAACCACGGCGGCAAGACCCGAACCATGCAAGTGCGATGTGCGAGGCCGCGGGGGCCGCGGAGGGCGCACCGAAAGAATGAAGTGTGGGACGGGGCGCCGGGCAGGCGCCCTGCCCGCTCAGCTGTCCGCCGTGAACCCGATGGATTTCACGATGGGGCCCCAGCGCTCGGTGTCGACCTTCAGCATGGCCGCCAACTCGGCGGGCGTGGAGGACTTGGCCTCCAGACCCATGAGCGCCAGGCCGTCCACCGTCTCCTTGTCGGCCAGGGCCGCACGCAGCGCCGTGTTGGCGCGCTGCACCACGTCGGCCGGCGCCTTGCCGGGCAGGTAGAAGCCGAACCACTCGCTGAAGGCCATGTCGCGCAGACCCTGCTCCACCAGGGTGGGGGTGTCGGGCGCGAAGCGGCTGCGGGCCGCACCCGTGGCGGCCAGCAGGCGGCACTTGCCCGCGGCCACGTGCTGCGTGAACTCTCCGATGGGCCCGGACACCGCCTGGATCTGCCCGCCGATCATCTCCAGGATGGCCGGCTGGGTGCCGCGGTAGGGCACGTGCTTGAGGTCCACGTTGGCGCTGCGGCCCAGCAGCACGCCAATGAAGTGGGGCACCGAGCCGGCCGCAGGCGAGCCGAAGTTCGCCTGCGCCGGGTTGGCCTTGCACCAGGCGAGGAACTCCGCGACGTTGCGCACTGAAGCCGGCACGGCCGGGCCGACCGCAAAGCCGAAGTCGAAGGTGCAGCCCAGGGTGACGGGCGAAAGGTCAGCCACCGGGTCGTAGGCCAGCTTGCGATAGATGTGGGGGTAGACGCCGAGCATGGACATCGGCGTCTGCAGGATCGTGGCGCCATCGGGCGGCAGGGTGCGCACGCCCTGGATGGCGATCTGGCCGCCGGCACCGGTGCGGTTCTCCACCACCACGCTTCGGCCGTAGCCTGGCGCCAGCTTGGCCGCCACGCGGCGGCAGATGGTGTCCGAGGTGCCTCCTGGCGGAAACCCGGTGATGATCTTCACGGTGTCCAAGGCAGCCTGGGCACGCGAGGTGCCGGCGGCAGGCAGCAGCGCAGCGGCACAGGCCTGGATGATGTGGCGGCGATTGACTTTCATGGACTGGTCTCCGGTGATGGATGGATCGGTGGGGGTCAATCCCTGAATGTGCAATGCCGATGTCACCGCGGGAATTGGGGAAAGACAGTATCCATGCCAGCGAAGACGCCTTGGCCAGCATCACGAGGTGAAGGCTTGCGTCCACCCACCGACACTGCAGGGAATGGACGTGGAACCCAAGAGCGGCCACCGACGGGAGGCGCGGCCGCTGATCACCTCGGCCGTCGCTCAGCCGAGAAGCGTTCGAAGACCGCCCCGAGCGGCAACGCGGACACGCGCTCTTCCAGTGGCCAGGCCGCCTGGCCGGCGTGGATCACGTACAGCGTCTCCAGCCCCAGCACATCGCAGGCCGAGCGCATGGAGGGCGTGACGCGGGGCGAATCGGTGCGTTTGATCTCGAAACCGAGGCGACGCCCGTCCTTGAACACCAGCAGGTCCAATTCAGCTCCGGTGTGGGCGCGCCAGTGGTGACAGTCCCGCCATTCGGCACCCAGGGCCTGCACCACCTGCTGCAGGGCAAAGCCTTCCCAGGAGGCACCGACCCTGGGGTGCCTCAGCAAGGCCTCGGCGCGGGTAGGTATGTCGAGCAGGGCATGCAGGAGACCGGAGTCGGCCAGGTAGACCTTCGGTGCACGGACTTGGCGCTTGGACACGTTCTCGAACCACGGCGGCAGGACCCGAACCATGCAGGTGGCCACCAGGATGTCCAGGTAGTGACGCACGGTCGGCTCGGAAACGCCGAAGGCGCGCGCCATCTCGGCTCCGCTCCAGAGTTGGCCCGAGTAGTGGGCCAGCATGCTCCAGAACCGACGCAGCGTGGCGGGCGCAAGACGCAAGCCGAGCGCCGGGATGTCGCGCTCCAGATAGGCGCGGATGTATTCCCGGCGCCAGCGCAGGCTGGCGGCATCACTCCCTGCCAGCATGGAGCGGGGCAATCCTCCTCGGTGCCATAGCGCATCGATCTGGTTTGACCCTACCTCGCCCAGGTCGAGGCCCGGGAGCTCGTGGTAAGCCACACGCCCTGCCAAGGACTCGCCGCTGCCCTTGATCAACTCTGGCGCGGCCGAGCCCAGGATCAGGTAGCGCACCCGGGTGCCGGCCTTGTCCGCCAGCACTCGCAGCACCGGGAACAGATCAGGCCTGCGCTGAATCTCGTCGATGATCACCAGGCCTGATAGCGGCTCCAGCGCCAGCATCGGCGCGGTCAAGCGGGCTTCGTCGCGGGGATCTTCCAGATCGAAGTGGTGCGTGGGCCCCTCAAACCCGCGCGACACGGCCGCAGCCAAGGTCGTCTTGCCGGTTTGCCGTGCCCCCACGATAGCGACGACAGGGAACTCCAGCAACAGCTGCTGAACGTTCTCCAGGTGAAGCGATCTCTCCAACATGGAGCCGTATTTTCCATGAAATTCTAAATATAAGCTTTAGACTTTCACAGCAATAATCAGCCGCTTCGCGTCCACTCCAGCTGCGCCTGCTTGACCAGAAGACCCGCCTGCGGCCGACCGACGGACGACGCGGGTCCGTCCGTGTTCAAGGCCCGCGTCGCGTGGCCGGCGAGAGCTTCTTCCAGGGTAGGTCGGCCGGCACGGCGGCCATGGGGCCGGCGGCCTTGGCCACGAGCACGTGGCTGGCGTAGGGTTGGAAGTCGGCGCGGAAGTGCACCGAGCTCTTGACCACGATGACACGCATCTGCTCGCAGTGGACGCCCACCATGCGCAGCAGTTCACGGTCCAGCAGCTGCTTCTTGCCGCTGACCACCGCCACGCGGATGCCTTCGATCTCCAGGCAGGCGCTGGGGCCCAGGCGCACGGTCAGGCCGCGCATCATCGGGCCCTTGAGGGTGCACACGCCGTCGCTCACCGCCAGCACCTTGAAGCGGCCACGCACGGGAGCGTCGCTGGTCCCGCCGAAGGTGGGCACGGATTGGCCCAGGGCCAAGTCCAGCTCGGCGCCTACGCCCGCTTCCAGCGCGGCGCGGCCGGCCTCGGGGTCGAACAGCAGCCCCAGCGCCACCTGGCCGGGGAAGCGCTTGCCGGCCCCCTGCGCCAGTAACGCATGCAGCATGCCGGTGGTGTTGCTGTCGCCGCCAGCGCCGGGGTTGTCCTGCGTGTCGGCCACCACCACGGGCTGGCCGGCGGTTTCTGCCAGGGCCAGGGCGCGCTGGGCGGCGTCATGCGCTGAGAGCACCTCGCCCTGCCACTGCGTGGGCTCGGCCACCGCGGCGTACAGGGCCTCCACCGCAGCGTGCGCGCGCTCGCCATGACCCCACACCGTGGGGCCGCACTCGTCGAAGTCCGAGGCGGGGAAACCAGGGCAAAAGCTCAGCACCGTGCCGTACTCGCGGTCCAGCGCCACCAGCCGCTCGTACAGCGACTTGGCCGGCTCCATGAAGGTGCTCTGCGAGTTCAGCGCGATGAGATACGGCAGGCGCCGCATGTGCATCGGCTCCTTGCGCCCGGCCCGCAGGCGTCGTGCCATCAGTTCCGCGGCCAGCGCGCCAGTGTCGGCCATGTCCACGTGCGGATAGGTGCGGTAGGACACCAGCGCATCGGCCAGCGCCCACATGCGCTGCGTGACGTTGGCATGCAGGTCCAGGCTCACCACGATAGGCAGGCTGGGGCCCACCAGCGCGCGCAGGCGCTGCAGCAGTTCACCCTCGGCATCGTCGGCATGCTCGGCCACCGCGGCGCCGTGCAGGTCCAGGTAGATGCCGTCCAGCCCCCCGTTGCCCAGAGCAGCGCGCACGTCCTCCAGCATCGCCCCGGCAATGCGCTCGAAGGCATCTTCAGTGACGTACGACGAGGGGATGGCCCCGGCCCAGCACGAGGGCACCAGCGTCCAGCCGTGGTGTTTGGCCGCGTCGATGAAGCCGCCCACGGGGATGTTGATGCCCGTCATCTGCGCCTGCATGGCGGCGCCGCGAACGAAAGCGGGAAAGGAATCGCCCCGGGTGAAGGCGGCCCAGTCGGCCAGGCTGGGGGCGAAGGTGTTGGTCTCGTGCTGGAAATCGGCAATGAGGATACGCATCTCGTGATCATCGCATCAGCCTCAGCATCGGCTCAAGATCACCACCACGGGCCTCGAGCCTCCAAACCACATGAACAGCACTTCGCTCTCACGTTCCTTGGCTCGGTTCGCCGCCGGCGCAGTTCTTCTGTGTGCAGGGCTGCTGTCAGCGTGTGGCGGCGGGGGGTCTTCGCCCACCTCTTCACCCACCTCTTCACCCACCTCTTCACCCACCTCTTCACCCACCGCCAGCCCGGCCGACCTGGGCACCTTGCGCGTGGCCCTCACCGATGCACCGGCCTGCGGCTACGACGCGGTGTTCGTGACCGTACGCGAAGTCCGCGCCCACAAGAGCCCCACCGCCACCGAGGACGATGCCGGCTGGGCTGCGATCACCCTGCCCAGCCCGCAGAGGATCGATCTGCTGAAGTTCAACAACGGCGCCCTGCACGAGCTCGGCCAGATCCCGCTGGAGCCGGGGCGCTACACCCAACTGCGCATGGTGCTGGCCGAGAACACGGCTGCCGCCCCGCTGGCCAACGCAGTCCAGCCCACCGGCCAGACGGAAGTGGCTCTGGAGACCCCAAGCGCCTGGCGCAGCGGCCTGAAGATGAACGTCAACATCGACGTGTCTGCCGATCAGATCGCCGACGTGGTGATCGACTTCGATGCCTGCCAGTCGGTGGTGCGGGCGGGCGCGTCCGGGCTTCACCTGCTCAAGCCCGTGCTGCGGGTGACGCCGCGCTACCTGTCTGGCGTACGCGGCCACCTCGACCTGTCCGCGGTGGCTGGAGCCGCGGTGACCCTGCAGACGGGCGGCTCGGTGGTCAAGGCGACGGCGCCCGACCTCGCGACGGGGGCCTTCCGCCTGACACCTGTCGCACCCGGCACCTACGACCTGGTGATCACGGTGCCTGGCCGTACGACCGCCGTCATCACGGGTGTCAAGGTGCTGCCGGACACCCTCACCGACGTGTCCGACACTCCCCTGGCGCCGCTGGCCTGCGACTGCGGCACCGTCCAAGGCCGGGTGACCGCCCCTGCCACGACCCTGGGGCTGGACGCCCTGGTCCAGGTGAACCAGGCGCTCGGGCCGGGTGGGCAGGCCTTCGAGATTGCTCGCATGATGGTGGATGCGCAGACGGGCGAGTACCGCTTCGGACTGCCGGTGGTGGCGCCGGTGGTGGCGGCCTTCTCGGCCAGCGGCGCGGCGCTGTCGTTTGCACCGGCCACTGCGGTGGCCGGGGTTTACGAGGTCCGGGCCACCGCGGCGGGCGTCACCCAGGGTCCGGTCGCCGTGACGGTGAGCATCACCGCCTCGGCGGTGGTGGACTTCCTGTTCCCGTGACCCAGCGGCCAGCGTGGCCCATCAAGCACCGAAGCTGAAATCACGCCCCGGCGCCGCGCTGAACAGCGCCTGGGTATAGGCGTGCTGCGGCGCGCCGAACACCTGGTGCGCAGGGCCTATCTCCACCACCTCGCCGCGTGACATCACGGCCAGGAAGTCGCACACCTGCGAGGCCACGCGCAGGTCGTGGGTGATGAAGAGCATGGCCAGCTTCAGGCGCTCACGGATCTCCTCGAAGAGCTTGAGCACCTGGGCCTGCACCGAGACGTCCAAGGCTGAGACAGCCTCATCGGCGATCAGCAGTTCGGGCTCCATCATCAGGGCGCGGGCGATGCACAGGCGCTGACGCTGGCCGCCGGAGAACTGGTGGGGGTAGCGGGGCAGGGCACTGGCGTCCATGCGCACCAAGTCCAGCAGTCCGCGGGCACGCTCCAGGGCCGCAGACTGACTCAGCCCGTAGTTCACAGGCCCCTCGATCATGGCCTTGGCGATGGTCATGCGCGGGTTGAGCGAGCGGTACGGGTCCTGGAAGACGATCTGTACGCGCCGACGCAGCGGCCGAAGGGCAGAGGCCGACAGGGTGGCGATCTCGGCCGCCTGCTCACCGGGGTGCGCGCCGCCCAGCAGCACCGAGCCGGCGCTGGGGTCGATCAGGCGGGCGATGCAGCGGGCCACCGTGCTCTTGCCCGAACCGGATTCGCCCACGATGCCCAGGGTCTGGCCACGGCGGATTTCGAAGCTCACGTCCTTGGCGGCGTGGACCTGGCGGCGCTTACCGAACCAGCTTCGGTCGTCGTAGGTCTTGTCCAGGCCGTGGACCTTCAGCACCACGGGCGCCGAGGCATCCACCGGCCGCTCGTCCACGCGCAGCGTGGGCACGGAGGCCATGAGCATGCGGGTGTAGGCGTGCTCCGGGCGGCGCAGCACCTCGTCGCGCGGGCCCATCTCCACGAGGTCCCCGAGGCGGAGCACGGCCACGCGGTGGGCGATCTCGGCCACGACACCGAAATCGTGCGTGATGAACAGCACCCCGGTGCCGTGGCGCTTCTGCAGGTCCAGCACCAGCTTCAGGATCTGCGCCTGCGTGGTGACGTCCAGGGCCGTGGTGGGCTCGTCTGCGATCAGCAGCACCGGATCCAGCACCAGGGCCATGGCGATCATGATGCGCTGACGCTGCCCGCCCGAGAGTTGGTGCGGGTAGCTGGCGATGATGCGCTCGGGGTCGGGCAGCAGCACCTCGCGCACGATCTCCAGCACCTTGGCACGGCGCTGCTCGGCGCTCATCGGCGTGTGCTGGCGCAGCACCTCGTCGATCTGGTCGCCGCAGGTCATGACCGGGTTCAGCGCGGTCATGGGCTCCTGGAAGATCATGGACATGCGCGTGGCGCGAAGCTCGCGCAGGCGCGCCAGCGGCGCGTGCGTGATGTCCTCGCCCTGCAGCAGGATCTGACCCGAGGTGACGGGCAGGGTCTTGGGCAGCAGGCCCATCACGCCCTGGGCGATGACCGACTTGCCCGAGCCCGACTCGCCCACCAGGCACACGATCTCGCCGCTGCCCACCGTGAAGCTGACGTGGCGCACGGCGCTGGCACGGTCGCCGCCTGCCGGCAGCGCGATGCTCAGGTTCCTGACCTCGAGGATGGGGGCGTAGCTTGCCGTGGTGTCCATCACTGCATCACCCGCGCTGGTACTGGTTGAACTGCGCGCGGCCCTCGGCCATGACGTTGCCCCAGGTGGGAATGTCGGGCGGCAGCCCCACGCCCAGGAAGGACAGGATGGCCTCGGTGAGGATGCCCGAGGCGCAGATGAAGGTCCCCTGCACCACCAGCGGCGCCACGGTGTTGGGCAGGATATGCCGCCACATGATCTTCCAGGTGGGCGTGCCCAGCGAGATGGCCGCCTCGACGTAGGGCTCCTCGCGGATGCTCAGGACGAGCGAGCGCACCAGCCGCGTCACGCGCGGGATCTCGGGTATGGCGATGGCCACCACCACCGTCAGCAGGCTGCCGCGCCACATGGCCACCAGCGCAATGGCGATCAGGATGGCGGGAATGGCCATCAGGCCGTCCATGATGCGCATCAGGAAGCCATCCAGCCAGCGCACGAAGCCCGACACCAGGCCCAGCACGATGCCCAGCGCCAGCGCCAGCACAGCCGTGCACACGCCGACGATCAACGAGACCTGCGTGCCGTAGATCACCCGGCTGTGGATGTCGCGGCCGAAACTGTCGGACCCCATCAGGAAGCGGTGCTTGAGCGTCTCGCCTTCCAGCGTGGTGATCTCGCCCACCTGACCCGGCAGCAGGTCGCGGCTGGCGGGGTCGAACAGCGTCGGGTCCACCGTGCCCAGCCAGGGGGCCAACACAGAGATCAAGACCAGCAGCGCGATCACCCCGCCGCCGATGCGCACGGACAGGTTGGCCTTGACGCGCTGCCAGGCCGTGCGTTGCGTGACGATCGAGGCGGACTCGACCGACAGCGTCTCGAAATCAGTACCTGATCCGGGGGTCGAAGAAGACATAGGACAGGTCGACCAGCAGGTTGACGAGCACGTAGACGAAGGAGAACAGCAGGATCACGCCCTGCACGGTGGGGAAGTCGCGCGCCAGCACGGCGTCCACCGTCAGCCGGCCCAGGCCGGGAATGGCGTACACCGACTCGGTGACCACCACCCCGCCGATGAGCAAGGCGATACCGATGCCGATGACGGTGGCAATGGGCACCGCCGCGTTGGCCAGCGCGTGGCGCTTGAGCACCAGGGCCTCGGGCAGGCCCTTGGCACGGGCGGTGCGGATGTAGTCCTCGCCCAGGGTCTCCAGCACGGAAGCCCGGGTGACACGGGCGATCAGCGCGATGTAGATCAGCGACAGCGTGAACGCCGGCAGCAACAGGTGGTACAGCCAGGGGCCGAAGCCCCCCGAAATACGCTTGTATCCCTGCACCGGGAACCAGCCCAGCTTCAGTGAGAAGAACCAGATCAGCAGATAGGCCGAGACGAATACGGGTACCGAGAACCCCGCCACCGAAAACGCCATCACCCCGCGGTCGAGCCAGCTGCCAAAGCGCCAGGCTGCCAGCACGCCCAGGGGCACGGCCACAGACACCGCCATGGTGATGGTGATCACCGCCAGCGACAAGGTGGGCTCGATGCGCTGCGCGATGAGCTCGGTCACCGGCATCTTGTAGTAATACGACTGCCCCAGATCGCCCTGGAGCAGGTGTCCGAACCAGATCAGGAACTGTTCGGGGATGGACCGGTCCAGCCCCAGGTTGGCGCGGATCATCGCGATCTGTTCGGTGGTGGCCTGGTCACCGGCCAGCACCGCCGCCGGGTCACCCGGCGTCAGGCGCAACATCAGGAAGACGAGCACCGCCACCACCCCCAGCACCGGGAGGGTGGACAGCAATCTGCGGAAGAGGAAGGACAGCATCAGCGCTCAGGAGGACCCGCCCTGACCTCGCAAGAACGGGGCCAGGGCTGTGTGGGGGCTCCGGACCGGATCAGTTCTTCTTCAGGTTCCAGTAGATGTTGCCGTTGGTGACGAAGAAGCCGCTGATGTTCTTCGTGGCGGCCATGGGCTGCTGGAACTCGCCCAGGTTGACGTGCGTGCCGATCTCGAACATGCGGGCATGCATCTCGTCGGCCAGCTTCTTCTTCACGCCATCATCAGTGGCGCGCATGAACTGGTTGCGCAACTCGGCGAGCTTGTCGTCGCTGGCCCAGCCGAACCACACGCTCTTCTCGCCGCGGGTGTCGGTGGTGGGATTGGCGATGGGGCTCCACACGTCGAAGGCTTGCCAGGCGGTGAGGAACATGTGCCAGCCGCCCTTGTCCGGCGCGTCCCGCTTGACGCGGCGGCCCACCAGGGTCTGCCAGTCCATGGCCTGCAGGTCCACCTTGAAGCCGGCCTGGCGCAGCAGCTGGGCGGCCACGTCGGGCAGCTTCTGGATGGAGGCCAGGTCTGTGGGCTTGAGGATCACGATGGGCGTGCCGTCGTAGCCGGAGGCCTTGACGAGGTCCTGCGCCTTCTTCATGTTGGATTTCATCTGCAGATCGCTGCCGGCGGTGCTGCCGTAAGGCGTGCCGCAGATGAAGAACGAGCCGCAGGGCTTGTACAGCTCCTTCACGCCCACCTGGGCGCGCAGGAAGGCGTCCTGGCTGAAGGCTGCCGCCACGGCCTGGCGCACCTTGGGGTTGTCAAAGGGCTTGTGCAGGTGGTTGAAGCGCGCCATGTACTGCAGGCCGAAGTTGGAGTACTTCGGAATCTGCAGGCTGGTGTCGGCCTTGACCTGCTCGTAGAAGTCAAAGGGCAACTGCTCCAGGATGTCGACCTCGCCCTTCTTGAGGGCATTCACCTGTGCCTGCGAATCTCGCAGCGCGAGGTTCCACTCCACGCGGTCCACGAACACGCGCTTGCCGCCCGTGGTGCCGGACGGTGGCTCGCTGCGCGGAACGTACTTGGCGAACTTGGTGTAAACCGCCTTGTCACCGGGCTTGAACTCGTCGCGCTTGAAGACGTAGGGGCCTGAGCCGATGTGCTCCTCGATCTGTTTGAACGGGTCGGTTTCGGCGATGCGCTTGGGCATGATGAAGGGCACGCTGGAGCTCGGCTTGCCCAGCGCCTCGATCATGAAGCCGTTGGCCTCACCCAGGAAGATGCGGAAGGTGTCCGGCGTGGGCGAGTCCATGCGCAGCACGAACTGCGCCAGCGCCGAGCCCATGGCATCGCGCTTGCCCCAACGCTGCAGCGAGGCGATGACGTCCTCGCCCGTCACGGGCTTGCCGTCATGGAACTCCAGGCCCTTGCGCAGCTTGAAAGTCCACAACCTCTTGTCAGGGCTTTCGGTCCAGCTCTCCACCATCTGGGGCTTGACCTTGCCGTTCTCGTCAGTGCCAAACAAGGTGTCGTAGATCATGTAGCCGTGGTTGCGGCTCATGTAAGCGGTGGTCCAGATCGGGTCCAGCACCGCGAGGTTGGAGTGCGGCACCACGCGCAAGACATTGTTCTGTGCAAAGGCGGGGACGCTGGCCGCAGCGGCGGCGGCCCAAACTGCGGCGGAAACCAGGGTACGGCGTGCGAACTTCATTGGATCGGTCCTCTCAAGGCTCACGGGGGGCACCGGCGGGGGCCGGCAACGAAGGCTATTCTGGATTCTGATGCGGTCTTGCCGGAGGTCCCATCGGGACAAACACCCGAATGAAAGCATCATCCTGTCCAAATCCGGCCAGGACCAGGGTCGCGCAGTGGGCCATCTGAAGGTTGCCTCCGCGCGTCCATGCCCCGAGTCTCCCAAGGATGGTAGCGATCGACTATCGAAAAACAGCATCGTGGGATTGGGGTTTGTCTGAGGGCGTTAAAGACGGCCGGGCGTCAAAGGCGCCCGTAGGATCGAGATGCCCTTGTTCAACATTTGACCGTTGGTCCGAGCCGCCAAATGCAAGACCTGTGCCTGCTGCCCGCCCATGAGCTGACACGCCGCCTGCGGCGCCGAGAGATCTCTGCCACCGATCTGCTGCAGCACCACCTGGACCGCATGGCCCGGCTCAACCCCGCCATCAACGCGGTGGTGGTCACGCAGCCGGAAGTGGCCCTGGCACGCGCCCGTGCCGCTGATGAGGCCCTGGCGCGCGGCGAGGTCTGGGGCCCGCTGCATGGGCTGCCCATGACGGTGAAGGAGTCCTTCGACGTGCCTGGGCTGCCCACCACCTGGGGACTGGAGGCGTTTCGCGACAACTTGGCCACAAGACATGCCGTGGCCGTGCAGCGCCTGCTGAACGCGGGCGCCGTGGTCTACGGCAAGACCAACGTGCCGGCGGCGCTGGCGGACTGGCAATCCTTCAACCCGATCTACGGCACCTGCGGCAACCCCTGGGACACCAGCCGCACGCCGGGCGGCTCGTCCGGGGGTGCCTCGGCCGCCCTGGCCGCCGGCCTGACACCGTTGGAACTGGGCAGCGACATCGGATCGTCCATACGCAACCCCGCGCACTACTGCGGGGTGTGGGGCCACAAGCCCACCTGGGGCGTCGTGCCGCTTGAAGGCCACCAGCTTCCAGGTGATGTGTGCCCGGACAGCACCGACATCGCCGTGGCCGGGCCCCTGGCGCGCAGCGCGCACGACCTCACGCTGGCCCTGGACGTGCTGGCCTCGCCCCTGACGGTCTTCGGCCCGTTGGGCCGCACGCCCGCCGTGTGGCGCGACCACGGCCTGCCCGCCCGACAACTGCGCGTGGCCGTGATGACCGACGACGCCCAGGCCCCCGTGGACGCCTCGGTGCGGCGGGCGATGGAAGATCTGGTCGACTTCCTGCAGCGAAGTGGTGTCCAGGTAAGCACCGATGCACGACCCATCAAGTCCGAGGACGCCTGGCGCCTGTACATCCCGCTGGTGCGCAGCGCCCTGGCCGGGCACATGAGCGAAGCGGAGTTCGCCGATGCGCTGCAGCGTGCGGAAGCCGGCCCGGGCGGACCGACGGACTTTCCGCGCCTGCACTGGCGCAGCCTGACCATGACCCACCGGGACTGGCTGCGTCTGGACGAGGAGCGCCACGCCCTGCGCCAACAATGGGCGGCCTTCTTCGAGCACTGGGACGTCCTCATCCAGCCGGTGGCTGCCACGGCGGCCTTCCCTCATGACCAGCAGGGCTTCCGCTGGGAGCGCTTCATCCAGGTCAACGGGCAACCCCAGGCGCACACCACCCAGCTGTTCTGGGCCGGCTACAGCGGACAGTTCGGCCTGCCCTCCACCGCCGTGCCCATCGGCCAGTCGCCCGAGGGGCTGCCGATCGGCGCGCAGCTCATCGCCGCGCCCTTTGCCGACCCGGTGAGCCTGCGCCTGGCGCGCTGGCTGGAGACCGAGTACCGGGGCTTTGTCGCCCCGCCAATGGCGCTGGCCTGAGCCACTGCGCCCCAGCGGCCCGCAGCGTGGCCGAGGGCAGCTCGCCGAACTGCTTCTTGTAGTCCAGCGAGAACTGGCCCATGTGGAAGAAACCCCAGCGCGCCGCGGCGTCCTGCACCGCGGCGGCTTCGCCCGACCGCAGCTCGCGCCGCACGCCGTTCAATCGCACCGCGCGCAGGTACTGCATCGGGCTGGTGCCCAGCACGTCCTGGAAGCAGTAGGTCAGCTTGCGGCGGCTGGCGCCCACCTGGCTGCACAGCTCCAGCATCGACAGGGGCTCGTCGGGCTGGGCCAGCATCAACTCACAGGCGAGGTTCACCAGCTGACGCCGGGCGGTCACGGTGGGCAGAGAAGAAGCATCCACCTTCTCCGGGATCACCTCGATCCACTCGATCAGCAGGGCATCGCGCGCCTGGCGCAGCGCCGTTTCGTCCTGCCAGGGTGTGTCAGGGTCGAGCAGGCGCGCCATCAGCTCGGTGTGCAACCGCCGCAAGGCCTGCGCTGCCGCAGGGCGGGCCGGCACCACCAGCTGGTGCTCCAGCCAGCCCGCCAGGGGCTTCTGGTACATCCGCTGCCACAGCGGCTGCAGCAAATCAGCCTCCACCACCACGGCCATCAGCGACAGCTCGGTGGGCGTGCGCAGGTCCAGTTCGTCGCCACGGCCCAGCAACACCGAATCCAGCCCGAAGCGCTGCCCGTTGAAGATGCCGGGGCCGGACAAGGCCAGCGGCATTGCAAACCCGTAAGCGCCGCGGCCCAGGTCGCCGCGCTGGTGCAGCGCGCGGTTGCTGTCCTCACGCACCAGGCGCATCCCAGGCAACTGCACATGCTGCACGCGCCCCTGGAAGAGGCCCGCCGAAAGTTGCCGGTACTCCTGCTGCCACTCGGGCTGCGCACGCGCCTGCAACTGGGCGTCGCCCGTCGCGGCATCCAGCCGCCAGGCGCCCATGGGGCCGACCGGTTGTGTAGAAGCAGCCTGGGACATGAGATTCACCGCATCGTCGCGCGCGACTGCAGGGCGTCTGCAAAGAGTCTGAAGAGGTCTGTGGAGGCCCGCAGGCGGGAAAGCCCTGCCTGCGGAAATGCGCGAAGTCGATAGTACCCGCGGCCCTGCGCTGCCCAGAATACCGGCATGTCCGAGCCCCTTGCCCCCACTCCGCACGCGGCCTGGCAGCCGCCGCAACCCGTGCGCGTGGACGTGCTGCTGATGAACACCGACCGCTCGGCGTTTGCTCAGCGCCACCCTGACGACGCCCAGAAGGTCATCACCGCCCTGCAGGCCATACGACCCGACTGGGCGTACCGCGCGTGGGCCGCGCGTGACGGCGAACTGCCGCCCGACACCCTGACCGCAGACGCCTGGGTGCTCACCGGCAGCGTGGCCTCGGTGACCCAACCCGAGCCCTGGATGGAGCGTGCCGCTGACGCCTTGCGCCAGCGGCACGCCGCAGGACGCACCCTGGTGGGCCTGTGCTTCGGCCACCAGCTGATCGCCCAGGCGCTTGGCGGCACGGTGGGCAGAAGCGCCGGCGGCTTCCGGCTGGGCGTGGCCGAAACGGCGCTGGCGGCCCAGGAGCCGTGGATGGACCCTCCCCTGTCCCGTCTGTCGCTGTTCGCCGCGCACGAAGACCAAGTGCAACAGCCACCGCCCGGGGCCCGTGTGTTGGGCGGCAACGCCTTCTGCCCCGTGAGCGCCTACGCCATCGGCCAGCATGTGCTGTGCACGCAGTACCACCCCGAGCTCACACGTCCCTTCATGCGCGACCTGCTGGCCACATTCGGCCACAAGTTCGGCGCGCCGGTGGTGGCCCAGGCCGCAGGCGAGATCGAGCAGCCTGTGGACGCCGACACCTTCATGCGCTGGGCGGCCCAGTTCATCGAACGTTCCCTGCAAGCCCCGGCGAGCCCATGACCCTCTGGACCCCCACCGACGACGGTCACGCCGACCTGTCCAGCCACGACAGCTTCGTGCAGGGCGCGCCGCACGCCACCTTCGCCCGGCTGCGCCGCGAAGACCCCATGGCCTGGTGCGACTACGCGGGCGGCCAGGGCTTCTGGAGCGTCACGCGCCACGCCGACATCCTGACGCTCAACCGCGACCACGCCACCCTGTCCTCGGCCCACGGCATCCGCATGGAGGACCAGACCGAGGAGGAGGTGCTGGCCCGCCGCACCTTCCAGGAGACCGATCCGCCCGAGCACTCGCGCACCCGGCTGCTGCTGGCCAAGGCCTTCAGCAAGCCCATGATCGCGCTGTTCGAGCAGCAGATCCGCGCCCTCAGCCGCGAGATCCTGGACCAGGCCCTGGCCGAGCCGGAGTTCGATGCCGTGCAGCGCATCGCCCGGCAGCTGCCCATGCGCGTGCTGGGCCGCATCATCGGCACGCCCGAAGAAGACCTGGAATGGCTGGTGGAAAAAGGCGACGCGCTGATCGCCAACACCGACGCCGAGTTCACCGACCATGTGCTGGACCAGGCCGACACCGAGGCCTACCGGCTGATGCCCTTTCGATCGCCGGCCGGCGCCGAGCTTTACGCCTACGCCCAGCGACTGATGGACCGCAAGCGCGCTGCACGAGACACCTCGGGCGTGCTGCACCTCATCACCCAGCCCGATGCCGAGGGCCACGTCATCGGCGACACCGAGTTCCGCAATTTCTTCTGCCTGCTGGTGGCTGCTGGCAACGACACCACGCGCTACTCGATTGCCGCCGGGCTTCACGCCCTGGCACACCGACCGGCGCTGCTGCAGCAGATGCAGCAGCCCCCCGAGGGCCTGTGGGAAACAGCCCCGGACGAGATCATCCGCTGGGCCTCGCCGGCCATGTACTTCCGCCGCACGGCGATGCGCGACTTCGAGTTCCACGGCAAGCAGGTGAAGCGTGGCGACAAGGTGCTGCTGTGGTTCGTGTCCGGCAACCGCGACGAGGCCGCCTTCGAGCGGCCGTTCGAGGTGAACCTGATGCGCCGCAACAACCGCCACCTGGCCTTCGGCCAGGGCGGCGCGCACGTGTGCCTGGGCATGTGGCTGGCCAAGCTGGAGGTGCGCGTGCTGATGGAAGAACTGGCTGCGCGCGTGGCCCGCATCGAGCCCGCCGGACCCCACGCCTACCTGCGCAGCAACTTCGTCGGCGGCATCAAGCACCTGCCGGTGCGGGTGCACCTGCGCTGAGCGTCCATCACAAGGCCACCCCCCGCCCTTCCTCCTGGAGCCTGTCATGCCCCGAGAAGCCCTGTCCGCCGAACGCCTGCGCGTCCTCTTCTGCGACCACCTGAACATCGCCCGCGGCAAGTACGTGCCGCTCAAGGCGCGTGACGGCGCAGCACGCTTTTGCCGCGGCACCTTCGGCGTCACCTACGACAAGGACCTGATCCCCGCCCCCGGGGCCGAGGTGCTGGGCGGTCTGCCCGACATGGAGGCCGTCTGGCAGGCCGCCGACATCCGGCCGGGCTGGGAGACAGCCACCCGTGTGGTGATGTGCGACCTGCACGCCAACGACGGCACCCCCTTGCCGATGTGCGGCCGCTCGGCCCTCAAGCGTGCCGTGGCCGACTGGAACGCGCTGGGCTACGACCCCATGGTGGGCATCGAACTCGAGGCCTTTGCCTTCCAGATCGAGGCCGACGGCAGCCTCAAGCCCTACGACACGCCCTCGTCCCACGTCTACGCCACCGGGCCTTTTGCCGACCCGCGCGGCTTCACCGACGCCATCTGGGCGCAGGCGGCCGCCTGCGGCCTGCCCATCGAGAGCATGAACACCGAGTACGACTCGCCGCAGTTCGAGTTCACGCTCACCTACGACCACGCCGTGAACGCCGTGGACGAGATCGTGCTGTTCCGCCAGATGGCGCGCGAGGTGGCCTTCCGCCACGGCATCGTGCTGACCTTCCTGCCCAAGCCCTTGCTGCCGGTGGGCGGCAGCGGCGTGCACGTGAATTTCTCGATGCGCCACCGCGACGGGCCCCAGGCCGGGCGCAACGCCGTCAACGGCGGGCTGGACCCGGCCGCCCTCAACGCGCTGACGCGCCAGTGCACCGCCGGCCTGCTGCACCACCACCAGGCCCTGGCCGGGCTGGCGGCGCCCTGCGTCAACTCCTACGACCGGCTCAAGCCCGCCAGCCTGTCGGGCTTCTGGCAGAACTGGGGCATCGACCACCGCAACGTGACCGTGCGCCTGTCGGCCGAGGACGGCGCGGCTGCGCGCATAGAGCACCGCATGGGCGACGGCGCCGCCAACCCCTACACCCTGGTGGCCGCCGTACTGCAGGCCGCGCGCCTGGGCGTGGTGCACCAGCACCCATTGCAACCCATGGAGACCGGCGACGGCCTGACCGGCCAGGACGCCACGGTGAGCGTGCCGGACACCCTCGGCGCCGCGCTGGACGCGCTGGAAGCCGACACCGCGCTGGTGCAGGCCGTGGGCGCGGAACTGGTGGCCAACCACGTGTTCATCAAGCGCGCCGAGATCGAGAAGTGCACGGGGCTGGACCACGAGGGCGTGCGCCAGTACTACATCCGCCACGTTTGACAGCTTGCGCCCCTCACTCACCAGGAACCCCCATGAACCCCAGCGAACTCCAGCGCGACAACGCCCAGTACCTCTGGCACCCCATGGCGCACCCCCGCGCCATGAAGGCCGAAGGCGGGCGGCCGGACATCATTGCGCGCGGTGAAGGCTGCTGGGTCTGGGACGTGGACGGCCACAAGATGCTGGACGGCGTGGCGGGCCTGTGGAGCAGCAACCTCGGCCACAGCTGCCGGCCGGTGCGCGACGCCATCGTGGCGCAGCTCGACGAGCTGCCCTTCTTCAACACCTTCCGCGGCACCACGCACCCGCGCGCCATCGAGCTCTCGGCCCGCGTGGTGGACATGATGGCGCCCGATGGTGTTGCCGCCGTGATGTTCAGCAACGGCGGCTCCGACGCGGTGGAGGGCGCGCTGAAGATCGCCCGCCAGTTCCACAAGCTGCGCGGCCAGAAGGACCGCAGCAAGTTCATCGCGCTCAAGCAGGGCTACCACGGCGTGCACTTCGGCGGCATGAGCGTCAACGGCAACACCAACTTCCGCCGCGCGTATGAACCCCTGCTGCCCGGCTGCTTCCATTTGGAGAGCCCCTGGGCCTACCGCAACCCCTGGGGCCTGGAGGGCGAGGCCCTGGGCCAGGCCGTGGCGCAGGCGCTGGAGCGCGAACTGGTGTTCCAGGGGCCGGACACGGTGGCCGCGTTCATTGCCGAGCCGGTGCAGGGCGCAGGCGGGGTGATCGTGCCGCCGGCCAACTTCTGGCCGCTGGTGCGCGAGGTGTGCACGCGGCACGGCGTGCTGCTCATTGCCGACGAGGTGGTCACCGGCTTCGGGCGCACCGGGCAGATGTTCGGCACCCGCACCTGGGGCGTGCAGGCGGACCTGTGGTGCCTGGCCAAGGGCATCAGCTCGGGCTACGTGCCGTTGGGTGCGACCGCGATCTCGCGCCGCGTAGCCGAAGTCTTCGACGCCGACACCACAGGCGCCGGGCAGGTGACGCACGGCTACACCTACAGCGCCCACCCGGTGGCCGCCGCCGCCGCGCTGGCCACGCTGGATATGCTGGAGCGAGACGACATTCCGGCCCGGGTGCGCGAAGTCAGCGGCCCGTTCCAGGCACGGCTGGGCGGCCTGGTCGACCGGGTGCCGTACGTGGGCAACGTGCGCGGCATCGGCTTGATGGCGGGCATCGAGATGGTGGCTGACAAGGCAACCAAGGCGCCGCTGCCCAAGACCAGCGACCTGCCCGCCCGCGTGGCCCGCGAGGCCTACCGCCGTGGCCTGATGACGCGAGTGTCGGGCTCGATGATGATCCTGTCGCCGCCGCTGGTGATCAGCCCGCAGGAGCTGGAGTTCCTGTGCAGCACGCTGGAGGCCGCGTTCGACGCGGTGAAAGCATGACCGACCCGGTGATCCTGCTAGTCGGCACCGCCGACACCAAGAGCGACGAACTCGCCTTCCTGCGCGAGCGGGTGCAGGCGCTGGGCGCCCAGGTGCTGCTGATGGACGTGGGTGTGCTGGCCGCCGGCCACGTGAGCGTGGACATCACCAACACCGAGGTGGCCCAGGCCGCCGGCACCACGCTGCAGGCCGTGATGGACAGCGGCGACGAGAACACCGCCATGCAGGCCATGGCCCAGGGCGCCGCCCTGACCGCCGCACGGCTGCACGCCGAAGGCGGCATCCACGGCCTGCTGGCACTCGGCGGCACCATGGGGACGGACCTCGCCTTCGACGTCGCGGCCGCGCTGCCGCTGGGCGTGCCCAAGGTGGTGGTGTCCACGGTAGCCTACTCGCACCTGATCCCGCCCGAGCGCATCACGCCGGATCTCATCATGGTGCTCTGGGCCGGCGGGCTCTACGGTCTCAACAGCCTGTGCCGCTCCGCCCTGGCCCAGGGCGCAGGCGCCGCCGTGGGCGCCGTGCGCGCGGCCCAGCCCCCGCGCGCCGACCGGCCGCTGGTGGGCATGACCTCGCTGGGCAAGAGCTGCCTGCGGTACATGGTCAACCTCAAGCCGGCGCTGGAGGCGCGCGGCTACGAGGTGGCCGTCTTCCACACCACGGGCATGGGCGGGCGTGCCTTCGAGGCGCTGGCCGCCGCCGGCCGCTTTGCCGCCGTGATGGACTTCAGCCTGCAGGAGCTGGCCAACCACCTGGGCGGCTCGGTGGTGACCGCAGGCGCCGACCGGCTGCTGGGCGCGGGCCGCAGCGGCACGCCGCAGATCGTGGCCCCGGGCGCCGTGGACATGGTGGACTTTCCGGCCTGGCAGCCCGTGCCTGACAGCCTGGCCGGCCGCGCGGTGCACGTGCACAACCGCCTCATCGCCTCGGCCACGTCCGCCGCGCCGCTGCGCCGGGCCATCGCCCGCGAGATCGCCGCCCGCCTGGGCCAGGCGCAAGGCCCCGCCTGCCTGCTGCTGCCGCAGCGTGGGGTGGAAGCCTGGGACCTGCCCGGCGAACCCCTGCACGACCCCGAAGGCCTGGAGGCCTTCTCCACCGAGCTGCAAGCCTGCATGGTCAGCGCCGAGCGCCCGCCGGGCCTGGAGTTCCTGGCGCTGGACCTGCACATCAACGACGACGCCTTCTGCGAGGCGGTGCTGCAGGTGTTCGACCGCTGGGTGGCGGAGGGAAAAGTAGTGTCGGGAGGGGCGATCAGGGAAGAGCAGGTTGACGACACAGGGCGGGCCACACAAGGATTCCCGGCCGACAGGGCTCCCGCGTGAAACGCGCCCTGATCCTGGACTTCGGCGGCGTCATCAGCCGCACGCTCTTCGAAACCCACGACGAGACCGAGCGCGCGCTCGGCCTGCCCGCCGGCACCCTCACCTGGCGCGGCCCCTTCGACCCGGCGTCCGACCCCCTGTGGCAGGCCATGCAGCGCGGCGAGTTGAGCGAGCGCGATTACTGGCTGCAGCGCGCCCGCGAAGTCGGCACCCTGCTCGGTGAAACCTGGGACGCCATGGAGACCTTGGTGCAGCGCGCCCGCGGCGCCGAGCCCGACCGCATCGTCCGCCCCGAGACCGCCGCGCTGGTGCGCGATGCCCAGAACGCCGGCATCCGCCTGGCCATCCTGTCCAACGAGCTCGACCTCTTCTACGGCCGCAGCCTGCGCGAGCGCCTGCCCCTGCTGCAGGCCTTCGAGCACATCAGTGATGCCACCTACACCGGCCTGCTCAAGCCGGACCCACAGGCTTACCTCGGCTGCCTGCAGGCGCTGGGCCTGCCCCCCGAGGACGCCGTCTTCGTCGACGATCAAGCCCGCAACGTCGACGGTGCACGGCGCCTGGGCATCCCGACCGTGGTGTTCGATGTGACGCGACCCGGCGACTCGTGTGACCAAGCCAGGCGATTGGTGGGACTGGCCGGATGATTCCGGGCCTTCGCCTCCCAGCCACCGGCCAGGGCACTCACCA
>JAJTDM010000115.1 GCA_021300575.1 Rubrivivax sp.
CACCTCCTCCGCGGTCTCCACCTGTTCACTGGCCACGTCGATCACGCGCACCATGACGTCCTTGCCCTTGAGCAGCGCCATCAGTTCCGCCGGTACCTGGGAGTGGATGCACTCCAGGCTCACCTGGTCGATGGAACTGGCCGCCAGCGCCGGGAACACCTTCTCGTACTGGCGCCACTCGGTGCCCAGCGTCTTCTTCCAGTCGATGTTGGCCTGGATGCCGTAGCCGTAGCAGATGTGCACGGCCGTGGTGCAGGTCAGGCCCTGCGCGGCACGCTCCAGCGCCTTCACGCCCCAGTCCGCCGCCTCGGCCATGTAGACGTTGAAGGCCGGCTCGTCGAACTGGATCACGTCCACGCCGTCGGCCTGCAGGGCCAGCGCCTCCTCGTTGAGCAGTTCGGCAAAGGCCATGGCCATCTTCACGCGGTCGCCGTAGAAACGGTCGGCCACGGTGTCCACGATGGTCATGGGCCCAGGCAGGGTGAACTTGATGCGGCGCGTGGTGTGGGCGCGCAGGAAGCGCGCCTCGGTGGCGTGGACGCGGCCCTTGAGCTTCAGCGGCGCCACCACCTGCGGGACCATGGCCTTGTAGCGGTCGTTGCGGATGCCCATCTCCACCTTGTGCTCGAAGTCGATGCCCTCGACCTGCTCCAGGAAACCATGCACGAAGTGCTGGCGCGATTGCTCGCCGTCACCGATGACATCCAGGCCCGCGTCCTCCTGGGCCTTGATCCACAGCAGCGTGGCGTCCAGCTTGGCCTGCGCGAGATCAGCCCCCTCGGCCTTCCAGCGAGGCCAGAGCTTCTCGGGTTCCGCCAGCCAAGCGGGTTTGGGCAGGCTACCGGCGATCGTGGTGTTGAACATGGTGAGCAGAGAAGTGGAGTCGTTGGAAAAGAAGGTGGGCGGGGCGAGCCTTGGGGGCATCAGACCAGGGTGCCGATGGCCCGTCACCCCGGGGGTTTGGACAGGGCTTCACGCCAAGCGCGGGGCATCCAGAACTGCCAGCGGCGCGACCAACCGTGGGCACGGGGAAACATCCAGACCAGCAGGCCGGCCACCAGCGCCATCCAGCCGAGCCACAAGCCTGCCGTGACCAGTGTCGACCCAGCCAGTGCGCCCACGCCGAACGCCAGTTCAAGTCCCGCCACCGCCAGAGCCAGCGCCACCAGCGAGGGGCGGGACACGGCCAGCGCAGCCACCAGAAAGAACAGCCAGGAAGCGTAACGTACCAGCAGCAACGGCCCGGGTACCACCGTTAACGACCACCAGCCCGCCCCCAGCAGCGCCGCACCGCACAGATAAGGCCAGCGGGCGAAATCGGCCAGCCCGGCCGGGCGGGCCTTCAGGTCGATGTAGAAGCCCCCCAGCAGGGTCATGCCGCCGAGCAGCAGCATGAACACGGTCATGCCGTGGAACGCCAGACCCATGGCCTGCAGCACGCCCGCCACGGCCTGGAAGGTCACCAGCCACAGCAAGGTGATCACCACCGCCAGCATGGCCGGTCGGCGCAGGCGGATCAGCCAGTACACGGCGGCTCCCAAGGGCACCCCCGCCAGCGCCATCCAGCGCCAGTCCAGGCGCAGGCCCGGCGCAGCGCGCGCCAGCGTGTCCAGCGGCGGGTCGGCAAACATGTCCAAGGGTTTGGCAGGAGGCCACCACCCCGCTGCCTCCTGCATCTGCCACACGGCCAGGGCCAGCAGAGGCAGGACCAGGTGTGCCCCGAGCAAGGCCCTCACGCCCTGCTCCTCGGCCTGAAAGCGTGCCGTCTTGCGCCACACGACCACCGCCCAGAACAGGGCCGCCACACAGGCACCGGCAGGGCCGAACAACACGTGGCCCATGCCCGCCGACACGGCCGCAACCGCCCCTGCCGATACTGCGATGAGGGTCTGCCCCACGATCCAGCGAGGAGGCGGCAACGGCGCAGCCTTGTGCGGCAGGGCATGGATCACATCGGTGACCTGGATGATCGGAGGCGGCCGAGCAGCTCGCTCTGCTGCGCGACGCGCCTGGGCTTCCTCCAAAGGCTCCAGCACCTCGACGTCGATGACCTCAGGCTGCTCAGGCGCAGGCTGCGCAGGAGCCGCACTGTCAGGCGCCGGCACGGTAGCCGGTTCGGGCGGCACGTCAGGCGCCTCAGAGGCCTCTGAGCTCCGTGGCGCGGATCTGGAAGCCTGAGAAGGCTGCGCAGGTTGAGGCGCTTCAGCAGGCTCAGTGGGCTGCGGAGGCAGTGCGGAGGTGGGGGCAGAAGCGGAAGGGGCCGATACCTGCGCCTGTGCAGCTGAAGCCGACGCCGGTGGAGGAGGCGCCGGCACGGGCGAGGTGGACGGTGCAGCCGCCGGTGCGGCTGCAGGGGAAGCAGTTGCAGGGGGGGCGACGGGAGCAGGCGGCGGCTCTGCGGAGCGCGGCGCCGCGGAAGGCGGGGACGGCTGGGGCAGCGAGCCCACAACGCACGCGCCGCCTCCTCGCGAATCCACCCCGCCTGCACGGCGGCGTCCAGGTCAGCCCAGGCCACATTGAAGGCAGGCACCGTCTTGCGCGCCGGCTCCTCGGGGGCGGGGATGGGCGGACGTTGCAAGGGCGCCCGCTGAGAGGGCACCGCAGCCGGTGCCGCAGCGGCCGAAGCCACGCGGGCCGAGGGCTCGGCGTGGGCCCCCGCCGAGGCGAGGGCACCGGCCGGCCGTGCTGCACGTTCCGAGAGCGCCTGGGACGCGGCACGACGTGCCACTTCCGCCTGCCTTGCGGCGGCGAGCGCCTGCTCCCGCGCGCGGGCCAGCGTCTGCTCCTGGGCATGGGCCGGGGCTTGTGGTGCCGTCCGCAGGGCTGCCGGGGGTGAGGCTTGCGCCGCCGCCTGCGGGCCGGCCCGCACGGGCGTCTGCACTTTCGGATTGGCATCCTGGGCTGGACGCACCCTTTCGGGCGGTCGCAAGACCACCTGCGGCAAGGCACCTTGCGCAGGAGCCACTTGCGGGGGCGCCGCTTGCGGACGGGCCATCTGCGTCGGGGCCACTTGCGCCGGCGCCACCGGCAAGGGGCGGGGCTGCGCCGCCGGCCTGGGGGATTCCACCTGTCTGGCAGGCGTGATCGGCACGGGAGTCGCGACCGGCCTGACCGGCTCAGCACGGACGCCTGGCTTGGCCGGCTCGTCCAACACCACCGGCCTGGGCGGTTCAGTACGTGCGGGGGCCTGGGCCGGCTCCACGGGAGCGGCCAAAGCCGCCGTGGATGCTGGTGGTGCACCCCGGCTCCTGGCTGGCTGGTTCAAGCCACGCAGGTCTTCTTCCGTCAGGCGACCGGAGCGCCGGGGCGGAGGGGGCGCCGCCACCTCGTCAAAAGCCCCCAGTTCCGCGAGACTGGGCAACGGTGCACGCCTGGGGGCCGGCGGTTTGCCGTCGCCCGGCGGGACATCATCCACAAGCGGGGTCGGATTCGTCGACATCGGCTTGGGTGGAGACCAGGGCCTGGCCGCCCCCGCGGAAGGCGCCCGTGGCGGTGATGCGGCACTGCTGGTGGACGGTCCACCAGGCGGTGCAGGCTCGGCACCGGCTGGCGTGCTGCGCGCCGGGCGGCCGGAAAAGATCGGGGGTTTCCAGTTGGTGGCCATGTTCAACGGCCCCGGCCAAGAAATCCGCATCCACCGCAGCGCGCGGGCCGGTTCAACGCATGCATTACGAGGTCAACCCAGCACGTTGGCCAGCGTCAGCAAGGCCACCAGCAGCATCCACAACACCACCGAGCGCCACACCAGACCCACCATGCTCTGCAGATGCCCAGCCTGAGGCGCCAGAAGCCGAGGGGCAGGCTGCCCGCTTGCCGGCTCCGACAGGCCATCCTCCGCCGCAGCGCTGACCGGCTCGGTGGTGGCCAACGGGCCAATCTGCACGCCCACCGCGCCCGCAGCGGTCGCCAGGATCACGCCTTCGTTGCGCGGTTCGTCGCCGGGCCCCACGCGCCGCCAGGCGTTCACCGCCTCCTCGAAGTTGCCAACCACGGCGAATCCGGCCGCCGTCAAGCGCGAGGGCACCAGATCGATCGCGGCGAACAAGGGGCCCGACAGCTTGGGCAGGTGATCGTTGAGTTCGGTGTCCTGGCGCTCACGCATGGCCAGCCAGCGGCGGCTGACAAATTCGGCCAGACGGTACAGCACAGCGCCGGCCGGTCCCAGGCCCAGCGCGGACAGGATGACGAACCAGAAGAACACCCCGAACACGTGCCGGTGCGCAGCCAGCAATGCGTGCTCCAGCACCTGCCTGAGCAATTCCGCACGCGGCAGGTCCGATGCATCGATCTGCTTCCACTGCGCCAGATGCTGCCGGGCCTGCGCTTCGTCGCCGCGGTCGATGGCGTCACGGATGTCGGTGAAGTAGTGGCTGAACTGCCGGAACCCCAACGTCAGGTACAGCACCGCCACATCGAACGCCAGGGCCAGCAGCAGGCTGTACTGACGTACCAGCAGGTACAGCAGGGCCGCCACAGCCGTCGGCACCAGCACCGACACCGCCCACACGATGCGCGCATGACGGCGCTGTCCGGCATCCAGCGTGCGGGCCACCCACGCCACCCAGGCCTGCAGGGCCTGACCCACACGGTTGACCCGGGGCAACGGCTTGATCTGCTCGATGAGCAAGGCGAGGAGCACAGCGAAAAAACTCATGGGCCGCAGATGATAGCCACTGGAAGGCCCTGCCGCGCCCCAGATCAGGCCCACATCAGGCGTGGGGTTCGCTCAGGAAGGCATACAGGTTGCGCAGCATCGCCGCCGTGGCGCCCCAGATGAAGAACTCGCGCATGCGGCTGTCAGCCTGTGCAGCATGCCAGGGCATGGACAGAAACTGGCGGGATACGCCCGGCGCTTCGAACACATGGCGCTGATGGTGTGCCGGGTTCATCAGGAACGGCAGTGGCACTTCAAAGGCCTCAGCGACCTCGAACGCGTCCAACTGCAACTCGAAAGGCGGATGCACCAGCGCCACCACCGGGGTCACGACGAAGCGTGTGATCGTGGTGTAGACCGGCAAACGGCCCAGCACCTCCACATGGCGCGAGTCCAGGCCAATCTCCTCCCGCGTTTCACGCAGCGCCGTGGCGGTCTCGTCCTCGTCCTCGGGTTCCTGACGTCCTCCGGGGAAACTGATCTGGCCCGCATGGTCGTGCAGGTGGTCCGTGCGGCGGGTCAACAGCACATGCAGACCGTCGTCACGCTGCACCAGGGGCACCAGCACCGAGGCCGGTGAAGGCGTCCGATCCTGCTGGATCGCGTCGCCTGGAATCTCGGCCTGCCAGGAGCCGCCCGATGCAAAGCGGCTTCGGATGACGTGCGGCGTCAACACTTCCGCAGGGACTGCGGGCAAATGTCCGTCTGTACCCGCCACCGGCACGGCCTTCGGATCCACGATCCTGGGCCGTGGGGCCGAGGACATGGGCGATCCGGGAGAAGAAGGCGCATGGCGCGCCGGTGGCGCGCCCAAGCTCAGTCCAGCTTGGCTTTGATGCGAGCTGACTTGCCGCTGCGCTGACGCAGGTAGTACAGCTTGGCGCGGCGGACATCACCGCGGCGCTTGACCTCGATGCCGGCGATCAGCGGGCTGTACAGCTGGAAGGTACGCTCCACACCCTCGCCGCTGGAGATCTTGCGGACGATGAAACTGCTGTTCAGGCCCCGGTTGCGCTTGGCGATGACCACGCCTTCGTAGGCCTGGACGCGCTTGCGCGTACCTTCAACCACGTTCACGCTGACGATCACGGTGTCGCCAGGGGCGAAGGGCGGAATCGTCTTGCCCAGGCGGGCAATCTCTTCCTTCTCGAGGGTCTGGATCAAGTCCATGGGAACTCCATTAGGCGGTCTTGCACGGGGGTGTTGGAATGTTGTCAGGCGGCGCTGCGGATGCAAATCGCATCAGCAGACACTGCCCACCATTGCGGCCAGGCTCCATCAGTGAAACCCTCGCCGCGAGCCCGTCAGAGGATCGCAAAGCCCGTCATTATAGGCCGAGATGACCCGATGGCTGGCGTGCGAGCCGCAGCAGGAATTGCTCGTCCTGCGAAGTCAGGCGGCCGGCCAGACGCGCCTGCTCGATCAGGTCCGGGCGGCGCCGGGCCGTCCACTCCAGGGAGCGCTCACGCTTCCAGCGCGCAATCTCCCTGTGATGCCCCGACAACAGGGCCGCAGGCACCGCGCGCCCATCGGGGAGCACCTCCGGCCGGCTGTAACTCGGCCCTTCCAGCAGGCCATCGGAGAAGCTGTCTTGCTGATGCGAGGGTGCCTGCAGCACACCTTCCTGCAACCGGGCCACGGCGTCCAGCAACGCCAGGGCCGGCAACTCGCCGCCTGACAGCACGAAGTCCCCCAGGCTGATCTCCAGGGTGACGTGCCGGTCGATCACGCGCTGGTCAACGCCTTCGTAGCGTCCACAGATCATGACGGCACCCAGGCCCTGCGCCAGTGTCTGCACCAGCGACTGATCCAGCCGGCGACCAGCGGGCGTGAAATGCACCACAGGCGCTTCGCCGCCGCGCTCAGTCCGCACGGCCTTCAGCGCGCGCTCCAGCGGCTCAGCCAGCATCACCATGCCGGGGCCGCCACCGTAAGGTCGGTCATCCACCCGTCGGTAGGCGTCTTGTGCGAAGTCTCGCAAGGGCCACAGGCGCACCTGCACCTGGCCGGAAGCAAAGGCGCGCCGCGTGATGCCGTGCACCAGGTGCGGAGCGAACAACTCCGGGAAGAGCGTGACGACATCAAAGCGCATGGCGACGTGGTCAGGGGCCTAGTAGTCGACGCCCCAGTCCACCGTGACGAGGCGCTGCGCCAGATCCACCCCGGTCACATAGGCTGCCACGAAAGGAATGAGGCACTCCGACGGTGCGGCAACCGCGGCTCTGTCCGCTAACCCGGCAGAACCCTTCTTGCCGGCGCGGCCCGTTGGGCCCTCCGAGACCGCGGATGCGTCGGCTCCCTGCGAAGCAGCAGGCCGGACCCGCAGCACGTCATGCGCGCCGGTCTCCATCAGGCCCACCACATCACCGAGCACAACGCCCTGGCGGTTCACCACGGTCAGGCCGATCAGGTCGACCCAGTAGTACTCCCCCTGCCCGGCCGTGGGGAAGCTGGCCCGGGAGACGAATACGCGGGCACCCCGCAGTGCCTGCGCGGCATCACGGCCCAGCAAGTCCTGCACAGTGGCCACGACCACTTCGCCGTGCTCCTTGGCCTGAATCACCTTCAAGAGGGGATGCGCCGCAAGAGCGCTTACCAGCGGCGCGGCGACTTCTTGCGGAGCCTGAAGAAACCAGCGCTTGGTGGAAAACAGCGCCTGAGGGTCCGATGAAAAAGGCTGGACCTTGATCAAGCCTTTTACGCCCCAGGCTCCCAAGATACGGCCCACTTCCACCGCATCGTCAGGAAAGGGAGTGTCCATGCTGACGCAGGGTTGGCAAACTGGCCGGACCCCGCCTGCGCCGAGGCGGGCGGGGTCGGCGCTCAGGCCGCCTTGCGGGCCTGATCGAACAGGCGCTCGACAGTAGGCGACAGCTTGGCGCCAACGCCGGACCAGTAAGTCACCCGGTCCAGGGCCACGCGAAGAGGCTGCTCCGCGCCAGCGGCCATGGGGTTGTAGAAACCCACGCGCTCGATGAAGCGGCCATCACGACGCTCACGGGCGTCGGCGACCACGATGTTGTAGAAGGGACGGCCCTTGGCACCGCCACGAGCAAGTCGGATCACGACCATGTTGAACTGCCTTTTCTCGAGTGTTTCTCGAATCGTCGGTGACCGCCGCACCAGGAGACACTCAGGGGCTGGCAATCGAATGGGCACGAGCACCGCCTTTGGGCGGACCTTGCGCCGAGGTCGGCGCCGTAGATACGCCCTGTCAGGGGCCGTCGCCGAAAACCGCGCATTATAGTCAGCGCGTCCGAGTCTTTGGCAGACGGCCCGCCACCGTGCAACCCGAAGCAGCGGGGCCCGAAGATATCGCCCCGTACATCGAATCCTGACAGCACCCATGCCTGCCGCTTCATCCACGCGCTATCGCTCGAAGACCCTGGCCACCTGACTGGCCGTGCTGGGCGGCACGCTCGGTCTGCATCGCCTGTACCTGAACGGCCCGTCCGACGCCTTGGGTTGGCTTCACCTTCTGCCCACAGCCCTGGGACTGGCGGGCGTGGTGCGCATGCGCCAGCTGGGGCAGGACGACACCGTGGCCTGGCTGCTGATCCCCTTGCTGGGCCTGATGATTTCCCTGGGCATGCTGTGCGCCATCCTGTACGGCCTGACGCCTGACGAGAAGTGGGATGCCAGGCGCAACCCCGGACAGCCCGGGACACGCACCGCCTGGGGCCCCGTGCTGGGCGTCATCGCCGCGCTGATGGTGGGGGCCGGCGTGTTCATGGGCACGGTGGCCTTCAGCATCCAGAATTTCTTCGAATGGGAACTGAGTGCCACCCGAAGCACTCAGGCCGGCACCTCGGCGGTCGTCAGAGTCTGAGCCCTGCGCGCAGCCTCAGGCCACCCGAAAGATGAAATACACCGCCCGCACGAGGCACAGCCCCGCCCAGAGGTAATCCAGCTTCAGGGGCTCACCCATGTAGAGCACCGCAAACGGCACGAACACCAGCAGGGTGATGACCTCCTGACCGATCTTTAGCTGGGCCAGACTCAGGTATCAGGCGCCCGATGCGCCACTCTCCCCTGTAGCCGCACCGCGCCCACCGCGGCGGCGGCGCCGACGACGCCGGCGGTCGGGCGAGTCCGTGTCGTCGGCCTCCGGGGCTGTGGGCGCATCACCGTCAGCGGACGGCGCAGCCGCAGGCGCACTGGCGGGACGGGGCCCTTCCGGGCGCGCGCGCGAGGCGGGCACGCGCCGCGTCTGCGAGGCCTTGAGCGCCTGCAGCAGGGCTTCGCGCTCGTCCTCGGTGCCCAGCGAATAGTCCTCCCACCATTCGGCCAATTCCTGCGGCACCTCGTCCACATCGGCGCGCAGGCGCAGGAAGTCGAAACCGGCGCGAAAGCGCGGTTGATCGATCAGGCCCGGCGCCGACGATACGGTGCGCCGCTCCAGCCGGGGCTGCATCTGCCAGATCTCGCGCATGTCGGCGGCGAGTTTGCCGCGGCCGGAGATGTCGCCAATGCGCGCCTCGAAGACGGCGTCGATGGCCTGCTGAAGCGCCGGGAAGGGCGACTCCCCGGCCTCCTTCAGCGTGGTCCAGCGTCCCAGCACCTCGTGCCACAACAAGCAGGCCAGGAGGAAGCTCGGCGCCACGGGCTTGCCCTCGCCCACACGGCGGTCGGTGTCCTGCAGCGCCAGATCGATGAAGGCCTTGCGCCGCGGATCCTGCGAGGCGCCTTCCAAAGCGGCCTCCACCACCGGAAAAACGCCCTGGATCAGCCCCATGCGCTGCAGCACCTCCAAGCTGGCCACGGCGTGGCCGGTCTGCAGCAGCTTGACCATCTCGTCGAACAGGCGCGAGCCCGGCACCTGGGCCAGGCTCACGGCCATGGCCTGCACGGGCTTGAGGGTCTTGGGCTCGACGCTGAAGCCCAGCTTCGCCACGAAGCGGGCCACGCGCAAGAGGCGCACGGGGTCTTCCCGGTAGCGGGTGAGGGGGTCGCCGATCATGCGCAGCACCCGGGCCCGGACATCGGCAAAGCCCCCGTGATAGTCCACCACCGTGCGGGTGACGGGGTCGTAGTACATGGCGTTGACGGTGAAGTCACGCCGCGCGGCGTCTTCGACCTGCGGGCCCCAGACGTTGTCGCGCAGCACGCGGCCGCTGGCGTCCACCACGTGGGTCTTGCCCGCCAGTTCGGCGCGCGAGGTCTTCTCGTTGCCCTCGACCTGCTCTGCGGCCTCGGCCGCCAGCAAGGCCCGGAAGGTCGACACCTCGATGACCTCATGCTCCCGACCCCGGCCGAACACCACGTGCACGATGCGAAAGCGCCGGCCGATGATGAAAGCCCGGCGGAACAGCGCCTTGACTTGCTCGGGCGTGGCATTGGTCGCCACGTCGAAATCCTTGGGGCGCCGGCCCACCAGCAGGTCACGCACCGCGCCGCCCACGACATAGGCCTCGAAGCCCGCTCCCTGCAAAGTGCTCACCACCCGCACGGCGTGGTCGTCCAGCAGGTCAGGATCGATGCCGTGCTGTGCCGCGCTGATTTCCACCCGCTGGCCCAGCGGGGTTGCCTTGAGCTCAGGCTCGGCGGGTTGGTCGGTCCCGCTGGACTTGCCCAGCAACCGGTGGATGAGTTTCTTGATCATTCGAAGAGTTTCAGGACGGTCCAGCCGCGCTCGGCAGCGATCTTGGCGAGGGCGGGTGCCGGATTGGTGGCCACCGGGTGGGAGACGAGTTCCAGCAGGGGCAGGTCGTTGGTGGAGTCGCTGTAGAAAGTGACTTCCTCGAAGTCATCCAGCCGTGCACCCTGCTGCGCAAGCCACTGGCCCACGCGCTCGATTTTGCCCTCTCGCAGGCAAGGGGTGCCCCGGATGCGGCCGGTGACACGGCCCAGCTGGTCGCGCTCGAGTTCGGTGGCGATCAAGGTGTCGATGTCGAAGGCCTGCGCGATGGGCCCGGTGATGAAGTCATTGGTGGCCGTCACGATGGCCAGGCGATCACCTCGCTGGCGGTGCCTGTCCACCAGCGCACGGGCCGGTTCGCGCAGATGGGGAGCGATCACCTCTCGCATGAAGCGTTCCGACATGCGCTGCAGGTCTGCCTCAGTGCGGTGGCGCCAGGACGATGTGGCGAATTCGATGTAGGCCTGAATGTCCAGGCGGCCGGCCTGGTAATCCTGGAAGAAGGCATCGTTGCGCCGTGCGTGTTCCTGCGCGTCGGCCCAGCCGATGTGCACCATGAACTCGCCAAAGGCGTGGTCGGAATCCGTAGGCAGCAGCGTGCCATCCAGGTCGAACAAGGTCAGCCTCATGTGCCCAACTCCAGTCCTGCCTGGAGTTCCTGGCCTGGAGGCGCCGGATCCTCCGCCAACATCTGCCGCAGCAGCGGCACGGTCACCGGCCTGGCACGGGACAGCGCGTAGTGGTCCAGCCGGTCGAGCAGCTGCATGAGGTGGCCCAGGTCACGGGCGAAACGGCTCAGCAGGTAGTCGAGCACCTCGTCTCCCAGGACCAGGCCGCGACGTCCGGCTTCGGTGCGCAGCGCGTCGCGGGTCTGGACCTCTGGCAAAGACTCCACGGCGTGCACCTGCCCCCAGCCCAGCCTGGTACGCAGGTCTTCACGCAGCGGCGGGTCCACGGGTGCGCCTCCACCAGCAGGCCGAAGGCCGCGTGTTGGGATTGCGGATCCAGCAGGTGCACATCGTCCAGGATCAGCAGACCCACACCCTCATTGAAGGCCGCTGCTCCGGGTACCTCGTGGCCCCAGGTCGCCACCCTGGCGCCCACGGCCTCGCAGGCGTGACGCAGGGCCTGCAGCAGGTGCGTCTTGCCGCTGCCGGAAGGCCCCCACAGATACACGGGCGAACGTGGCGGCACGTCGGCGCGCAACTGCGACACCAGCCATTCATTGCAGCCGGGGATGAAGGAGTCGAAGGTGGCCACCGACTGCGCCACCAGGGGAAGCGGAACCTGCCTCATCCGGTGAAGAGCCGGCTGCCGAGATAGGCCGTTCGCAGGCGGTTCAGCGCCACAAGGGCCACGGCACTCAAAGGCAGGGCCACCAGCACCCCCACGAAGCCGAACAGATGGCCAAAGGCCAGCAGGGCGAAGATGACGGCCAGAGGACTCAGGCCGATGCGCTCGCCTACCAGGCGCGGCGTCAGCACAAAGCTCTCCAGCACCTGACCCACGCCATACACGACGGCCACGGCCACCAGGCCATGCAGGCTGGCGAACTCCAGCATCCCGGCCAGCAGCGCCAGCGCCAGACCCAGGCCGAAGCCGATGTACGGGATGAAGATCGCCAGTCCGGTGAACACCCCCAGCGGCAGGGCCAGGTCAAAACCGAAGAGCGCCAGACCCACCGCGTAGTACACAGCCAGCACCAGCATCACCAGCAATTGCCCGTGCAGGTACTGGCCGAGCAGCGCATCGCACTCCTCCAGAAAGGCATTGACCGAGTTGGCCTGACGCTGCGGTATGAGCGCCTGGACCCGCGCGACGATACGGGGCCAGTCCATCAACAGGTAGAACAGCACCACCGGCACCAGCACCAGGTTGCCAGCGATGGCCAGGGCCACGCTGCCGCCAATGCGCGCAGAACTCAGCAGCGCCGCCAGCCCCTCCTCGGCATTGGCATTCAGGTACTTCAGCACGAAGGCCTTGATGCTGGGAACGTCCAGCGACACATGGATGCCCTGCTGCGCCAGCCAAGGCGACAAGGTCTGGTTCAGCCGCTCTGCCAGCAATGGAATCTGCGCCTGCAACAGCGGAATCTCCTTGGACAGGATCGGCACGATCAACAGCACGGTGGCCAGCAGGGCCAGCACCATGGCCACCTCCACGATGAGCACAGCCAGCACCCGCGGCACACGGCGGGCTGCGAGCCACTCCACGGCGGGATGCAGGGCGTAGGCCAGGATCGCACCGATCAGGAACGGGGTCAGCACCGGCGCCAGCAGCCACAGCAGCCCGAACCCGGTCAGGCCGATGGCCAGCCACCCCAGCAACTGGCGCTGCGCGGGACTGAGGCTCATGAAGGCCGGCGCCCGTTGTCGGCGCCGCCCATGCGGGACATGCGTTCGCGCAAGGCTGGTGCGTCCTCCGCCTCGCTGCAGTGCTGCAGGTAGGTCAGCAGATCGGCCAGCGCCGGTTCATCCATGCCCAGCTCGGCATAAGCCAGCCCCCGGTCTCGGCGTTCAGCCCAAGCCAGGGGCGCCAGCCGCACCAGCCTTTCCTGCACCCTCAGCAGCGCAGGCCAGTCCTCGGCCGAGAGGTGGATTTCCTTGAGGTTGCGCAGCAGGCGCGACAGGAACTCGCGCGGCGTGGCCTCCTGCAGGAACAAGCCCAGCGGCACCTCGAAGTCGCCCAACAGCCCGCGCTGGCGACGGTAAGGCCCCAGGCGCTCCTCCAGTTCTTCGCGGGACAGGGATTGCCCGGTGAAGGGGTCGATGACGACCTCTCCCCGGGGCAGGCGCAGCTTGACGAGGAAGTGGCCCGGGAAGCTGATGCCACGCGCCTTCAGACCCGCATGTGCGGCCATCTCCATGTACAGCAGGGCCAGGGTGATGGGAATGCCGCGGCGGGAATCCAGCACGCAGTGAACGTAGCTGTTTTCGGCAGCGTAGTAGTCATTGACGTTGCCGCCGAAGGCCAGCTCATCGAAGAAGTAGCGGTTCAACCAGCGCAGGCGCTGCAGGGGCACGGCATCGGATGGGATGCGCCGGGCCAGCCGTGCGCCCAGCCGGTCCAGCGCCACCATCACCGATTGCGGGTCCAGGGAGGTGTCCCGGTCCTGCCCCACGGCGATGGCGGCCTCCAGCAGGGGAAAGCCCTCGTCCTGGGCCACCAGCGTGGCGAAGTAGTCCAGGCTCGACGGCACCCCCAGATGCACGCCGCCGCTCACAGTTCCACCTCTACGGTCACCTTCATCTGGGGAAGTCTAGTGCAAGGGTCAAGGTGCCCGCCGCATGGTGGCCCACCACCGCAGCCCCAGGGCCCGAAGAGTGGCGAAGTACACCAGCGCAGCCGTAGCCACGGCCCCGGCCAGCCACCACGCGCGCAACCAGGGTGTGGCCTGCAGGGCCAGCCAGTCCAGGCGCATGTTCGCCGCCCACAGCCCGGCGGCCAGCACCCCGCAAGCCAACAGCACGCGCAGCAGAAAGACACCCCACCCCGGTTGCGGGTGGTACGCGCCCGTTCTCAGCAGGCCGATGAGCAGCCAGGCCGCATTGATCATCGCGGCCAGCCCGATGGACAGGGCCAGGCCGGCATGGCCGAGCCAGGGTACGAAGGCGGCATTCAGGCCCTGGGTGATGATCAGCACCACCACGGCGATGCGCACGGGCGTGCGCACATCCTGCCGCGCGTAGAAACCCGGGGCGAGCACCTTGATGGCGATCAGGCCCAGCAAGCCCGCCCCGTAGCCCTGAAGGGCCGTCACCGTCTGGGCAGCGTCCTGGACAGTGAAGCGGCCATAGTGGTAGAGCACGGCCACCAGCGGTTCCGCAAACAACAGCAAGGCCACGGCGCAAGGCAGTGCCAGGAGCACCACCATGCGCAGGCCCCAGTCCAGCATGGCCGAATAGGCCTGGCCGTCGCCACCGGCCTGGGCCGCGGCCAACCGCGGCAGCAGCACCACGCCCAAGGCCACGCCCAGCAAAGCCGTGGGGAACTCCATCAGCCGATCGGCATAGGTCAACCAGGACACGGAACCCACTGTCAGGTGGGAGGCTATCTGCGTGTTGATCAGCAGCGACACCTGCGCCACCGACACGCCCAGCAAGGCGGGCGCCATCTGCCGCAGGATGCGACCCACCCCCGGGTGGGCCCAGGCCTCGGCAATCCTTCCCGGCGTCCAGGCCAGGCGCGGGACCATGCCCAAGCGGCGCAGGGCATACCACTGCACCGCCAACTGCAGCACGCCACCGACCATGACCCCGGCCGCCACCGCGTAGATCGGCTCCACGCCGAGCGTCTGGAACCAGGGCGCCCCCCACCACGCCGCAGCAATCCACGACAGGTTCAACAGCACCGGGGTCGCCGCAGGCACGGCAAACCGTTGCCAGGTGTTCAGCACGCCGGCGGCCAGCGCCACCAGCGACATGCAGGCGATGTAGGGAAACATCAGCCGGGTGAGGAAAACCGCCTGATCAAACGCGGCCAGACCCGACGCCATCATCCAGACGACGACGGGTGCGCCCACCACTCCCAGCACCACCGTGGCCAGCAACACCCACCAGAGCACTGAGGCCACGGCATCCACCAGCCGATGGGTGGCTTCGTCACCGTCGCGCTCGCGCGAAGCCGCCAGCAGCGGCACGAAGGCCTGGGAGAACGCTCCCTCGGCGAACAGTCGGCGCAGCAGGTTCGGGATGCGAAAGGCGACGTTGAAGGCATCGGTGATGGCACTGGCCCCGAAGGCCGCTGCCATCAATTGCTCCCGCACCAGGCCGGTGACCCTGGAGGCCAACGTCAACAGGGAAACGGTCGAGGCCGCCTTGAGAAGGTTCACGGTGAGCAAGACATTGAATCAACGGGCAGTTTACGGGAGCACCGTTGGCCACAACACACCTGAGGCAGGCACCGCACCGTTGACCCCAGCGAGTGTTGATATACTCGAAAGTCTTTGGGCTTTGCAGCCCGCACCATAGCAATCAACCCAGAGCGCGGCGGCGCCGCCCAAGCAAACAAATGGCCACCTCGTCCAAAGCCAAGAAGAAGACCGTTCGTATCGCCTCGGGCCGCAAGCGCGTGCGTCAGGACGTCAAGCTGAACGCGCACAACTCGGCGCTGCGGTCCCAGTTCCGCACGGTGGTCAAGAACATCCAGAAGGCCGTGACGGCTGGCGACAAGACCAAGGCAGCAGATCTGTTCAAGAACGGTCAGAGTGTGATCGATTCCATCGCCGACAAGGGCCTGTTTCACAAGAACAAGGCCGCCCGCCACAAGAGCCGGTTGTCGTCCAAGATCAAGGCGCTGGCCGCCTGAGATCTTTCCGTTCTCTCAGCCAAAACGGCCCGCGATTGCGGGCCTTTTTCGTTGACGGGCCTGCTCTGCGCCACCGGCTTCAGCCGGGCGACGCTGACGGCGCAGGTGGCCCACTGGACGCCCCACGTCCCTCAGGCCCCTCAGGCAACAAACAGGCCTCGAACACCTGCAACTCGTTGTCGCGTGCGAAGTTCATGACGAAGTCCCAGGCCATGGGCTCGGCGGCGCGAAGCTCCTGGCTGACGATCACGCATTTCACGCCGTCGATCACCTTGGGAAAGCAATACGGCGAGTACCCTATGAAGGCACCAATCCCGCCCACGCCTCCGCCAGGCCTGAAGGACGACATGGCGCCGGCCAGGCGCTCGGCCCAGTCACTGGGGCGGAAGGCCCGGCCGTCGCGCGTGATGCCCTGAATGAAGACTTTTCGCTGGGAACTCATGCCATGAGGTCGCAAGATCTGGAGGACAAAGGCAGAAGGCTCCTGCGGGAAGACCCCTCGTACGCCAGGAGAGCCGCCCGCACCGGACACCAAAGGCATTGTGCCTTCGGCGTGTTGCATTGCAGCATCGCCCAAGCTTCTCACCGCCGGCTGGCCGGGCGCTGACACCCTGACACGAACCTAGAATCAACCCCGGCCGGACCCGCGCCGCAAGGTGCCCTCCGGCCCTTTTTCTTTGCTCACGACACTGCTTGACACGAGGACCCGAGACCATGAACGCCGTCGCCGATCCCGCCGTCACCCGGCCCATGCCGCACGTGATGAACACCTATGGCCGTCTGCCGATCGCGTTGTCGCACGGCAAAGG
>JAJTDM010000116.1 GCA_021300575.1 Rubrivivax sp.
CTCATCGGTACACTTTGGCATCGGCGGTCCTCGGTTTTCATTGGCTTCAGCTACCTATGAAAACGCGCCTCGGCACGAGGCCGCCGACCTGCTACTGATGAAATATCCGGGCTAACGCTGCTGACCGCCCTTAACGCCAGCGCACAGATGCAGTTCAACCGGCCGGAAGACGCGGTCAAGTACCGCCAATCCGGGATGTTCCTGCAGAGCTACCACCTGGGACGGTTGGCGGCGATGGTCAGCGGCCGCATTCCCTACGACCCCAAGGCGGCGCTGGAGCACGCAACCCTGGTGGACATGATCGACCGTTTGCCGTATGGCGCCTTCATCGAAGGTACTGCCGACCGGGGCAACTCTCGCGCCAAGCCCGAGATCTGGACTGAGCGTGCGAAGTTCGATGGGATGGTGACCAAGTTGCATGAGGAGTCGGCGAAACTGGTGGCGGCGGCGCGTGTCGGAACGCTGGACCAATTGCGACCGGCTGTAGGTGCCGTAGGACAGGCCTGCAAGGCCTGCCACGACGTGTACCAACGCAATTGACCTCAGGGGCGTGTCGCCATCGGAGTTCGCGGGGGCGCTCTTTTGGCTTCGGCCGGCCCTGCGGGCCTTCACATCGCTGCGCGATGTGAGCCTGCGCCGGTAGAAGTCAGCCCTGGCCTGCGGCCTGCTCGGCGAAGCCGAGCACGACCCTACGGGTCTGGGCTGACTTCTTTTGGCTTCGGCCGGCCCTGCGGGCCTTCACATCGCTGACGCGATGTGAGCCTGCGCCGAACGAAGAGCGCTCAGCCTACGGCTGACTCGGCAAAGCCGAGGATGACCCTGCGGGTCATCGCGCTCTTCTTTTCAATCTTTGTGACGATGACGGGGCCGATGTCGGCGGTGTTGGCCACGTGGGTGCCACCGCAAGGCTGAAGGTCCACGCCTTCGATCTCCAGCACCCGAACGCGGCCCAGGCCCCGCGGGGGCTGCACGCTCATGCTGCGCACCAGACCCGGGTTGGCGTCCAGTTCCTCTTCGCTGATCCAACGGTGGCGCACGGCGTGCGCCCCGGCCACCAGGCGGGCGATGCCGGCGGTGAGCGTCTCCTTGTCCAGCGGCTCGGTCATGTGGAAGTCCAGCCGGGCATAGCCTGCGGTGATGGAGCATCCGTCCACCGGGTGCGGCACCAGGGCGCACAACAGATGGGTGGCCGTGTGGAACCGCATGTGGGCACGCCGCCGCAGCGCATCGATGCGGGCTGTCACGCGTGCTCCCGGCGCCAGGCCGGAAGTGTCAGCGCCCGGCGCCAGCAGATGGGCGATGGCCCCGGGCCGGTCCTTGTGCTTGCGCGTGTCGGCCACCGGCACCTCGCGGCCGTCGGCCAGCGTCAGCACGCCGGCATCGCCGGCCTGTCCGCCGCCCAGCGGATAGAACACGGTGCGGTCCAGCACCACGGCGCGGCTGCCGTCGGGCCACTCGTCCACCTCGAGCACCTGCGCTTCGCACTGCAACAAGGTGGCGTCTTCGCGGAACAGTTCTTCGGTCATGCAGGTCTCTTGCAGTGATCTGGGGAGGTGCTTCGGTTCGAGGTGCGCGGGCTGCTCAAGGCGCATCACTGTGCAGCGTCACCTCGCCACGCGGCGTCTGCAACACCGCCGTCAGGGCGGGTGCGGAGGATGAGGGCGCCACCGGCTCGACCGTCACGCCCTGCAAGCGCAGTACCTCCGCTGCGCGCTCGGGCACTCCGCGCAGTGTCAAGGAAGACAGCGTGACGCCGGAGTCCGGCATGGCCTGCGCCGGATGACGGCCCTCCCATTGGATCAGCGTGGGCAGCGCCCCGCCGCACAGCAGGCGGCCATCGTCACGCAGCAGCATCTGCCAGGCCAGCGGGCCCTGCGGGGTCTGCCGACCCGCCTGCACCGGAACCCCCGGCTGCAGGCCGACCTGGATGAGGCCGAAGCGGTGCATGTCCAACTGGGGTGAGCGCGCCACGGCATGGATCAGCCGCGGTTCTTGAGCAATACGTTCGCGCAGAGCAGGCTCGTCCAGACCGAACCAGCGCACGCGCTGGGGCGGTGCGGCCTGCGGGTCCAGGGCGATGATCTCGAAGTAGGCGTCAGGGCAGGTGGGCGTGGCGATCTTCAGCAGGCGGTTGTGCGTGCCCATCAGCGGGTGCTGACCGCCCGGACCGGGGGTGACGCCCAGCACCTCCTCGCACCAGGCCACGCCCTCGGCCAGCGTGGCTGCGGCCACGATGAGGTGGTCAAGATGGGTATTCACAACCGCACCTCGCCCTCGATGCACACCACCACATCGCCACCGACCCAGATGTCACCGCCCTGGCGGTCCACATGCACACGCCCCTCGCGCCCCAGGGCCGACCCTTGGCTGGCAACGTAGTGGTAGGGCGCCAGTCCGGCGTCCATCAGCCACTGCGCGATCCCGGCATTCAGGCTGCCCGTGACCGGGTCTTCGTTGATGCCGAGTCCCGGCACGAAGGCGCGCACTTCAAAGGCCGTGTCTTCATCCAGTTCACAGGGCGCCACGACCCCCAGCTTCAGGTCCCGCAGCGCGCCGAAGTCGGGGCGCAGCGCGCGCAGCTGCTCGACCGAGCCCAGCAGCACCGCACACCAGCACGGGCCGTTGTCCACCCACTGATGATCGAGGATGTCGCCTGCGGCCAGCCCCAGACCCGCCACGATGCGATCCACCAGATCGGCCTCCAGCGGGCCGGTGCGGCGCAGCGGCGGCGCAGCAAACGCCAGCCGCGCGCCCTCGCGCCGGACGGGCACCAGGCCCACGCCGCACTCCTGCACCACGAGGCCCGCTGACCGGGGTTGCCCGCCCGCAGCCAGCCAGGCGGCGCAGCTGCCCAGCGTGGGGTGGCCGGCGAAGGGCAGCTCGCCTCCCGGCGTGAAGATGCGCACGCGGTAGTCGGCGCCCGGGTCTTCGGGAGGAAGCAGGAAGGTGGTCTCCGACAGGTTGGTCCAGCGCGCGAACGCGGCCATGGTGGCATCGTCCAGCCCCTGCGCGTCGTGCACGACCGCGAGCGGGTTGCCCTTGAGGGGCGTGGCGGTGAAGACGTCGAGTTGGTGGAAGCGGCGGGGCAGGGGTGCTGGGCTCACGGCGGCGGTTCCATCTGATGATGGGTAGAGTGGAAGACCGATTTCAGCACGCGATTCAGCGCTAGGAAAACGTAAATGCGCACGGGCCGTAACCTCCTTCGCCCTGGGGGCGTGGCAGGGCCAGTCAGGCTATACAGTCCCGCAAGGTCACGCCCTGATCGCAGCCTGAACCCTTTGTGAGGAACTCCCCATGAACCGCCGCCGCATCCTGTCCAGCGCCCTGTTCCCATTGATCGCGCCACATCTCAGCCGCGCCCTGCCGGGCGCGATCCTGCTGGCCGGGGCCACGCCGAGCATGACGGCCACTGCACAGACGCAGGCGCCCATCAAGATCGTGGTGGGCTTCGCGCCGGGCGGCAGCGTCGACGCCCTTGCCCGGCTGACCGCAGACGCCCTGCAGGCGGGGCTGGGCCGGACGGCCGTGGTGGAGAACCGCTCGGGTGCAGCAGGCAGGCTCGCCGTCGAACAGGTCAAGGCAGCAGCTCCTGACGGCGACACCCTGCTGATCGCGCCGCAGGGGCCGATGACGCTGTTCCCGCATGTGTTCCGCAACCTGCGCTACGAGCCCGCGCGGGACTTCGTGCCGGTCACGCGCGTGGCCAGCGGTGACTTCGCGCTCACCATCGGCCCCCTGGTCCCGGCCAAGGACATGAAGGGGTTTCGGGCCTGGCTGGCCGGCGCGGGCCAGAAGGCAGCCTTCGCCTCACCGGGGGCGGGCACCCTGCCCCACTTCGTGGGCGTGGCCTTCTCGCGCCAGATCGGCGTGCCCATGACCCACGTGCCCTACCGAGGCTCCGCCCTGTCGATGAACGACCTGGCCGGCGGCACCATCGCCGCGGCGGTGAGCCCGGTGACCGAGGCGCTCGAGCTTCACAAGGCCGGGCGGGTGAACATCATCGCCACCACAGGCGCCACGAGGACGCCTTTCGTCGACGGCGTGCCGACGATGAAGGAACTGGGCATCAACTTGGAAGTGCCCCTGTGGTTCGCGGTGTTCGCACCCGCCGCCACGCCGACCGCCACGGTGGACCGTCTGCGGCAGGCCATCCACACGACGCTGGCCACGCCCGCCGCCAAGGAGCGCATCACCAGGCTGGGTCTGGTGGCCGCGCCCAGCAGCACGCCCGAACTGGTGGCGCTGCAAGCCCGTGAGCGCGAGATGTGGGAGCCGGTGGTCAAGGCCTCGGGCTTCACCCCGGAAGAGTGAGGTCCTGAGTCTTGAGCGGCCCTCTCATGGCGGCAAACCAACGCCCGAACTTCGTCTTCATCGTCGCCGACGACCTGGGCTACGCCGACCTGGGGTGCTACGGCGGGCGCGACGCCACGTTCGGACCGGTGTCTCCCGTGCTCGACCGCATGGCCGCCAGCGGCCTGCGGTTCACGCAGGGCTACGCGAACTCACCGGTGTGCTCGCCCACACGCTTTGCACTGATGACCGGCCGCTACCAGTACCGCCTGCGTGGGGCGGCCGAGGAGCCCATCAACAGCCGTAGCCGTGGCAGCGATACCCTCGGGCTGCCGCCGGACCACCCGACGCTGCCTTCCCTGCTGCGCGGCGCCGGCTGGCGCACCGCCCTGATGGGCAAGTGGCACCTGGGCTATCCGCCCCACTTCGGCCCGCTGAAGTCGGGTTACGAGGAGTTCTTCGGCCCGATGAGCGGCGGGGTGGACTACTTCACCCATGCGGATTCCTCCGGCCGCAAGGACCTGTGGCTTGGCGAGCAGGAACTCGCCCAGGAGGGCTATCTCACCGACCAGATCACGCGCCGGGCGGTCGACTGGATACAGCACGCGGGCGCAGGCGATGCGCCGCTTTTCCTGAGCCTGCACTACACCGCCCCCCACTGGCCCTGGCAGACGCGGGAGGACGGCGACCTGAAGGTGGAAGGCACGCTCTTCCACCTGGCCGGCGGCAACATCCACACCTACCGGCGGATGATCCACCACATGGACGAAGGCATTGGCCAGGTGCTGGAGGCGCTGCGCCAGTGCGGCCGCCTGGACAACACGCTGGTGGTATTCACCAGCGACAACGGCGGAGAACGCTTCTCGGACAACTGGCCGCTGGTGGGCGGCAAGATGGACCTGACGGAAGGCGGCATCCGCGTGCCCTGGATCGCGCAGTGGCCCGCGGTGGTGCAGCCCGGCGGCACCACCGACCAGCACTGCATGACCATGGACTGGTCCGCCACCATGCTCGATGCTGCGGGCGTCCGCCCAGACGCGGCGCACCCGCTGGACGGTGTGTCCCTGATGCAGGTGCTGCGTGACGCAAGCTACACCTTCCCCAGAACCATGGCCTGGCGCATGAACCACCGTGGGCAGCGCGTCCTGCGGGAAGGCCGGTGGAAGTACCTTCGCGTGGACGGCCACGACTACCTCTTCGACATCGCGTCCGACGAGCGCGAGCGGGCCAACCGGGCCGCCTTCGAAGGCGACCGCCTGCAACGCATGGCCCAGGCCTGGGAGGCGTGGAACGCCCAGATGCCACCCATTCCTGCCGACGCCGGCGTGAGCCTGGGCTATTCGGTCAAGGACATGCCGCAGCGCTGAGCGGCGCGACTTGGCAACCTTGCGCTGCGTCGGGCATCACCCGTGCCAAGAACAACAGCTCAAGGCCGCCAATACACGGTGAACAAGGCGCCTCCCCCGGAACCCTGCGCGCAGGCGACTGTCCAGCCATGCACCAAGGCGATCTCGCTCACCAGCGCCAACCCCAGGCCTGATCCCGTCCGGGCCTGGCCAGGCGCGCGCCAGAAACGCTCGAACACCTGCAAACGGAGCTCGGGCGGGATGCCGGGACCGCGGTCTTCCACGCTGACGCCGGTGCTGCTCAGCAGGACCTTGACATCCGCGCCCGGCGGCGAGAAGTCAATCGCGTTCTCGACCAGGTTCTTCAGCAGTACGAACAGCGCCCCGGCGTCAGCGTTGATCAGCACGTCCTGCGCGGGCTCTTCCAGGTGGAGGGTGACGTCCGCCCGGTGCGCCTTGAAAGCCAGATGATCCAGGACCTCGCGGGCCACCTCCGTGGGACGCAGGGGGGTGGGCCGCATCGCCTGTGCATCCGCCACCTGCGCCAGTTGCAGCAGTTGCTGCACCTGCCGCCCCATCGTGTCCAGGTCCTGCAGCAGCCGGGCGCGGTCTTCCTCACTGCCGAGTCCGGTCTCGACACGGGCACGTGCCAGGGCCAGGGGCGTCTTCAACTCGTGCGCTGCGTTGGCGATGAAGCGCTCCTGCTCCTGGAAAGAGCGTTCCAGCCGCTGCAGCACGCCGTTGAAGGCCTGGACCAGCGGCCGGATCTCCGCCGGCATCGGGTCCTCCGGCAGCCGGGCTGCGAGGTTGCGACCGCCCACGCTGCGCGCCGCCTGCTCGGCAACGCGGATAGGGCGAAGCACCGAACGCACCGCCAAGGCGCCCGCCAGCGCGAAGATCAAGACGGACAAGGTGCCCAGCAGCAGCACGGTCTCGGTGATGGCCGGCGTGAGGGCCTCCCGGGCCAGCAGCTCGAACCGGTCACTGCGCGCGAGTTGCAGGACGTAGGGACGCCCGTGGACCTTGCGCTCCGAGGCGGCGACGAAGAAGTCACCCCCGTCGAAGGGCACCACGCCAAAAAAGCCGGGTTGTGCAGAAAGAGCGCGATCGGCGAGAAGGGAGCGTCGGTCCACCTCGTTGCTGGCGACGACCTGCCCGGCACCGTCCAGCACGCGGAACTTCAGGTTGGCGAAGAAGTCGTCGAAGCCCACCGCATCACCGTGGTCCAGCTGCACGCCGACGACCCGCTTCTCGGCATCGAGCACCAAGCCGTCGAAGATTTCTTCGGCCTGACCCTCCATGCTCATGCGGGTGACGAGATGACCGAAACGTTCGGCCAGCACGGCCTGCACCCCCACCACCAGCAAGGCGGTGGAGCCAAACGCCAGCGCGAAGCCCAGCGCGAGGCGCAGGGCCAGGCTGGCGGTTCGGCGCGAAGCGGCCGGGGCGGGCTTGCCGGGCGCACCGGGCATCACAGGCTCAACCGGCGCGCTCATCTTGCGGCCCGGACACGCTAGAGGAGGGCTCCAGCGAAAAACCCACGCCCTTGGTGTTCACCAGGCGAACCGTGCTGCCCAGAACGTCGAGCTTGCGGCGCAGGCGATGAACGGCCACGTCCAAGGCATTGGCCGTGACCGGCTCGGTCAAGCCCCACGCAACAGCCTCCAGCGCGCTGCGGCGCACCACCTGCCCTTGCGCCCGCACCAACGCGAGCATGAGTTGAAGTTCGCTGGGTGGCAGGTTGACGCTCGAGCGACCGCAACTCAGGCGTGCACCCTCCGGGCTGACCGAGAGCCCGGCCCATTGCGGCGCGCTGGCCACCCAGGCCTGCTGCCGGCGCAGCAAGGCACGCACGCGGGCCACCAGTTCGTCACGCTCGAAGGGCTTGGCCAGGTAGTCATCCGCGCCGGCCTCCAGCCCATCCACACGGTCATGCAGCGCGTCGCGCGCCGTGAGCAGCAGGCAAGGCACCAGCACTTGCCGGGCTCTCAGGCGACGCAACCAGGACAGTGCATCCCCCTCGGGCAGCCCGCGGTCCAGCACCAGGGCGCCGTAGCGCACCTGGGCCAGGCAGGCCTCAGCCTCGCTGACGCGGCCCACGGCGTCGGCTGCGATTCCTGCGTGCTGCAACTCACGCGCCACCAGTTCGCGCATGTGGGCGTGGTCTTCAACCAGAAGGATGCGGTTCATGGTGGGCGGCATCATGCAGCAGCCCGCCCAACACCAGGCCGTCGCTGCGGGCTTTGGGCGACATCAGAAGCGATAACCCAAGCGCGCGGTGAATGTGGTGGCGCGGTAGCGTGCATCGACAGCGGCACCCCCGCCCGTGGCAGCCATGCGAATGGTGCCCGCATCGGCACGGGACAGGCCCAGGTCCGCCGTCCAGGGGCTGCCGTAGTTCCACCGCAGGCCCGCCATCACCTGCCGCGCGCTGCCCGAGCCGGAGTACTCACGTGCCACGCCAGCGGCCGTCAGATCGGTGTCCACCTCCTGCGCGCGCCCTATGCCCAGCCCGACGTAGGGCCGCACACTGGCCGATCCGAGCTTGAAGGCCGGGAGATCGTAGAACGCGTTCACCGTGAGAAACAGCGAAGCCCAATCCGCGTCACCCGGCCGGGCATCGAATCCGGGGCTGCTTACCTGGCGAACCGGGTTGTTGCGGTACATCACCGCAGCCTCCAGGCGGAAATCCGGGCCCATCTGCCTACCGATGGCCCCGCCGTAGGCCATGCCCTGACGGGTGGACAGGCGGCCACCTGCGAAATCGGGGTCGGCCGCGCGAGACAGGCCGGCATCCACCGTGACGTACCACGGACGCTCCTGCGCGATGGCAGCCCCACCGAAAGCGAAGGTCATGACCAGTACAGCACGAGACAACAAAGGGTGACGAAACATGTGAACTCCTGAAGTGAAGCGCCAGGTGACCCGGAGGCCTCGGGCGTGGTTGATGAAGAACCTGGACGTTCATCGTCAGGTCGACGGACTTACGGGCGGCTTTCCTGACCCTGCTTTGACATGGGCTTCTGGAGGCAGGGTCGTGCTGCCAGGCGTAGGCTCAGCCTACGATCTCGGTACCTATACGCGACACATCACAACCAGGTCCGCCGAGGCGCAGGTCTGGTTCGACCGTGGCCTGAACTGGGTCTTCGGTTTTAACTATGCCGAGGCAATAATGTGCTTCGGCAAGGAGCTGGGCGATGTCCCGCTTGCTGTTGAACTGTGAGGGGTGACGGCTCCTGGATCGACATGCTACGCGGCCTTCAAGGTCGCGCCTTCTTCGGCTGTGGTGCGGCGAGCATCGAGCGC
>JAJTDM010000117.1 GCA_021300575.1 Rubrivivax sp.
CACCGCCACTGCAGCCGGTCATTGCGCCAACGGCGCCGGTCAAGCCTCATCCGGCCCACCAATCAAAACGCGGCCTCGCAGCCAGATTTGTGCGCTGGCTCACAACCGCCAACATGGTAGCAAGTTGTCAGAGACTAGCATGCATGCTTAGCACTCAGAACCACGATTGACCCACGTTCCAACCACCATCAGTACGCCCAAGCTCGATACCGCGAGCTCACGGGCCGGGCTGCTCCAGTGGCCGGGGGCCCATGATCCAAGGAGCTGAACGTTGAAGAGAGATCCCTTGACCAAGCCGCGCACCTGATCTTCAGCGCCGAGCTTGGTCATGAACGCAGCCAGGTTAGGTTCTGCACGGGCACGGTAGTCGAACACGATCCCGAGCACATGACCTCTATAGAACATCGTTTTTGCGCAGTGAACACTAATCGACCTCATAATTGAGCGATGGATGCTCCTGAAAAGCTGGTCAATCCCATTGGTGCGGCCTGGCTCGTTCAGAACTACGCACTCCAACTGGTCATGCCACTGGCCACAGCAAGTCGGATCGGTGGACGAAGATCGACGCATGCAGGCCAACCGACGACCATCGAGACCTACGTCGAGTCCATGCGTCCGGCCTCGACTCTGCGGGGTCACCTGACGTTCCATTTGAAGCACGAGGTCCCCCACTTCGAGCTGCTGTCCAGGCTGTTCGCAGCCTGTGACGCCGGTGAGGTCGCGGCTTGGGTGACAGACGAGCCGACGGGGCAATACGCAAGGCGAGCAGCGTTCCTCTTCGAGTTCTTCACTGGGCGTCAGTTGCCTCTTCCATCCGGCATTGGTGGCAGCTACTGCGATGCAATAGACGCACAGGATCTCGTGGCAGCGAACCCCGATCGGGTCGAACTGAACAAACGTTGGCGGATCCGAGACAACATGCCGGGTACCCGGGCCTTCTGCCCGATGATCGTCAGGTCGAAGGCGGTTACGGCTGCGCTGGGGCTCGATGTGCGAGCCCTCATCCACGATCTGGAGGTTGAGTTTGGGGAAGAGCTTCTTCTGCGTTCGGCTGTCTGGATGACCCTACGCGAAAGCCGCGCCAGCTTCGAGATCGAAGGCGAGGCGGACAAGACCGACCGGATCCAGCGGTTTGCGGACGTTCTGGCTCGTCGAACCGGTCAGGGCGATCAAGCGCCGCTGGACGACGTCTCCCTGGCTGACCTTCAGCGTGAGATTCTTGGCGTACGTACGACAGTCCAAAGCTTCGGCCTGCGGCAATCGCCCGTGTTCGTCGGCGAGGTGGTCCGTTACCAGGACATCGTCCACTACGTTGCACCGCCGCCCGAAGACCTCGCCGACATGCTGGCCGGTCTACAGACGTTCCTCGACAGGACTCGCGGCCAGTCACCCGTGATGCGAAGTACTGTGGCGGCCTTCGGCTTTGTCTACATCCATCCGCTGGCTGACGGTAATGGTCGCGTCCATCGCTTCCTGGTCAACGATGTCCTGCGCAGGGACGGAGCGGTCCAGGACCCGATGATCCTGCCTGTGTCTTCACTCATTGCCAGCGACGCGTCCGAGCGCCGAGCGTATGACCGAATGCTCGACGTCGTCTCTCGGCCGCTGATTCGAACGCTCAGCCAGACCTACCGCTTTGCGCAGACGGCGACGGTCTACCCTGACGGTATTGCATCGAATTTCGTTTTCGATGGCGCCGAGTCTGCGCGACATGCGTGGCGATACCTCGATCTCACGCAGCACGTTGCCTACATGGCTGAGGTCATTCAACGTACCGTGCGGGAGGACATGCTCGAAGAGTCCCGCTACCTTCGCAGCCATGGGCGGGCCCGCGCAGCGATCAAGGAGATCGTGGAAATGCCGGACGCACAGATCGATCGAGTTATCCGTTCGGTCCAGAGCAACCGGGGCGACCTCAGCGGGGTGCTGCGCAGGGAACTGCCTATCTTTGAGGATTCCGCGCTCTGGGCTGCCGTCGTCGAGGCGGTTCATCTGTCCTTCGAGGTCGGTCCAAAGAGTGATGCGGCCGAGAGGTACGAAGCAACGCGAAAACCGGTGCCGTAGCGAACGTTTTTGCGCAATCGACGCCCGCAAGTATCGTTTCTGAGCGGCTGGCATCGAAATAGCGCGCAGTACGCGCTGAGACGTCCGCCTTCCGCCTTCCGGTTAAACCCGATAGCAAAGTAGATTTCAGACACATGAGAAAGTAAATTTCGTACCGATGGAAGAGTAATCTTCGCGAAGAAGACAAAGTAGATCCATGCTGCCCTCAAAACGCCAAACGAGCGCTAGCCCGACCCTCACGGCCGCCCTGAAGACGCTCAAGCGGCTACAGGAAGAGCACAACGGCGTCGTGGAGACATTTCACACATGCTTCTTGTAAGAGGCCCACTGCCCTGCCGCCAAGACACCGACGGCGACCGCTGTTGAAAGGAAGTACAACCCCCAGGAAACTGGCGCCGGCCACATCAGCACACCGACAACACCTGTGGCCAAGACGACTACCTGCGCGTACTTGGCCCGATGGTAAAGACTCGCTGACTCCCGGCCAGCCCGCGCTTGGCGGATAGCCCGCTGGCTCATCCCGTCGGTCACACCCACGGCGTACATCAGGATCAACAGCGGCAGGAACCGGATCAAGATTCCTGCTCGCAAACCTACGAGCTGCGTGGCCAGCATCGCGACTTCGATTTCGTCTTGGCGGGCGATCCAGGTACGCCGCAAGACCGTGTCCGGGATGGACAGCGACGAACCGTCGGCAAAGCGCTGGCCCATGTTGTGCAGACCGGTGGCTTCGAAGACCAAGGCGTAGAGGGCGTTTGCCGAGTACGAGACGGGCCAAGCCGCAGTACCTTGCCGGGCGGCGAGTTCTGCGCCCGCTGCCAGTTCTTCAGTCAGCAAGGCACGCAGTCCCTCGACTCGCCCCGGCCATACGTGCTCCACGTGCAGCCAGTGCACCGTCCAGGCCACCAGGAGCAAGCCCGCCACCCCAAGAGTCGCCGTGAAGGCCAGCTTGAACGGCTTGACCAGTACCCGGACAACGACGCTGTCCTCAAAGCTGGCGTTGCTCGGCACGATCGCCCTCCTCACCAGCAAGGTCCCCAGCGTCCATTAACCCGTCTGAATCCGAAAGGATCTGCGGTGCCCCTGCCGGCCACAACCAGGGCCCGTCGAGCCTGGCCGCGAGCGCCGCGCCGATCTGGGCCAGCCCAGCCGGCATCATCGGATCGTGCGCCGCGCTGGGCAAAGGCATGCGGATCTTGTGAAGTTGTCCGCCGTGCAGCAGGGCAAAGGCCTGACCCTTGGGCAGTTGCACCAGGTCGGTCGGCTCCAGCATCCGAACCGTCTGGGCGGCGATGCGGTCCTCGTTACGGCTGGCGAAGTCGGTGAACTCCCCCGGGTCGTTGGTGTCGGACACGGACGATGACGCCACGGTGGACATGACCTGAACCGTCGGCAACTGATCGGTCAGCAACTCGGCCGTGGCCATCTCCTTGACCCGCAGCATCACCAGCGTGTTGAAGTTGCCGGCGATCTGCCCCGCCTTGGGGCGCGAGCCGATCCGCGCCTCCACATCCGACCAGGTCTGGGTGTAGGCCGTCACCTGGAAGCCCGCTCCACCGGCCTTGTTCAAGAGCGGGATGAACTCGTCACCGATCAGCTCGTTGAACTCGTCGGCGTGGATGGCGATGCGACGGGGTGTGACCTGGCCTGGCAGCCCCCTCCCCGGCCCGAACTTGTAGAGACTGCCGGCCACGCTGGTGAGGTCGGCAAACATCGAGTTGCCCACCGCAGCCGCCACCTCGTAGTCAGACAGGGCGTCCAGCCCCACGTAGACGATGCCGCCCACGTTGATCACCGTGTTCCAGTCGAAGACGGGACGCCAGTCGCCCGGCTGACTCCGGGCGGGTGACAGCAGCGCGGCCGTGCGGCCGGTGGTGAGCTTTTCCATCAACGGCAGGAGAGAGGCCACCAGCTTGTCGAAGTGGCTCTTCTCGTAGTTCAGAGTGGAGGCCAACGCGTGGGCGATAGGGTCGTACAGGCGCCGCCGCCGGGCGTACTCCACCAAGCCCACGGCTCGTGCCCCACGGGACTGAAGGCCCTTGTCCAGGCTTTTCTTGTCGATGGGCTGGCGCTGCAGTTCCTCACGCCAACCGGCCGCCGCAGGCTCACGGTCCAGCCATTGCTCGAAATAGTCCACCAGCAGCGGCTCGATGTCGGAGGCGTGGCGGTTGATCTCCTCGTAGTTGGGCGAGCGGCCGAGTGCCACCAGCGCCCGGGCCATCACGTTGACGAAGCGCCAGACGAACTCCTTGAAGGCGGCGGATTGACCTTCGGAAGGCAACTGTCCGGCGATGCGCGTAGCCACCTCGGTGATGCGAGAGAAGCTCCCCACCGGGTTGTAGCGGGCCGAGATCTCCGGGTGCCCGAGGTGGAACATGAAGAAGGCGTCGCCCCGCCCTGCCCTCTGGGCCTCGGCGTAGATGCGGCGCAGCAGGTCGGCGTCACCCTTGGGGTCAAACACGATCACCACTTCGCCACGGCGGATGTCCTGGGTGATCAGCAGTTCGGCCAGGCGAGTCTTGCCCACGCGGGTGGTGCCTAGCACCAGGGTGTGGCCCACACGCTCGGACAGATCCATCCAGATGTCGGATTCGGCGGGCTCCACCCCGTGCAGCGCCGGGTCGCCGCCCAGGCCAGCGGGTGCAGGTCCCGCGATGCCGAGCCGTTCAGCAGTCCGCCGAAGCAGGCTCGGCGTCAGCAGGCCCTGTTTCGATGGAAGGCGAGCCTCGGACAGGCGCTGCGTGTGCCGCTGGTCCCACCGGAAGCCCTTGCCCAGGTAAAGCCGGTCCATGGACCAGGGGATCTGCAGCGAGGACATCTCGAAGCGTTGCAGGCGGCGCAGGTTGCGTCGGTAGCGCAAAACCCTCCAGGCACCAGCACCGCGCCAGCCCGCGTGAGCGAGCAGCCCAGCAGCGAGCACCAGATGCCAGGGGGGAGAGACCAGCAGCACATCCGGCACGCCCACGGCCAGGGCCGCAGCGGCGGTCGAGGTCAGAGCCGCCGCCGTCTCGTGGGCAGGCCGCAGGCGAGCTTCGAGCCCGCTGCTCACGCGGGCGCCTGCCTCTCTAGGGCCGCATTGACGGCTGGCAGGACCTCGGCGAGGCGCTGAGCTGGCGAAATCAGCACACCGTGCACCTTGACGCCGAGCTTCGGACCATGACACCACACGTAGGCGTGCAGGGTCACGCCGCCCTCGCCCGTGAGATGCCAACCCAGCTTGAAGACTTCGCGCTGCAGGTGCCGCAGAGGGTCAGCCACCATCCCCAGACCCTCCCGAGGACCGCCGGACTGCTCAGCATTGCTCAGGAGAAACACCCGAAAGATGCCTGGTGACAACAGCAGCAACCCTTCCGGCACCCGGTGCACCAGGGCCTCTGGGGTGTTGATGACCAGCGATCGATCCTTCAGCCCCGAACGCACCCAGCGCATGAAGTCGCCCCCGAGTCCCTGAGGCATCAGATCAGCAGGCTCTGGCCGAACTTCTCGTTCGGAAAGGGGGGCGGAGCCCGCTGCCGTCTCCACGATCTGGCTGATGGGATTGGCATCCCCAGCGGAGCCCACGAGGCTGCGGCGTAAAGCGTCCCAGACCTGCCTGTCCTGCTCCAGCCAGTTCAGCACCTCTGGTGGCACCGTGGTCTCGAACAGGCCCCATGCGTCCTCCTGCCCATCATCGCGAAGACCGCGCAGCAGGCTGGCCACCACCACGGCATAGGTCCACCTCGGGGCCAAAGCGCCCACGACCTCGGGTGGGGCGTGCGGGGGCAGGATGCGCTCGCGCCGGATGTCGAGAGCCCGAATGGCCAACACGACACTGTGGGCAGTGGGCTGGTCGCCCAGTGCAGCTTGATGACCCTTCAACAGGGGTTGCACCGCCATGGTGAAGGTCTCGGCCGGGAACCCCATCCGGATACGCAAGAGCGTCATCAAGGTCGCCAGCGGTAAGGGGAAGGGTCGGCTGATGACGACCTGATCGCCCGAGGCCACGGGCATCAGTGGGGCGGTAGTGTTCATCCGGCCAGTTTGGGTTGGTGGTTGACCCGCCACCGACTTCATCAGTACCGCGTATGGGTACTGATGCCGCCCTCAGGAAAAGAGACCCATCACTTGGTGTCGGTTGCGAGGGCAAACCCGACACCCCTGGCATCTGTTGCCCTGGCTACGAGGTAGCTCCCTCCTTTCGCTGCCTGTCGACCGGCCGGTATCGCGTTGTGCGCGTTCACCACAGCGCTCTGAATTCAAACCCCGTCATCAGCACCGAAACCCGGGACTGATGACCCGTCGCAACCCCACATCGGGTTCCTACGATGGCCTTCACCGTTGACGCGAGGCCGCGCCAGCGGTCAACCCCACGGGAGGCCCCATCAACACCGGCACCACCTTGCACAGGAGCGAACTGAGCGCGATGTTGCTGCTGTCAACGTCACTGGCTGCCGGTTCGGTGCAGGCCTGCTGGGATGAGGCCGCGGCCCGGTATGGGCTGAGCAGCCACCTGCTTTACGCGATCGCGCGCACCGAGTCCAGCCTGAACCCGCTGGCCGTCGGGCGCAATGCGGACGGCAGCCGCGACATCGGCCTCATGCAGATCAACTCCTCGTGGCTGCCGCGACTGGCTGCGCACGGCATCCAAGAACACCACCTCTGGGACCCCTGCACCAGCATCCACGTCGGCGCCTGGATCCTGGCCGGCAACGTCGCGCGCCTGGGCTACACCTGGGACGCGGTGGGTGCCTACAACGCCCGCAGCCCGGCCAAGCGCGCTGCCTACGCCGTCAAGGTGCACAGGCAGGTGACGGCGATCTCTGCTCAGGTCGCCGAGGCTGCCTCACAGCAGACCCCGCGCCGCACCCCGTTCATCCCCCCACGCCCAGCGGCCGCTTTCCCTCCCGGCGGGCCGCGGGGCGATCACGCGCACTGAGGGCGCGCGGGCCCTCAACCCCTATTCACTCCGCCACCCACCCCGTTCCTCACCAGGAGACCGCCTTGATGAACCTCGACCAGCCCGCAACGCACGTCCGCTGCACACCCACCCGCCAGACCCTGAACCGTGCGCTGCTGCTCGCCCTCCCCCTGGCCCTGTGCGCAGGCTCTGCGCTGGCCGGTACCACGGGCACCGAGTTCCAGACCATGTACACGACCATGCTGAACTGGGCCACGGGCTACCTGGGCAAGGCCATCGCGGTGGCTGCTTTCATCCTGGGCGCGGGCATTGGCGTGGCGCGGTCTTCGCCCATCCCGGCGCTGGCCGGGGTGGTGTTCGCGCTCTTCATGGTCTACGTGCCGACCATCATCGACTCGATCATGACGGCCACGGTGTAAGGCGTCGCCATGTCCTCCACCGCGCTGGAGATCCCCCGCCGCCTGAACGATCCCCCCCGGATGTTCTGGTGGGAGATCGATGTGTCGCTGCTCTTCCTGGGCGCGGTGCTGGCCGGCATGCTCGCGGGCTACTTCGTCACCGGCTGCGCCGCAGGCGTCCTACTGGCCTGGGCCTACGGCAAGACCAAGTCGGGTGAACACCCGGCCTTCGCCCTGCACCTGCTGTACTGGCACCTGCCGTCTGCCGTCACCGCGCTCCAGCGCACACCCCCCTCGCACCTGCGGGAGTTGGTGGGATGAAGCTGGAGTGGCTGCGCGGCGACCTGGCCCGCACGCGCCGGGCCAGCCTGCTGCTGGCCGGCTTGCTGGTGTCCTCCATGCTGTCCACCCTGGTGCTGGCCCTGCTGCTGGCAAGCCTGGCCGGACGGGAGAGGGTGGTCGTGGTGCCGCCCACCGTCCAGAAGACCTTCTGGGTGGAGGCCGAGCGCGCAAGCCCCGAGTACCTGGAGCAGATGGCGTACTTTCTGGCTCAGCTGGTGCTCAACGTCACGCCGCAGAGCGCCGAAGCGCAGTCCCGCATCCTGCTGAACTACGCTGCCCCCAGCGCCTACGGCGAGCTGCGCACCGCCATGGCGGCCAACGCGGAGCGGGTCAAGCGCGACGGCTCCTCCACCGTCTTCTCGCCCCAGGACCTCATCGTCGATGAGGCCCGCCAGCGCGTGGGCCTGCGCGGCCTGCTCACCACCTTCATCAGCGACCGCCGCGTGTCCGAGGTCGCCAAGGGCTACGTCATCGAACTGCAGTTCGCGGCCGGCCGCATCGTCCTCAAGACCTTCCGGGAGACCTCCCCCAATGATCCGCTGGAACTTCAGACGCGCCCCGTCGATGCCAAGGGTGCCTCGGGCGGCGCTGCTGCCCACGCTGGCGATGCTGCTGCTCGCTGAGCCGGCCGCCGCCTTGCAGATCGTGGATGCCCGCGACGGGGACACGGCGCTGGCAAAGGTGTCCCGGCAGGAGGTCACCCGCATCGCCTTCGAGCGAGGACGCATCCGGCGCATCACCGGCAACACGGGCGAGTTCGTGTTGGAAAAGGACGACGAACAGGGCCAACTCTTCGTGCGTCCGATTGACCCGGCCAGCACCAAGCCCATCAACCTGTTCCTCAGCACCGACAAGTCCACCGTCGCCCTGCTGCTGCAGCCCGTGGACATGCCGAGCGACTCCATCGTCATCCGGCAAGCCCGGGCAGCTTCAGACGCCCCACCCCGCCTGGAATCGGCCAGCCGCCACGTCCGCATGGTGAAGAACCTGCTGCTGGCCCTGGCGCAGGACGCCCTGCCCGAGGACATGGAAGTTCGCGAAGTCGCCCGGGAACTCCTGCTCTGGCCCGACACGCGCCAGCACCCGGCTGGAACTGGCGGAGTCCGACCTCTTCAAACGCGGCGTCATGGGCGTGAGCATCGAGCGGCCCACGCTGGCCAGCGGCGAGTCAACACCCGTCTTCGTCATACGGGAGCGTCGCAGCGATGACTGACCGTCCAGGCGAACGGCCGAGCGAGCCCGTCCTGGGGACCATACCGGGCCGGGTTCATGAAGGCACGGAACCGCCCTCGTCTGCCACCCGGCGGGTCAAGCGCCGCCAGATGCTGCTGCTCGCGGGCATCGCAAGCCTCATTGGTATCGGCACCGTCGTGCTGGTCACGCTCACCTCGCCCAAGACCAGCCAGGAGCCGGCGACCAAGCCGAAGTCCTCCAGCATCCTGGCCCCTGGGGCGCAGGTGGACCCTAAAGACGCCTGGCGCGGCCAGGCCGACGCGCAGCTCAAGGCGATTGAGCAACGATCACGCGAACTCAAGCAGCGCGAAACCGAGATGCAGGGCCAGGCGCGCGAGATGTTGGAACGGCTGGAGAAGCTTGAGTCTGGAGAAGCCAAGGGCAGAGCGAACCGAGGCGAACCCAGTGGATTGAGCGGCCTGACCCCACTGCCGCCTCCCCCCGTGCCGGCCCCGGCGCTGAGACCGAACTTCGGCCCGGATCCCGTGGTTCCCCAGCAAGCCATTCCCACGGCTCAAGGAGCCCAGAACAGCCTCCAGCGGCTGCCGCCACCGCCCGGGGCGCCGTACGTCCCGCCGGGCAGCAGCAGTGGGCACCCGAGCGTCAACCCAGCCGCCGGCCCAGGATCCCGGGGCACGACGGCCACCCCACCCAGCGGCATCTTCTCCATCACCTTGGGTGAAACCCCATCCAACCGCAGCGGCAACTCCGGATCCACTCACAAAGCCAACGCGGGCACAGAGACCAGCGCCCCGGCCACCGACAGACCAGCTCCCGTTCGCGACACCCGGCGCTACCTGCCCAGCGGGAGCTTCACCCGCGCCGTGCTGCTCGGTGGCCTGGACGCCCCCACCGGCGGCCAATCCCAGCGCAACCCGCAACCCGTGCTGCTGCGTCTGGTGGACCACGCGGTGCTGCCCAACGCTTTCAGGGGCCAGGTCAAGGAGTGTTTCGTCGTCGGCGCAGGCTATGGCGATGTGAGCGCCGAGCGCGCCTACATCCGCACCGAATCCCTGTCCTGCGTCACCCGCAGCGGCGCCGCCATCGATGTGCCCGTCAAGGGCTACGTGGCGGGTGAAGACGGCAAGGCCGGCATGCGCGGGCGCCTGGTCTCCAAGCAGGGGCAAATCCTGGCCAATGCGCTGCTGGCGGGTGTGGCCAGCGGCATCGGCACCGCTTTTCAGCAAAGTGCCACGACGGTGTCTGTCTCGCCTCTGGGCACCACCGGCACGGTGGATCCAGGCAAGCAGTTGCAGGCCGGCCTGGGCACTGGCGTGGGCAAGGCGCTGGACCGCCTGGCCCAGTACTACATCACCCTGGCCGAGAAGGTGTTCCCCGTGATCGAGATCGACGCCGGGCGCACGGTCGACGTCGTGTTGACCCAGGGCATCACCCTGGACGCCGCCTTGGACACCCCCACGCAGGATGGCGCTGACGCATTGGAGCGTCGCCGCGTCCAACTCAACCGGAGTTCCGACGATGAAGATGAAGACTGAAGCCCCCGCCCAGCGCCACGTGACCCGATGGACCGCTTCGGCACTGGCCTGGGCCTGCCTGCTGGCAGCGGGCACCGCGTCAACCTGGGCGCAGCCCACCGGTCCGGCTCCTGCGCTCGCCGCCTCCGGGCCCGTTCCCTCTGCACCCACCGCCAACTTGATGGGCCTGGCCCAGCGCCTGCAGGCCCTGTACCCCTCCACCCGCTTCGGTCCCGTCCACGCCACCGCCTGGGCGGGTGTGTACGAGGTGGCCATGGGCGCCAACCTGGCCTACGTGGACGCAAGCGGCCAGTACTTCCTGTTCGGCCACCTGTACGACATGAAGACCCAGCGGGACCTGACGGCCGAGCGCAAGGACACGCTCACCCGGGTGGACTTCCAGACCCTGCCCCTGGCTGATGCCCTGAAGGAAGTCCGCGGCCAGGGCAGCCGGGTGCTGGCGATCTTCAGCGACCCGGACTGCCCCTACTGCCGCCGCCTGGAGGCCGAGCTGAAGGACTTGGGTGACGTGACGGTTTACACCTTCCTCCTTCCGCTGGACAGCCTGCACCCCGAGGCGCGGTCCAAGGCCGTGGGGGTGTGGTGCGCACCCGAGCCGCTCCAGGCTTGGCGAGACCTGATGCTGCAGGGGCAGACTCCCCAAGCCTCCGAATGCCACCACCCTGTGGACCGCAACGTGGCGCTGGCCGAGCAACTGGGCATCAATGGGACGCCAACCCTGATCGCCGGCGACGGCAGGATGATGTCCGGAGCTGCCAGCCGCCAGCAAATCGATGCCTGGCTGTCACGGGCTTCGGCCTCGCCCCAGACCGCAGGGGCTCGGCCGTGAGCCGGATTCCGACCCGGGCACGCCTTCTGGTCGCGGCGATGGGCTCGGGATCGATGCTTCTGGGGGGATGTTCCAGCTTGTCGGGTGTGGGTGGTGAGCCCCGCTATGCCTGTCAGGCCCCGGCAGGCGCGCAGTGCACCTCCGTATCCGGGATCTATGCCAACACGGGACGCCACTCCGCACTGCCGCACAGGGCCCCTGATCTCATCGCTGGCGGAAGCGCCGTCACTGATCAGACCGCCATGCCAACCCAGCAGCTGAGGTCTGCTGCCGCCCCTCACCTCGCAGGCACGTCCTCAGCCATCGTCCATTCAGCCAGCACCGCCCTGCGGAGCCCGCCTCGCCTGTTGCGCCTTTGGATCGCCCCCTGGGAAGACAGCGACGGTGACCTGCACGAAGCCTCCATCGTTCACATGGTCGCCGACATCGGCCGCTGGCAGATCGAGCGCGTGCGGCCAGCCCCACGAAGACCGGTCTTGGTGGCTCCACCGGGCAAGCCAGTCGTGACAGTGCCAGTTGCTCCGGCATCACCCGGTCCGCGTTCACCAGACGCACCAGATCCACTCTCGCCCGGGGAGCCCTGATGTCCGAGCCCCAACCCGCTCCGCGCACCTTGATCGACGACCTGGACGAGGTGCTCCAGTCTCAAAAGTTCAGGGACTGGCTGCGCCCCCGGGGGTCCGCGCAAGCCCAGGTCTTTCAGACCGATGCGCACGACCCCGAACAGACCTTCTCGCACTGGCTGCCGTACCGCGCCTGGCTGGAGGACCAGCAGATGTTCGTCAACCGCGACGCTGTGGGCTTCTGCCTGGAATTGCGTCCGCAGTCGGGAGCTGACGAGGACATGTCCCGGGTGCTCGGCACCCTGTTCGAGTCTGCGCCGGCCGGGGCGGGATTTCAGTTTCACCTGCTGGCCAGCGCTGACATCCGGGGCACGCTGGGCCACTACGCCGACCAACGAATTCCCGATGACGAGGCGCCGGAGTTCGAGACCTTCGGTCGGCATGGTCGCCACCGCAACATCCACCGCACTCTCGTGCGCCGACGGGTAGGGCATTACCTGAAGGGTGCCCGGCAGTCGCTGCTGCCCTACCAGAGCTACCTGCTGCGGCGCTTCCGCCTGGTGCTCAGCGTCAGCCTGCCGGGTTCGCCCGAGAACCTGGCCCGCGTCGATGAGCTGGTGTTGCTGCGCGAAGGCACCCGGGCCACCTTGCACGCAGCCGGGTTCCCTTCCAGGTCCTGGGCCGCGGAAGACCTGATCAATTGGGTGTCCACCCTCCTGGACCCCCACCGTCAGGGTGGCGACATCCTGCCCCTGACCTACGACCCCGGGCGCGAGTTGCGCCACCAGATGCTCGACCCCGCCACCCGGCTGTCCATCCGGGCTGGCGGAATCGAAGTGGCCAACCCCTTCCAGGACCATCCCCAGGAGCTTCGCCTGATGTCGGTGCGCTCCTACCCGGCGCGCTACGCACTGTGGAACATGGGCAGCCTGATCGGTGACCTCTACCAGGGCACCTTGCAGTACCCCTGCCCCTTCCTGCTGACCTTGGGGGTGCACATGCCCGACGCCCAGGCCTCGCGCAACTGGGCCTACATGAAGTCCGCCCGGGCGACGACCAACGCCGGCAGCTACATGGCCCGCTTCCTGCCGGACATGCAGGAGCGCAAGGCCGACTGGGACATCGTCCTCAAAGCGCTGGACGACGGCCAGCAACTGGTGGATCTGCACCACCAGGTGGCGCTGTTCGCGCCACCCGCCCAGATGGCCCGGGCGGAGCAGGCAGCCAAGTCGATCTTTCGCTCGCGCGGCTTTGAGCTGTCCCGCGACACCCTGATGATGGGTCAGGCCCTGATGGGCTCGCTGCCCATGACGATGTCGGGGCCCTTCCACGGGGATCTGGCCCGCATGAAGCGGGTCAGCACCAAGACCTCGGCCAATGCCGTGCACCTGGCGCCGCTGATTGCCGAATGGCCGGGCACCGGCACTCCGGTGCTGATGCTGGCCGGCCGGCGCGGCCAATTGATGCCGCTGGACGTGTACGACAACCCGGCAGGCAACTACAACGTGGTCATTGCCGGCACTTCGGGTTCGGGCAAGTCGCTGCTGCTCAACGAGATCGCCGCCTCCTACCTGGGCTGCGGAGCCCGGGTGTGGATCATCGACGTGGGCCGCTCCTACGAAAAGGCCTGCCGCAACTTCGGCGGCAGCTTCATCGAGTTCACGGAAAGCGCCGCCCTGTCGCTGAACCCCTTCAGCTTCGTCGAGGACATCGACGAGGACATGGAGTTGCTGCAGCCGCTGCTGGCCCAGATGGTCTCGCCCCGGGAACCGCTCGACGGCTTCCGCTACTCGACCCTGGGTGCCGTCATCAAGAAAGTCTGGAAGCTCAAGGGCCGGGAGATGACCCTCACCGACATCCACGCGGTACTGGCAACGGGCCTCCTGGAC
>JAJTDM010000016.1 GCA_021300575.1 Rubrivivax sp.
CTTCCTCCGATGGTGGTGAGCGGCGCGGTGCAGTCGCCCGATCCGGCCAGCCGCCTGCTGATCCTGGATGGCCAGGTGCTGCGCGAGGGTGATGCGCCCGCACCAGGTCTGGTGCTGGAGCGCATCGGGCCGCGCGCCGCCGTCCTGTCGCTGAGGGGGCTTCGCTTCGAACTCCCTTTGTAGTCCTGGTCTCTGCCCGTCCCGGGCCATGGCCTGAGCCTCTACCTTGCTCTCTACCTTGATCTCTACCTTGATCTCTACCTTGATCTCTTCCTTCTTTTTGCGCCTGCCTCGATGAACGACCTGTTTGATCCCCCGCCGATGGAGTCTGCAGACCCGTCGAACGCCATTCCGATTGGCGAGTACGCCGAGCGCGCTTACCTTGAGTACGCCCTGAGCGTGGTCAAGGGCCGCGCCCTGCCCGATGTGTGTGACGGCCAGAAGCCGGTGCAGCGGCGCATCCTTTACTCGATGCAGCGTATGGGGCTGGCCTTTGCCGGCGCCTCGGGCGCCAAGCCCGTCAAGAGCGCGCGCGTCGTGGGCGACGTGCTGGGCCGCTTCCACCCCCACGGCGACCAGGCCGCTTATGACGCCCTGGTGCGCATGGCGCAGGACTTCGCGCAGCGCTACCCGCTGATTGACGGCCAGGGCAACTTCGGCAGCCGTGATGGCGACGGCGCTGCGGCCATGCGCTATACCGAGGCGCGCCTGGCGCCCATCGCCCGGTTGTTGCTGGACGAGATCGACGAAGGCACGGTGGACTTCCAGCCGAACTACGACGGCTCCACCGAAGAGCCGCGCCTGCTGCCGGCGCGCCTGCCTTTCGTGCTGCTCAACGGCGCCAGTGGCATTGCGGTGGGCCTGGCCACCGAGGTGCCCAGCCACAACCTGCGCGAGGTGGCGGCTGCTGCCGTGGCGCTGATCCGTGACGAGAAGCTCGGCGACGACGAATTCTTCGCCCTGCTGCCCGCGCCCGACTACCCCGGCGGTGGCCAGATCATCAGCCCGCAGGCCGACATCCGCGCGGCCTACGCCAGCGGCCGCGGCTCGCTCAAGGTGCGCGCGCGCTGGAAGATCGAGGATCTGGCGCGCGGCCAGTGGCAGCTGGTGGTGACCGAGTTGCCCCCAGGCACCAGTGCGCAGAAGGTGCTGGAGGAGATCGAGGAACTCACCAACCCCAAGGTCAAGGCTGGCAAGAAGGCCCTGTCCACCGACCAGGTGCAGCTCAAGGCGAGCGTGCTGGCCGTGCTGGATGCCGTGCGTGATGAGTCCGGCAAGGAGGCCGCGGTGCGCCTGGTCTTCGAGCCCAAGAGCCGCACGGTGGAGCAGCAGGAGCTGATCACCACGCTGCTGGCGCACACGAGCCTGGAGACCAGTGCGCCCATCAACCTCACCATGGTGGGGCTGGACGGCCGGCCGACGCAGAAGAGCCTGCGCCAGATGCTCACCGAGTGGGGCCAGTTCCGCCAGGCCACGGTGCAGCGGCGCACCCGTCACCGCCTGGACAAGGTGCTGGACCGCATCCACGTGCTGGAGGGCCGGCAGCTGGTGCTGCTGAACATCGACGAGGTCATCCGCATCATCCGCAACGCCGACGAGCCCAAGCCTGCGCTGATCGAGCGCTTCTCCTTGAGCGACCGCCAGGCCGAGGACATCCTGGAGATCCGCCTGCGGCAACTGGCCCGACTCGAGGCGATCAAGATCGAGCAGGAGCTCTCGCAACTGCGCGACGAACGCCAGAAGCTGGAAGACATCCTGGCCAGCCCGGCGGCGCTCAAGCGCACGGTCATCCGCGAGATCGAGGCCGATGCCAAGGCCTTTGGTGACGACCGCCGGACCCTGGTGCAGGAAGAGCGCAAGGCCGTGGCCGAGGTGCGGGTGGTGGACGAGCCGGTGACGGTGGTGCTGAGCGTCAAGGGCTGGGTGCGCGCGCTCAAGGGCCACGAGGTGGACCCGGCCGCGCTGCAGTTCAAGCCCGGCGATGCGCTGCACAGCGTCCAGCCCTGCCGCAGCGTGGACCTGCTGGCGGTGCTGGGCAGCAACGGACGCAGCTACAGCGTGGCCGTGGCGCAACTGCCCGGCGGGCGCGGCGACGGCACGCCCATCACCACGCTGATCGAACTGGAGGCCGGCACGCAGCCGTTGCACTACCTGGCGGGCGGCGCGGAATCCACGCTGCTGTTGGCCAACAGTGGCGGCTTCGGTCTGCTTGCCCGCACCGCCGACCTTTACGCGCGGAGCAAGGGCGGCAAGGCTTTCCTGACGCTGGACGCCGGCGAGCAGGTGCTGCCGCCTGTGGTGCTGCAGCCGGGCCACCGCCAGGTGGCGTGCCTGGCGGCCGACGGGCGCTTGCTGGTCTTCCCGCTGGACGAACTCAAGCTGCAGCCCAACGGCGGCAAGGGCCTGACCCTGATGGACGTGGACGCCGAGACGCCGCTGCTGTCGGCGTGCACATTGGCTGAGACGCTGCGCGTGGCCGGTCTGGGCCGCGGTGGCAAGCCCAAGGACGAGGACTTCCGCCCTGCGGCCTTGGCGGCCTATGTGGGCAAGCGCGCGCGCAAGGGGCGCAAGGTGGAAGGTTTTCCGAAGCCGATGCGCGTGGTGGCGCTGTGAAGGACCAAGACATGATCACCGTGTACGGCATTCCCAACTGCGACACCGTCAAGCGCGCCCGCGCCTGGCTCACTTCACGCGGTGTTGACCACGCCTTCCATGACTTCAAGCGCCAGGGGGTGCCGGCCGCGCGGCTGGACGCCTGGACGGCAGCGCTGGGCTGGGAGCGGCTCGTCAATCGCCAGGGCACCACCTGGCGCAAGCTGGACGAGGGCCTCAAGGCTGGTGTGGTGGACGCTGCCAGCGCCCGGGCCCTGATGCTGGCGCAGGCCAGCGTCATCAAGCGCCCGGTGGTGGAGTGGGGCGACGGCGCGGTGACCGTGGGGTTTGACGAGGCGGCTTGGGCGGCGAAGGTCAGCTGAGTCCGTTCGGGCTGAGCTGGTCGAAGCCCTCAGGCCCACGCGCCTCACCCCAGCCGCACTGGCAGACGCCTGAAGCCGCGAAAGCGCACGCGCGGGTCGCGCTCCGGCGCACCGGCAAGGTCGATCCCCGGAAACCGAACCAGCAGCCGCCCAATCGCGATACGCGCCTCCAGCCGCGCCACGTTCATGCCGGCGCAGGCGTGTGCGCTGTGGCCAAAGGCGATCTGCAGGTTGGGCTTGCGGGCCACGTCCAGGCGCTGAGGCTGCGGGAACGCGGCAGGATCGTGGTTGGCGGCCCCCACGCCCAGCGTGATGAAGGTGCCCTCACGTACGGCGGCGCCGCTGGGCAGTTCGATGGGGGCGGTGGCCAGGCGGTTGTTCAGCTGCAAGGGGCTCTCGAAGCGCAGCAGTTCTTCCACCGCGCTGGACAGCAGCGAGGGGTCGTCCACCAGCCTTTGCAACTGGTCGCGGCGGGTCATCAGCGCGTGCAGGCCGTTGCCGATGAGGTTGGTCGTGGTCTCGTGGCCGGCGTTGAGCAGGAAGATGCAGTTGTGCAGCAGCTCGGTCTCGGTCAGGCGCTCGCCGTTCACCTCGCCCTGGATCAGGCGGGTCAGCACGTCCACCTCCGGGTCACCGGGCTGCGCGCGCCGCAGCGCCACCAGCTCGCGTAAGTAGGCCAGGAAGTCACGCACCGCGGCGTGGCCGCGGCTCAGCACCTCGGGTGAGGGGGCGGGCTCCAGCGCTGAGAGGATGGCCAGCGACCAGCCCTGCAGCGGGCCGCGCTCGGCGTGGGGCACGTCCAGCAGGTTGCCGATCACCTCCACGGGGATGCGCGCAGCAAAGTCCTCGATCAGGTCGGGCGCTGCGAGGCCGGCCATGCGCTCCAGCAGGCCGTCCACCAGGGCCACCACGCCCGCCTCCATCCGCGCGATGGCGCGCTGGTTCAGCGCTCCCATCAGCAGGCGGCGCACGCGGGTGTGCAGCGGCGCATCGTTGAACACCAGGCTGGTGGTGTGGTGCTCGAACAGCGGCGAGCCGTCGCCAAACTTCGGCGCGAACTCGCGCTGCTTGTCGGAACTTGCGGCCGGGTGGCGGTAGACGGCAATCACGTCGTCGTAGCGCGTGAGCAGCACGGCGTTGGCGTTCAGGCGGTGCACCGGGGCGTGCTGCCTCAAGGCTGCGTAGAAGGGGTAGGGGTTGTCGACGAAGCCGGTGGGTGGGCTGGTCAGGGTGAAGTCGGCGAGCCAGGCGGGTGGTACCTGCCCCATGGAAGCGGGGGACACCCCGGATGCGGAGGGCTCAGGGCGATCGGGTCGTCCAGGAAGCCCAGGAAGTTCAGAACGTCCAGCAGGCCCTTCAGGTTCAGTGGTGGGGGCAGAGGTCATGAGGCAGTCGTCACGGGGCTGTCCATGCGCTCAGGATAGCCCACGGCCACCGGGATAATCCGGCCCATGTTCACCGGCATCGTTCAGGGCACCGCCCGCATCGCCGCCCTGGCCGACCGGCCGGGCCTGCGCACCTTCACGCTGGCCTTTCCGGCCGGCTTCTGCCACGGCCTGGAAGTGGGCGCCAGTGTGGCCTGCAATGGGGTGTGCCTGACGGTCACCTCGGTGCGGCCGCAGCAGGAACAGGCCGACTTCGACGTCATGCTGCAAAGCCTGAACGTCACCACGCTCGGCACCCTGGGCGTGGGCGACGCCCTCAATGTCGAGCGCGCGGCCAAGGACGGTGCCGAGATCGGCGGACACCCCTTGTCCGGTCACGTGGACTTCCAGGCCCGCCTGCAGTCCATCCGCCGGCCCGAGAACAACCATGTCATGCGCCTGGCCGTACCCGCACCCTGGATGCGCTACGTCTTCGCCAAGGGCTACATCGCCGTGGACGGCGCCAGCCTCACCGTGGCCGAGGCCGGGCGCGAGCGCGACGGCAGTGGCTGGTTCGAGGTCTGGCTCATCCCCGAGACACTGCGCATGACCACCTTTGGCAACAAGCGCGAGGGCGACGCCTTCAACATCGAGATCGAGCGCCAGACCCAGGTCTTCGTCGACACCGTCCGCGCAGCCCTCGACGAGCGCCTGGGGCCGCTGCTGCCGGCGCTGGAGAAGGTTCTCGCGGCGCAGGGCTTGACGGTGGATGAACTTGCGAAGCCGCCCCAGCTTCCTGATGGGGCTTAGTTCACCCGCATGAGATCAGTGCGTCTGTACAAGTTCAAAGTCGAGTCTTGAAACTGTACAAATTGACTTTGTGGTCAAGCGTCAACGCGTGCACGGTGGAAGCGACTAAGCCTGCAGTCCGAGGAGTTTCAGGGTCAACTGATGCGCTCGGGCGTCAGGGTCCGCCAGATCGTGCAGCACGTTCATGTGGTGACGGCCTGGCACGGCTTCGCACACCGGCACGGCGTGCATACCCCAGGACCTTCGAATCAGCCGGTTCTGGCGCAGGAACTCCTCGCTCTCGTCGCCGCCCACCAGGGCGACCAGCGGGCCCTGGGGAGCGGGCATCCAGGCGGGGCTCAGGCGCACCGCGCTGGGTTCGTCCAGGCGGAGGTCCGGCGCCAGGAAGGGTGCGTGCCGCAGCGGCTCCAGGTCGAAGACGCCTGACAGAGACACCGCCCCCTTGACCAGGTCGCTGGGCAACTCGGGGCTGAACACGGGCCACTGCAAGGCCAGCATCATGGCCGCCAGATGCCCTCCCGCCGAGTGCCCGGCCACGACGATGCGCTCGGGGTTGCCGCCGTACTGGCGGGCATGGCGCCAGGTCCAGGCCAGAGCCTGCGCCACCTGCATCACGATGTGCTCGATGGAGACCGCCGGGGCCAGGGGATAGTCGGGCACGACCACCAGCGCGCCGGCGCGGGCGAAGGGCGGGGCGATGAAGGCCTGGTCGCGCTTGGACAGCGCGCGCCAGTAACCTCCGTGCAGGTAGACGAGGACGGGGGCCGCGGCGTCTGCGGGGCCTTGCGCAGCCCTCCTGTCTGCAGCACCTGCTGTACCGGCTGGTCCTGTACCGTTGGTTGCAGCGCCCTGGGGTTGCGGCAGGAACAGGTCCAAGGTGGATGCCGGATCGGTGCGTGCGCGAGCCCGCCGCGGTTCCTGCGCCCGGTAGTCCACATCCAGCACGCAAGCCGAGGTGGCGAGGGCTTGTGCCGAACGTTCGGCCCACTGCTGCAGGATCTGCGGATGCTCGGGAATCCGTCCTCGGTTGTTGTATTGGGCGTCGTGCCACGCAGGTGAGCGGCCTCTGGTCATGCGGTACCTCTTGGCTTGCGGCGGGTGGCGGCGGTGCTGGCGGTGCTGGCGGGCAAGGTGGTGCTGAGAGGGGTGTTCGCCGGGGTGCCGGGCGGGGCCGATCTGGCCTCGTTCAGCGCCGCGTTCACCAACGCATCGGCCATCCACAGCGCCACCTTTTCCACCGCCCGGTCCGACAGGCCCCAGATGTCCTTGAGCACCATGTAGGTCTCGATACCGTACACCACCGTGAGGGCCTGGTGCAGCCGCATCTGCGCAGCGGGTTCCAGTACCGCGGAAAGCGGCGCGATGGCGGAGCCCAGGATCCGCACCCGGTGCCCGCGTTTGTAGGGCTCCTCCTCCAGCGTGCCGGCCCGCTCCTGCGCCCATTGCTCCAGGGACAGCTGCACAGCCGCCCGCATCTGGGGCCGAGCGACGCGTCCATCACGGCGGCGATCAGTGCACTGCGGCTCGGGAAGTAGCGGTAGACCGTGGCGCGGGACACCCCGCTGCGTTGCGCGACGTCCGCCATGGACGGCACGTGTCCGGCTTCACGGATCAGTTCCATGGCGGTGTCCAGCAGCAGGCGGAAGGTCGAGGCCTTCACGCCCCGATCGGGCGGAGAAGGCCCGAAGCTGGGTGCGACCTTGGTGGCGGGCATGAGGGTTTGTCCTGGGTGCTGAGAAAGGTTTCAGCCCTTGGCAGGGCATGACAGGCGCACCTATGATGCACCGATCCAGATTTGAGACGCAAGTCTCATTTCTTCCGGAATGATCTCGCAGCGGCGCCCTCGGGCGCCAGACATGCGCGACGACGAGGAGACAGTCCCATGCGTTCTGGCGAGCGAGGGTGGCGGGTTCAGCAGTGCCGCGGCGGCGGGATTTTTACGTCCCGGTGGTGCTTGCCGGCGCGGTGTTTCGGCGGGAGCCTCTGAGCGTGACGCTGCACCTGTTCGAGCGCGTGGCTGTCGAAGACGAGGGCGAGGGAGACCCCGTGGTCTGCGTCCACGGCCTGGGGGGCAGTTCCAACACCTGGACGCCCATGATGCCGGCACTGGCGCGGCATCGGGTCTTGCGCATCGATCTGCCGGGCAGCGGCATGTCGCAACGTGCCGAAGGGCCCTTGTCCATCGATCGCTTTGTGTCGGCGGCTGCGCAAGCCTGCGAGCGCCTGGGCGTGCGTCAGGCGCATTGGCTGGGGCACTCGCTGGGCACCATCGTCTGTCAGCACCTGGCGGTGCAGCATCCCGGCCTGGTGCGCAGCCTGGCGCTCTTCGGGCCGCTGCTGGCGCCGGCCGACCCGGCGCGCCAGGCCTTGCGAGACCGTGCTCAGCGCGCACGCAGCGCAGGGGTGGAGGGCATGCACGCCATCGCCCAGCAGATGGTGCAGGCGGCGCTGTCAGCCCACACCCGACAGCACCAGCCGCTGGTGTGCGCCTATGTGCGCGACGGGCTGATGCGCTGTGACGGTGCGGCCTACGGCCGTACCTGCGAAGCCTTGGCTGAAGCGCAGCCTGCGGCGATAGACCGTATTCATGCCCCCGTGCTCCTGGTCACGGGCGACGAGGATGGCGTGGCCCCGCCCCAGGCGGTGCGTGCCCTGGCAGACCGCCTGCACGCCGCGTTCAGCGTGCGCACCGAGGTGCTGCCGCGCTGCGGCCACTGGACGCCCCTGGAGCGGGCTTCCGATTGCGCCCGCCTGTGGCAGGACTTTGCGGCGTCCGTCTTGCGGCCTGCTCACGCCACGGCCCAGCCGCCCCTCTGGTCGCGGCCCGCAGCCGCTGTCTGAACCCCAGGACGAAGCCGAGGACTCATCGAATGGCCGACGTGCTCTTCACCAACGTGCGCATCTTCGATGGGGGCGGTGAGACCCCGTTCCAGGGTGAGGTGCTGGTCCAGGGCAACCGCATCTCCCGCGTGGTCAAGACCGGCTATGGCGCCCGCTCGGCCCCGGTGGCCGGCGCCCAGGTCATCGACGGTGCCGGGGCCTTCCTGATGCCGGGCATGGTGGAGGCGCACACGCACTTTTCGTGGAACGACCAGCCCAGCCTGGAGTCCATCCAGCGCATGCCGCCCGAGGAACACATCCTGTGGTGCGCCGAGGTGGCCAAGCGCTACCTCGACATGGGATGGACCTCCTGCGTCGGTGCGGCCACGGCCAAGCCACGCCTGGACGTGGTCATCCGCAACGCCATCAACGACGGCACCATCATCGGTCCGCGCTACCTGGCGGCCAGCCAGGAGATCACCGTGCCGGGCGGGTTGGGGGACACCACCGCGCCGCACCTGCCGCAGCCCGAGTTCGCGTTCGGTGCGGTGGTCAGCGGGGCGGAGGAGATGCGTCGCTGCGTGCGCATGTTCTGCAAGTACGGCGTCGATTCGCTGAAGATCAACCTGTCGGGCGAATCCATCACCGGCATGCCCTCGGAGATGAGTCAGTTCACCGAGGAAGAGATCCGCGTCTGCGTGGAAGAGGCCAAGGCCTGGGGCAAGCGCGTGGCGGCGCACGCGCGCTCCACGTGGTCGATCAAGCAATGCGTCAAGCTCGGCATCGAGGTGATCTACCACGCGAGCTTTGCCGATGAGGAAGCGCTGGACCTGCTGGAAGCGAACAAGTTCAATCACTTCGTCGCCCCGGGTCTCGCCTGGCTGATCAACACCTGCCACCACGCCAGCGCCTGGGGCCTGACGCCCGAGGTGACGCGCAAGATGGGTTACCACCGCGAACTGGAGGCAGCCGTCGAGAGCATGAAGGCCATGCGCCGGCGCGGCATCCGCATCCTGCCGGGTGGCGATTACGGCTTCGCCTGGACCCCTCATGGCACCAACGCCAAGGACCTGGAGTACTTCGTCAAGATCATCGGCATGAGCCCGATGGAGGCGCTGTTGTCGGCCACCGCCTGGGGCGGGCCGATGATGAAGATGGGCAAGCAGCTGGGTTACATCCGCGAAGGATGTCTCGCGGACATCCTGCTGATCGACGGAGACCCGCTGGCCGACATCACCGTGCTGCAGGACAAGGCCCGCATCCTGGCGGTGATGAAGGACGGCGAGTTCCACCGTGCGCCGCCCGTGCGTCATGCGCGCACCACACGCTGGGCGGCCTGAGCCACCTGCGGGAGATGAACATGGCAGCGCCCAGCACCGAAACCCTCTTCACCAACGTCCGCATCCTGGACGGCACGGGGCAGATGCCCTATGCCGGCAGCGTGCGCGTGCGCGGCAACCGCATCGTGGCCGTGGGCCGCAGCGCGGGCGGTGTCTCGGCCGGTGATGCGCTGGTGGTGGATGCGGCAGGGGCCACGCTGATGCCGGGCATGACCGAGGCCCACACCCACTTCTCCTGGAACGACGCGGCCTCGCTGGCGGGCATCCAGACCATGCCGCTGGAAGAGCATGTGCTGTGGACGGCCAAGGTGGCGCACAACTACCTCAAGGCCGGTTTCACCTCCTGTCTGGGCGCGGCCTGCGCCAAGCCGCGCCTGGACGTGGTGATCCGCAACGCCATCGAGGCCGGGCAGATCCCTGGCCCCCGCTACCTCGCCGCCAGCCAGGAGATCACCGTGCCGGGTGGCCTGGGTGACGAGATGCTGCCGCACCTGCCGTTTCCGGAGTTCAGCTTCGGCGTGGTGGTCAACGGCGCGGAAGACCTGCGCAAGGTCACGCGCATGTTCCTGAAGTACGGTGTGGATTCGGTCAAGCTGAACCTGTCGGGCGACAACTTCGTCCCCGGGGCCGATGCCAAGACCACCTGGATGACCGACGCCGAGGTGGCCGTCTGCGCCGAGGAGGTGCGCATGCGCGGCAAGCGCATCATCGTGCACGCCCGCTCCTGCGCCAGCGTCAAGCAGGCGCTGCGCCACGGCATCCGCCTGATCTACCACGCGAGCTTCACCGACACCGAGGCCCTGGACATGCTGGAGGCTGCGCGCGACGAGGTCTTTGTCGCGCCGGGCATCAGCATCCTGTACGCGCTGCTGCACGAGGCCGAGCCTTGGGGTGTGGACCATGCCAAGGCCCTGTCCATGGGCTACGGCGAGGAGTGGGCTGCGGCCTGTGAATCCCTCAAGGCCATGCACCGCCGCGGCGTGCGCGTGCTGCCGGGTGGCGACTACGGTTTTGCCTTCAATCCCCACCTGCAGAACGCACGTGACCTGGAGCTCTTCGTCAAGCACCTGGGCTTCACGCCCATGGAGGCCATCCGTTCCTGCACCCTGTACGGGGGCCAGGTCATGATGCGGCCGCACGAACTGGGTCTTGTCAAGGAAGGCTACCTGGCCGACCTGCTGCTGCTGGACGGCGACCCGCTGGCCAACCTGTCCATCCTGCGGGATCCGAAGCGCATCCTGGCGGTGATGAAGGACGGCGTGTTCGCGAAACAGCCGCCCGTGGCGCGGCCTCATGCCTGGGAGCACGCCGCGTGAAGTGGGACGCCCGCTTCTGGGCCTGGCTGCTGATCGGCGGCCCCATCGCCGTGTTCTCGCTGTGGGCCGTGGTGGACAACACCCGCCTGTACTTCGTCACGCTGCTCAATGGCCTGACGCTGGCCTCGCTGTACTTCATCGTCGCCAGCGGTTTCACGCTGGTCTTCGGCCTCATGCGCAACGTCAACCTCGCGCACGGCTCGCTGTACCTGCTGGGCGGCTACGTGGGTTTCTTCGTGGCTGAGAAGACCGGCTGGTGGGTACTGGCCCTGGCCGCCGGCTTCCTGGCCGCAGCCATCGCCGGCCTGCTGATGCAGGTGCTGATCCTGCGCCACATGCAAGGCCAGGACCTGCGCCAGACCATGGTCACCATCGGCTTGTCCATCGTGATCGCCGACCTGCTGCTGTGGGCCTTCACGGCGCAGGTGCACCAGTTGGAAGCCCCGGAATGGCTGCAGGGCCCCATCCGCAACATCCCGCTGATCAAGGCGTACTCGGCCTACCGGCTGAGCCTGCTGGTGGCCGGCGTGGCCATCGGCGTGTTCCTGTGGTGGCTGCTCACGCGCACCACCGTGGGCGCCATGATCCGCGCCGGCGTGGACGACCGGCAGATGCTGGCGGCCTCAGGCGTCAACGTGAACCTCGTCTTCGCGGTGACGTTCATGCTGGGCGCCGGGCTGGCCGGGTTGGGCGGCGTGATCGGGGCGGTGGAGCTTTCGATGGTGCCGGGTGAGGACACGAGGTTGCTGCTGGCCTCGCTGATCGTCGTGATCGTGGGCGGCATGGGCAGCGTGGTAGGTGCGGCCTTGGGCGCCGTGATCCTGGGTCTGGCCGAAACCTATGGCCTGGCCTACGCGCCCACCTACAGCGTGGTGTTCACCTTCGTGATCCTGATCCTCGTGCTGGCCTTCCGGCCGCGCGGCATCCTGGGCAAACCGGCATGAGCAGCCAGCAGAGGTCCGCATGAGTGCAGCCCAGTGGCGCCGCGCCATGAACAGCCGGACGGGTGCATCGGCGGCTGTGGATGCAGCGCGCCTGCCGGCGCGCGCCGCTGCCGCGTCGTCACAGTCCGTCGCGCCTGATCCCTATGCGGCCAGTGATGCACCGCGCTGGCTGAAGTTCCTGTGGCGCTCCCTGTCGGCGCGCCATGTGTTCACGCTGGTGCTGGTCCTGGTCTTTCCCTTCGTGGCCACGCCCTTCTTCACCTTCCAGGTCGCGGCGCAGGCCCTGGTGTTGGGCCTGATCGCCCTGTCGCTCACTTTCCTGGGCGGCTACGGAGGCATGGTGTCGCTGGCGCAGATGTCCGTGGCCGGCATGGCCGGCTACGGCGTGGCCATCTTCGGGACCAGCAGCACCCCGATCAGCCTGGGCTGGCCCTGGTGGCTGGCGGTCCTCTTCGCTGTGCTCGTCGCCACGGCGTGCGCCACCGTCATCGGTTGGCTGTCCGTGCGCACCGAGGGCATCTACACCATCATGATCACGCTGGCCTTTGGCGTGGCCTTCTATTACCTGGTGCTGCAGAACTACACCCTGTTCAACGGATTCCAGGGCTTCCAGAAGGTGTATCCGCCCGACGTGCTGGGGGTGAACTGGCGTGAGCCGCTGCCGTTCTACTTCCTCAGCCTGTTCTGGGCCATGGCCGGATACTTCGCTGTCAAGTGGATGGTGCGCACGCCCTTTGGTATCGCCCTTCAAGGGGTGCGCGACAACCCGCGGCGCATGGCCGCGCTGGGCTTCAACGTGGTGGCGCACCGCGTGGCCGCGTACTCGGTGGCCGGGTTCATGGCGGCCATCGGCGGTGTGCTGATGGTCTGGTACAACGGCCTGATCACCCCAGGCTCTGTCAACACGGGCTGGCAGATCAACATCCTGGTCATTGCGGTGCTGGGGGGCATGCGCCACCCCATAGGCGCCTATCTTGGCGCCGTCATCTTCGTGCTGCTTCAGACCTTCGCGATCGACCTCATCGACCGCGAACGCTTCAACCTCGTGATCGGCGTGGTGTTCCTCGCCATCGTGCTGTTTTCCCCCGACGGCCTGCTCGGACTGTGGGCGAAGCTTCGCTCCCGCTTCGGCCCGAACCAGACCGTCACTTCCCCGCAACGTCGACATTGATTGAGGAGACGACAGTGAAAGTGACGAAGAGAATCTGGATTCGTTCCATGGTCGGGGCAGCGGCAGCAGCCGCCGTCACGGGTTTCGCCTTTGCGCAGGGTGCGCCCATCAAGATCGGTTTGCTGGCCACGCTGGAAGGGCCATTCGCCGCCGGTGGCGCCGACGGCATGCGAGGGGCCGAGCTCGCGCTCAGGCAACGCGGCGGCATGGTGGCGGGCCGAAAGATCGAGCTCGTCAAGGCTTCCTCGAACGCCAACCCCGATGTGGCCGTGAACGCGGTACGCAAGCTGGTGGAGCAGGACAAGGTGGACATCGTGGTCGGCCCGCTGTCCGGCGGCGAGGGCATCGCGGTCAAGGACTACTCCAAGACGCAGCCCAACATGACCTTCATCAACGGCGGCTCGGGTGCGCAGGCCACCACGCTGCAAAGCCCCAGCCCCAACTTCTTCCGCTTCAACACCGAGGGCGCGCAGTGGATGGTGGGCCTGGGCAAGGCGGCCATGGACAAGGGCTACAAGCGCGTGATGGTGATCGCCGAGGACTACGCCTTCCCGTACTCGCAGGTGCAGGGCTTCATGTCGGAGTTCTGCCGGCTGGGTGGCAAAGTGCCGTTGAAGGCCTGGGTGCCGCTGGGCGGCAAGGACTACTCCTCGGTCATCGCCCGCATTCCCAAGGACGTGGATGCGCTGCTGGTGATCCTGGGTGGGGCGGATGCCGTCAACTTCCTGAACCAGTACGAGGCCGCCGGTGGTGACAAGCCCATGATGGGCGGCTCCATCACCGTCAGCCAGGACGTGCTGAACTACCGCGGCAAGCGGCGTGATTCGCTGGTGGGCACCATGTCCGCCGGCCCCTACGCCGACAGCTTCGACGGCGCCGACTGGAGAGCCTTCGTCGCCGACTACCAGAAGAACTACCCCGTCTCCGCGGGCGGCTACCCCAGCCCGAGCCTGTTCGCCCTGGTGTACTACACCAACATGAAGGCCGCGCTGGACGCGTTGGACCAGGTCAAGGGCGACCTGTCCGGCGGCCAAGCCAAGTACCGCGAGGCCCTGTCCAAGCTGGAGCTGAAGATGCCCACGGGCACCGTCAAGCTGGACGCGAACCGCCAGGCCATCGGCAGCACTTTCGTGACCGAGGTGGTCAAGGACAGCAAGGGCGACCTGACCACGCGCGTGCTGCGCAAGGTGGACAACGTCGACCAGATGCTGGGCATGAAGCGTGAGGAGTTCCAGATGGGCTCCCGCGATGTGCCGGCCTGCCCCTGAGGCCGTGCCGACACGAAGCGTGCACGCAGACTGAGACCCGATGGCCTCGATCTCGCAGATGCGATCCTCCCCCCGCGTGGCCTCCCCGGCTGGCGCGGCGGGGCAGGAGCGTGCGCCCCTGGCGTCTTCAGACGCCCTGGTGCTGCAAGGCGTGACCCGGGCTTTCGGGGCCCTGCGGGCCGTGGACGACGTGTCGTTCGCGGTGGCCGCCGGTCAGAAGTACGCCGTCCTCGGTTCCAATGGTGCGGGCAAGACCACCTTGTTCAACGCCATCACCGGTGACTTCCCGCCCACCTCCGGGCGGATCGAATTCTTTGGCGAGGACATCACGGCGCTGCCGCCGCACGAGCGCATCCGCAAGGGTCTGCGGCGCACCTACCAGTCCTCGCTGCTGTTCCGCGACCTGTCGGTCCGGGACAACCTCTTCCTGGCCGTGCGTGGCGTGGCCAACGGTCGTTTCGGCATGTGGCGCCCCGGTGCGGGCCACCCCTCGCGCCTGGCCACCGAAGATCTGCTGGAGCGTGTGCGGCTGTCGCACATTGCCGACGAGCCGGTGGCCAACCTCGCCCACGGCCAGCAGCGGCAGCTCGAGATCGGCATGGCGCTGGCCGGTGCGCCGCGCTTGATCCTGTTCGACGAGCCGGCCGCGGGCCTGTCGCCGGCCGAGCGCCGGGAACTGGTGCTGCTGCTGGGCTCGCTGCCGGCGCACATGAGTTTCGTGATCATCGAGCACGACCTGGACATCGCGCTGCGCGTCTCGCAGCGGGTGACGGTCATGCACAACGGGCGCGTGCTGCGCCACGGCACCCCGGCGGAGATCGAGTCGGACCCGCAGGTGCAGGCCCTGTACATGGGAGGGCGGCACTGATGGCCTGGTTCCGCCGCGACCGCAACGATGCCCGGGATCGCCGGGACACGAACGACGCGCCTTCATCGTCGGGCCGCACGGGCCGTCAGGGCCGTCAGGGCCGTCAGGACCCTCCCAAAGCCCGACGCGTCCCCCTGCTGCAGGTGGAGGGCCTGGACGTCTACTACGGCCGCGCGCATGCGCTGCAGGGTGTGAGCCTCAGTCTGGACGAGGGCGTGCTGGGCATCGTCGGCCGCAACGGCATGGGCAAGACCACGCTGTGCAATGCCATCACCGGCCTGGTGCCGGCCCGCGGCAGCGTGAAGCTGGCGGGCGAGGAGATCCTGGGACGCAGTCCGCACGAGATCACGCGCCGCGGCATCGCCTACGTGCCGCAGGGGCGGCGCGTGTGGCCCTCCTTGTCGGTGGACGAGACCTTGCGCCTGGTGGCCAGCCACCGGCGCGAGGTGGAGCGCGTGTACGCGATGTTCCCGCGTCTGGCCGAGCGCAAGGGCAACGGGGGCTCGCAGCTCTCGGGTGGCGAGCAGCAGATGCTGGCCATCGGGCGGGCCTTGCTGCTCGAGCCCCGCCTGCTGGTGATGGACGAGCCCACCGAGGGCCTGGCCCCGGTGATCGTGGAGCAGGTGGCGCAGGCGCTGCGCGATCTGTCACACGAGGGCTCGATCGCCGTGCTGCTGATCGAGCAGAACCTGGGCGTGGCCACCAGCGTGGCCGACCGGATCGGCATCATGGTCAACGGCCGCATCGCGCAGGAGATGCCGGCAGCCGAATTGGCCGCCGACCGTGAACTGCAGGAGCGTCTGCTCGGGGTGCGCTCGCACGGGGGCGACGAGCCGGAGGACGCCGCTGCCGCGCAAGAGGCTGCTGGCCCTGCGCAGGCTGCGGCCGCCGCCGAGTCCGAGACCCGTGTGCTGACCGTGGTGCGCGCCCATGGCGACGGGGTGCCGTCGTTGAACGACCTGTCGCCCCGCACCGTGCGGGGCTACAACCGCTGGAACGCGGGCACGCCCATGGCGCCCGTGGTCGACCGGGCTCTGGAGCCCGCGCACACCTCAGGGTCCGCTGCCGGGGCAGGGGAGGCTCCCGGCCCGGGCCTCGCCAAGCCTGCGGCCGTCTTCGACTTCCCGGTCGCCGCCACCAGTGGGCGCGCCGCCTACGTGGCTGGCACCTTCGACACCAAGGGCCGCGAGCTGTTCTACCTGCGCCAGTGCCTGGAGAAGCTCGGCCTGCGCGTGGTGACCGTGGACCTGTCCACCAGCGGCAAGACCTCCACGGCCAGCGTGCACCCGCGCGAGGTGGCGCGCCACCATCCCCAGGGCGAGGCCGGGGTCTTCAGCGGCGACCGCGGCAGCGCCGTGGCGGCGATGGCGCTGGCCTTCGAGCGCTTCATCCTCACCCGGCGCGATCTCGGCGGCCTCATCTCCGCGGGCGGATCGGGCGGCACCACGCTGGCCACGGCGGCCATGCGGGCCCTGCCGGTGGGCGTGCCCAAGGTCATGGTGTCCACCATGGCCAGCGGCGACACGCGGCCGTACGTGGGACCGAGCGACATCTGCATGATGTATTCGGTGACCGACGTGCAGGGCTTGAACCGTATCAGCGAGCGGGTGCTGGCCAATGCGGCGCATGCACTCGCCGGCATGATCACCCACCCGCCCGCCGCCGTGCAGGCCACCAAGCCCGCCATCGGCCTGACGATGTTCGGCGTGACCACGCCCTGCGTGCAGATGGTGACCCAGCGTCTGGAGGACGACTTCGACTGCCTGGTCTTCCACGCCACGGGCGTGGGCGGACAGTCGATGGAAAAACTGGCCGACTCCGGCCTGCTGGAAGGCGTGATCGATGTCTCCACCACCGAGATCGCTGACGAGATCGCCGGCGGCACGCTCTCGGCCGGCCCCGACCGGCTGGACGTGTTTGCCCGCCACGCGCTGCCCTGGGTGGGCTCCTGCGGGGCGCTGGACATGGCCAATTTCGGCGCCTGGGACAGCGTGCCGGAGCGCTTTCGCGGCCGGCGCCTGTACCGCCACAACCCCACGGTCACGCTGATGCGCACCACGGCCGAGGAGTGCCGCGCCATCGGCGAGTTCCTGGTGGCCAAGATCAACGCGATGCGCGGGCCCGTGCGCTTCCTGATCCCCGAGGGCGGTGTGTCGGCCATCGACCGGCCGGGCCAGCCTTTCCACGATCCCGAGGCCGACCGCGTGCTGTTCGAGACGATCGAGAAGGGCTTTCGCAGCGGGGCAGATCGGCGCCTGATGCGCCTGCCCCACCACATCAATGACGAGGCCTTTGCGCAGGCGCTGGTGGCTGCCTGGCGCGAGGTCAGCACCGGCCGTGAAGCCCGGCGCGCCTGAGACCAAGACCCTGCAGGAGAAGACGACGCATGCCCAGGATTGCACGGACGGAACTGCTCAAGCGCTTGCGCGCCAAGGTGGCCCGGGGCGAGCCCATCATCGGTGGTGGGGCCGGCACGGGGCTGTCGGCAAAGTGTGAGGAAGCCGGCGGCATCGACCTGATCGTGATCTACAACTCCGGCCGCTACCGCATGGCCGGGCGTGGCTCGCTGGCCGGCCTGCTGGCCTACGGCAACGCCAACGAGATCGTGTGCGACATGGCGCGTGAAGTGCTGCCGGTGGTGCGCCACACGCCCGTGCTGGCGGGTGTGAACGGCACCGACCCCTTCATGATTCCGGACCAGTTCCTGCGGCGCCTGATCGACCTGGGGTTCTCTGGCGTGCAGAACTTCCCGACCGTGGGCTTGATCGACGGCACCTTCCGGTCCAACCTGGAGGAAACGGGCATGGGCTACGGCCTGGAGGTGGACTTCATCGCCCGCGCGCGCCAGGCCGACATGCTGACCACGCCCTATGTCTTCAACGAGGACGAGGCGCGTGCCATGACCCAGGCAGGCGCCGACATCGTGGTGTGCCACATGGGTCTGACCACCGGCGGGGCCATCGGGGCGGAGACCGCGCTGAAGCTCGAGGATTGCGTCGACCCCATCAACCGGTGGACGGCCGCCGCGCGCAAGCTGCGCCGCGACGTGCTGGTGCTGTGCCACGGCGGGCCCATTGCCACGCCTGAGGACGCACGCTTCATCCTGCAGCACTGCCCCGGCTGCGATGGGTTCTACGGGGCCAGTTCCATGGAGCGCCTGCCCACCGAGGTGGCGCTGACAGAGACCACGAAGGCCTTCACCCGCATCCGGCGTGAAGCCGCGGCCGCCACAGCGGTCGCCCGCAAGTCAAGCAAGAGGAGAGCACCATGACCGGCGCTGAATTCGGCAGCTTCATTCTGGGTCTGATCGTCGTCGCGATCGTCGTTGCGATCGGCGTGTGGCTGCTGCACTGGCTGTACCTGCGCAGCTCCAAGGAGCGGGCCTTTGTCCGCACCGGCCTGGGCGGGCAGAAGGTGGTGGTCGATGGCGGCGCCTTCGTCCTGCCCATCGTGCACGACGTCATTCCGGTGAACATGAACACCCTGCGCCTGGAGGTCAGCCGCGGGCGTGACAAGGCGCTCATCACCAAGGACCGCATGCGCGTGGACGTCATCGCCGAGTTCTACGTGCGTGTGGCCGCCAAGGCCGACAGCGTGGCGGCGGCGGCGCAGACGCTGGGCCTGCGCACCATGGAGCCGGCGCAGCTGAAGGAGCTGGTCGAAGGCAAGTTCATCGACGCGCTGCGCACGGCGGCTGCCGAGATGACGATGGAAGAGCTGCACGAGAAGCGCGGCAGCTACGTGCGCCGCGTGCGCGAAGCCGTGGCCGAAGACCTCACGAAGAACGGCCTGGAACTGGAGGCCGCGTCGCTGACCCAGCTGGACCAGACCTCGATGGAATTCTTCAATCCCAGCAACGCCTTCGACGCCGAGGGTCTGACGCGGCTGACCGAGCAGATCGAGCGGCGCAAGAAGCAGCGCAACGATGTGGAGCAGGACACCCTGATCGCCATCCGCAACAAGAACCTCGAAGCCGAGAAACTCTCGCTGACCATCGATCTGGAGTCCGAGAGCGCGCGGCTGTCGCAGCAGCGTGAGGTGGAGATGGCGCGGGCGCGCCAGCGCGCCGAGGTGACGACCGAGCGCGCCCAGCGCGACCAGGACGCCGAAGGCGCGCAGATCGCCGCGCGCCAGGCCATCGAGGCGGCGCGCATCCGCAGCGAGCAGAGCATCGAGCAGGAGCGCATCCGCAAGGAGCGCGAGATCCAGTCGGCCGAGATCGAGCGCCGCAAGGCGCTGGAGCTGGCCGAGCAGCAGCGCGCCATCGCCATCGCCCGAGAGAGCAAGGCCCAGAGCGAAGCCCAGACCGAGGCCGAGGAGGCTCGTGCCCAGGCGGTGGCTGCCGAGGAGCGCGTGTTCACGGCCCGTGAGGTGGAGATGGCCCACCGCAAGAAGGCCATCGACCTCATCGGTGCGCAGCAGGTGGCCGAGCGCGAAGCGCTGCAACTCACCGCGGCCGCGGCGGCCGAAAAAGAGGCCAGCGGCGACCGTGGCGCGGCCATCCGTGCGCAGGCCGAGGCCGATGCCGACGCCGACCGCATCCGCGCCATGGCCCACCGCGTGCGCGCCGAGATCGAGGCCGAGGCCATGCGCCTGATGAACGAGGCGCAGAACGTGCTGTCGCCCGAGGCCCGGGCCTCCGCGCTGCGCCTGAAGCTGGTGGAGAAGGCCGAGGCCATCATCCGCGAGTCGGTCAAGCCCATGGAGCGCATCGAGGGCATCAAGATCCTGCACGTCGAAGGGCTGGCGGGCGGTGGTGGTGGGGGCGGCGGTGGGGATGCCGGCAATGGCGGCTTTGCCGACAACGTGGTGAACTCGGCGCTGCGCTTCCGTGCCCAGGCGCCCATCGTGGACCAGTTGCTGCGCGAGATCGGCCTGGAGGGCGGCGACATCGGCCGCCTGGCCGCGGGGGTCTCCGGGGTCGCGGCGCTGCCGCCGGCCGCCGCGCAGGCCAAGGAATGAGGCGCCCGCCCGCGCGCCACCGGAGGTCTGCAGCGTGATCCGCCTCTACGTCTCCAGCGTTATCGAGGCCAGCGCCGACACGGTGTGGGCCCGCATCCGCGACTTCAACGGCCTGCCCACCTGGCACCCGGCCATTGCCGACAGCCGCATCGAGAACCAGCAACCGTCAGACCGTGTGGGCTGCATACGGCACTTCCACACGCGTGACGGCGGCATGATCCGCGAGCGCCTGCTGGCCTTGTCGGACTACGACTTCAGCTGCACCTACGAGATCCTGGAAAGCCCGATGGGCGTGGCCAACTACGTCGCCACCCTCAAGCTGACGCCGGTGACCGACGGCGACCGCTGCTTTGCCGAGTGGAGCGCCGAGTTCGAGTGCGCCGAGGGCCGGGAGCGCGAGCTTTCGGATCTCATCGGCGGCGGCGTCTTCCAGGGCGGCTTCGACGCCCTGAAGCGCCACTTCGCGCGGCGTTGATCCGGCAGAGACTGCCTTGCTGCAGAAGGTTGTCCGCTCCACCATCATCGACGCGCCCATCGAGCGCGTGTGGGCGGTGCTGCGCGACTTCAACAGCCATGACCAGTGGCACGCCGTGGTGGACCAAAGCCGCATCGAGGGCGGGCAGGCGTCCAGCCAGGTGGGCTGCGTGCGCGCCTTCAGCCTGAAGGACGGCCACTTCATCCGCGAGCAACTGCTGACGCTGGACGACGTGCAGCACAAGTCCACCTACTGCATCGTGGAAGCCACCGTCCCGCTGCAGCGCTACGTGGCCACCGTGACGCTCAAGCCCGTGACGGACGGGCGCCGCACGTTCTGGCACTGGGAGTCCACCTTCGCCACGCCGCCGGGCCAGGAACGCGAGCTGCGCGACATGGTGGCCCAGGGCGTGTACGAGGCCGGCTTCGAGAACCTGCGCCGGCACCTGCAGCAGGGGGCTGACCTGCGGGCCCCGGGCAGCGCGCCCATGCCCACGGCGCTGCCGCAGCCCTGCCGGCGCGTGGTGGTCTCCAACTACGGCGGCCCCGCGGTTCTGGTGGCGCAGGATGGCGAGGTGCCCGCCCCCGGGCCGGGGCAGGTGCGCATCCGCCAGCGCGCCATGGGGGTGAACTACTTCGACGTCTACCTGCGCCGCGGCTGGATCCCCGCCCTGCTGCCGCTGCCCGGCACGCCGGGCATGGAAGCTGCCGGCACCGTGCTGGACGTGGGCGACGGCGTCACAGGCCTGATGCCCGGCGACCGGGTGGCCTGCATGACCCCCGCGCCCGGCGCCTACGCCAGCGTGCGCAACGTGGCGGTGGAGCATGTGGTGCGCCTGCCGGCGGCGGTGGACGACGACGTGGCGGCGGCCCTGCTGCTCAAGGGCGTGACGGCCGACTACCTGCTGCGCGACCTGGGGCGCGTGCAGCCCGGCGCGCGCTGGCTGGTGCATGCGGCCGCGGGCGGCGTGGGCCTGCTGCTGTGCGCCTGGGCCCGGCGCCTGGGCGCCCGGGTGGTGGGCACGGTGTCCAGCGAAGACAAGGCCCGCCTGGCGCGCGAGCATGGCTGCGAGCATGTGATCGTCACCACCGACTACCGCTTTGCCCAGGGCGTGCGCCAGCACTTCGGCGACGGCGCCGACGTCATCGTGGACGGCCTGGGCGATGCGGCCTTCGAAGAGAACTTCGAGGCCCTGGCCCCGTGTGGGCACTGGATCAGCCTGGGCCAGGCCAGCGGCCCGCCCCGGCCAGTGGACCCCGGCCTGCTGGTGCACAAGTCCGCCACCTTCTCCCGCCCGGTGGCCTTCGCCTATGTGGCCACGCGCGCGCGCCTGGCCGAGCGGGCCCAGCGCGTGTGGGATGCCCTGGCCGACGGCACGCTCAAGCTGCCGCCCATCGAGCGCCACAGCCTGGAAGCCGCGGCGCGGGCGCACGAGCGCCTGGAGTCACGCAAGACCACGGGGGCGCTGGTGTTGGTGGCTTGAACTCGGGTGCCGCGCACTCTCAGGGCCTGAGCTTGCCGGACCGAATCAGCGATTCCGTCTGGGCCTGCACCCCACCCCTTCGCACAGGAGTCCTCGCATGATCCAGGGCATGAACCACTTCACCATCACGGCGCAGGACCGCACCGCGACGCTGGACTACTACTGCGGCCTGCTGGGCTTGGTGGAGGGCCATCGCCCGGACCTGGGCTTTCCCGGCGCCTGGCTGTACCCGCCCGGCGGCGCCCAGGCCGTGCTGCACATCTACTGGGACCGGCCCGGCCCGGCCACGGCCACCGGCGTCATCGACCACATGGCCTTCACCGCCGCAGACCTGCGCGCCGTGAAGGCCCGATTCGACGAGCGCGGCCTGCGCTACGACCTGCGCCGCCAGGCCGGCGCCGGCACCTGGCAGCTTTTCAGCTTCGACCCGAACGGGGCGCGGGTGGAACTGGATTTCGACGCTTCGGAACAGCTCTGAGGCTGGCAAGGTATCTGGTTCGTGGGTGGCTCCGGCTGGCTGTGCCGCCAGCCCGCGGACGGCCCCCTCAATTCCTTGTCTTGCGGGGCTTCGGTAGCGCCTTGGCCGCAGCCTCCAAGGCCCGCAGATGGACCTCGGCACCCTGAGACTCAAGAAATGCCCGCCGCTGGGCGGCGAACTGCTCGTACTCGCTCTGCGCTTGGGCGTCGGCCTGCTTCTTGGAAACCCGGCCTGCGCTGTCCAGCACACTGCGCTCGTTGAACTTCAGGAAGGCATAGAGCCTCTCGGTCCAGTCCTTCAGGAAGACCTCTTTGCGGCGGCGGGCCTGGTCTTCAGCAAAGTCCAGCCACATCGTCACGATGCGGTTGAGCTCACCAATCTCCGGCTCCTGCAGATAGTTCTTGGCCACGGTCACGTCAGCCTTCTGCACGCTGCCCGACTTCCAGGTCGTCAGACCCATGTTCGGCAGGCTGCTGTCGGCACGCTCGGCGATCAGTTCGGCGGCGGTCTTGCCGGTGACGGCAAAGTGCAGTTTGTTCTGCATGACCTGAAAGAACTGGGTGGTCTGCGGCAGCGTAGGCGCGTAGTCGGCCGCCATCGCGAAGATCTCGCGCACACGCAGGTACATCCGGCGCTCGCTGGCCCGGATGTCGCGAATGCGCTCCAGCAACTCGTCGAAGCGGTCCGGCACGGCCGAGCCGGCGACGGGCGGGTTCTTCAAGCGCTCGTCGTCCAGCGTGAAGCCCTTGACCAGGTACTCGCGCAAGCGTTCGGTGGCCCAGCGCCGGAACTGCGTGCCGCGCGCAGACCGGACCCGATAGCCCACGGCCAGGATGGCGTCGAGGTTGTAGTAAGCCACCCGGTAGTTCTTGCCGTCGGCGGCAGTTGTCAACCAATGGTTGACAACTGAAGCTGGGTCCAACTCGGCCTCGGCGAAGATCGACTTCAGGTGCTTGGCCACGTTCTGCTTGCTTGTCTGAAACAGATCGACCATACCCCCCTGGGGCAGCCAAAGTGTGTCTGCAACGAATCGACATTCAACCCGGGTGCGCCCATCCTCGGTCTCGTAGAGCAGGAATTCGCTGGGGGGCGGGGCGTGACGGCCAGTCACTCTAGCTTCTCCTCGATCCACTCCCACCGCTTGTCCTTGACCATGACGAAGCGGCAGCGCCCCTCGGACAGGTTCGCCCACAGGCCTCCGATCAGTCTGTCATCCTCTGCGCTGACCCACCGATCTGCACCCTTGTATTCCACGGCCAGAATTGGCCCGGGCTGGTCTGCACTGCCGGGAAGCTGACACAGGAAGTCCGGGTAGAAGCGTCCGTCCGCCTTCTGCAGGAAGAACGAACTTCCTTCGCGTCGAACAAGGTTTCGCACCCAGAATCGGATGCGTCCTTGCTGTGCCTGAATGTCCAGCCAGCAGGCGCACTCGAATTCCTCTTTGCTGTCGAAGTCGCCAATACGACCGTAGAAGTGCTGGCGGAAGTCAAAGTGCCCGAATCGGCCGTCGTAGTCACGGCTGGGTGCGTACGCCTGTGAATGGAATTCGAACGCGTAACGATCCGTCACCGCGACGCGCGAGGCCGCGTCTTCTCCGAAAAGCGCCTGCTGGAACGCTTTGCCCACTGCATGCCTACGCAGATCTCGAATGCGTCCATCCAACAAATTGCGCACCATGAACTTCTGCAGATTGGCACGTGCCAGCGTAAACCCCTCGCGGCGTAACAGTTCTGTCAGCCACTTGGCAACAAAGGCTTGCTTGCTCGCATGGGTGAGTGAAGGCTCCGGAAGGTTTCGGCACAGCCACGTCGCGAGACGTACTTCGTCCCAGTGCTCGGGCTGATAGACCAAGCCCAGGTCACGTTGCAGATCGGGCAGGAAGCGCGACACCACCTTGCCGCTTTCGCCATCAACATCAATCTCGCCGCCCTCGGACACCTTCAGGCCCGCACCCAGCGCAGTGATGTCCCCGGCAGTCGGCGCAGCGTCGAGCGTTGACAAGTCCCACGGGTAGTCGAGGACTTCCGGGTCATCGAACAGTTGCAGCTCACCCTGAATGCGCAAGGCCAACTGCGGCACGCGGAAACGCTCCCCCAACTCGGCCGGCGTCTGAAAGAACTCGATGGCCTTGGTACGGCTGATCTCGGCTGCCTCGACGATGGCCGCCGCCGCCGATTCGCTGGTGACCGAGGCCTTGAGCACCTCTGCCTCGTCCTGGGTCAGCGGCGTGGTGATGGTCAGCGTGTTGAGCTTGCCGTCCCAGCTCACCTTGTCGCGCACCGGTTTGGGCACGCTCTTGAGGTCAGGCTTCTCGGTCAACGTGATCGCCACCGGACGAACCACGACGCGCCCGGCGTGACCTTCCAAGTCCAGTCGCGCCTGCTCAGCCTTGGCGGCGGTGACGAACTCGGTCACCTCCCGTCGATCGAAGCCCGCGCCCGCCACCAGACGATCTCTCAGCGCACCTGCCGTCTCGGCAAAGTTGAGCGACACCACGAAGGCGTAGGACTGATTCAACGCCTTGGCCTGCCGATGGCTGGCGCCGGGTTGGCGCAACACGCGCCCGAGCAACTGCTCCACCGCCGTGGCCGATGACAGCGAGGCCATGCTGACCAGGATGTAGGCGAACGGGCAGTCCCAACCTTCGGTCAACGCTTTCTGGGTGATGACGAACCTCACCGGGCAGGCCGGGTCGGCAATGCCCAGCTTGTAGTCGGCGTCTATCTGCTCCAGCCCCTTTTCCTCACCCGTGGCCACCACGATCTCGCTCGACGGGATGCCATGGTTGGTGACCAGCTCGCTCTTTACGCGGTCGACGTCCAGCGTGTCCACCCCCGCACGCCGAGGTTCTGCCTGAATCAACACCAGCGGCCGCAGGTAGGGGCTGCCCGCGCGGCGTTCCTCATCGGCGAGCTTGTGCAGGGCGTCGCGCCGGCCGATGGCGTCGGCCAGACACTGTTGCCAGTTCGGCTCGGTTTGCAGGACCACGGGCAGCTTGATCATTTCCTCCGCCTTCAACTCGGCGGCGGAGACGCTGTGCAGCACGTTGCTGGGCGTGCGTTCCAGGTCGGGCGTGGCGGTCAGCTCCATCACGCCACTGGGGCGGAAGCGCGCCAGCATGTCGAAGGCCAGTTCGGTGCGGCTGTTGTGTGCCTCGTCCACCACCACAAAGGGCCGCCGCAGGCGCAGCACGTTGGCCAGCGAGCATGGCGTCGTGCGTTCAGCACCAACGCCCTCGCTCAACAAGCCGTCGCGCTGGGTGGGCGACAGGTTGTCGAAGTGGTGCATCAGCGCGCCGCTGCTCTGGTACACCTTGCGGGACTCCTCGTCTTCCACCTGAAACGCCTGCCGGGTGGCGACGATGATCGTGGTCGAGGTGTCCAGCGTCGCGCGGGTCACGCTCTTGGCTTCGTCCAGATCCATCACCGTGATGGGCCCGGCCTCTCGCAGCGCCGTGTGGTACGGGTGCAGGCGGTCGCGCAGCGCCCGCAAGGTCTGCTCCCGGATGGGTTTGCTCGGCACCAGCCACAGAATCACGCTGTGCTCGCAGCGCAGCAGGTGGGTGTTGACCAACGCCACGCTTTTGGCCGCCAGCCAGGTCTTGCCACCGCCAGTGGGCACGCGCAGGCAGAAGTACGGCATGTCGGCGGGAAAGCCCGACAGCGGGTGGTACGCATTGCCACGCCCCCACAGGCGTTCCGTGGTGGCGGTGAAGGCGATCGACGGCGAAGGTAGCTCGTGGCAGGCCTTGAAATAGTTCTCGACACTGTCGAGCACCTGCTGCTGGTAGGTTTTCGGGGAAAAGCTGCTCATGGCTTCCCGTCCGCGTAGGGCGCGGGCGGCTCCTGTACGGCCGGCGCGTGGGCAGAGACCGCTGTCGGTGGACAGATGGTCTCAAGCACACCATGCCGGCTGACGACGATGGCAGTGCCCGTCTGCGCCGCGAGTTCACGCGCGCGCTGCGCTGCACGGTGCATCGCGGCCACCGAAAGGCGCAGGTCGGCATCGCTGGCGGCGGCGATGGGTTGCGGGTTCATGGCTTTTCACTCCAATCGAGCAATACGGGCTGGGGGCCTGCGTTGTCGTAAAGCGCCCAGGCATCGACCAGGGGCGCATACAGGTTTGTGAAGTTCTCCCGGCCTGCGGCAAAGCGTCGCCGGATCGTCTCTTCCGGGATGTGGTGCCCACCTTGTTGCACGCGCTGTGCCACGCGGGCGATGGCTGCCTCGGGGCCGTCGAGTTGCAGGAAGATCAGCTTGACGCGGTAGCCAGCGGCCTGCCAGGTGCGGATGTGGTGCAGGTAGCCGCGCCCGGCGAGAGTGGTTTCAAAAGCGAAGCTCTCGCGGGCCGCGAAGTGCCGGGCCAGTTCCTGCAGCATCAGGCGGCCGGCCTGCACCGCAGCGGTCTCGGGTGCAAACGGCGCCAGCCCGGCAGCGATCAGATCAGCGTTGACGAATACCGGGCACCCGGCCTCGTTGGGCAGGAACTCGCGCGCGAACGTCGTCTTGCCCGCGCCGTTGGGGCCGGCGATGACGATGACCTTCAACGCATCGAGCACAGCTACACCTCCAGCGCGTAAGGGGTTTGCTTGAAGGTGATGCCCTCGCGTGCGGCGCGGCCGCCCATGCGGTTGGCGGCGGCGTAGATCACTTTGGGGCCTGCGAACTTTGGCAGCACATCGAAGACCGGGCCGGTAAGGACGTTACCGCCAGCGACCGAACGGTCTTTGAGGATGCCGTTGTAGAGCAGGTAGATCGCGCGGCCCTCGTGCACGCCGAGCAGCGGCGAATCGGCTTGGCCCGTGTAGCCGGTGCCGGTCTCTGCGAACCAGACGAACTCGGCCAGTTGAGCAAAGGTCACGTCGTGCCGGATCTGACCTGCGGCATCGAAGAGTGGTTCGGACGAAAGGCGATTGAACTGGAAGCCACCCCCGCGGCCTTCGACGGCGATGCCCTTGGCGCGGGTGTAACCACTGGCGACGCGCTTGACGCGCTCGGCGGTTACGTCGCGGGCGATGCTCTCGTCCATCTCGATCAGGATGAAGCGGCGCTTGCCGCCGTCCTCGACGTTCTGCTTCAGCACGGCATGACCGGTGGTGCCGGAGCCGGCGAAGCTGTCTAGGATCAATTCACCGGGCTTGGTTGCGATCTGGATGACGCGCTGGATCAGCCGTGTCGGCTTGGGCGTGTCAAACGCGGTCTGTGTACCAAACAGGCTCTGAACCTCTTTTCGTGCTTCATCTGTATGGCCGACTTCTTCGTGCGGCCACCACGTCCATGGAACGAAGCCTCCCACCTCTGACAGATAGCGAATCACGTTGGGCTGTGAATCACCGTTCTTACCAAAGTAGATGCGCCCTTCGGCCTTGAGCTTCAAGAACTCACTTTCGATGGTTGACCAGCAGCGCCCTTCCGGGGGCTTCAGCTTCTTCCCTGTGGGAGTTTCGATCTCATACATTTGATTGGGACGGTAGCCTTGTGCGGTCATCGGAATGCCCCGCCACCGCCCCTTCGGATCATTGTTCGGGTTCTTGTAAACGGCCGACTGCTTCTCGTCGATGGGGACGCGGTTACGAACCTCCTGGAACAGCGCCGGCCTTTTGGCATAAACGACTAGGTACTCGTGCACATCGCCGATCGCGCCCCGGTTTTCGCGTGAGTAGCGCTTTTGCCAGACATTGCTGGCGACGAAATTGGATGCCCCGAAAATCTCGTCCATCAGTAGTCGCAGCGTCGCCACCTCGTTGTCGTCAATGGACACGAAGATCGCCCCATCCTCGCGCAGGAACTGTTTCAACAGAACCAGGCGCGGGTACATCATGGACAGCCAGCGGTCGTGCCTGTCCAGCGTCTCGCCTTCCTTCCCGACCACATTACCCAGCCACTTGCGGATCTCGGGGCTGTTGACGTTGTCGTTGTAGACCCATCCTTCGTTGCCGGTGTTGTAGGGCGGGTCGATGTAGATGCACTTCACCTGGCCGGCATAGCGCGGCAGCAGGGCCTTGAGCGCATGCAGGTTGTCGCCCTGCACGATGAGGTTGCCGCTGCCGCTGTCGCCGCAGGAGAGCTCTGGCACCGGCTCCAGCAGGCGGAATGGCACTTCCTTGTGATGCTTGACGACGGCTTCCTTGCCGATCCAGTTCAGTGTGGGCATAGCGCCTCGTGATCTTCAGTTCTTGCGGGCGTTGTTGCCGCTATCGCCTTGCCAGCCAGACCTTCCAGTGCCGCGCGTGCGCTTTGGTGAAAGTCACCACCGGAACGGGGCGCGTCGACCAGCGGGTTGTTATCAACCGCGATCACGGCAGATCTCGTCGCGAATGAGTTCCCAGCTGGCATATTCGAATTCCGGGTTCAGGCCGTCACCTGCAAAGGGCTTCAGAGCGAAGGGCATGCGGCGCTTCTGCTGAGCGCGCGCACGCAGCGCCAGTTGCAGGCCCTCCTCGATGACGGCGCCCAGCGTCGTGCCTTCCTGCCGTGCCAGGCGCTTGCTCCGCTCCAGCAGAGCGTCCTGTATTTCGATGGTGGTCTTCATCAGGAGGGCTCATGTTCATCGGAAGACGCAGAAGGTGGTTGAACTGCGCCCTGCTGCATGCGGTACCGAAACGTGCACCGCCCGTGGCCCTGCATGATGGTGTGCTCGCGCTCCATGGTGATGTCGGGGTTGTAGCCCTGCACGAAGGTGCCGTCGCGGTTGCAGGACAGCAGGTCGCCGATGGCCTCCAGGCCCATCTCGCGGTACATCTCGGCGTAGCGGCAGCGCGTGACGTCGAAGTCGAAGCGCTCGTCGGTGGCCTGCAGCGTGTTGGTTTCCAGCGCGCCGCCGGTCTTCCACTGGTCGTACAGGCGGATGAAGGCCGGCATGCTCGTGTCGCCGCCGGGCGAGGCCGCGGCCAGCGCCCGGCCTTCCTCGATGGCGGCCTTGCGGATGGCCTTGTCCAGGATGTCACGCGCCTGTTCGGGGCCCAGCCGGGCCACCAACTCTTCCCAGATGGGCTTGATGACCTGGGCTTGCAAGCGGCGCTTCTCAAGAACGGGAATGGGCTGCATGGGGTGTCCTGGGGGTGCTGACGAGGTCTCGTGCTTCATGGGCTGCACGGGCGACAGAGGCTTCGGGGGCTTCAGGGACTGACGCCGCCCCGATGCGGAGCCGCGCTGTTCCCGGGCTTGGACTTGCGCACCCAGCGGATGGGCTGCTCGCGCACCGCCTGGGGTGGGGCGCCGTGGTGGCGCAGGGCTTCGGCCAGGGCCTTGCCGCTGCCGTCGGCCAGGGCTGCCTCACGAGCCGCCGCCACGGCCTGCGCTGCTGCTTCGGTTTGCGCTGGCGTACCGTTGGCGGTTGCCAGGTGCTGCAGCACGTGCAGCAACTGCTCCCGGCCGCGGTCGTGCGTGCCGCCGTAGCCCTTGACCAGCCGGCAGCAGCGCGCCAGTTCCAGGCCCAGTTCGGCTTGCTGGCGGGTGCCGTCGCGCACGGCGCCCAGCCACTGCTCGATCAGGGCCTGCTCGGCCGCCCAGCGACTGCCCAGCGGCCGCAGGGGCTTGAGCAGACCCAGCGCACGCAGCGCCAGCACGCCGGTGATGGTGTGGGTGCCGATCTTCAGCGGCAGGGCCCAGGGCTTGTCGCCCCGCGCCTGGCGCCGCGCGTCCCAGGCCTGCAGGCGCCGGGCCAGCCCGGCGGGCAGCAGGGCGGCGAACTCGGGCACGCCGGGCTTGAAGTGGTCGAAGACCTTGAGCACGTCCTGCGCGCCGGCACGCGCTTCGCCGCGCACGCGCTCCAGTCGGGCCGCACGGCTCTTGAGCTCGGCCACGCGGATCACGTCGTCGAAGGCCATCCACACCGCCAGGCCGCGGGCCACCTCCCGTGTGATGGGCCCCTCTTCGGCGGGCTGTCCAGGCGTGGGCGCGGCCACCGCTGCCTTCGCCTGCTCCGTCTGCAGCACCGCCGCCACGCGGTCCAGGTACAGGCGGGCGTAGCCGGCGCCCTGGTAGGCGATGAGGCGCTCGCAGCCCAGCGTCAACAGGGGGTGTAAAGCGTCGGGGAAACGGGCGTCGCCGGCCAGCAGGCGCTGAGCGGCAGCGCCAGGTCCGCGAGCCCCATCAGCAGATACCCCGGTCTCGCCGTTCTGCCCTGATGCGATGGTGGCGACGTTCATGGAGCCCTTGGCCCCGGGGGCAGGCGTTGCGGTGATGGCACCTGTGGGGGTAGATGGCTGCGCTGCGTGTTTCAGTTCGCTACCTCCCAGCACCTGCGCCACAAAGGCGCCGCGCGTGCGCGCGCTGGCCACCTCGTCGCAGGCCGCAGCAAAGCCTTTGAGGCTGGCCTGGGTGGAAGCTGAGCTGCCACCGCCGGCTTTCACGGCGTCCTCGAAGTGCCGGCGCTCGAAGGGCAGCAGGCCGCTGCCGGCGATCGCCCCCAGCATCACCGCGCTCACCACGGTGCCGTGCTGGCGTGCCAGGCCCGCCATGTCCAGCACCTGGTGCTCGCGGCTGAAGGCGGCCACCAGCCGGCGCAATGCCGCGTCGTCCAGGCGCCCGTCACCCGGCGCCATGCGCTCCAGGGTGGTGAGGGTGCGGGCCGAGGAACTGAGCACCAGCGTGCGCTCTGCACTCAGCATGCCGTTGCCGGCCTGGCGCGCGGTCTCCAGCAGCTCGGACGACACCAGCGCGTCCAGCGCACCGGGCACGGGGCTGAGGTTGAACACCAGGGGCGCACCCGAGCGCTCGCTCTCGCGCTGGGGGTCGAACTCCAGGTAATAGGTGGTCGAGCCCGTGCGCTGCGCCACGCCGGGAATGGACGTGGCCTGCGCGCGGTGACCGGCCAGGCGCGCCGCGTCCACCAGCCATTGCGTGAGCACGCCGCCGCCCTCGCCGCCAAGCGCGCAGATCAGCAGGGTGAGGGGACGGTCCGGCGCGCCGAGACGTGTACGGGCGCTCATGCCGCCCTCAACCACGAGGTGACGGCGCGGCGCACGCCGTCCACCAGGCGCTCGCCCCAGCGCGGGTTGCGCACCACCTCGGCGCGGTAGAAGCTGGGGCACAGCGTGGCGGCGTGGGCGTTCTCGCCGCACAGGCCGCAGCCCACGCAGCCCTCCAGCACCGTGGCCACCGGGTCGACCTTCAGCGGGTCGGGGTTGTCCTTCAGCCCCAGGGTGGGGCAGCCCGACAGCCGGATGCAGGCGTGGTCGCCGTTGCACACGTCCTCGTCCACGCCGTACTTCACCCGCTCCACGCGCTCGCCGCGCGCCAGCAGCCCGGCCACCCAGGGCTTCAAGCGGCGCTGGCGCTCCAGCTGGCACTCGCCCTCGGCCACCACCACCTTCAGGCCGTTGAAGTCGCTGGTGAAGGCCTCTACCAGCGTCTGCCGCATGCGTTCCACCTCGTAGGTGTGCACCGTGCGCATCCACTGCACCCCCAGCCCTTGCAGCGCGGACTCGATGGTGCGGTTGGTGTGCGCCAGGCTGCGGCCCTTGTCGGTGGCTAGGGCCTTGTCGCTGGCCGCCGGGGTGGAGATCAGGTCCTGCGTGCCGGTGGCACTGGTGTAGCCGTTCTTGAAGATCAGCAGCACGGCGTCGTCGCCGTTGAACAGGGCGCTTTGAACACCCGTGAGCAGGCCGTTATGCCAGAACCCGCCGTCACCCATGATGGCCAGGGTGCGGCGCTGCATCATGGGCGAGACGCCTGCGCGGCTGGCCAGGCTCATGCCGTAGCCCAGGATGGAGTGGCCCATGGAGAAGGGCTCGAAAGTACCGAAGGCGTGGCAGCCGATGTCGGCCGCCACGTGCAGATCGCCCACCTGCTGCTGCGCAAGCTTCAGGGCAGAGAACACCGGCCGCTCGGGGCAGCCCACGCAGAAGGTGGGCGGGCGCGCCGGCAGGGGCTCGGCCAGCATCGCGGCCGCGGCCTCGCGGCGGCGCGTGATGTCGGCCAGCCATTGGCGGCCTTCGGCTGACACGGCCCCGGGCAGGTGCTGGTCGGCATAGGCCAGCAGGCCGCGGGCCAGCACTTCCACCGTGTACTCGCCGCCGCTGGGCAGCAGGTCCTTGCCGTGCAGGCGGGTCTGCACATCGGCGCGCCGCAGGTGTAGCGCGATCTCCTGCTCCAGGTACTCGGGCTGGCCTTCCTCGGCCAGCAGCACGGCACGCTTGCCGGCGCAGAAACCCACCACCTGCTCGGGCACCACGGGGTAGGCCACGTTCATCACCAGCACGGGGATCTCGGCGTTGCCGCGGCCATTGGCCAGGCCCAGCTGCTGCATCGCGCGCTGCAGCGCGGGCCAGACGCCGCCCTGCACGATCAGGCCCAGTTCCTCGTGCCGGCCAGGCATCAGCTCGTTCAGGCCCTGCTCGACGATGTAGCGGCGCGCCGCGGGGATGCGCTGCTCCACCTTCAGCTTTTCCTGGCGGAAGGTGACGGGCGGGTGCGCCAGCCGCATGTAGTCGAAGCGCGCCGGGTCGCTCATCAGCGCGCGGGTGCTGATGGCCGGCGCCCGGTTGTCCTTGGTGGGGAAGCTGCCGCGCACGTGGCAGGCGCGGATGCGCAGCTCCAGCAGCACGGGCATGTTGGAGGCTTCGGACAGGCCGAAGCCTTCCTCCACCATCTCCACCAGCCGGGGCAGGTCCGGGCGCGGGTCCAGCAGGCACATGCCGCTCTTGAGCGCGTAGGCGTGCGTGCGCTCCTGGATCACCGAGGCGCCCTCGCCGTAGTCCTCGCCCACCACGATGAGCGTGCCGCCCATCACGCCGGGCGACGACAGGTTGGACAGTGCGTCCGCCGCCACGTTGGTGCCGACGATGGACTTCCAGGTCACCGCGCCGCGCAGCGGGTAGTGCAGCGAGGCGCCCAGCATGGCCGCAGCCGAGGCCTCGTTGGAGCAGGCCTCCACGTGCACGCCCAGCGTGTCCAGGTAGTCGCGCGCCTGCACCATCACGTCCAGCAGGTGCGACACCGGCGCGCCCTGGTAGCCGCCCACGTAGGACACGCCGGATTGCAGCAGCGCCTTGGTCACGGCCAGGATGCCTTCGCCGTGGAAGGTCTGGCCGGCGCCCAGCTTGAGCGATTCGATTTCCTGGCTGAAGGAGACTTCCATGGTGCGTCCTTGGGTGCCTTCCGGGCAGAGGGGGTGCGGTCAGTGGCCCGGTGAAAGGTCCACTCAAAGGCCCAGTTGCCGGGCCGCCAGTTCCTTCATGATCTCCTCGGCGCCGCCGCCGATCATCATGACCTTGACTTCGCGGTAGATGCGCTCGCTCTTGGTGCCGCGCATGTAGCCCATGCCGCCCAGGGTCTGCACGGCTGCATCGGCGCAGAACTGCATCGTCTGGGTGGCCTGGTTCTTCAGAAGGCACAGGTCGGCCACGGTGTCGGGGTCGTTCGGGTGGGCTTCGAAACGCGCGCACACCTCCTGCAGCATCGCATCGGACGCGCGGATGCGCATGCGCATGTCCATCAGCCGGTGCTTCACCACCTGGTGCGCCACCAGCGGCTGGCCGAAGGTCTGGCGCGTGCGGGCCCAGTCCAGGGCCTCGTCCAGGCACACCTGCGCGAAGGCGCAGGCCCCGGCGCTCATCAACAGCCGCTCGCCGTTGAAGTTGGCCATGATCATGCGAAAGCCTGCGTTTTCCGGCCCGATGAGGTGGTCGGCCGGCACGCGCACGCCTTCAAAGCGCAGGTGGGCCGTGTCACTGCACCACCAGCCCATCTTGTCCAGCTCGGTGCGTTCCAGACCGGGACTCGCGCCCGGCACGGCGATCAGCGAGATGCCCCCTGCGCCCGGGCCCCCCGTGCGCACCGCCACGGTGAACCAGTCGGCGCGCAGGCCCGAGGTGATGAAGGTCTTCTCGCCGTCGATGACCCAGTGGTTGCCGTCCGTGCTGTCCATTCGCGCCGTGGTGCGCAGCCGTGCCACGTCCGAGCCGCCACCGGGTTCGGTGATGGCCAGCGCGGCAATGGCCTCGCCCGCCAGCACCTCGGGCACGATGCGCTGCTGCAGTGCGGGGTGGGCATGCGCCACGATGGGGGGCAGGCCGATGTTGTGGGAGAAGAGGCTGGCCATCAGCCCGCCGCTGCCGGCGCGGGCGATCTCCTGTGCCGCGGCCAGGCGAAAGGCCATGGCGCAAGGCGTGCCACCCAGGTTCTCGGGGTAGCCCAGTTGCAGCAGCCCCATCTGCGCGGCGCGGCGGTACAGCTCACGCGGGAAACTGCCGGCCTCGTCCCATTCGCGCACGAAAGGCGCCACCTCGGCGTCTACCCAGGCCCGCACCCCGTCACGGAAGGCGGCAAGCTCGTAGGCGGTGTCAGCGGTGGTAGCGAGAGCGGTCATGCAAACCCTCACCCATGCTGCGCCTCGAACTCTTGCATCCAGTCCACCAGGGCCTGCACGCCTTCCAGCGGCATGGCGTTGTAGATGGAGGCGCGCATGCCGCCCACGATGCGGTGGCCCTTGAGCTGCACCAGGCCGCGAGCCTGCGCCCCTTTCAGGAAGGCCTCGTCCAGCGACGGGTCTTTCAGGTGGAAGGGCACGTTCATCATTGAGCGGCAGGAGCGCTCCACGCGGCTGGAGAAGAAGCTGCTCGCGTCCAGAAAGTCGTAGAGCAGCCGGGCCTTGGCCTCGTTGCGCTGCGCCATCGCGGCCAGGCCGCCCTGGTCCTTCAGCCACTGGAACACGAGGCCTGCGATGTAGATGGCGTAGGTGGGGGGCGTGTTGAACATCGAATCGTGCGCGGCCACCACGGCGTAGTCGAAAGCGCTGGGCGTGCAGGGCAGGGCGTGGCCGGTCAGGTCTTCACGCACGATGACGATGGTCAGGCCCGCCGGGCCGATGTTCTTCTGCGCGCCACCGTAGATCAGGCCGTACTTCGCGACATCCACCGGCCGCGACAGGATCTCGCTGGACATGTCGGCCACCAGCGGCACGTCGCCCACCTCGGGCGTGAAGTGGTATTGCACGCCGCCGATGGTCTCGTTGGAGCAGATGTGAACGTAGGCCGCCTCGGGGTCGAGCTGCCAGGTCTCGCGCGCAGGCAGGCGGGTGTAGCCACTGTCCTTCGACGTCGCCGCCACGTTCACCCGCCCATAGCGTGCAGCCTCCTCGATGGAGCGGCGCGACCATTCCCCGGTGTCGATGTAGTCGGCGCTCGCCTTGCCACGCAGCATGTTCATCGGCACGATGGCGTTCTCGGCGATGGCCCCGCCCTGCATGAAGAGGGTCTTGTAGTTCGGCGGGATGGCCAGCAATTCCCGCAGCAGGGCCTGTGCCTGGGCGTGGATGGACATGAATTCCTTGCCGCGGTGGCTCATTTCCATGACGGATACGCCGCTGCCGCGCCAGTCCAGCATCTCGTCGGCGGCCTGGCGCAGCACGGGTTCGGGCAGGGCGGCGGGGCCGGCGCTGAAGTTGAAGACGCGGGTCATGGGCAGGGGGCTCGACAGTCGGCTGAGGAAGGCCAGTGGCGGGATTATCCGGCGGGCCAGGGCAGGAGTGGGTCTGCGGCTGAGGTCTCGTTCCGCCTTGCGGGTTCGCGCCAATTCCCCAGGGTCAGTCGCCCTGCCTACACTGCCGGGCATGAAAGACGTCGTCATTTCCGGCACCGGCCTGTACCGGCCGCCGCACATCATCACCAACGCGGAGCTGGTGGAGGCTTTCAACGCCTACGCCGCACTGCAGAACGAGAAGAATGCCGAGCGCATCGCCGCCGGCGAGGTGGAACCGATGGTGGGCTCCTCGGTGGAGTTCATCGAAAAGGCCTCGGGCATCCGCCAGCGCTACGTGATCGACAAGCAGGGCGTGCTGGACCCACAGCGGATGAAGCCGCATTTCGAGCCGCGGCCCGATGACCAGCTCTCGCTGATGGCCGAGATCGCCGTGGAGGCGGGCCGCCAGGCGCTGCAGGCTGCCGGCAAGGAGGGGGCGCAGGTCGATGCCGTGCTGTGCGCGGCGGCCAACATGCAACGCGCCTACCCGGCCATGGCCGTGGAGATCCAGCAGGCGCTGGGCGCACGGGGCTACGGCTTTGACATGAACGTGGCCTGTTCTTCGGCCACGTTCGCGCTGGAGCAGGCGGTCAACGCCATCCGCTGCGGCACGGCCTCCTGCGTGCTGGTGGTCAACCCGGAGATCACTTCCGCGCACCTGGAGTGGCGCGACCGGGACTGCCACTTCATCTTCGGCGACGTCTGCACGGCGCTGGTGGTGGAGGCGGCCGACACCGCCACCGCGGCCGACCGCTGGCAGGTGCTGGGCACCAGGCTGGTGACCCAGTTCTCCAACAACATCCGCAACAACGCGGGCTTCATGAACCGTTGCGAGGACACCGACCCCGACGCGCGCGACAAGACCTTCCGCCAGGAAGGCCGCAAGGTCTTCAAGGAGGTGGTGCCCATGGCAGCGGCCCACATCGAGCAGCACCTGGCCGAACTGGGCCACAGGCCCGGGCAGGTGCGCCGCTATTGGCTGCACCAGGCCAACCTGGGCATGAACCAGCTGGTGATCAAGAAACTCACGGGTGGCGAGGTGGGCAATGACCTGGCGCCGCTGATCCTGGACACCTACGCCAACACCGCCTCGGCCGGCTCCATCATCGCCTTCCACGAGCACCGGGCCGACCTGCACCCTGGTGACTTGGGCGTGATTTGCTCCTTCGGCGCGGGCTACTCCATCGGCAGCGTGGTGGCGCGGCGCCTGTGACGGCGGACTTCAGCTTCTTCTGGCACGACTACGAGACCTTCGGCAAGGTCCCCCGGCGGGATGCGCCCGCGCAGTTTGCCGGGGTTCGCACGGATGCTGAGCTCAACGAGATCGAGCCCCCTGTCACGCTGTACTGCCAGCCTCCGCTGGACCGACTGCCTGACCCCGAGAGCTGTCTGATCACCGGCATCACGCCGCAGTTGTGTCAGGCGCGCGGCGTCCCGGAGCACGCCTTCGCAGCAGAGATCGAGCGCCAGTTGGCCCGGCCCGGCACCGTGGGTGTGGGCTACAACAGCATCCGTTTCGACGACGAGGTCACGCGCTTCCTGTTCTGGCGCAACCTGATCGAACCCTATGCCCGCGAGTGGCAGAACGGCTGTGGCCGCTGGGACCTGATGGGCACCGTGCGCTGCGCCTACGCGCTGCGGCCTGAAGGCCTGGAATGGCCGCGCCACCCCGATGGCAAGCCCAGCTTCAAGCTCGAGCACCTGACCGCTGCCAACGGCCTGGCGCACGAGGCTGCGCATGACGCGCTGTCGGACGTGCGCGCCACCATCGCCCTGGCACGGCTGGTGAAGGCGCGCCAGCCCCGGCTGTGGGACTTCTGCCTGAAGCTGCGCAGCAAGGCCGCGGTGCAGGCCGAGCTGGTGATGGGCCGCCCCGTGCTGCACATCTCCGGCATGTACCCGGCCGAGCGCGGCTGCCTGGCCGTGGTGATGCCGCTGGCACCGCACCCGCAGAACAAGAACGAGGTCATCGTGTGGGACTTGGCGCACGACCCGGCCGAGTTGATGACGCTGGACGCCGCCACGCTGCGCCTGCGCATGTTCACGCGCCAGGACGATCTGCCCGAGGGCGTGACGCGCCTGCCCATCAAGACCCTGCACCTCAACAAGTCACCGGTGGTGATCCGCCAGCTCGACACGCTGAGCGCGCAGCAGGCCGAGCGTTGGGGCGTGGACAAGGCCCTGGCCTGGCGTCATGCCGAGACCGCCGCCCGCATCACCGGTGAGATGGCCGGCGTGTGGCCGGAGGTCTACGCGCGCCCGGCGCAGGAGGCCGTGGTGGACGTGGACGAAGACCTCTACGGCGGCTTCGTGGGCGATGCCGACCGCGCCACCCTGGCGCGCCTGCGCGGCCTGCCGCCCGAGGCTCTGGCCCGGGAGCGCCCCCACTTCCGCGATGGGCGCCTGGAAGAACTGCTGTTGCGCTACCGTGCGCGCAACTTTGGCCAGACCTTGAGCCCGGACGACCGCGAGCGCTGGCAGGCCCACTGCACAGGGCGCTTGCACGAAGGCGCAGGCGGCGGACCGACGCTGCAGGCCTGGATGCAGCAGATCGACACCCTGGCCGAGCAAGCCATGGAGCGCGGCGACGAGCGCGCCGAGGCTGTGCTGAGCGAACTCACGGACTGGGCCGCGGAGGTGGCGGAGGTGGCCGGGGCGGCAGGGTCTGAAGGGTCTGAAGGGCCGGCAGGGGTGGCGGCTTGAGCGCTTCCCCGCGCGGCGTCTTGCGCGAGGCCGACAGCGCCTATGCCTGGTGGCGCCTGGTGGCCACGCTGGGCCTGATGACGGTGGGCAGCAGCGCGATGTACGTCGTGGCCGTGGTGCTGCCGGCGGTGCAGGCGGAGTTCGCCGTCGGCCGCTCCGAGGCCTCGGTGCCCTACACCTTGCTGATGATCGGGTTCGGCTTCGGCGGCATCCTCATGGGCCGCCTGGCCGACCGGTTCGGCGTCACCGTGCCCTTGTTCATCGGCGCTGCCGGGCTGGGCCTGGGGTTTCTTGCTGCGGCCCTGGCGCCCAACATCTGGCTGTTCGCCCTGGCGCATGGCATCGGCCTGGGCCTGTTCGGCTGTTCGGCCACCTTCGCGCCGCTGGTGGCCGACACCTCGCTGTGGTTCGTGCGGCGGCGCGGCATCGCCGTGGGCATCTGCGCCAGCGGCAACTACCTCGCAGGCGCCGTGTGGCCGCCCATCGTGCAGCATCTGGTGGAGACGCAGGGTTGGCGCACGGCCTATGGCGTGCTGGCTGTGGTGTGTGCGGTGACGCTGCCGCTGCTGGCACTGGCGCTGAGGCCGCGGCCTCCCGCGGCGGTGGCGGGCGTGTCGCCGCAGGCGGCTGCGGCCTCCACCGGCTCTTCAGGGCCCGCCCAGCCCTTCGGCCTGTCGCCCGGGCACGCGCAGGCGCTGCTGTGCGTGGCCGGCCTGGCCTGTTGCGTGGCCATGTCCATGCCGCAGGTGCACATCGTGGCCTACTGCGGTGACCTGGGCTACGGTGCGGCGCGCGGTGCGCAGATGCTGTCGCTGATGCTGGCCTTCGGCATCGCCAGCCGCCTGATCTCCGGGCTGATCTGCGACCGCATCGGCGGCCTGCGCACCCTGTTGCTGGGCTCGGTGCTGCAGGGCGTGGCACTGCTGCTGTTCATCCCCTTTGACTCGATGACCTCGCTGTTCATCATCTCGGCACTGTTCGGGCTGTTCCAGGGCGGCATCGTGCCCAGCTACGCCATCATCGTGCGTGAGCACTTTCCGCCGGCCGAGGCCGGTGCCCGGGTGGGCACGGTGCTGATGTTCACCATGCTGGGCATGGCGCTGGGGGGCTGGCTCTCAGGACAGGTGTTCGACTGGACGGGCTCCTACACAGCGGCTTTCGTCAATGGCGTCGGCTGGAACCTGTTGAACCTGGCCATCGTGCTGACACTGTGGCGGCGCAGCCTGCGCATGAACCGCAGCACACAAAGCGCAGCGCCCTGAGCCCGCAGCGCTAGTCAGCGTCAGCGTTGACAAGCTCCACGCCCGCTTGCCGCATCTGTGCCAACGCCGCATCCAGCGAGCCTCCCAGATCGATGGCGCGGCAGGCGTCCAGCAGCACGGTCACCTCGAAACCCTGGGCACGCGCGTCCAGGGCGGAGTACGCCACGCAGAAATCGGTGGCCAGACCGCACAGGAACAGCCTCTTCAGGCCGCGCTCGCGAAGGTAGCCGGTCAGGCCTGTGGGGGTGCTGCGGTCGTTCTCGAAGAAGGCCGAGTAGGAGTCGATGCCGGGGCGGAAGCCCTTGCGAATGATCAGCCGGGCAGGCGTCGTGTTCAGCCCCGCGTGGAAGTCGGCGCCGGAGGTGCCCTGGACGCAGTGGTCGGGCCACAGGGTCTGGGCGCCGTAGGGCATCTCCACGGTCTCGAAGGGCGTGCGCCCGGGGTGGGCGCTGGCAAAGGACCGGTGGCCGGGCGGGTGCCAGTCCTGCGTCAGCAGCACCTCGTCAAAGCGCGTCATCAGCCCGTTGATCACAGGCACCACGGCCTGGCCATCGGCCACGGCGAGGCCGCCTCTGGGGCAGAAGTCGTTCTGCACGTCGATGACGAGCAGGGCGTCGGTGGGTCGGTTCACGGTCAGCATGCGCTGAGCTTCACACGGCTTGGGTGACATCGTCAATCGGCAGGGCCCCGAAGGGCGCCCGGCGGAGCAGGGAGGCGGCCACCACAGCATCCGTAAACGCGAGGTGTCCGCCTTGCGGGTTTTCTCGGGGTGCAGGGTCGGCGTCACGACCTTTGCAGGCCGAAGATGGACACCCATAATCGACGGACACCGGGGCCACTGCCGTGACGGGCGGGCGGCGTCGCCTCCAGGCTGCCGTTGCCCGCAATCCCTGCCGTTCCCGCTGTTCCCGCTGTTCCCGCCTTCCTCGCCATTCAACCCTCTTCACGCGCTTCAGGAGTCCACCGCCATGATCCCACGTCGCCACGTTCTGCGTGCTGGCCTTGCCGCCGCCGCCGCTTCCTCCTTGTCTTTGCCGCTGTGGGCGCAGAAGGGGCCCATCCGCATCGGGGCGGTGTTGCCGTTCTCGGGCGGGCTGGAACTGTTCGGCAACCAGGCCAAGATCGGCATCGATCTGGCGGTGGCCGAGATCAACGCCGCGGGCGGCATCCTGGGCAGCAAGGTGGAAGTGCTGTACCAGGACGACAAGACCGACCCGAAGACGGCGGTGGAGCGCACCACGCAGCTGATCCAGAGGGACCAGGTGCTGGCGCTCATCGGCCCCATCACCTCCAGCAACCGCGACGCCATGATGCCGGCGGTGAAGAAGGGCAAGACGCCCCTGCTCTACGCTACCAACTACGAGGGTGGCGGGTGCGACCGGTATCTCTTCAGCTTCAACACCGTGCCCAACCAGGAACTGGAAAAGCTGCTGCCCGAGCTGAAGAAGCGCGCTGGCGACTCCTTCTACCTGTTTGGCGCCGACTACGTGTGGCCGCAGAAGATGTTCGAACAGGCCGAGGCCCTGATCAAGAAGATGGGCGGCAAGGTGGTGGGCAAGGAGTTCGTGCCCTTCGGCACCAAGGAGTTCACGCCCATCATCCGTCGCATCAAGGACAGCGGCGCCAAGGTCATCCTCAAGGCCCTGCCAGGTGCGGATGGCATCACCTTCATCAAGCAGGCCGAGGACTTCGGCCTGATGAAGGACGCGACCGTGGGCTTCCTGGGCTTTGCCGAAACCTACCTGGGAGCCTTCGGCGAGGGCAAGGGCCAGAACATGTGGGTGACGGTACCGTTCGCTGCGTCCATCAAGGATCCCAAGGTGGCTGACTTCGTGGCCCGTGTGAAGAAAAGCGCCGGCGACAAGGCCCCGATCTCGCACTACGTCATGACGCACTACAACGCCATCAAGGCGGTGGAGGCGGCGCTGAAGAAGGCCGGCAAGATCGACCGTGAGGCCTTGGTGAACGGGCTGGAAGGCCTGTCCATGGACATCCCCACGGGCAAGATGACCATCGGCAAGGCCGACCACCATGCCAGCTTCAACATGTACCTGGCCAAGACCGAAGGCGCAGGACTGTCGGTGGTGGAGGCCATGGGCACCCTGGCACCGCAGGCCGGATGCAAGAAGTGACGCACGGCCGGCATTGAGCGCTGAGTCTTTGCTGCTTTCGCGGCTGGTGTCCTGCCGGCGTGTGGCCGCGGGTGTCAGTTCGTGCTCGGGGGCGTGCTGATGGACCACGCCAGTGCCGGCGCGCTGTTGAGCGTGCAAGGGGTCACGCGCCTGTTCGGCGGCGTGCGTGCACTGGACGGCGTGGACTTGTCGGTGGCGCCAGGTGAGCAGCTTTGCCTCATCGGCCCCAACGGCTGCGGCAAGACGACGTTGTTCAACGTGATCACCGCGCAATTGCCGCCCACCCGGGGTGAGGTGATGTTCGGCGGACGCGCGCTCACCGGCCTGGCGCCGCACCAGATCGCCCGCCTGGGCATTGCCCGCAAGTTCCAGGTGCCCAGCGTGTTCGAGGACCTGACCGTCACCGAGAACCTGGAGGTGGCCCGTTTCGGGCTGCCTGCGCAGGCTGAGGGCCCCGACCTGCCTTCTCTGCTGCGGCAGATCCAGTTGGCCGAGCGCGCCCAGGTGCTGGCCGGACACCTGCCGCACGGCGCCCGTCAGTGGCTGGAGATCGGCATGCTGCTGGCGCAGGCGCCGCAACTGCTGCTGCTGGACGAACCCACCGCCGGCATGACGGGCGCCGAGACTCTGGCCACCGCAGCCCTGGTGCGCCGCCTGGCGCAGGAGGCGGGCACGGCCGTGGTGGTGGTGGAGCACGACATGCGCTTTGTGCAGGCCCTTGACGCCCGCGTGGTGGTGATGCTGGCCGGGCGGGTGGTGGCCGACGGACGCTTCGACGAGGTACGACGCCTGCCGCAGGTGCGCGATGCCTACCTGGGGGCCCATGCTTGAACAGGTGCCCACCCTGCCGGGCTTGGCTCTGGCCGGTGTGGTGGCGGGCTATGGCGCCGGCACCGAGCTGCACGGCGTGGACCTGCTGGTGCAGCCGGGTGAGCGCGTGGGCCTGCTCGGGCGCAACGGTGCGGGCAAGACCACCTTGCTGCGCACGGTGATGGGCCTCACGCGGGTGGACGCGGGCGCCATGATGTTTGCCGGGCAGGACCTGCGGCGCCTGCCCACCTTCGCCATTGCGCGGCTGAAACTGGCCTACGTGCCGCAGGGGCGGGAGCTGTTCGCCGACTTCACGGTCGAGCAGAACCTGCTCACCGGGCTGCTGGCGCTGAGCTCGCGCACGTCACAAGATTTGTCGCCAGCGCTGCAGGCCTTCCCCTGGCTGGCCTCGCGCCTGCAGGACCGCGCCGGGGCTCTGTCAGGCGGTCAGCAGCAACAGCTCGCCATTGGCCGCGCCATCGTTTCGCGTCCGGCGCTGCTGATGCTGGACGAGCCGCTGGAGGGCGTGCAGCCCTCGGTGGTCGACGAGATCGTGCGGGCACTGGACGCACTGTGCGAGTCCACCGGCATGGGCTTGCTGCTGGTGGAGCAGAACGTGGACGTGGTGCTGCGCCTGTGCACCCGCGTGGCCTTCATGGACGCTGGGGTGGTCCGCGAGTCCCATGCCAGCACCGCGGTCCGGGCGCAGCCCGGGCTCGTGGAAAGCTACCTGGGCATCTGAGGGCGCCATGGCGGGCAGCGTGCTTCAGGTGGTACTGGATGCGGCGAACTACACGCTCATCCTGATGCTGGTGGCCCTGGGGCTGGCCATCGTCTTCGGCCTCATGAACGTCATCAACATGGCCCACGGCGAGTTCATGATGATCGGCGCCTACGTGGTGCTGCTGTGCCACCAGGCGGGGCTGCCTGTGGGTGTGGGGATGCTGATGGCGCCGCTGGCCGTGGCGGTGCTGGGTCTGGTGGTGGAGGAACTGCTGGTGCGTCGCGTCTACACGCGGCTGCTGGACACCATCCTGGCCACCTGGGGCTTGTCGCTCATCCTCAAGCAGGCCATGGTGCTGCTGTTCGGCCCGGGGTCCCACTCGGTGCCCAACCCCTTGCCGGCGACGGTGGAGCTGCTGGGCTCGCCCTACCCGCTGTACCGGCTGTTCGTCATGGCCGTGACGCTGGTGGTCCTGGCCGCGACCTTCTGGCTGTTCTTCCGCACATCGTGGGGCCTGTCGGCACGCAGCGTCATTGCCAACCGTTCCATGGCGGCCTGCCTGGGCATCGACACCCGACGTCTGGACCGGCTGACTTTCTCCTTCGGCGCGGGGCTGGCCGGCCTGGCCGGCGCGGTGATGGCGCCGCTGGTGTCGCTGGATCCGCAGATGGGCCTGGGCTTTCTCGTGCCGGCCTTCCTGTCCATCCTGGTGGGTGGCCTGGGCAGCGTGGCCGCACCCCTGGCGGGGGCCACCGCCGTGGGCGTCACGGACAACCTGGTGTCCACCTTCTTCTCACCCGTGTGGGCGCAGGGCGTGGTGTTCACGTTGGCCATCCTGCTGATCCGCGCCTTCCCCCAGGGGCTGATGGCGCGTGCGCGGAGGCGGGTGTGAGCGCGGCAGCGCTGCAATCGCGCTGGCAGGGTGCCGACGCGGAGGTTCGCCTGGGCCTTGCCCTGCTGGCGGTGGCGCTGGTGCTGCCCCTGGTGCTGCCCACTTGGCAGCTGGCCGAGTTCGCGCGCTACTTCTGCTACATGCTGCTGGCCGTCAGCCTGGCCTGGGTGTGGGGGCATTGCGGACTGCTGTGCCTGGGGCAGGGCGTGTTCTTCGGCATCGGCGCCTATGCGATGAGCGTGGTGACCCTGGGCAAGGTGCCCGGGGTGGCGCTGCTGCCCGACGTGCTGGCCTTCTGGCTGGGGCTGGGGGCGGGTGTGGCGCTGGCGGCGCTGGCCGCAGCCCTGCTGGGGGTCTTGCTGTTCTCGGCCAGCGGCCTGGCCGGCGCCTTCTTCGGCATCGTCACGCTGGCGGTGGCCTTCATCGCGGAGCGCATCGCCATCAACTGGGACTGGCTGGGCGGCCTCAACGGCCTCATGGGTGTGCCCTCACTGCGCCCGGGGGTGCCCGGCAACGAGGAACTCACGGACGAGCGGGCGGTGTACTGCCTGCTGCTGGCGGTGCTGGCGCTGACCGTGACCCTGCTGATGCGGGCGGTGCGTTCCCGGCGCGGTCGCGCGCTGCTGGCCATCCGCAACCACGAGGTGCGCGCGCAGGCCCTGGGCATCGACGTGGCCCGGGAAAAGACGCGCGCCTTTGCGCTGGGCGGCGCGGTGGCGGGCCTGGCCGGGGCGCTGTTCGTCACGCAGTTCAACTTCGCATCGCCGCCGCTCATCGGCTTTGCCGTGTCGGCCGAAGTCCTGATCTGGGTGGCCGTGGGCGGCCGGTCATCACTCGTGGCGGCCTGCATGGGCGCGTTGCTGGTGCGCCTGGCCGAATCCTGGCTCTCCGAGGCCCTGGGCCCCTACTGGCTGCTGGCCTTGGGGGCTCTGTTCGTCTTCACCGTCGTGGCCATGCCGCGCGGCGTGGTGGGCGAGTTGCTGGCGTGGATGGACAGGAAGCGGACGGAGTGACCACCGCGTGCTGCAGGGGCGTCGCTCGGCCCTACCGCCGCGTCCCCACCACCACCAGTGCCACCACGGCGGCGGCAAAAGCGAGCGTGTAGCCGTCAGGCGCTTCACCCAGCAGCGGCCAGGCCAGGGCGATGGAGAAGAAGGGCTGGAAGGCCTGGGTCTGGCTGACGCGCAGCGGGCCGCCCCAGTCCAGCGCGCGGTACCAGGCGAAGAAGGCCGCCCACATCGACACCAGACCCAGGTACACCAGGCCGCCCCAGGCCGGGGCGGACACGGGGCCGGTGGGCCAGGTGGCCAGGGTGATGGGCAGGCTCACGGGCAGGGTCAGCAGCGTCACCCAGCAGATGGCCCGCTCGGCCCCCATGGCGCGGGTGACCTTGGCGCCTTGCACATAGCCCACCGCGGCCACCAGCACGCCGCCGGCGACGATGAGGTCGTCAGCCGCCAGGGTGAAGGCCTGCCCGCTGCGCTGCAGCGAGAACAGCACGACCACGATGGCGCTCACCATCGCGCAAAGCCAGAAACGCCATCGGCCCGCCGCTGTGGTGGGGGCAGCGCCACCGGCCAGCGCGGCGGCAGCGGCCGTGGCCAAGGGCAGCATGGCGGTGATCACGGCCACATGCGCTGCGGTCTGCTCGCGCAGGGCCAGGGCCAGCGACAGCGGGTACAGCACCGCATTGCCCGTCGCCGCCACGGCCAGCGGGCCCCACTCCTGGCGCGTGGGCCAGCGCGCGCGCAGGGCCAGCAGGCACAGCGCCGAGACCGCCGCGGCCAGTACCACGCGACTGAAGGTGATAAACAGCGCCGACATCGCCGGTGCGTCACCACCGCCGCTGCCAGTGCCCATGGTCCAGCGGGTGATGGGCAAGGTGGCGCCGAACAGGGCCACGGCCAGCACCCCCAGCGCCATGCCAGCGGCAGGGTGGCGCGGGGCGGGGTTCATCGGTCGCTGCGTGGGGCGCCGCGCACCTGGGCCACGCGCTCACGCATCGCCTGCGCGCCTGGCCAGGCGGGATGGTCGGGGGCGTAGCGGCGCCGCAGCCAGAGCGCGAGGTCGGCCAGCTGGGCATCGTCCAGCGCGTGGCGGAAGCCGGGCATGAAGGCGATGTCGCGGGTGGCCGGGCGCTGGATGCCGTCCAGCAGCACGCGCAACAGGTTGTCGGGCTGATCGGCCTGCAGTTTGCTGTTCAGCGCCAAGGGGAGGTTCAGGCCCAGGTCCACGGGTGCCGTCCCGTCGCTGTGGCAGGCGCCGCAGGCGCTTTCGAACATGCGCTGGGTGGCGTCGGGCAGCGGGGCCAGCGCGCGGGCCCGCGCGACGGCGTCGGTGGCCAGGCGGGTGACGAGGACGGTGTCCGGGCCGGGCGAGGGTGGGACGGCCAGGGGTTGACCCGCTGCTCCCTGTGGGGCCGTGCTGCCTGGCACCGCGGTCTGGGCTGCTGTGTTGCCCTGCAGGGTGGCCAGGTAGTGCGCCATGGCGCGCAGGTCCTGGTCGGGCGCGCCTTGCAGCGAGCCCACCACTTGCGCCATCGGTCCCACGGCCACGCCGTGGGCAGCGCTGTGGCCGTTCTGCAGGTAGCTGAGCAAGGCCGTCTCGCTCCAGGGCAGGGTGCGGCGGTTCAGCGCAGTGAGTGACGGCGCATGCCAGCCGTCCACCCAGGCGCCCGAGAGATAGGCGCTGCCGGTCTTCTCGGCACCCAGGGCGTCGCGCGGGGTGTGGCAGGCGCCGCAGTGGCCGGGGCCGTTCACCAGCGCTTCGCCGCGTTGCCACAGCGCCGCGTCCACGCCCGCGGGCAGGGCGGCGAGCGTGGCTGCGGGCACGGTGCGCGGGCCGGGCTGCAGGTACAGCGCGTTCCACAGGTGCATCAGCGGGCGAAGGTTGAAGGGGGCGCGCAGGTCGGCGGCCGGGGTGGCCTGCGCCACCGCGGGCTGGGTCATCAGGTGGGCGTACAGCGCGGTCAGATCGTCATCTGTCATACGCGTGAAGGCGGTGTACGGGAAGGCGGGGTATAGCATGCGCCCGTCATGCGATACCCCTTCGCGCATGGCGCGCTGGAAGGCGCTGAAGGACCAGCGGCCGATGCCGGTGGCGGGGTCGGGCGTGAGGTTGGTGGCGTAGACGGTGCCAAACGGCGTCTCCAGCGGTCGGCCCCCGGCGTTGGCCTTACCGCCCTCGGCCGTGTGGCAGCCCGCGCAGTTGCCCAGGGCGGCGAGTTGGCGGCCGCGTTCCAGGGTCTCGGTGCTGTAGACCGCAGCTGCATTCACGCCCGAGATGGGCGCGAGCGCCGGGCGCGAGACGACCAGCCCGGCCAGCCCTGCCAGCGCCGCGAAGGCACCGGTGACCAGGGCCAGTGCCCGAGCCCAGGCGGGCTTGCCACGTGGTGCGCCGGGCGGTGCTGGTGGGGCGCTGCTGGGCGCCACTTCCTCGACCCAGGCGGGCGGTGGGCCGGTGCGAGATGGGCTGGTCTCGGCCCCTGGGTTGGCGCTGTGCGCGCCTTCGTCGCCCGCTGCGCCCGGTGGGACGACACCACGACCGTCTGGCCCAGCGGCGGCCAACCCATCGGCGCCAGACGGTGATGGGTCGCTGGCTACCTGCGCCCCTGACCCATCCTCCAGCGGGTTCAGCGCGGCGCGCACCACCTCAGGCGTGAAGGGCGGCTGGCGAAAGCGCACGCCGGTGGCGTCGAAGATGGCGTTGGCAATGGCCGCCGTGCCTGGCACCGAGGACGACTCGCCCGCGCCGAGGACGGGTTCGCCCGGGCGGGGCGGCACCACCACCTCGATCACCGGCACCTGCCGGAAGCTCAAGATGGGGTAGCTGCCCCATTCCCGCGTGGCCACCGTGCCGGTCTGCGGTTCCACCGCCACCTGTTCCTGCAGCGCGCGGCTGGTGGTCTGCACCACGTTGCCGTGCACTTGGTGCGTGACCCCTGCCGGGTTGACCATGGCGCCCGCGTCATGACCCACCACCACGCGGCTGACGTGCACCTCGCCCGTGAGCTTGTTCACCTCCACGTCGGCCACCCATGCGGACCACGCGGCGCCGAAGCCCGGGAACTTGCTGTGGATGTAGCGGGCATAGGCCAGGCCCTGGCCCTTGAGGGTGACGCCGTCGTCACTGTGCTGCCGGGGGCCCACGTGGGGCTGCCAGCCGGCGCGCTCGGCGGTTTCGCGCAGGAGTTCGGCCGCGCGCGGGTCGTCCAGATGCTTCAGGCGGAAGGCCAGCGGGTCTTCGCCCTGGGCGTGCGCCAGTTCGTCGACGAAGCTCTCGTGGGCGAAGGAGTTCGGCAGGGCCGACACCCCGCGCAGCCAGGAGGCGCGCAGGATGGGCGGCATGTCGTTGACCGTCACCTTCAGGTTCGGCACCTGGTAGGGCGGCACCGAGGTGCGGTCGCCCATGGCATAGGCCTGCGCTGTGGCCGCCACGCGGCCGGTGAGCAGCAGCGCCAGCGTGGGCGCGGCGTTGCTGGGGTAGCAGGTCTCGAAGTCCCAGCCCTGCAGCCGCCCGTCGGCGCCCACCGAGCCGTCCACGTCCATCAGCTGCGCGGCGCCCTTGGGCTCCCACTGGTGCTCCTGTTCGCGCGTGAGCTGCACCCGCACGGGCCGTCCCACGGCACGCGACAGCAGCGCGGCGTCGGCCGTCACGTCATCGGCGCCATTGCGGCCGTAGCAGCCGGCGGCCTCCAGGCGCACCACGTCCACGGCGGTGTCGGGCAGGCCGGTCAGCAGGGCGAGATCGGCGCGCAGCACGTGGGGGTTTTGCGTCCCAGACCACACGCGCAGACGCGTCGCGCCTGGGGTGCCCGCACTTGTCGTGGCCTCGTGCGCCGTCGCGGGTTGCCCGGCGCCGTCGGGTGATGCTGCGTAGGGCTCTCCGTCCGGCTCTGCGCCAGGTTCTGAACCCTCAGGCACCCAATGCGCCACGGCGCACGACGGGCCGATCGAGGCGTGCATCTGATAGGGCCAGACGTAGCGGCTTTGCAGTCGCAGCGGTGCTTTTTCATTGGCCGCGTTGACGTCGCCGCGCTCAGCCACCACACGCGGCGTGGCGGGGTAGGCGCTCAAGGCGTTGGCCAGGTCTTGCAGAGGTGGTTGGGCTGGCCAGTCGCCCCAGTCCAGCCGCAAGGCGCGCAGGGCGGTTTCAGCCTGTTCTTCGCGCTCGGCCACGATGCCGACAAAGTCGCCCTCGCGCACGATGGCCACGATGCCCGGCAGGTGGGCCACCGAGGACTCGTCCACCGCGCGCAGCGTGCGGCCGATGAACTCGCCATGGTCGGCGCCCGCGTAAGGCGGGCGCACCACGCGGCCGTGCAGCATGCCGGGCAGGCGCACGTCGTGTACGAAGGCGGCTTCGCCCAGCACCTTGGCGGGGATGTCCACGCGCGGCAGGCTCTGGCCCGCCACCGTCCACTCGGCGCTGGGCTTCAGCGGCGTGGCCGGGTCCAGCACCAGGCGGATGTGCTGGCCGCGCAGCAGGGTGGGGATGTCTACGGCGCTGTCTTCGGCCGCCTGCGCCCGCAGCCAGGCGCGCGCCTGCGCGGCGGCGCGCTTGAGCGGGTCCGAGGCGATCTGCAGCGTGGCGCTGGCGATGGTGGGGCCCTGGTTGGGCGCCCGGCCGGTGTCGCCCAGCAGCATGACCACGCGCTCAAAAGGCAGCTCCAGTTCCTCGGCCACCAGCTGGCCCAGCGCGGTGGCGATGCCGGTACCCAGGTCCACCTTGCCGCCCAGGCCGTTGGCGCTGCCGTCGTCCCACAGCGCCAGCAGGATCTCCACGCCTTCGGCCGGGTTGCCCGGCACCATGGGCGGCTGGCCGGGGGCGGGTGGAGGCGGTGGGGGCGGGTCGCGCACCACAAGCAGCACGCCCTCGGCTCCGAGGAAGCCGGCGCGGGTGCGGGGGGCGTGGGCGGCGCGCATGGCGGGAGTGATCAAGCGCCTTCTGACGCCGATGTTTCGGCCAGGCGTTGGGCTGCCAGGTGCACCGCCTGCAGGATCTCCACATGCGCCCCGCAGCGGCACAGGTTGTGCGACAGGGCCTCGCGGATCTGCATGTCAGTAGGCTGCGGGCAGCGGCGCAGCAAGGCCACGGTGGCCATCACCATGCCGTTGGTGCAGTAGCCGCACTGAGCGGCCTGTGCGTCGATGAAGGCCTGCTGCACGGGGTGCGGAGCTTCACGGCTTCCCAGGCCTTCCAGCGTGGTGATCTCCCGCCCGGCCACGCCCTCGGCCGGGATCACGCAGGCCCGGGCCACGCGGCCGTCCACCAGCACCGTGCAGGCGCCGCATTGCCCCAGCCCGCAGCCGAACTTCGGGCCGTTGCACAGCGCGTCGTTGCGCAACACCTGCAGCAAGGTGGCGCCTGGTGCGGCGTGGCCCGGCTCGAAGGCGCGGCCATTGAGCAGGAACCGCATCACATCGACAGATAAGCCCGCCGCACCTCGTCGTCGGCAGCCAACTCCCGCATGGTGCCCTGGTAGCGGATCTGGCCCTTCTCCAGCACGTAGGCGCGGTCCGAGACCAGCGTGGCGAAGTGCAGGTTCTGCTCGGACAGCAGGATGCTCACCCCCGCGGCCTTGAGCTCCAGGATCATCTGCACCATGCCTTCGACGATGACCGGGGCCACGCCTTCGCTGGGCTCGTCCAGCAGCACCAGATACGGGTTGCCCATCAGGGTGCGGGCCACGGTGAGCATCTGCTGCTCACCACCGCTCATGCGGCCGCCGGGTCGATCAGGCATCTCGCCCAGGTTGGGGAAGAGCTTGAACAGGCGCTGCGGGGTCCAGGCCTCCAGCATCTGGCCTTGCGGTCCCATGCGCGGTGGCTGGCGGCCCACCTCCAGGTTCTCCAGCACGGTGAGGTCGGTGAAGATGCGGCGGTCTTCCGGCACGTAGCCCAGGCCGGCCGAAGCGATGGCGTGCGACTCCAGCCGCGAGATGTCGCGGCCCATGAAGTGCACCTGGCCGCGGCGCTTCTCCACCATGCCCATCAAGGCCTTGAGTGTGGTGGACTTGCCTGCACCGTTGCGGCCCATCAGGGCCACCACCTCGCCGCGCTTCACTTGCAGCGCGATGTCGAACAGGATGTGCGCCCCGCCGTACCAGGCCGACAGCGATTTCACGTCCAGCAAGGGGGCGGGTTCGGTCATGCCGGTCATGCGCTTTGTCGCTCGAAGGTCTTGCCGGTGCCGAGGTAGACCTCCTGCACCTTGGGGTGGTCTCGGATCTCGCTGGGCTTGCCGCCGGCGATCAGCCGACCGCGGGCCAGGACGATGACGCGGTCGGCATGGGCGAACACCACGTCCATGCTGTGCTCTGTGAAGAGCACCGCCATGCGCCGCTCCACCACCAGGCGCTTGGTCAGCTCCATCAGCTCGTTGCGCTCCTTGGGCGCCATGCCGGCCGTGGGCTCGTCCATCAGCAGCAGCTTGGGTGCATGCGCCATGGCCACCGCCAGTTCCACGCGCTTGACGTCGCCATAGGCCAGCTCGCTGCAAGGGCGCTCGGCCTGCTCGGCCATGCCCACCTGCGCCAACAGGGCCAGGGCGTCATCACGCCGGTGTTCGCCGGCCCGCGCGAACAAGGAGAACACCTGCCGGTCGGCCGAGAGCAGGGCCATCTGCACGTTCTCCAGCACGGTGAGTGAGGAGAAGGTCTCGGCGATCTGGAAGGTGCGGCCGACGCCCAGCTTCCAGATCTGGCGGGGCTGCAGGCCGATGAGTTCGGTGCCTTCCAGCAGGATGCTGCCGCGGTCGGCCCGCAGCTGCCCGTTGACCATGTTGAAGGTGGTGGACTTGCCCGCCCCGTTGGGCCCGATCAGGGCCAGCAACTCGCCCGGGGCGATGTCGAAGTCGATGCCGTCGACGGCGCGCACGCCGCCGAAGGACTTGCCCAGCCCTTTGACGCTCAGCAGGCTCATCCCTGGGCCCTCCCGTCGGCCAGTTTGCCGCGCTGGAACAAGCGTTGCGCATAGCCGGCAATGCCCTGCGGGAACAGCAGCACCAGCACCAGGATGATGCCGCCCAGCATGGCACGCCAGTACTCGGTGTTGCGCGCCACGGTGTCGTGCAGCCAGGTGAAGCTGACCGCGCCTACCACCGGGCCAGCCAGCGTCTGCACGCCGCCCAGCAGCACCATCACCAGGGCGTCGATGCTCTTGCCCACGTGCAGGCCTTCGGGCGAGATGCTGCCTTTGGAGAAGGCGAACAGCGCACCCGCCACCCCGGCCACGGCGCCGGCCAGCACGAAGGCCGCCCATTGCACCCGCTTCACGTCGATGCCGATGGCGTCGGCCCGCAGCGGCGAGTCACGACCGGCGCGCATGGCATAACCGAAGGGCGAGAACAGGATGCGCCGCAGCAGCCAGGTGCCCGCCACGGTCAAGACCAACGCCAGCCCGTAGTAGGCCCGCTTGTCCGACAGCCAGGCCGCCGGCCACACCCCCGTGACCCCGTTGCTGCCACCGGTGACGCTGTCCCACTGGTAGACGATGGCCCAGGCGATCTGTGCGAAAGCCAGCGTCAGCATGGCCAGGTACACGCCCGACAGCCGCACCGCGAACCAGCCGAAGACCACGGCGAAGGCCGCCGCCACCACTGGGCCGAGGGCCAGGGCCAACTCCATGGGCAGCCCGGCCTTGCGCACCAGCAGCGCCGCGCCATAGGCCGCCAGGCCGAAGTAGGCGGCGTGGCCGAAGGAATGCATGCCGCCCGGGCCCATGATGAAGTGCAGGCTGACGGCAAACAGTGCCGCCACCAGCAGATCGATGGCCAGCACGGTCATGTAGGACGAGGCGCCGCTGAAGAACGGCAGGGCGACGAGCAACAGCAGGACGGCGGCCGTGGCGGCCTGTCCTGTCTTGCTTGGCAGCCGCAAGGGGGACTCCGCCGCCGACGCATGCCGGCTGGGCGCCGGCGCCCGCCCCATCAGCCCCCATGGCCGCAGGATCAGCACCGCGGCCATCACCAGGAATTCCACCACCAGGGTGAGCTTGGAAAACGAGATCTCGACCCCGCCGATGTTGACGAGGCCGATCCAGATGCACAGGGCCTTGATCTCCGCAATCAGCAGCGCCGCGACAAAGGCGCCGGGGATGGAGCCCATACCGCCCACCACGACCACCACGAAGGCGGCGCCGATGGTGTGCAGGTCCATCTCCAGGTTGGCGGGTTCGCGCGGCAGTTGCAGCGCGCCCCCCAGGCCGGCCAGCATCGCGCCCAGTGCGAACACCGAGGTGAACAGCCAGGCCTGGTTGACGCCGAGTGCGGCCACCATGTCGCGGTCCTGGGTGGCGGCGCGCACCAGGGTGCCCCAGCGCGTGCGGGTCAGCAGCAGCCACAACAGGCCCAGCACGGCCGGGCCCACGACGATCAGGAACAGGTCGTAGGTGGGGAAGCGCCGCCCCAGGATTTGCACCGAGCCTTCCAGGCCCGCCGCGCGCGGGCCCAGCAGTTCTTCCGGCCCCCAGAGGCGCAGCACCAGGTCCTTGAAGACCAGTGCCAGCGCGAAGGTGGCCAGCAGTTGAAAGAGTTCGGGTGCGTGGTAGATGCGCCGCAGCAGCAGCACCTCCACCACCGCACCGATCAGGCCCACTGCCACCGCTGCCAGCAACAGCGCCGGCCAGAACCCGATCACCCCGCCCAGCCGCTCCACCGCCGTGTAGGCGATGTAGATGCCCACCATGTAGAACGAGCCGTGCGCGAAGTTGACGATGCGCGTGACGCCGAAGATCAGCGACAACCCCGCCGCCACCAGGAACAGCGACGACGCCCCGGCCAGGCCGGTGAGCAGTTGGACAAGCAGGCTGGACAGGGTCATGGGCGTCGCAGGGGCCAGGGCGGGCGCACGGGGCGGCTCGGGCTCGTTTCAGGCTCGGGTGACGGGAGGGCAGGGGCTTGGGGACGCGTCAGTTCGCCGGACGCAGCTTGCGCACCTCGGCGGCGTTGGGCAGGTAGTTGGCGCCGTCCAGGTAGCGGTAGTCCACCATCACGCCCTTGCCCCCTTCGTTCTTGGTGCGGCCGACGAAGGCGCCCAGCGTGGACTGGTTGTCCTCGGGGCGGTAGGTGATGCGCCCGAAGGGCGTGTTCACCTGCAGGCCACGGAAGGCAGCCACCAGCTTGTCAGTCTCCGTGCCCCCGGCCTTGGCCACGCCCGCCGCCACCGAGTGGATCAGGGCGTAGCCCACCACCGAGCCCAGGCGCGG
>JAJTDM010000118.1 GCA_021300575.1 Rubrivivax sp.
CACGCCGTAGGCGCCGATGCCGAAGAACATGGTGTGGGCGAAGCTGACGATGCCGGTGTAGCCCAGCAGCAGGTCGTAGCTCGCTACCAGCAGCACGAACACCAGGATCTTGGCCGCCACCGAAATGCCACGCGCCCCCGGAAACAGGAACGGCGCCAGCGCCAGCGTCACCAGGATGAGCAGCAGCGCCGCGGCCAGCCAGCGGCTGCGCGGCAGGTCGTGGGAGAGCAGGCGGTGGATCATGAAACGTGGCGAGGGGTCATGACTTCACCGGGTACAGGCCCTGCGGCCGCCACAGCAGCACCGCCACCATCAGCGCGATGTTGGAGAACAGCGCCAGCTTGGGCGCGAGATAGCCGGTGTAGTTAGCCATCAGGCCCACCAGCAGCGCGCCGACGAAGCAACCGAAGGTGGAGCCCAGGCCGCCGATGATGATGACGATGAAGATCAGCACATTGACCTGCGCGCCGATCTGCGGCGTGACGCTCTGCTGGTACAGGCCCCACAGCACGCCACCCAGGCCGGCCAGCGCCGAGCCGCCGACAAAGACGCCCACGAACAGGCGCTGGATGCGGTAGCCCAGCGCCTCCACCATCGAGCGGTCCTGCACGCCGGCGCGGATCAGCAGGCCCAGCTTGGTGCGGTTCAAGGTGAAGACCAAGGCCAGGAAGACCAGCAGCCCGATCACGCAGGCCAGCACGCGGTAGCGCTCGATGGCGGCCTCGCCCACGTACCAGGCGCCGCGCAGCGCCTGCGGCAGCGGCAGGGCGATCTGCAGCGGGCCCCAGATCACCTTGATCAGCTCTTCGCCGACGATCATGCCGCCCATGGTGATGAGGATCTGCTTGAGGTGCAGTCCGTAGACAGGCCGCACGATCACGCGCTCGAAAGCCCAGCCGGCCGCACCGGCCACGGCCATGGCCACGAGCATGGCCAGGAATACGCCCGCCACGGTGGGGCCATCGGCCCCTGCTGTCCACCCCATGACACTGGTAGCGATGAAGGCTCCTAGCGCTATGAACACGCCATGGCCGAAGTTCAACACGTCCATCAGGCCGAACACCAGCGTCAGGCCCGAGGCGATGACGAAGATGATCAGGCCCATGGCCAGACCGGCAAAGGTGAGCGTGATCCAGGTGCTGGTGTTGCCCAGAGCAGGCAGCGCCAGCAGCGGCACGGCCAACAGCAGCGCGGCCGGGCGCCAGTCGAAGGCCGCCTTCGGGATGGCCGCCGGTGCGGCCGTGGCGATGTCGCTCATCCGTGATTCCCCAGGCTCAGGCCCAGCAGTCGGCGCTGCAGGGCCTCGTCTTCGGCCAGCTCGGCCATGGCTCCGCGGTGCACCACACGCCCGTCATCCATCACGGCCACCGTGTCGCCCAGCTCGCGCGCCATCATGAAGTTCTGCTCCACCAGCAACACGGTGGTGCGCTGGGCCTTGAGCTCGCGCAGCGCCGTGATCAGGTTGCGCACGATGGCCGGCGCCAGCCCCTTGCTGGGCTCGTCGATCAGGATCAGTTCGCGCGGCTCGACGATGGCACGCCCCACGGCCAGCATCTGCTTCTGCCCGCCGCTGAGCTTGCCCGCCGGGAAGAGCCAGAAGGTCTTGAGCGGGGGGAACAGGCCGAAGATCCAGGCCAGACGGTGGGCGTCCAGCTCGTCGGCATGGCGCGCGCTGCGCGCGGCCAGCAGCATGTTCTCCTGCACCGTCAGGTCGGTGAAGATGCCCATGCTCTCGGGCACGTAGGCGATGCCTTGCTGTGCGATGTCAGGCGTGGCCAGGCCCTTCAGCGGCTGGCCGCGAAAGTGCAGCTCGCCCTGGCTGGCGGGCCACAGGCCCATGATGGTGCGCAAGGTGGTGGTCTTGCCCGCGCCGTTGCGGCCCAGCAGCATGGTCACCTGCCCTTCGGGCACCTCCAGGTCCACCCCGTGCAGGATGTGGTACGCCCCGATGTGCGTATGCACGCCGCGCAGGGTCAGCAAAGCGCTCACCGCCCGGCTCCTTCGACTGCGGTCTCGGTCGTCGCGCCGGCGCCGTCATGGTCTTCAGGCCCCACACCCAGATAGGCCTGCTGCACGATGGGCGAGGCCATCACGGCCGCGGGCGCGCCGTCGGCCACCAGGCGGCCGTTGTGCAGCACCACGATGCGGTCCGACAGTTCGCGCACCACGTCCATCTTGTGCTCCACCAGCAGGATGGTGCGGTCGCGCCGGGTCTTCAGCGCGCGGATCAGGTCCAGCACCACCGGCGCGTCGTCCACGCTCATGCCGGCGGTGGGCTCATCGAACAGGTAGACCTTGGGGTCCAGCGCCATCAGCAGCGCCACTTCCAGCTTGCGCTGGTCGCCGTGCGGCAGTGCGGCGGCGGGCTGATCGGCGCGCTCCGCCAGTTGCACCTGGCGCAGCAGCGTCTGGGCCTCGTCGATCCAGCTCTGGCGGTCCAGCCACACCTTGAACAGGTCCAGGCCGCCTTGCCACGCCGGCCCGGTGCGCATCTGCTGGCGCCCCTGCTCGCGGGCCTGCACCGCCAGGCGCACGTTCTCCAGCACCGAGAGGTTGGGAAAAAGCTGCGTGAGCTGAAAGGCACGCCCCAGCCCCTTGCGGGTGCGCAGCGGCGCAGGCAACGCGCTCAGGTCTTCGCCGTCCAGCAGCACCTGACCGGCGCTCGCCGGGAGCTGTCCGCTGATGAGGTTGAAGTAGCTGGTCTTGCCCGCGCCGTTGGGCCCGACGATGGCCGTGAGCGTGCCGGGCTCGAAGCGACAGGACACCGCATCTACCGCCACATGGCCGCCGAAGCGTATCGTGAGATCGCGTGTTTCAAGCATGAAAAGCGAACGGCGCTCTGCAACCGCGTGTCGAACGACCCCAAGCCGGCCATAGGCCGACTTTGTCAACCTGACTGGAGCCCCTTCCTGGAGGGGGCTCGGGGGAGCTCACGGAATGCCGCGAAGCGTTGAGGGCGCCAGCGCCCTCAACGCTTGTTGCGAATCGGGATGTTCAGCTCTTCCGCCTTGATCACCCGCACCAGCTCGGGCACGCCCCAGGGAAAGGCCGGGTCGTTCTTGATGCGGAAGTGGTACATGTCCTGCATCGCCTGGTGGTCTTCCTTGCGGAAGGTCATCTTGCCCTTGGGCGTCTCGAAACTCATGCCCTCCATGGTGGCGATGAGCTTGTTGGTGTTGGTGTCGCCGTTGGTCTTCTTCAAGGCCTCCACCACGGCGATGGCCGCGCTCATGCCGCCGGCGGTGAAGAAGTCAGGTGGGCTCTTGAACTTGCTGTAGTGGTTGGCCACCAGCCATTCGTTCACCGGGTTCTTGGGGATGCCGAAGTAGTAGTACAGCGCCCCTTCCATGCCGGGGAAGTTCTTGTAGGCCACCATGGCCGGCAGGATGTTGCCGCCCGTGGCCAGCTTGATGCCGTAGCGCTTCTCCAGCTCCAGGTCGGCGATCTTCGGGAAGGGCGTGGGGCTGCCGGCCCAGCCCACCGACAGGTACTTGTTGCCCGGCTGGTCCTTGAGCTTGTCGATGATGCGTTGCAGGCCGGCGGTGAAGTCCGTGGTGCCCAGCGGCAGGTACTCCTCGTGGACGATCTTGGCCTTCTTGGTGAATTCCTTGACGGCCTTGACGCCGTCGCGGCCGAAGGCGTTGTCGTTGGCCAGGATGGCCACCACGTTGCCCGGCTGGTCCAGGGCGGCGGCATTGGCCGCGGCGTCCTGGCTGCTGTTGCGGCCGGTGCGGAAGATGTACTTGTTCCACTTATCGCCGGTGATGGAGTCGGCCACGGCCGGCTCCACCAACAGGATCTTCTTGTACTCCTCGGCCACCGGCAGCATGGCCAGCGCCACCGGGCTGGCGGTGGTGCCTACGGCGATGTCCACCTTGTCATCGGCATAGGCCTGGGCCAGCACCGCCTTGCCCACGTCAGGCTTGGTCTGGTCATCCTTCTCGATGACCACCAGCTTGCGGCCGGCCACCCTCATGGTGCCACCCGTGGCGTACTCCAGTCCCATGTTGAAGCCCACGATGGTCTGCTTGGCGTAAGCCTCCAACGGGCCCGTCTTGCCCGCGATCAGCGCGATCTTGATGTCGCCCTTGGGCTGGGCCCACAGGGCGGGTGAGGCGGCCAGGGCCACCGAGCCAGCAGCCAGCGCCACAGCGCGGCGGGACCACAGCAGGCCATTCGAGGCCCGGAACGAAGAGCGAGACAGCTTCTTTTCCACAGGAATCTCCCAGACATGACAAACGTGCTGTCAGATTACCATCCGCGCCTTGTCAACCCCTTGCGCCATCCTGACGCGATCGGGCTTCTGTGCATCTGCTCTAAAGGACACTGCCGTGGCACACCCGTTGATGAACCGTCGACACCTCTTGCTGGCGGGCAGCGCCGCCGCCCTGGGCGTGCCCTTGGCGCGTGCGCAGGCCGCCTGGCCTGCCAAGCCTGTCACCATCGTGGTGCCCTTCCCGCCCGGGGGCGGCACGGACGCGTTCGCACGCCCGCTGTTCGCTGCCATGACGAAGAACGCGGGCAAGCAGTTCGTCATCGACAACAAGGGCGGTGCGGGCGGCACGCTGGGCGCGGGTGTGGCGGCGCGCGCCGCGGCCGACGGGCACAACTTCTTCATGGGCGCGGTGCACCACGCCATCGCCCCGGCCATGTACCCCAAGCTCGACTACAACATCGAGAGCGACTTCATCCCCGTGGGCCTGGTGTCCAGCGTGCCGCAGGTCATCGTGGTGAACCCGCAGAAGGTGCAGGCCTCCACGTTGGCGCAGTTCCTGGAGTTCACGCGCAAGAACCCGGGCCGGCTGAACTACGGCTCTGCCGGCAACGGCACCTCGCACCACCTGGCGGGTGAGTTGTTCAAGCTGCAGACCAAGACATTCATCACCCACATCCCCTACAGCGGCGCCGGCCCGGCGCTGCGCGACCTGATTGCCGGGCAGGTGGACGTGATGTTCGACGGCCTGGGCTCTTCAGCCGCGCACATCAAGGGCGGCCGCATCCGCGCGCTGGCCGTGGCGGCTGACAAGCGCGCGCCGGGCTTTCCCGAAGTGCCCACCGCTCCCGAGGCCGGCGCCGCCAATTACAAGGTGGCCACTTGGTATGGCATCTGGGCCCCCAAGGGCACGCCGCGCGAGGCCATCTCCGCCATGCAGAACGAGATGCGCAAGGCGCTGAACTCCGATGAACTGAAGACCATGTGGACCGGCCTGGGCACCGAGACCCCCAACCTCTGGGGCGATGACTTCGGCCGCCACGTGTCCAGCGAGGTCAAGCGCTGGGCCGAGGTGGTGAAGAGCTCGGGCGCCAAGCTCGACTGAATCCGCCGTCCGCCATGGCCGGCCGCATCGACGTCGCGCCCTGCGGGGCCGATGGCATCGTACGGGTGACGATCAGCCACCCAGGCAAGCTCAATGCCCTCAGCGTGGCCATGTGGCGCGGGCTGCGGCAGGCCTTCAACGCACTGGCCGGCGCTGACGGGTCACGCGAGCGGGTGGTGATCGTGTGCGGCGAGGGCGGAGCTTTCGCCGCCGGTGGCGACATCGAAGAGTTCCCGCAGTTCCGCTTAGAGGAAACCTCGCTGCGCGCTTTCCACGAGGAGGCGGTTGCCCCCGCGTTGCAAGCGGTGCTGGACTGCCCGCTGCCAGTGGTCGCGCAGATCGAGGGCCCCTGCGTCGGCGGCGGGTTGGAGATCGCGGCCTGTTGCGACATCCGCATCGCCGGCGCCAGCAGCCGCTTCGGCATCCCGATTGCCAAGCTGGGCTTTCCCCTGGCACCGCTGGAGGCGCAAATGGTCAACCGGGTGCTGCCACTGCCGTTGCTGCGTGAACTGCTGCTGGAAGCCCGGCTGATGGACGCCGCCGAAGCGCTGGCGCGCGGGGTGGTGAACCGCGTGGTGGCCGATGACCAGGTGGCGCAGGAGGCCGAGCGCAGCGCGCAGCGCATGGCGCAGCTGTCACCGCAGGCCGCCCGCCTGAACAAGATCACCCTGCGGCAACTGGCCGAGGGCGGGCCCACGAGCACACAGCGGCAGGCCCACTACGCCTACGCCGACTCGGCCGAGCACCGCGAGGGTCTGGCCGCCTTTCTGGAAAAGCGCCCCGCACGCTTCGCGCCCTGAGCCCTGAGCTCACCGAACGACCCGTACCCTTCGCTCACCATGACCGCCAAGACCGCCCAGGCCCCCGCCGCAAACGCCAACCTCAACGCCAACCTGTTCGCCGCGCTGCGCGCCGCCTTCCCCGCGGACCTGGACGCCACGGCCATCGAGACGGCCGACGGCCCCGGCGCACCGGCCTTCTACACCTGGCGCGACCTGGACCGCGCCACGGCCCGCATCGCCAACCTGCTGGACAGCATGGACCTGCCCGCAGGCAGCCGCGTGGCGGTGCAGACCGACAAGAGCGTCGAGGCGCTGATGCTGTACCTGGCCGTGCTGCGCGCCGGCTTCGTGTACCTGCCGCTGAACAACGCCTACCAGGCCGGCGAGATCGAATACTTCGTGGGCAATGCCGAGCCGGCGGTGGTGGTGTGCACGCCGAAGAACTTCCCCTGGATCAGCAAGATCGCGTTCAAGGCGGGCACCCGCAACGTCTTCGCCCTGGGCGACGACCGCAGCGGCAGCCTGCTGCAGCGCGCCGCCCACCACGGCGACGAGCACAACGTGGCGGTGCGCGGCCCTGATGATTTGGCTGCCATTCTCTACACCAGTGGCACCACCGGGCGCAGCAAGGGCGCCATGCTCAGCCACGGCAACCTGCTGTCCAACGCGCAGACGCTCAAGGCCTACTGGGACTGGCAGCCCGGCGACGTGCTGCTGCACGCGCTGCCCATCTTTCACGTGCACGGCCTGTTCGTGGCCAGCCACGGCGCGCTGCTCAACGGCAGCAAGATGATCTGGTTCGGCAAGTACGACCCCAAGGCCACGATCGCGCGGCTCCGCGAGGCCACGGTCTTCATGGGCGTGCCCACCCTGTACGTGCGCATGCTGGCGGAAGCGGCGCTGGACACCGCGGCCTGCGCCCACACGCGGCTGTTCATCAGTGGCTCCGCGCCGCTGCTGAAGGAGACCTTCGACGAGTGGACGCAGCGCAGCGGGCACGTGATCCTGGAGCGCTACGGCATGAGCGAGACCGTGATGCTGACCTCCAACCCCTGCCGTGCGGCTGACGGCGCGCGCGTCGGCGGCACGGTGGGCTATGCCCTGCCCGGCGTGGGCGTGCGCGTGCAGGGTGACCAGGGCCAGGCACTGCCCGCGGGCGAGATCGGCGGCATCGAGGTGCGCGGGCCGAACGTCTTCCAGGGCTACTGGCGCATGCCGGAGAAGACGGCCGAGGAGTTCACTGCCGACGGCTGGTTCAAGACCGGCGACGTGGGGCGCATCGAGGCCGATGGCCGCGTCACCATCGTCGGGCGCAGCAAGGACCTGATCATCAGCGGCGGCTACAACGTCTACCCGGCCGAGATCGAGGGCCTGATCAACGAGATGCCCGGCGTGGCCGAGAGCGCCGTGGTCGGCCTGCCCCACCGCGACTTTGGCGAAGGCGTGATCGCCGTGGTGGTGCCCAAGGCCGGCGCCACCTTGGACGGCGCGCAGATGGTGGCCGCACTGAAAACCCGCATCGCCAACTTCAAGGTGCCCAAGCAGGTGTTCATCGTGCCCGACCTGCCGCGCAACGCCATGGGCAAGGTGCAGAAGAACCTGCTGCGCGAGCAGCACAAGGGCTTGTTCGGCGCCTGAACCTGAGTGGAGCGCCAAGCGCCGCCGCCAGACGCCCGGCCACGCGCTGCGGGAGCCTCAGGCCCGCAGGCCCAGCAGATGCGCCATGCAGCCCGCCAGCGCGCAGGCCAGCAACACCTTCACGGTACCGATCTTGAAACGCATCAAGGCCAGGGCGGCGGCCACCGCCAGGGCCAGGGCCGCCACATCCAGCCGCCCGCCCAGCCCGGAGGGCCAGAAGGTGTGGGTGGCGAAGAACAGCGCCAGGCTGGAGATGACGCCCACCACCGCGGCCGTCACCGCCGTCAAGGGCGCGGTGAAGCCCAGCCGCCCGCGGGTGGCTTCCACCAGCGGCCCACCGGCCAGGATGAACAGGAACGAGGGCAGGAAGGTGAAGAAGGTGGCCACGCAGGCGCCCAGCACCCCGGCGGCCCACAGCGCGTCCGGCCCCAGCACTTCCTTCTGCCAGCCTCCGAGGAAGCCGACGAAAGCCACCACCATGATGAGCGGCCCTGGAGTGGTCTCGCCCAGCGCCAGGCCGTCGATCATCTGCCGCGCCGTCAGCCAGCCTTGCTGCTCCACCGCCCCCTGCACCACGAAAGGCAGCACGGCATAGGCGCCGCCAAAGGTGACGAGTGCAGCCTGGGTGAAGAAGCTGGCCATGCGGGTGAAGACCCCGTCCCAGCCCCACACCGCCACCAGCAGGCCCAGGCCCACGCCCCACAGGGCCAGGGCCACCGCCACCACGCCCGCCAGCCGCCGGGATGAAAACCGGGCGTGAGGCGGGGCCGGCGTGTCAT
>JAJTDM010000017.1 GCA_021300575.1 Rubrivivax sp.
GCAGCAGCCCACCACGGGCCGCAACAAACCACCCCCCTCTGCACTCCTCCAGGCTCATTCCTCGCTGGAATCACGGGCCCGCCTCCAGGCTCAAACCTCGTTGGACAAGACTCCGAGTTGCGCAAGTCGGGCTACTACGACATCATGCGCAAGATCCACTTGGACCAGGGCAACGTCGTCTACCTGGCCAACACCGCGGGCGGCAACCGCTTCCGGATGTACACCTCCAAGAAGATCGACAAGCCTGATTTCACGGGCATGAAGATGCGCGTGTCGCCGGTCTACTCGCCGCTGGTGCGCGCCCTGGGCGGTGCCCCCGTATCCATGGCGCCGGCCGATGTCTACACCGCCATGGAGCGCGGAGTGGTCGATGGTTACGGCTGGACCTACACCGGCATCGACGTATTCGGCTGGAACGAGGTCACCAAGTTCGTGATCGACCACCCCTTCTACTCCCTGGATGGTGCCATCCTGATCAACAAAGCGGTCTGGGACAAGATGCCGGCCGATGTGCGGGCCACGCTGGAGCAGATCGGGGCAGACCTGGAACTGGAAGTGCAGAAGTACATCGGTGACAGGCTCTCGAAGGAAGACCAGAAGCTGCGCAAGCTCGGTGTCCTGCCCATCACATTCAGCAAGGCCGATGCGGAGCGTTACATCAAGGTCGCCTATGAAGCCGGCTGGAAGGACTTTGTCGAGAAAAACGCCGACGCGATCAAGGCCAACCCCGGTGTCCTCGAGAGCCTGCAGCGCCTGGGTAACTGAGCGGACGGTCTGCGGGGGCCTGCCTCAGGCCATTGCACCGGATGGATCCAGTCCGGCTTCCACACCTGACTGGCCCTCCTCTACGGAACTCTTCCGACCGACCGCCCATGTTCCATCGTTTGTTGAATCGGTTGGAGGACGCGTTGGCTGCCGTGGCCGGCGCCCTTCTGATCCTGGCCGTGCTCATGGTGACCGTCGACGTGGTCTCCCGCGCGCTGTTCAACAAGCCCCTGGCCTGGGTATTCGAGGTGACGGAGTACATCCTGCTGTTCGTCCCCTGCCTCGGAATGGCCTGGCTGGCACGTAACGAGGGGCACGTGAAGATCGACATCGTCACCGCCCGGCTCAGCCCCGGAGCGAATGCCGCGCTCACCCGCGGGGTGAACCTGATCGTGAGCCTCGTTTGCCTGTTTATCGCCTGGTGGGGGAGCATCGCTACTGCCGAGAGCTGGCGCGGCAAGGTGCAGATCGAAGGCATTTTGCAGACACCGCAATACTTGGTCTACGCGGCCATCCCCCTCGGCTTCGCGCTGTGCGGGATCGAGTTCGCTCGCAAAGCCCTGGCCTCAGGAGCCAAATGATGGAATGGTGGCTCGTTCTACTGATCATCATCGGCTCTGTGCTGGTTCTGCTGGCAGCTGGGGTTCCCGTTGCCTTTGGCTTCCTCTTGATCAATCTGGTGGGAGCGGAGCTGCTGCAAGGCGGCGGGCGCGCCTTCCACCAGATCATCCTGAGCATCTACAGCTCGGTCACCTCGTTCAGCTTGCTGCCTATCCCCTTGTTCGTCCTCATGGGGGAAATCCTGTGGCAGTCGAACATCGCTGGACGGGCCCTTGGCGCCATGGACAAGCTGCTGGGCCACGTGCCGGGCCGACTGAGCTTTCTGACCGTCGGCAGCGGCACCGTCTTCGCAGCGTTGAGCGGCTCCACGGTGGCCAACACCGCGATGCTGGGAAGCCTGCTGTTGCCAGATATGCGCAAGCGCGGCTACGCGCACGACCTGTCCATGGGACCCATCATGGGCAGCGGGGCCCTGGCCATGCTGATCCCGCCAAGCGCACTGGCAGTGGTTTATGCCGCCGTCGCCAAGGTCTCCATCGGTAAGCTGCTGATGGCGCTGGTCGTGCCAGGCCTGCTAATCGCCGTGCTGTACGCCGTCTATATCCTGGTCAGAGCCTTGCGGAACCCGGAAGCTGCGCCGGCCTACGACGTGGAGAAGGCCAGCACCCGCGAGAAAATCATCGGTCTCGTAAAGTATGTGATGCCCCTTTCGGTCATCGTCTTCCTGGTCGTAGGGGTGATCTTCCTGGGCGTGGCCACCCCGACCGAGGCAGCAGCCCTGGGCTGCCTGGGCTCGATCGGTATGGCAGCAGCCTACCGCGACCTGGATTTGCGACGCTTCGTACTCGCGATCAAGGGCACTCTCACCATCTCGGTGATGATGCTCACCATCATGGCCGCGGCCATCGGTTTCAGCCAACTGCTGGCCTATTCGGGCGCCAGCCGAGGCCTGCTGCAGTTCGTCACGACTCTGGATGTCGCGCCGATCGTGATGCTGATACTGATGCAAGCCATCATCCTGGTGCTTGGGTGCTTCATGGAGCAGATCGCGATCATGCTGATCACGCTGCCCATTTTCATCCCGATCATCCTGAAGCTGGGGATTGACCCGATCTGGTTCGCCGTCATCACACTGATCAGCCTGGAGATCGCCCTGATGACACCTCCCTTTGGGTTGCTGCTGTTCGTGATGAAGGGGGTTGTGCGTGACGTGTCGATGAAGGTCATCTACCTCGCCGCCATGCCCTACATCCTGATCGATATCCTGGTCATCGGCCTGATCATGATCTGGCCAGACATCGCCCTGGCGCTCACCCGTTTCGTACGGTGAGCTTTTTCCCTGGAGACATTTCTATGGACGACCACGACACCCTTTTCAAGGTGCCCTTCACCGAGCAGCAATTGGTGCTGCTGCAGAAGGTCGTTGAGGAGGGCACTTTCGGCAACACCATCGAAGAGGTCTGCCACAGCATCCTCCGCCAATACACCGAACAACTCTTTGGCAAGGACGGCAACTGAGTATGGAATACGGAAACACGCTCGAATCAATGCGCCTGGAACCAGTCACAGGCAAGGCCATCCCGCTCAAGGCCGGACAGACCCTGCACATCACGCTGGCCGAGGGGCCCCAGTGCGTGGACTTCAACTGCTTCAACCTGCATGACTACCGCGAGGCCATGTCGGTAGGCCATATGCGCCGCACCGGCTTTCGCGCCCATCGCGGCAGCATCATCTGGAGCAAGCCGCCTCGCTATAACCCAATGATGGTGTTCCTGGAAAAGCCCGACACCTGCGTCACCGACCTGCTGGCGGCCCGCTGCCACGCGACCCAGTTCGAGAAGGAGCGCGGCTACCCCGGCCTTCACACCAATTGCCAGGACACCTTCGCGGAGGCGATCGGCGAATACCGCCTGTGCCCCGACGACGTACACGACTCCCTGAACATGTGGATGAACACCGGCTGGGACGACGCGGGCAACTTCATCCCCAACGTGCGGCGCAACACCGGGCGCAAGGGCGACACCGTCGTCCTGATGGCGCTGATGGATGTGCTGGCCGTGCCCATCGTCTGCGGCTCGGGTGACGTCTCCAATACCAGTAACTTCTGGTTCCGCCCGATCGACATCGCAGTACGCGAGGCCAGCGACCAGGGCCAAGCGGTGATGGCCAGGTTGCTCAAGCGCCACACCGGCTTCCTGAACCAGCGCCGCCCGGGCCAATACCGGGTGCCCCCGCGGGACGACCATCGCGAGTGCACCTGCGACCCCAGCTATGTGCCGCAGTTCGTCAACTCGCCGGTGAAGACCCGAGATCTCGAGTTCAAGCTCAGCGCAGCGGATCGCGAGAATCTCAAGCGCCTGATCAAGATGAAGCAAGGCGACGACGAGCAGGACGCCTTCCGCGCCGCCGTCATGACTTGGTACACCAGGTTCAAGACCCGGCAGATCGTGCCAGAGTCGATGGACCTCTGACTGCACGGGCCTGACAGCCTCCTCCCGATGACGCAGACCGGCGCTGACGAACAAGCTTTTGCCTTCCGCCTCAACGGCGAGGCATTGACGGTGCGGGCCCTACCCGATGAGCCGCTGCTGTATGTGCTGCGCGATCGACTGAAGAAGAAGGGCACTCGCTTCGGTTGCGGCCTGAACCAGTGCGGCGCGTGCCGGGTGACGATAGACGGCCGGTTGCAGGCGTCCTGTGATATACCGATTTGGGCAGTCGAGGGCAAGTCGGTCACCACGATAGAGGGCCTTGGCGCCCAGGGGCTGCACCCGGTGCAGCAGGCCATGATCGAGGCGCAGGCCGGCCAGTGCGGCTTTTGCCTGAGCGGCATGGTGGTGTCGCTTGCTCACATGCTGGAACAGGAACGAGAACCGGACGAGGCGGCGATTCGCGCAGCGCTTGACGGCCACCTTTGCCGCTGCGGTACCCACCAGCGTATCGTCCAGGCAGCCGTGCGCGCGGCAGCCACCCTGCGCAGCAGGCCTACGGCATGAACCTCGCTTTCAGGCTCGCCCAGGGCGGCGTGCGCGCAGACCTTCCGCCCAGCCTTGCAGTCAACCCCGAGTTGTCCACATGGATCGCATTCGGTGAAGATGGGCAGATCCAGGTCCGCTCGGGCAAGGTCGAAATCGGCCAGGGCATTCGCACCGCCCTGGCCCAGATTGCCGCCGAGGAGCTGTGCGTGCCCTTTGCGCGTATCGAAGTGGTGCCCACACGTACCGGCCTGTCGCCTGACGAGGCAGTCACTTCGGGCAGCCTGTCCATCCAGGAGTCGGGCCATGCCATCCGGCACCTTTGCGCAGACTTGCGTGAACGACTCATTGCCCAGGCGGCTACGCGCTGGCGGGTAGCGCGAGAGGACTGCCACGCCGAGGACGGCAGCGTGGTCCATCCGGCTTCCAAGCAGCGGCTTGCCTACGAGGCGCTCGAACCCGCGAGCCTCCTTGAGGGTGAGGTCGGCAGCCACCCCCGGCTGCTGGAGTCGCAGGCCCACCGGGTCGTCGGCCGCAGCGTGCCGAGGCTGGACCTGCCGGCCAAGCTGACCGGGCAGCCCGCCTATGTGCACGACCTGGAGCTGCCCGGTATGGTGCATGGGCGCATCATCCGGACCCGCCTGCCGGGCGCGACGCTGCGCAGCGTCGACCCGCAAGTGCTGCGGCGCCTGGATCCGCAAGTGTCGGTCTGGCAAGACAGCAACTTTCTGGCGGTCACCTCGGTGCACGAGTGGCGCGCGGTGAAGGCCGCGGCCCTGATCGACGGTGCCGCGAAATGGGAACTTGCGTCCCTGCCCTTCGCTGGCGAGCCCCTGCAGGACTGGTTACCCACCCAAGCCGTTGAAAGCAGGGTGATCGCCGAACGCGGCGAAGCGCGCGCCAGGTCCGCCACCTACAGCGCCCGCTTCAGCAAGCCTTTCATTGCCCACGCGGCGCTGGCGCCGTCGTGCGCGGTAGCTCGTTGGGATGACGAGAGGCTGGAGGTCTGGAGCCACAGCCAGGGCGTCTACAACCTGCGGGCCGACCTGGCGCTGTGCTTTCCTGGAGTGCAGATCACCGTACAGCATGCAGAGGGGCCGGGCTGCTACGGCCACAACGGTGCCGACGATGTCGCCCTGGATGCGGCCTTGCTGTCGCGGATGGCCCGCGCGCCGGTGCGCGTGCTGTGGTCACGTCGGGACGAACTGGTGCGCTCGCCCCTGGGCTCGGGCATGGCGATACAGGTCAACGCCCGCCTTGAAGGCCAGCGCATCACGACATGGACGCATGATATCTGGAGCTACGGCCACAGCCTGCGGCCCGGCCGGGCCGACACCCCCACATTGCTGGCTGCCAGCGAGATGAGCGACGGCTTCGCACCGCGCGTGGCCATCAACGCCGCCCTGACGGCTGGCGGCGGCTCCGAGCGCAACGCCATTCCGGCCTATGACTTCGGCCACCTGCGGGTCACGAACCACCGCCTGCTGCAGATGCCGGTACGCACCTCGGCGCTGCGCTCGCTGGGCGCCTTCGGCAATGTGTTCGCCATCGAATCGAGCATGGACGACCTGGCCGAGCAGGCCGGCATGGACGCCTTCGAATTCCGGCTGGCGCACCTGCCCTCCCCCCGCGCCCGTCGCGTCATCGAGCGGCTGCGCCAACACCTGGGGGGCGAGTGGACCACGTCGCAGCCGGGCGGCCAGGGCTGGGGCATGGCCTTCGCCCATTACAAGAACACCGGCGCCTGGTGCGCGGTCGCTGCGCAGGTGGAGGTCAGCGACGAGGTCCGCGCCCATCGCCTGGTGGTCGTGGCCGACCTGGGCCTGGTGATCAACCCCGACGGCGCAGCCAACCAGATCGAAGGCGGCGCCCTTCAGGCCTGCAGCTGGACGCTGCTCGAAGAAATGACCTTCGATGCCCAGGGCCCCGCCAGTGTGGACTGGGAAAGCTATGGGATCGCCCGCTTCAACCAGATGCCGCAGGTGGAAGTGGTGCTGGTCGACGACCCGGACCAGCCCAGCGTGGGTGCTGGCGAGTGTGCCCATGGCCCCACGGCCGCAGCGCTGGGCAATGCGGTGAAGGCTGCGCTCGGACTGCGGATCCGGCACCTGCCGTTGTCCAGGCAACGCATCATCGAGGCGATCGAAGAGGCGCAGGACTGAGGCGGCCCACCCCGTTTGCCCCGAGGAAAAAAACCGCCCATGACCGCCAGCCATTCCCCCTTCCCCGCCGCCGGCCCCCACACCGGCCGCGAGAACATCCACCCGAGCACGCTCTACGAGCGGCGTATAAACGGAGTGCTGCTGTATTCCCCGGTGGTCAAGGTCACCCAGGGCACCCTCGTCTTCGTCTCAGGACTGCTGTCGCGGGACGCGGACGGCAACGTGATCGGCGAGGGCGACATGCGCGCCCAGATCCGACAGGTCACTCGCAACCTCGAGTGGGCCCTGGCCAGCGCCGGCGCCACCCTGAAGGACGTGGTGCGCACCTGTACCTTCACCACGGACATCGACGAGTTCTTCAAGCATCCGGACCTGCGCGATGAGCTGTTCGGTGCAGCCCTGCCCACCAGCACCACCATTGGGGTGACGCGGCTGTCGAACCCGAAGTTCCTAGTGGAGGTGGAAGCGATTGCGATGCTAGCTTGAAGGCGACGGGGCGCTGCCCGGCCCGATGTCGTGATCTGACCGCTGACTCTTTGCACATGGCCCGGACGGTCAGCTCATAGCGCCAACTTCGTCGGTATCACGGTATCGCTCAGGTCGGGCGTTGTGTTCATGATGACGGTCCTGACCACGCAGTCCACAGGTCGCCCAAGTTCGACGGTTGGCAGGCTGTTGAAGGGCCCATCGCCAGTCGCCCCGAGATAGCTGACGATCATGGAGCTATAGGCCGGCAGTTCCAAGTCTCTGACCCAGCCCGCGCTGGCGCAGTACGGCAGCCGCGAGGTGGCCGCGGCAGCCGCGGCGCAGACCGATGCCCAGATCGAGGGCTACGTGCGCCAGCACGCCGAGACGATCTACCACCCGGTGGGGACCTGCCTCGCGGAGAAGGCCTCCGAGCTGATCCGCCGGGCGCTGCGGACGTCCTGAACGGCGGCGGCAGCGGCCCAGCGCGCGCCCAGGATCTCGGCCAACACCGGCGCCACGCGCTGCTCCACCGCCGCATCCATGCGGATGGTGCGGCCCCATTCGCGGGTGGTCTCGCCCGGCCACTTGTTCGTCGCGTCCAACCCCATCTTGCCGCCCAGGCCGCTGACCGGGGAGGCGAAGTCCAGGTAGTCGATGGGCGTGGAGTCCACCAGCGTGGTGTCGCGCACAGGGTCCATGCGGGTGGTGATGGCCCAGATCACCTCCTTCCAGTCGCGCACGTTCACGTCCTCGTCCACCACCACGATGAACTTGGTGTACATGAACTGCCGCAGAAAGCTCCACAGGCCGAACATCACCCGCTTGGCGTGGCCGGGGTAGGCCTTGCGGATGGAGATCACCGCCATGCGGTAGCTGCAGCCCTCGGGCGGCAGGTAGAAGTCCGCAATCTCGGTGAACTGCTTTTGCAGGATGGGCACGAACACCTCGTTCAGCGCCTCGCCCAGCACGGCGGGTTCGTCCGGCGGCTTGCCGGTGTAGGTGGAGTGATAGACGGGATCGCGCCGCTGGGTGATGCGGTCGATCTGGAACACGGGAAACCAGTCCTGCTCGTTGTAGTAGCCGGTGTGGTCGCCAAACGGGCCTTCCAGCGCGTGCAGGTAGCCGCCCTGCTCCTTCAGCCGCACGCCGGCCTCGCTCTCGCCCACAAAGCCTGGGGCCGCCACGGGGATGTGGCCTTCCAGCACGATCTCGGCGCTGGCCGGCACCTGCAGCCGCCACTCACCCTCGCCCACGCCCGTGTCTGCCACCTCGGTGCGGCTTCCGCGCAGCAGGCCGGCGAACTGGTACTCTGACAGCGTGTCGGGCACGGGCGTCACGGCGCCCAGGATGGTGGCCGGGTCCGCCCCCAGTGCCACCGCGATGGGAAAGGGCTGGCCCGGGTTGGCCAGCGCGAATTCGCGGAAATCCAGGGCGCCGCCGCGGTGCGCCAGCCAGCGCATGATCACCTGCCGGGGGCCGATCACCTGCTGGCGGTAGATGCCCAGGTTCTGCCGTCGGCGCGGCTGCGCCACCCCCTGAGGCCCGCGCGTGACCACCAGGCCCCAGGTGATGAGCGGGCCGGCGTCCCCGGGCCAGCAGGTCTGCACGGGCAGGCGCGCCAAGTCCACCTCGGCGCCTTCCAGCACCACCTCCTGGCAGGGCGGGCGGCGCACGGTGGCCGGCTTCATGTCCCACACCGCCTTGGCCATGTGCAGCAACTTGCCGGCGTCCTTCAGGCCGCGCACAGGCTCGGGCTCCTTCAGAGCGGCCAGCAGCCTGCCCACGTCGCGCAGCTCGGCGGCGGACTCCGCACCCATGCCCAGCGCCACGCGCCGCGTCGTGCCGAACAGGTTGGCCAGGCAGGGCATGGTCGCACCTTGCGGTTTCTCAAACAACAACGCCGGGCCACCGGCGCGCAGCACGGTGTCGGCAATGGCCGTCATTTCCAGCTTCGGTGACACGGGCTGCGCCACGCGCCGCAGTTCCCCCAAGGCCGAAAGACCGTCCATGAACTCACGCAAGTCCCGGTACTTCATAAAGAAACCATCTGATTTGAGCGTTTCTTAGTGTTGACCGGTTATACCGGCATCCCTAGAATCCGCCGCGATTGCATGAGTTGAGGGTTTTCCCTGAATCTTGCCCGACGTCAAGTCGGTGCCTGAAAACCTCAACAGACAGTGACACGTGCTGATCTCAAGGTCAGCGCCTGCATGCGAACGATTATCACTGTCGCCCCGGAGGCGCCCTGGCAGGCGCCGCCTTCGCCTCAGTGACGAAAGGATGAACATGCCCGAAACCACCAACACGCCACAGCGGCCCGCGGCGGAGCCACAACTTCGGCAGGCCACCTTGCCTGGTCTGCTGGCCCGTGCCGTGGTGGCTGTCAGCCACCACTCGCTGGCCGTGGTGGGCTTGGCCATCGCCGCCGCGCTGATCCTGGGATGGAGCCAGCCAGCATTCCGCACCGTGATCGAGGCCCACACTCTGGGCTGGCTGCAGGAACGGCAGGATGCGCGTGCAGAGCCCCGCCCGGCCGTGGCCCCCGGTGAAACCCTTGAAGCCCTGGCGCGCGCCACGGCCACAGAGCCCTCTTCATTGACGGGCGAACAGGCTGCCGTGGCCGAATGGCTCGCCAAGCGCTACCGCATCGCCCTGGAGCCGGTGTCCCGCCTGGTGCTGGAGGCCTGGTCCATCGGACCCCGCGCGGGGCTGGAGCCGACGCTGATCCTGGCGGTGGCCGCCGTGGAGTCGGCCTTCAACCCCTTCGCCCAGGGCAGTGGCGGCGCCAAAGGCCTGATGCAGGTGGTGGCACATGCGCACCTGGAGAAGTTCGAGCCCCTGGGCGGGCTGCGCGCCGCCTTCGACCCCGTGAGCAACCTGCGCGTGGGTGCACTGGTGCTGAAAGAGAGCATCGCCGAGGCCGGCAGCGTGGAAGGCGGCCTGCTCGCCTACATGGGTGCCTACAGCACCTCGCAGCAGACCAGCTACCCGAAGCGCGTATTGGGAGAGCAAAGCCAATTGCAGCAGGCTGCCCAAAAGGCGCAGAAGGGTCCTGGGCAAGCAGCGACAGACAAGCCCCAGACCCTGGCCCAGGCCCAGGCGACCAAGGGCGCTCCGATACACTGAACCAACACCCGCCGCCTCCACACAGCGGCGCGCCGGCTCCCGAAGGCCCTTCCATCCGAAGAGGACTGCCATCCCTCATGTTCAGCCGCCAACAGCACACCATCGCCCACGTCGATCCTGAGATCTGGGCCACCATCCAGGCCGAGAACGAGCGCCAGGAAGCGCATATCGAACTCATCGCTTCGGAGAACTACACCTCCCCGGCGGTGATGGCCGCCCAGGGCAGCCAGCTCACCAACAAGTACGCCGAGGGCTACCCGGGCAAGCGCTACTACGGCGGCTGCGAACACGTGGACGTGGTGGAGCAACTGGCCATTGACCGGCTGAAGCAGCTCTATGGCGCCAACTTCGCCAACGTCCAGCCCAATTCGGGCTCCCAGGCCAACCAGGGCGTGTTCTTCGGCCTGCTGAACCCCGGCGACACCATCATGGGGATGAGCCTGGCCGAAGGCGGCCACCTCACCCACGGCATGCCGCTGAACATGAGCGGCAAGTGGTTCAAGGTGGTGAGCTACGGCCTGGATGCGAACGAGGTGATCGACTACGACGCCATGGAGCGCCTGGCGCACGAACACCGCCCCAAGCTCATCATCGCCGGCGCCTCGGCGTACAGCCTGCGCATCGACTTCGAGCGCTTCTCGCGCGTGGCCAAGGCCATCGGCGCCATCTTCCTGGTGGACATGGCGCACTACGCCGGGCTGATCGCCGCGGGCGTCTACCCCAACCCCTTGCCCCATGCCGATGTGGTGACCTCCACCACCCACAAGAGCCTGCGCGGCCCGCGTGGCGGCATCATCCTGACGAACGACGAGGCCATCGCCAAGAAGATGAACAGCGCCATCTTCCCCGGCATCCAGGGGGGCCCGCTGATGCATGTGATCGCCGGCAAGGCGGTGGCCTTCCGGGAAGCGCTGCAGCCGGAGTTCAAGGTCTACCAGCAACAGGTGTTGGACAACGCGCGGGTGCTGGCCGAGACGCTGATCGAGCGCGGCCTGCGCATCGTCTCCGGCCGCACCGAAAGCCACGTCATGCTGGTCGACCTGCGCCCCAAGGGCCTGACCGGCAAGGAGGCCGAAGCCGTGCTCGGCCAGGCCCACATGACCTGCAACAAGAACGGCATCCCCAACGACCCGCAAAAGCCCATGGTCACCAGCGGCATCCGTCTGGGCACCCCCGCCATGACCACGCGCGGCTTCAAGGAAGTGCAGGCCCGGCAGACCGGTCACCTGATCGCGGACGTGCTGGACAAGCCGCACGATGAGGCGAACATCGCGGCCGTTCGGCAGAAGGTGTCTGCACTGACCGGCGCCTTCCCCGTCTACGGCTGAAGGCCGCCCCCAAGGAGCAGGCCCATGCGCTGCCCCTACTGCAGCCATGAGGAGACCCAGGTCGCCGAGACCCGGGACTCCGACGAGGGCTTCACCCGGCGACGGCGGCGCTGCCTGAAGTGCGACCGCCGCTTCACCACCTACGAGCGCCCCGAGGTGGCCATGCCCACGGTGGTCAAGCGCGACGGTGGCCGCGTGGAGTTCGATGCGGCCAAGCTGCGTTCCTCCATGATGCTGGCGCTGCGCAAGCGGCCGGTCAGCATCGAGCAGGTGGACGCGGCCCTGGAACGCATCCAGGAGAAGCTGCTGTCCGGCACGCTGCGTGAGGTGCCCACCACGCGGCTGGGCGAGTTGGTGATGCGCGAGCTCAAGCGCATCGACAAGGTGGCGTACGTGCGCTTTGCCAGCGTGTACCGCAGCTTCGAGGACGTGGACGAGTTCCGTCAGCTGATCCGGGACATCTGAAGGCCCCCTCCCCCTTCCGGGGGGCCCGCCGGTGCGATGACGGCGCGGCGCCTGCATTCCAAGATGGCGGCACTGCTGAACCGGAGCCCGCCATGCACCTGCCGTCCTCTTCCCTCCTGCCCCGCATCGCTCGCCGCCAACGCGGCCTGACGCTGCTCGAGTGCTGCGTCTACCTGAGCATCCTTTGCATCCTGGTGGGCAGCGCCGTCCCCTCCTTCGCCTCGATGCTGGATCTGCAGCGCCTGCGCGGCATGTCCGCCACGCTGGTGGGCGATCTGCATCTCATGCGCAGCGAGGCCATCGTGCGCAACGCCGACGTGCGCATGAGCTTCCATGCCGCGGGGGGCGGCAGCTGCTACGTCGTGCACACCGGGCCCGCATCGGCCTGCAGTTGCACCAGCGCCGGACAGGCGCAGTGCAGCGGCGGCCAGGCCCTGCTGCTCAGCGCCCGCCACTGGCAGGCCCAAGGCGCGCAGCAGGTGGCCGCCAACGTGAACTCCATCCTGTTCGACCCCCGCATCGGCACCGCGTCGCCTGGCGGCACGGTACGCCTGACGGACAGCGCCGGGCGGGAGATCCGCCACATCGTCAACCTGCGCGGACGCGTGCGTACCTGCAGCGCCCAGGGGGCCCTGGCAGAGCACCCGGCATGCTGAAGGTGCCTTGAAGGCAGTGGCGCGGGACCTGGGTCGCGACATCGGCGGCGGCGGCGCGGCCAGTCCGACCCTGCCGCCGGCCCGCGGCCAGCGCATCGCGCCTGACGAGCACCACGTTGCGGCCCGTGAGCCCGGGTCTGGGCTTGTGCCCCTGGCCGTGCGAAACTTGTTCGCTCAGGCGCAACGGGCTCAGCGAAGGTGTATGCGACCCGTCGACCGCCTCCCCTTCAAGCGGCCGGACCATGCAGACCACGAACCCGAGCGACCTCAGCACCGGACACAAAGCGTGCAACCCACCGCAGCGCCGCCTCTGGAGTGCAGGTCACGGGTGCGAGCGCGGCTTCACGCTGATCGAGGTGATGATCGTGGTGGCCATCGTCGCCATCCTCGCCACCATCGCGCTGCCCAGTTACCAGGATTCGGTCCGCAAATCGCGCCGGGCTGACGCGGTGCTGGCGCTGCAGCGGATTCAAATTGAGCAGGAGAAGTTTCGGGCAGAGTGCCCGAGCTACGCGACCGGTTTCAACACGACGCGAGCCTGCACTACATCGCCAACAGTGAGCTATCTGCTTCCCTTGGCGAACACCTCGCCTGACGGCTACTACGGTCTAAGCCTAGCAGGCTCAGCAACCAGCTTCACAGCCACGGCCACAGCGGTGACCGGCACGTCGCAAGCCAGCGACACCGGATGCACGGTGCTGACGCTGGCGGTGACCGACCTGACCTTGACCAGGACCCCTGCGGAATGCTGGACGCGCTGAACCCGCGCCACCACAAGGCCATGAGCCAAGGCGAGGCCATCAGCCGAAGCATCACCATGAGGATGCGCGGCCTCACCCTGATGGAGTTGATGGTGACAGTCGCCATCATGGCCATCCTGCTCGTTCTGGCCGTGCCATCGTTCAACGCTTTCCTGGCCCGCGGGCGCGTCACCGGGGCGGCCGAAGGCTTGGCGCTAGACCTGCAGTTGGCTAAGAGCGAGGCAATTCGAGGCGATACGCCAGTAAGGCTCACCTTCTCGCCGGGCAACCCTTGGTGTTACGGGTCGGTACCAACCAACAGTTCCTGCACCTGCGCACCGACAAACACCTGCACGCTGCGGCAGGTGGACAGCAGTAGCTACGCCGGCGTAACGATGAACGCTGTCTCGTTCTCGAGTAGCACGCCCAACGACTTCACGACCTTCACAGCAGGCCAGGGCGTCGCCAACGCCGGCACGGTGGAGTTCACCCATCCCAATGCGGGCACGCTGCGGGTGAGTCTGGGCGCCGCCGGCCAGGTGTCCATCTGCTCCACCTCGGGCGGCCTGGGCCACCATCCGGCATGCTGATGCGAAAGCACCCGGTGAAGCGGCCGAACGTGTTTCCCGCGGGAGCGTTCTCGGGCGCGCGACGGACGCTCAGGAGCCAGCACGGCGTGGGCCTGGTGGAACTGCTGATCGCCTCGGCCATTGGTCTGTTCCTGCTGGCCGGGCTGACGGATTTCCTCGGCCGCTCGCTGACGTCTTCGGGCCGGAACCTCCAGGACGCGCGCCTGACCCAGGACCTGAACGTCACCATGGAACTGATCACGCGAGACCTGCGGAGAGCAGGATATTCCGGTACGGCTCAGGGGGTGACAACCGCGGCCGGGGCGGAGGCCAACCCCTTCATGCAAGCTGTGGGCAGCACGGGCATGAGTTACGGCGGGATCAATCTCTCCCAATCCGACTGCATCCTTTACTCCTACGACCTGTCCACAGCAGCACTCGGTATTGGTGTTCTGGATCCCGCTGAGAACCTGGGCTTCAGGCTGCGATCTGGTGCCGTGGAGGCGGGCAGCAACGTGACCACATGTGACCTGAACGTAATCACAGGCTGGCAGCAAGTGACCGACCCCAAGCTGTCGACGATTACGGCACTCAGCTTCGAGTTTCTGGACAGCGCAGACAACGTGGCTGCGACACCTTTCGCCAATCCGCCAGGCCCGAACTGGGTGGTGTGCACCCGCCTGATCCGCGTGACGCTTACAGGCCAGTTGCGCAACACGCCAGCCGTGACTCGCACACTGATCCAGAGCGTGCGCGTCCGCAACGACTGGTACCGCACCGGCACAACGACTTGCACATGACAGACCTCTTCCCGATGAAGGTTGGCCTGTCACGCGGAAGGCCAAATCGCCCCAGGCCCGGACAGGCGGGAGCAGCCACGCTAGCGGTGGCCGTGATCATGCTGCTGGTGGTCAGCGTGCTGGTGTTTCACTCGCACACCGCCGGCTGGTTGGAACAGCGCGCCACCGCCAACCAGGCCCGCGCCAAACAGGCACATGCGGCCGCGGAAGCCGGAATCGACGTCGCCCTTGCCGCGTTGAATGCAGACACAACACGTTTGACTTATCTTGAGCCTGACACACCTGGCAAACTGAAGGCGAGGTCAGCTGCGACGCTCCCGAGCACAACTGGGGTCGGACCTTCGTACTCGGTGACCTTTGAGGATGTACCGTCTCCTGACAACACATTCAGGCTGGTTTCGACTGGGGGCAGCGACTGCGCAACGCCGGGAGACTTGAACACCTGCACAGGCCGCGCAAGTGTCAGTCAGGTTGTACGTGCGATTGGCTTCTCCGGCCTGCCCGCCGTTTCAAACTTCAGCACCCCACCATTTTCAGATGCAGCAACATTCTTTTGGAGCTTCTTTGCTGCGTCGCCTGCAGAGGTGCAGGCACTGACGACCCCTGTCAGCAACATTGCTTCAATTGGACCCGGGAGTTCGGGGCTCGTGTGGTTTGGAGCCGACCTGATCCTCGAAAAAAGCGTGGGCACCACTGCAAGTCCGGTCCTGTTGGTCGTGAACGGCAACCTAACCATGAGGGCTAGCGGAGTCGTTAACGGCTTCGTCTATGTAACGGGGAACCTGAGTTGCGAGGGGTGCGACGCCCAAAGCATCGTGGGCGCTGTTGCGGTTGTGGGCAACCACACGCCGCAAGTGAACGTCACACCAGCCAATACCGCTCTGGCAAAGCTCCAAGGCTCCATCCCCCGCTTCACCAAGGTCATCGGCACCTGGAGGGATTGGTGAAAACCGGCGCGTACCGCGGCGCCATGGCCGGCGTCGGGCTCATCGAGGTGCTGATCACGCTGGTGATCATCGCGGGCGGCGTGATGGCGATGAGCCGGCTGCAAGGTTTGCTGCTGACCAGCGCAGCGTCGTCTCGGCAACTATCCGACGCCAGCTTCATCGCCCAACGGGTGATCGAGGACCTGGGATCAAGGAATTGGGACTCCCTGACGACTACCACCTTGGGTAACGAGACGGGCACCACAGCCACTTACAGCGTGCAATACACCGTCAACGACTCACCCGGCGGCGCCGGCCAGATGCAGTTCAAGACCGTGCAAGTCACCGTGTCCTGGACTGACGCCCAAGGTCAGGCCCGGACCTACACGGCCACCACGCGCCTGCAGCGGATCGGCGCCGATTTCTCGGCGCGTCTGCTGTCGTAGGCCGAGGGGCGCTCATCGTGTCCGCAGAACAAACAGGCGCACACCCTGGCCAGACGGGTAGCACCTCGCAGCCCCCACCCGGCCCGGCCCAGGTGGCACTGGACATCGCCCATGCGGCCATCGGCCTGTCCGACCCGAACCCACGGGTGGGCTGCGTCATCACCGCAGCAGACCCCGCCGCCGCCTGGGCCCGGGGCCATACCCAGCAGGCTGGCGGCCCGCATGCCGAGGTGATGGCGCTGCGCGCAGCGCGCGAGGCGGGGCTGAACCTGCAAGGCGCCACCGCCTGGGTGACGCTGGAGCCCTGCGCCCACCACGGCCGCACGCCGCCTTGCTGCGACGCCCTGATCGAGGCCGGGGTGGCCCGCGTGGTGGTGGCCCTGCGTGACCCCAACCCCCTGGTGGCCGGCCAGGGCGTCGCCCGGATGCGGGCGGCCGGCCTTGAGGTGCAGGTGGCCGGCGCCTTCACCCCCGCCTTCGCCCAAGAGTTCCAGGCCCTGCACGCGCAAAGCCTGACCACATCGAACGATGCACAGGGCCAGGCCTGGGCCCGGGGGGCGTTGGAACTGAACATCGGCTTCTTCTCGCGCATGGTGCGCCAGCGGCCCTGGGTGCGGCTCAAGATCGCGGCGTCGCTGGACGGTCAGACGGCGCTGGCCAACGGCGCCAGCCAGTGGATCACGGCCGAGCCTGCCCGCACCGACGGACACGCCTGGCGGCGTCGCGCCGGGGCCGTGCTGACGGGCATGGGCACGGTCCGGGACGACGACCCCCGGCTGGACGTACGCCTGGTGCCCACCGCCCACCAACCGCTGCGGGTGGTGGTGGATTCACGGCTGGAGATCTCGGCGCAGGCCCGCATCCTGCAGCCGCCAGGGCCGGTGCTGGTCTACACCGGCACCGGGCGCGCAGCCGAAGCAAGCCTGCTGCGCGAGCGGTGCCCGAACCTGCAGGTGGTGGAGGTGCTGGCCGACGAGCGCGGCAAGACCGACCTGGCCACCGTGCTGGCCGACCTGGCCACCCGCGGCGTGAACGAACTGCATGTGGAGGCCGGGCACCAGCTCAACGGCTCGCTGCTGAAAGCCGGCCTGGTGGACGAGTTGCTGGTCTACCTCGCCCCCAGGATGCTGGGCCCAGGCCGGGGCATGGCCGCTTTCAGCCCGCTGGAGCGGCTGGCCGACGGGTTGTCGCTGGAGTTCATCGAATGCACCCCGGTGGGCCCGGACCTGCGCATCCGCGCGCGGCTCCTCGGGCGCGCACATCTCCTCGAAGAGCGCCTCGGACACGTCCTCGCACCCCCGCCTCCTACAATGGCCTGATGCCCATTTCCCCGATTCCCGAGCTGGTGGCCGAGCTGGCCGCCGGCCGCATGGTGGTGCTGGTGGACGAGGAAGACCGCGAGAACGAAGGCGACATCGTCATCGCGGCCGACCATGTCACGCCCGAGGCCATCAACTTCATGGCGCGCTTCGCGCGCGGCCTGATCTGCCTGACCCTGACGCGCGAGCGCTGCGAGCGGCTGCAGCTGCCGCCCATGGCCAGCCGCAACGGCACCAAGCACGGCACGGCCTTTACTGTGTCCATCGAGGCGGCCACGGGCGTGACCACCGGCATCTCGGCGGCCGACCGCGCACGCACGGTGCAGGTGGCCGTGGCGCGCGAGGCCAAGCCGGGCGATCTGGTGCAGCCCGGCCACATCTTCCCGCTGCAGGCGCAGGACGGCGGCGTGCTCATGCGCGCCGGCCACACCGAGGCCGGCTGCGATCTGGCGGGCATGGCCGGCCTCACGCCGGCGGCCGTGATCTGCGAGATCATGAACGACGACGGCACCATGGCGCGCCTGCCGGACCTGGAGGTCTTTGCGCAGCAGCATGGCCTGAAGATCGGCACCATCGCCGACCTGATCAGCTTCCGCAGCCACAACGAATCCCTGGTGCAGCGCGTGGGCGCCCGCGCCATGACCACGGCCCAGGGCGAGTTCACCTGCACCACCTTCCGAGACCGCAGCGGCGGCCTGCACCTGGCCCTCAGCCGCGGTCAGTGGACGCCCACCGACGAGGTGCTGGTGCGCGTGCACGAGCCCTTCACCGCGCTGGACCTGCTGAACGCCTCTGAGAGCCGTCACTCCTGGCCGCTGCCCCAGGCCCTGGCGGCGCTGCAGACCGCGCCCGCTGGCGTGGCCGTGCTGCTGAACTGCACGCAGGAGCCGGACGCCCTGCTGGAGCAGTTGGTGCCGCGCAGCTCCCCCGCCCAGCCCCAGCGCCCGCAGATGGACCTGCGCACCTACGGCGTGGGGGCTCAGATCCTGCGTGAACTGGGCGTGGCCCGTATGAAGCTGCTGGGCAGCCCCCGCCGCATGCCCAGCATGACGGGCTACGGCCTGGAGGTCACCGGCTTTCAGCCCGTGGCACGCTGAAGCGCCCTTCCCTCAAGAGCCCCAGGAACTGCCCCCATGAAAGACGCCAACAAGGGCCAGGCCGCCGCACTGCGCGGCGAGGGCTTGTCCATCGGGATCGTGCGCGCCCGCTTCAATGACGAGCTCACCTCCGCGCTGGCCCAGGCCTGCATCGCGGAACTGCTGGCGCTGGGGGTGGACGAGGGTGACATCCGCCACGTCACCGTGCCTGGCGCGCTGGAGGTACCGGTGGCGCTGAAGGCGCTGGCCGAGACGGGCGACCATGACGCCCTGGTGGCCTTGGGCTGCATCATCCGCGGCGAGACCTACCACTTCGAGTTGGTGGCCAATGAAAGCGGCGCGGGCGTCACCCGTGCGGCGCTGGACAGCGGTCTGCCCATCGCCAACGCCATCCTCACGGTGGAAGACGAAGCCCAGGCCTGGACGCGCGCCGAGGACAAGGGCCGGGACGCCGCCCGCGTGGCCGTGGAGATGGCCAATCTGCTGGAAGACCTCGGCTGAACCGACCCCCCGCGGCTGCCCGTGTGCGGCGGCCGCAAGAAAGCATTCCCCCGCTCATGAGTCCTGACCCTTCCAACCCGCCCGCAGGTGAGCCCCCGAACCGCAGCGCGGACGGCAGCCCGGCCACGGCGCCGCCCACCCCTGCCAAGACCGCCGGGAAGAAGCCGGCCGGCAGACGCCCGCAGGGCAAATCCCCCCGCCGCCGTTCGCGCGAGTTCGCGCTGCAAGGCCTGTACGAATGGCTGCTCTCGGGCAGCGAACCCGGCGTGATCGACGCCCACATGCGCGAGCAGGAAGGCTTCGACAAGTGCGACAGCGCGCACTTCGATGCCCTGCTGCACGGCTGCATCCGGGACGCCGCGGCACTGGATGCAGCACTCGCACGGCACGTGGACCGCCGGACCAGCGCGCTGTCGCCCGTGGAGCACGGGGTGCTGCTGATCGGCGCCTGGGAACTGTCCAACTGCCTGGAGATTCCCTACAAGGTGGCCATCAACGAGGCGGTGGAACTGGCCAAGGAGTTCGGCGGCACCGACGGCCACAAGTACGTCAATGGCGTGCTGGACAAGACCGCAGGGGACCTGCGGTCTGTGGAAGTGGCCGCTGTCAGGGCCTCGCGCCAGGCGGGCACGGCGGCATGAAGCTCGCTTCCCGCGTCGAGCGGATCGAACCCTTCTGGGTGATGGAGATGGCCAAGTCGGCACGTGACGTGGCCGCCGGCCCGGCTTGCGACCCGGCCCGGGGAGGCGAGCCCATGATCTACCTGAACATTGGCGAGCCCGACTTCACGGCCAGCGCGCCGGTGCAGGCCGCAGCCCAGGCCTGCCTGCAAGCCGGCCAGACGGCCTACACCCAGGCCACCGGCCTGCCCGCGCTGCGCTCGGCCATCAGCGCCTGGTACGCGCAGCGCTTCGGCCTGGACATCGCGCCGGAACGCATCCTGGTCACGGCCGGCGCCTCGGCGGCACTGCAGCTCGTGTGCCTGGCCCTGTTCGAAGCCGGGGACGAGGTGCTGATGCCCGACCCCTGCTACCCCTGCAACCGGCATTTCGTCACCGCCGCAGGTGGCCAGGCCCGGCTGCTGCCCTGCGGACCCGAGCAGCGCTTTCAGCTCGATGCCGCGGGGGTGGAGGCCGCCTGGACACCGGCCACGCGCGGCGTGGTGCTGGCCTCGCCCTCCAACCCCACCGGCACCTCCATCGACCCCGCCGAGATGGGGCGCATCGTGCAAGCGGTACGCGCACGCGGCGGCGTGACGGTGGTGGACGAGATCTACCTGGGCCTGAGCTACGACGAGCGCTTCGGCCACAGCGCGCTGGTACATGGTGAACATGGCGACGACGTCATCTCGGTCAACAGCTTCTCCAAGTACTTCTCCATGACGGGCTGGCGCCTGGGCTGGGTGGTGCTGCCCCCGGCCCTGGTGCCCGCAGTGGAAAAGCTGGCCCAGAACCTCTACATCTGCGCCTCCAGCCTGGCCCAGCACGCGGCGCTGGCCTGCTTCACGGACGAGTCCATCGCTGAGTACGAGCGGCGCCGCGGCGAATTCCAGCGCCGGCGCGATGTCGTGCTGGCGGGACTGGAGCGCATCGGCCTGCAGGTGCCGGTGGCGCCCGACGGCGCCTTCTACGCCTGGACCGACTGCAGCGCCTTCTCCACCAGCAGCTGGGACTTCTGCCACGGCCTGCTGCACTCCGCCCACGTGGCGCTGACCCCGGGGCGGGACTTCGGCCCCGCCGCAGCCGAGCGCTACCTGCGCCTGAGCTACGCCAGCGCCCTGCCCCAGCTCACGCAGGCCCTGCAGCGGCTGGAGCGGGTGCTGCACGGCTGAGCAGAGGGAGCGATCCGCGTGGGCTGCGTGGATGCGTCATCATGGAGGCCGCGCCGCATGCCCGACCTCGTGCTGGCGCTGGTCGCACCCACCTCACCCCACACCGCAGCCGCGCAACGCCCCGCAACATGAACCAGGACCTGTCCATCCTCCACCTGATCCTGAATGCCAGCCTGGTTGTCCAGCTGGTGATGGCGGGCTTGTTGTTCGTCTCGCTGGCCAGCTGGACGGTGATCTTCGGCAAGGTCTTCGGCCTGCGCAAGGTGCGCAGCCGCAACGACGACTTCGAGCGCGAGTTCTGGTCGGGCCGCAGCCTGACCGAGTTGAACGACAGCGCCGGCAAGAAGGCCGACGCTGCCCCGATGGAGCGCCTGTTCGCCAGCGGCATGCGCGAGTTCCTGAAACTGCGGGAGCGGCGCATGGACGCCAGCGCCCAGCTGGACGGCGCACGGCGCGCCATGCGCGCCAGCTTCCAGCGCGAGCTTGACGTGGTGGAGCGGCACCTGAACTTCCTGGCCTCCGTCGGTTCGGTCAGCCCTTATGTGGGCCTGTTCGGCACGGTCTGGGGAATCATGCACGCCTTCGTGGGGTTGTCCAATCTGCAGCAGGTGACGTTGGCCACCGTGGCACCGGGCATCGCCGAGGCGCTGGTGGCCACCGCCATCGGGCTGTTTGCGGCCATCCCGGCGGTGATCGCCTACAACCGCTTCTCGCACGACATCGACCGCATCGCCACGCAGATGGAGACCTTCATGGAAGAGTTCACCAACATCCTGCAGCGCAACGCGGGGGCCTCCACCGCAGCGTCCGGCGGGGCAGGCCGCACGAGGTAATCCCGCCATGCCCGGCGTTGTTTCCCGCAGCGGCTCGCGCCGCCGCCGCTCGATGAACGAGATCAATATGGTCCCGTTCATCGACGTCATGCTGGTGCTGCTGATCATCTTCATGGTCAGCGCGCCGCTCATCACCACCGGCGTGGTGGACCTGCCCAGCGTGGGCAAGGCGCAGCAACGTCCCAGCCAGGTGATCGAGGTGGTGGTGGGCAAGGACGAGAAGCTGCGCCTGCGCGTGGACCAGCAGGACGACCCGCTGCCGCTGACGCTGGAGCGTCTGCCCGCCCGCGTGCGCGAGAAGCAGGCAGGCAACGCCGACACCCCGGTGGTCATCAGTGCCGACCGCAACGTCAAGTACGAGAGCGTGGTGCGCGTGATGGACGTGCTGCAGAAGGCGGGCGTCAAGCGCGTGGGCCTGTCGGTCAAGCAGTCGGGGTGACCCGGTGAGCGTGGTCTGGGGGCGCTTGAAGCATGAGCCCGAGGCCGGGGCCGAACCGTCCCATGGCTGAACCGGGGCACGGCGCGGGCACAGGCGCAGGGGCGGCCCATGACGCCCTGATGCCGCCCCCACCCGGGGGCACGGCGCCGGGCGCTGCGCTGTCGCTGCTGGTGCACGGCGGCCTGGTGGCGGCGCTCGCCTGGGGCGTGGCCTGGCGTTCGCCCCCGCCGGTCACCGTCTCCGCCGAACTGTGGGCGGCGGTGCCCCAGGAGGCCGCGCCGCCAGCCGAGCAGACGCCCCCGCCTGCGCCCGCACCCACCCCGCCACCTCCACCGCAGGAGCAGGCGGACAAAGCGGCAAGAGCCGCCAAGGCCGAGAAGGCCGCTCGCGAGAAAGCCGAGAAGGCCGAGCGCGACAAGGCGGTCCAGGAGAAGCAAGCGCGAGAGGCCGCGCAGCGCAAGCGCGAAGAAGCTGCTGAAGAGAAGCGCCTGGCCCAGCAGCGCGAAGAGAACCTGAAACGCATGATGGGGCAGATTCCCGCGGGCTCCGGGGCACCCGGCAGCCGCGGTACCGCAGCCGTGGATGCGGCGCCGTCGCGAAGCTACGCCGGGCTCATCGTCAAGGCCGTCAAGCCCAACATCGTGTTCACCGACGTGGTCAGCGGCAACCCCGAAGCCGTGATCGAGGTGCGCGCCGCGCCCACCGGCACCATCATCGGCCGCCGGCTGGTGAAGTCCAGCGGCTCCAGGGAGTGGGACGAGGCCGTGCTGCGCGCCATCGACCGCACCGGCAGCCTGCCCAAGGACACCGACGGCCGCGTGCCCGGCACGGTGGAGATCGTCTTCAGACCCAAGGACTGATCCCGGTTTCAGCCGAAGGACTGATCCCGGTTTCAGCCGAAGGACTGATCCCGGCTCCAGCCGAAGGACCGGTCCGCCGTCAGGCCACAGGATCGGGTGGAGCGAACCGCCGGATGAAGGCGCGGTCGATGCGGTCTTTCCACCACCAGGCCCAGCGCCCCTCGGCCACCCAGTCGCCCCAGGCCATGATGGCGCGGCGCTCGCCGCAGGACAGCAGGTTCAGCGTGCGCCGCTGCGGCGTGTAGGCTTGCAACTGCCCCGCGCCGATGAAGCGACGCAGGTTCAGCGCCAGCGGCGGGCCGGCGCGCACGGCGTGGACCCCGCTGCGCGGATGCGGTGCATCCCACCGGCTGGCCACATCGCCCGCGGCCAGCACCTCCGGGTGCGAGGTGCTCTGCAAGGTGGGGCCGGTGCTGACGAAACCGCGCTCGTCCAGGGCCAGGCCGCTGGCGCCCAGCCAGGCGGGCGGGCCGACCCCGGTGGCGATCACCGGCACATCGCAGGCCAGACGCGCGCCCGAGGCCAGCACCAGCGCCCCAGGTTCCACCGCCGTGCAGGCCTCGCGGAACAGCGTGACCTTGTGGCGGGCCAGCGCTTTCAGGCCCTGCGCCACCACGGCAGTTGGGTAACCGGCCAGGGGTTGAGTGCCGCCCGTCACCAAGGCGACGCGGGATGATCCATCGCCCGGGCGGGTCAGATGCGCCAGGCCCCAGGCCAGCGCCAGGGCGAGTTCGAAGCCTGCGGCGCCGGCACCCGCCACCACCACGTCCAGGGCGCGGCGCGAAGCCTGCTCGCGCAGGCGGTCCAGCACGCTCACCAGGGTCTCGATGGGCCGCACGAACAGCGCATGCTCGCGCGCGCCGGGCAAGGCATCGCGGTCCTGCGCACCGCCCACGTCCAGCGACAGCACGTCGTATTCCGCCACCCGGCCGTCGGACAGGGTCACCAGGCGCTGCGCGGCATCCAGCGCCACGGCCTGCCCCTGGACCAGGGTGACATGGGCCGCCGCGCACAGCGGGGCCAGCGGGATGCGCGCCTGCTCAGGCGCGTAGTGCCCCGCCACCACCCCCGGCACCATGCCCGAATAGCTGAGATGGCCATGCGGCGTGATGAGCACCGCCTGCGCCCCGGCCAGCGGCTCACGGGCCAGCGCCTGCAGCACGTGGAGGTGGGCGTGGCCGCCGCCGAGCAAGACCAGGCGTTTCATGGGCGCAGCGTCACGTCCTGCAGCCAGCCCAGACCGTGCCCGCCTGTATTGTCGGCGTCCGCCCCCACCAGCACGGCCACCAGGGGTGGCACGGTGGCGGTTTCGTCGCCAAAGGCGCGCAGGAAGTCGGCGCGCAGGTCGCGCTGCTCCGCCTGCCAGGCGCCCAGGGGTGATTCGGCGCCGCGCAGCACCATCCAGCGCATGCGCCGCGTGTGGGCGTTCGGAAGCACGGTGCCGCCAGGGGCGGCGGGCACTCCACCCACCACGGCGCCAGCCGCAGCCCCGTGCGCGGAAGCGGCCGAGGCCAGCGGCGCCCACACGTAGCACAGCGTGGCGGCCGGCAGCGCCTGGCCCGAGGCGGCCCGCGCCACCCGCAGCAGTTGTCGCTCCACGAAGGGCACGCGCTCGGCGGGCATGTCGAACAGGGCGCACACTTTCAGCGCCGCATCGTCGCCCGCCTTGGTCAGCAGATCGGCACGCTCGATGGCGCGGTCCAGCCGCCAGCGCCATGCGATCGTGCGCGCTTGCGCACCGGCCCCCTGCACCGCCTGAACCGCCTGAACCGCCTGAACCGCATGCACCAGATTGCCGTAGCTCGCGGGGGACTCCACGCGCCAGGCCGGGCGGCCGTCCACCTCGCGCAGGTCGAACCTGGTTGGCGGCAGCTTCTGCGCCGGCAGCGGCGCCGAGACCCAGGCCGCCGCGCCTGGCGGGGCCAGCAGGGAAGCCCCCGCAACAGACGGGCCGTCGCCCGCCGCGTTCGGCTGCGCCCGGGCGATGCAGGCAGCCAGCAGCAACCCGGTGAAGCCAACCCGCCTGAAACACCTGCGAGCCGCCCAGCGCAACAGGCCCTCAGGCGGGTGCGCCCGCTTCCAGGCCCCGGGCAGCGACAGGAAACGGCCGAGGTCGAACGCAGCCAAGCCTGCCTCCGCGGCAACCAGCATCCGTGCGGAAGGAAGCCGCGAGAAAGTGCGGGGGATGGCGCGTGAGGGGCTCTGTTCAGTCATCGGCAGCGGCATAGTGCCACGACGGCGGGCTCCCCACCCGGCGTGCGGCGCGGTGCGTCAGGGCATCCTGGCGTCACCACCGGACAACACGCGCCAGCCGAACCACAAGCGGGTCAGCACCGTCAAGCCGCACAGGCAGGCAAACGCCAGCGCCAGCAGCGGGAACGCCTGCGGCCACCAACACATGGCCGCGAAAACCAGCAAGGTCTCGGTGGCCTCGGTCAACCCCCCAAGGTAGTACAGGCCCTTGGCGGGGTAGGCCGTGCTGCGCAGCCCGCGACGCTCGGCCAGCACGGCAAACGCCAGGAAGGTGGAGCCCGTGCCCACGAAGGCCGCCAGCAGCGTGGCTGCGGCCAAGGCATTGCGTCCGGGGTCGGCCCAGGCAAACGCCAACGGAATGCTGGCGTAGAACAGAAAATCCAGCGTGATGTCCAGGAAGGCGCCGCGGTCCGTGGGCTGCGTCAGCCGCGCCACTGCGCCGTCCAGGCCGTCGAGCAGGCGGCTGAGGAGCAGCAGCAACAGTCCGGCCACGAAGGCCTGATGGGCGATGCAGGCTGCAGCCGCCAACCCGATGGCAAACCCCGCCCAGGTGACCGCATCCGCACCGATGCCCACCCGCACCAGCCCCCGCGCTCCGGCCTCCAGGCCGGGACGCAGCAGGGCCAAGGCCCAACGATCGATCATGGCGTGGCCTTCAAGGGGCAGCCGTCACTGACAGGCGGGCGGCGCAAGCCTTCGCCTGCCAGGCCTTCGCCTGCCAGGCCATCGTCACCACCCGCCACACGCCCATCACGCAACCGCCCCGCCGGCCAGCCGCAAGTCCGCACCCTGGTGCGTCAGCGCCACCTGCAGCGCCAGGCGCACCCCGCGCACCTGCTCGGCCAGGGCGAGCACGGGCTTGCCGGGGTAGCGCTCAGCCTGCTCCGGCAGCAGCGGCACGTGGATGAAGCCGCTGCGCACGCCCGTGCTGGCCAGGCCCAGCGCCACCGCCAGCACCGGGCGGGTGCGCGCAAGCGCCTCATCCAAGGCCGACAAGGCCTGATGAAAGACGCAGGGCAGTTCCACCGCCACCACCCGCACCCCGGCCAAGGTCTCCCCGTCCAGCTGCCTGGCGATCAGGAGGCTGGGGTTGACGGGGTCTCCGCCGAAGGGTTCGAAGGCGGTGAGGAGGATCTGGGGGACAGTCATGGCGGTGGAAAGTCTAGCCCCAGGCGACCACGCTCAGGCGCCGAGCGGCGGCAGGGCTGGACCCAGCCTTCGAGCGCTCGCGTGCCTTCGCGCACCTGAGCCGAGCCGACGCCGCGTGGGCAAGCGCCACCCCAATCGCAGCGCTGTGGCAGCTGTTCTCGCGCTGGCGTGGTCGCTGACCCTCACGTTCGTAGAAGGCGATCTGGGCACATGCGCAGGCGGCCAACGCGAGACCCGCCAGCGCGACTGAGGATCAAGGGAGTGCGTGCAGCACCAGTTCCTTGTCAGCGGCTGAGCACCGGTGTGTGCCGGCGCTGATCAGCATCAATGGACAGCCGGGCTGGTCGCTTACAACGGGTCTGCCTGACCCACATCAGCGCAGCCCCGTGATGAACCCTCCCCAAGCACCCCCCGCGAACCGCCTGCGCGACGAAGCTTGACAACGTACAGGCCGGGGGTGGCAGGCGCTCGACAGACTCTTGCCGGTGTCCACGGACGCCGGACTTTTCAACTCCCGGAGGTTCACCATGATGACGTTCCCTGATCTGCGCAACCCAGCGCCAACCGGCCTTGATGCCGGATGCATCGCATCCGCATTCGCATCCCCGAATTCCACGCTGCCCGGCGAGGAACCTCTTTGCAACTTCGGCAGCGTGGCCGTCAAGTCAGACCTTGGCGCCGGGATCACGGCCAGAGGAGCGCTGTGATGACGCAATCTTCGATGTGGAGCACGTCTTGCCACGGGGAAGCCGCTGACACAACGTCGAGAGAGCTGTCCGCCCTGGGTGAGCATCTGGCGCTGTGCAATGGCGATGGCGCGCGGCGGGTGGCCATGCATTGCGGCGTGCGTCAGCTGCAAGGCCTGGTTCAGGGGCGGCTGGTCAGCGCGTCGGCGGTGGCAGCAACGATGATCGGCATCACCTGGCTGGTGCTGTAGTTCATGGCGGCTGGGGTCCTGCAGCGCCTGCTGCCTGAGGTGCCGCAGGCGCTTGCTCGATTTCTGGATCCGGCGGCCGGGATGCTGGCTGAGCCGATACGGGCCGAGATCTTCGGGCCGATACGCTTCGCCCAGCATGGGCGCAGCCTCGGCGCGACCCATCGCGCCGAGCGGCCGGGCATGCTCCACGCGACCTTCTTTCCGCGCCTGCAGGACAACATCCGCATGCTGCGGCAGGCCCACGCGGTGATCGGAGACCAGGTCGCGGCGGGCTACGACATCAGCCCGGCGGCGCAATGGCTGCTCGACAACTTCCATCTCATCGATGCCCAGCTGCTGGCGATCCACGAGGGCCTGCCACGCAGCTACTTCCGCGCCCTGCCGGTGCTGCTCGACGAGCCGCTGGCCGGCCTGCCCCGCATCTACGGCGTCGCCTGGGCTTTCATCGCCCATACCGACGGTGCCCTCGACGAGGATCTGCTGGTGCCCTTCCTGGTCGCCTACCAGGAGTCACGCGAGCTGCGTCTGGGCGAAATGTGGGCCCTGCCGACCACGCTGCGTGTGGTGCTGGTCGAGAACCTGCGCCGCCTCGCCGAGCGCCTGGCCACCCACAAGGCGGCGCGTGAGGTGGCCAACCTCGTGTGCGATCGACTGCCGACCTGCAGCGTGGAGTGGCTGGAGGCGCTTCGGTCCCTGCTGGAGCGGCGCGGCGTGGCCGTTTCCTTCCTGGCCCAGATGGCGCAGCGCCTGCAGGACGGGGCGCTCGAGGTCGACGCCAAGGTGCCTGTTGAGGTGCTCGACTGGCTGCAGGCCGCCCTGCCCCATCTGGCCGGTGTGCAGGCGCAACAGGCCATGGAACAGACGGCCGACAACCTGAGCGTGAGCAATGCAGTGACCTCGCTGCGCCAGATCGGCGACACCGACTGGCCCGACATCGTCGGCCGCACCAGCGCGCTGATGCAGCTCATGCTCTCCTCGGCCTCGTTTGCCGCAGAGCACAGTGGCACGCGCGACAGGACGCTGCATGTGATCGAGCATCTCGCGCGCCGCAGCCGGCGCACCGAGATGGAGGTGGCGCAGACCCTGCTCGGTCTGATGAAGGCACCTGCCGTCTCGGGAGAGGCGGACACCCGGGCCGAAGCAGCCGAAGCAGCCGAAGCACCTCAAGCGGCTGAGGCCACGACGGCGGCCCACTGGCTGGTCGGGGGCGGACGCGACACACTCCATCGGGCTCTCGGCTTGCATGCCTATCGTTGGGGGGCGTGGCAGGCGGCGCTGCGCCATGCTGCGCTACCGCTGTACCTGGGCGCGGTGGTCCTGGGCACCTGGGCACTGATGGCCTGGGTCCTGCCCCCTGATGGTCACAGCAGCGCGACCGGCTACGGCGCCTGGATCGCGCCGTTGGTGGCCATGCTTGCGCTGTTGCCGGCCTCGGAAACTGCGGTGGCGGTCATCCACCGCCTGATCAGCGAGTCGACGCGACCGCACAAGCTGTCGCGTCTGGCGCTGGTCGACGGCATTCCTGCGGAACACCGGGTGATGGTCGTGATCCCCGCGATGATCACCGACGCAGCCACCATCGACCGCCTGGTGCACCGGTTGGTCCTGCACTGGCTGGCCAACCCCGAGCGCCACGCGCAATTCGCGCTGCTGAGCGACTGGGCCGACGCCGCCACCGAGCATGCGGCCGGAGATGAAGCCTTGCTGGCGTACGCGGTGGAGCAGATCCGCTCTGTCAATGCGCGCCATCCGATGCCCGGCAACGGGGAGCCAGTGCCGCGCTTAGTCTTGCTGCACCGCCCGCGCACGTACAGTCCCAGCGAGCAGGCGTGGATCGGCTGGGAACGCAAACGCGGCAAGCTCGAACAACTGGTGGCCGCACTGGCCACGGGTGACCATTCGGCCTTCGCCGACCTGGGCGAGGCCTCATTGATCGCTGCGGGCACGCGCCATCTCGTCACCCTGGACAGCGACACCCAACTGCCCCCTGGGCGCCTGCGTGAACTGGTGAGCGTGGCCGCGCATCCGGACAACCAGCCGCGACTGAATGCTGCGGGCACACGCGTGGTCAGCGGCTACGGCATCCTGCAACCGCGGATCGTCACGCCGCTGCCGGCACGGCACGAGGACACGGCCTTCCACCGCCTGTTCGCCGGCGAATGCGGTATCGATCCCTACGGTTCGGCCAGCTCCGAGGTCTATCAGGACTTGTTCGGCGAAGGCAGCTTCACCGGAAAGGGGCTGCTGCAGGTGGACGCCGTGCATGCGGTCCTCCACGGACGGCTGCCTGAAGGATGGGTGCTCAGCCACGACCTGCTCGAAGGATCCATCGCGCGCTGCGCCGCCGTGACCGACATCACGCTGATCGAAGACGCGCCGGGCCATGCCGAGGTCGCCGCGTCGCGGGTGCACCGCTGGACGCGGGGCGACTGGCAGTTGCTGCCCTTCCTGCTGCAACCGTGGCGCTGGTCGCTCGGTGCGGTCAACCGCTGGAAGTTCATCGACAACCTGCGCCGCTCGCTGTTGCGGCCAGCGTCGCTGGCGTTGCTGACGGTCATGATGGTGGCCCCAGGGCTGTCACCCTGGCGAGCGCTGGCCCTGGTGTTCGCGGCCTTCTGCGCCGGACCACTGCTGGGGGCGTTGGCCGGTCTGGCACCCACCCGTTCCGCGGTGGCCAGGGCGCATTTCTACCGTCAGGCCGGGGTCGATCTGGTGCGCGCATGCGGCGCCGGTCTGTGGCATTTGGCCATGCTGCTGCAACATGCGGCCGCCGCCGTCGACGCGATCGTGCGGGCCCTGTGGCGGATGACGATCAGCCGCCGCCTGCTGCAATGGACAACGGCCGCGAGCGCGCAGTCGGCCGCACGCGTGGACTTCTTGTGGGCCGTGCGTCGGCACCCGCTGGTGCCGCCGGCCGCGTTGCTGCTGATCGCTGCGCTGGCGTTGACCGGCACGCCCCACCTGGTGCTGGGGATCGCGCTGTGCCTGCTCTGGGGGGGGGCACCGGTGTGGAGCTGGTGGGCGAGTCGCCCCGTGCCAGCACCGGTGTCAGCCACAGTGCGCGAGCAGGATCGTCCGTACCTGGGCGTGCTGGCGCGTGACTCGTGGGGCTACTTCGAGCGCTGCGTGACGGCGGCCGACCGTCACCTGCCGCCAGACAACCTGCAGACGGCGCCGCATGAGATGCTGGCGCGGCGCACCTCGCCGACCAACATCGGCCTGTACTTGCTGAGCGTGGCTTGCGCGCGCGAATTCGGCTGGATCGACACGCCTGAGTTGCTCCGCCGGTTGCAGAACACCCTGGACAGCGTCGATCGCCTGCAGCGCCATCGCGGCCACCTCCTCAATTGGTACGACACCGCCAGCGGCGAGCCGCTGCTGCCGATGTACGTCTCCACCGTGGACAGCGGCAACCTGAGCGGCCACCTGCTGGCCGTTGCGCAAGCCTGCCGGGCGCTGGCCCACGGCGCCCCGCATGCGGCGCTGTCAGGCCGCCCGACGCCACCGGCTGACGACGATGAGACGCAGCACCGCCTGCGCAGCATGGCCGATCGCTGCGAGCAGCTGGCCTGGCAGCCTGACTTTGCCTTTCTCTACCACCGCAAGCGGCACTTGCTGCACATCGGCTGGCGCGTCGCCGAGCAGCAGCTCGACGCCGGTTTCTACGATCTGTTGGCTTCCGAATCCCGGCTGACCAGCCTGCTGGCCATCGCCAAGGGTGACGTGCCGGTGCGCCACTGGTGGGCGCTCGGACGCCCGTTCTACGCCGTCGGCGCGGCCGCCGCCTTGCGCTCGTGGTCGGGCTCGATGTTCGAGTACCTGATGCCGACGCTGGTGCTGGCCGAGCCTCGCGGCAGCGTGCTTTTCGAGGCGAGCACCGCGGCGCTGGTCGAGCAATGCCGCTACGCGGCGGCACATGGTGTGCCCTGGGGAATCTCAGAGTCGGCCTACGCGGGCTGCGACCACACCCTGGCCTACCAGTATGCGCCGCAGGGTGTGCCGCGACTGGCGCTGCGCCGCACACCGCCCGACGAGCTGGTGGTCGCGCCCTACGCCACCGCGCTGGCGGCCCAGATCGCACCGCACGACGCCTGCCTGAACCTGTCTGCACTCGAGCGCCTTGGCGCGCGCGGCAGGCTGGGTTTTTTCGAGGCGCTGGACTTCTCGCCCTCTCGCCAGAGCAGCCGCCAGGTGGAGGGCACGCCGCTGATCCGCGTCCAGACCTTCATGGCCCACCACCAGGGCATGACGCTGGTGGCGCTGGCCAACGTGTTGCTGGACGGCGTGGCGCAGCGCTGGGGCATGGCCCACCCGCACATCGAGGCCGCCGTATCGCTTCTGCACGAGCGCGCCCCGCGCGAGATCTCGCGCCTGCATGCACCGCCGGCCTACCCGCTGCCCGTCACGCTGCAGTCGCGAGCGCCACTGCTGATGCGCGTGCTGGCGCCAGGTCAGCATGCGGTCGAGCCGACGCAGCTGTTATCCAACGGCCACTACAGCGTGAGCTTGCGCGCCAACGGCGCAGGCACCAGCCGCTGCGGGGGCGTGAGCATCCACCGCTGGCGCGACGACGCGCTGCGCGATGCCTGGGGTCACTTTCTCTACCTTCGCCGATCCGAGGGCGGCCCGCTCTTCTCGCTGACCCAGCACCCGGCGCCGGACCCGGCGGCACGCTATGAGTGTGTGTTCCATGCCGACCGTGTGTGCTTCGAGGCCCATTGGCCCGACCTGCGCGCCCGCGTCACGGTCTGGGTGAGCCCCGAGGACGACATCGAGTTCCGACAGGTCGAATTGCACAACCTGGGCGACGCGGCGCTGGCGATCGAGATCGTCTCGGCCTTCGAGGTCACGTTGGCAGACGCGCGAGCCGACGAGGCGCATCCGGCTTTTGGCAACCTCTTCATCCGTGCGGACGCACAGCCGGCCCAATCGGCCCTGCACTTCGAGCGGCGGCCGCGCCTGGCCGGTGAACCGGGATTGCAGGCGGCGCACTTCCTTTCTGACGGGAGTGCGCAGGTCCAGGGCTTGCGCCAGCAGACCGACCGGCGGCGCTGGATGGGCCGCAACCGTGATGCCAGCGCACCGCGCGCCTTGCTCGACGAATGGCCCACCGGCACCGACGACGTCGCCCTCGACACCGGCCTGGACCCGGTGTGCGCGCTGTCGGCACGGCTGCTCCTGGCGCCACAGGGGCAGGCCGGGCTGACCTTCGCGACCGCGGCATCGGCGCACGGTCCCACGCTGCAGGCGGTGATCGACAAGTACCGTCAGCACAGCCATGTCGAGCGCGCCTCCCTGATGTCGGCCACGCTGGCCGGCATCCGGCTGCACGACCTGCACCTGGTAGCCGACAACCTGTCCGCGATCCAGACCCTGACCACCGCCCTGATGCAGAGCCTGGCGCGACCGAACGCTTTGCCGGGCGCGCCCGTCGCCTTCGACCGCCGGTTGCTGGCGCGGGCGGTCGTCTTGCCCGGTGCGCCCGCTGCCTTCGACCGCCGGTTGCTGTGGCGCTACGGCATCTCCGGGGACCAGCCGCTGATCCTGGTGTCGATCAGCACCCTGCCGGGGCTGGGCCTGGTGAAGGCGCTGGCGCAGGCGCTGCGCCTGTGGAGCTGGGGCGGCGTGGCCTGTGATCTGGTCATCGTCAACGCGGAGCCGGCGTCGTACCTGATGGCCTTGCAGCGCGCCCTGGGCGCACTGCGCGACCGCCACGACGCCGACGCCGGTGCGCGCGCCGGTGGTGGCGCCGTCGGACTGCACCTGTTGCGCGCCGAAGACCTGGAGAAAGACGCTCTGGCCACACTGCAGGGCCTGGCGCGAATCCGCTTGCTGGCCGACGGGCGCCCACTCGCCCACCACACGCGCGAGTGGGCCGAACGACACGAGGCGGCGCGCACGCTGCGCCAGGAGGACGTGTCGGTGGTTGCGATGAAGGTGGAGGGCGGTGGTGTGGAGGGCGGCGAGGAAAACCCTGGCGGCGACGCCGGGGGCGCGGCCGACGCGCCTGGCGACGGGCGGGCGGGCTTTGCCCTGCCGAACGGCGATTTCGCGCCCGACAGCGGCGCGTTCAGCTTCGAGGTGCGCGGCGCGCGGCGCCCGCTGCGGCCGTGGATCAACGTGCTGGCCAACCCGGTCTTCGGCGGCCTCGTCTCCGAGTCCGGGAGCGGCACGAGCTGGGCGGTGAACAGCCGGCTGAACCAGCTCACGCCCTGGTCCAACGACGCCCTGGCCGACACGCCCAGCGAATGGCTGCTGCTGCAGGACCGGCGCACGCGCGAGGTGTGGAGCCTCACGCCGTCGGTCTGGGGCGACCCGGCCTGCGCCTATCGCGTCGTCCACGGCCAAGGCACCACCACGATCAGCCACCGCCGCGGCCCCCTCGAGGTCTCGGCCAGCTGGTGCGTGGACGCGGAGGTGGCGGTCCGGCAGGTGCGCATTCGCATCGTCAACCAGGGGCCACGCCCGCGCTCGCTGCGCCTGGTGGGCATCGTCGAATGGCTGCTCGGCGCGTGGCGCAGCGACCGTCGCACGGTGCACACCGTGCTGCACCGCCAGCGCGCGCCGGGCGCACCGTTCGCGGCGCTGATGGCCACACAGCAGGACAACAGCGCCGGCTTCGGGGGCGGCACGGCGTTCTGGGCCCTTTGCGGTGGGGCCGGAGTCGATGATTCCCCGGACTGGACCTGCGACCGGCGCGAATGCTTCGACGCCCGCGGACGGGCGGTCCTGCCCGACCACTTCGGCCGTCGCCAGGGTGGCGGTGGCGAGCCCTGCGCAGCCCTGAGCACTGACCTGACGGTAGCGCCGGCCGGTTCGGTCGAGCGCGTGTTCCTTCTCGGCTGGGCGGCCAACCCTGCGGCGGCCAGTGAGCTGGCCGATGCGGCGGCGCGGGTGCCCGCCGCCGACCGCCTGCAACGCACTCGCACGGCCTGGGACCGGCTGCTGGGCGCCGTCACGGTGGCCACGCCCGACCCGCTGTTCGACGCGCTGGTCAACCATTGGCTGCTCTACCAGACCGTGGCCTGCCGGTTGTGGGGCAAGGCGGCCTTCTATCAGGCCGGTGGTGCGACCGGCTTTCGCGACCAGTTGCAGGACGCCATGGCGTTGGTCTGGGCCGCGCCGGCGATGCTGCGCGAGCAGATCGTGATGTGCGCCTCGCGCCAGTTTGCCGAGGGTGATGTCCAACATTGGTGGCACGCCCCGTTGGGCGCCGGCGTGCGCACCCATTTCTCAGACGACCTGCTGTGGCTGCCCTATGCACTGGCCCATTACTTGAGCGCCACCGACGACGCCACCTTGCTTGACCAGAGCATGCCCTTCATCGAGGGCCAGGTGATCCCCGAGGGCGCCGAGGACCACTACGGCACGCCGCAGGAGAGCACGCAGCAGGCGACGGTCTACGAGCACGCGGCGCGCGCCATCGACCGCAGCCTGCGCGTGGGCGTGCACGGCCTGCCGCTGATGGGCAGCGGCGACTGGAACGACGGCATGAACCGCGTCGGCATCGAAGGGCGTGGCGAATCGGTGTGGCTGGCCTGGTTTCTTTGCCGGCTGGTGGCCGACTTCACGCCCATCGCACGCCAGCGAGGCGATGTCCTGCGCGCCGAACGCTGGGCGCACGCGGCGCTGGGCTGGCGGGCTGCATTGCAGGGCCCGGCCTGGGACGGCCGCTGGTACGCGCGCGCCTTCTTCGATGACGGTCAGCCGCTCGGGTCGCAACACAACGAGGAGGCACGCATCGATCTCATCGCGCAGGCCTGGGCCGTGCTGTCGGGCGTTGCGCCGGTCGAACGTCAAGCTCAGGCCCTGGCGGCGGTGCAGGCGCTGCTCGTCGACGACGAGGCCGGCCTGATCCACCTGCTGGCGCCGCCTTTTGCGCACTCCAAGCCGAGCCCGGGCTATATCCAGGCCTACCCGCCGGGGGTGCGCGAGAACGGCGGCCAGTACTCGCACGCGGGGGTCTGGGCGCTGATGGCGCAGGTGGCCTGGGCCAAGACCCAGCCCGATCCCGGCCCCGGCCTGGCGCGGGCCTGGCGCTGGCTTGAGCACCTGAGCCCGGCGCACCGCGCGGCAGACCCGGCGAAGGCCGCGGCCTATGAGGTCGAGCCCTACGTGATGGCTGGCGATGTCTACACCGCACCGCCTTATGTCGGGCGCGGCGGTTGGAGCTGGTACACCGGTTCGGCGGGTTGGATGCACCGGGCGGCGGTCGAGTCCCTCTTCGGCTTGCAACTGGGCCCCGACACGCTGTCCCTCGCACCCGGCCTGCCGCCGCACTGGCCGCGCGCCGAGCTCACGCTCCGCCGCGATGGCCGCACCTTGCGCTTCCTGCTGCTGCGATGCGACCCGGCCCAGGCTTTGGCGCAAGCCGTACCCTGGCGGGCCACAGAATCCCCGACGCTGCTGCTGCCCGGGGCCAAGCTGCCGTGGCGTGCGCTGGCGACCGACGGTTGCTACGTCGTGCCGCTGTGACGGATGGCCTCGCACTGAGGTGACGCCACTTGCCGGCATGGTGGCACGCGCGGTGCGCAGCGCTGCCTCGGACGGGTAATGCTTCGCAGCCTTGATCTGTCCTCGGGGAGACGGCTGCGGCCTGGCGCTCAGCCCAGCAGGCGCGGGATATTGGCCATGGCGGCCATCGCCTGTTCGCGGAAAGCGGCGATAACGGCCTGTTTGTCGCCATCTTCCTTCGGCGCGTTGGCCATCAGCTTGCCGAAGCCGTCCAGGCGGCTCTCACGCACCCATTGGCGCAGGGACTTGTCCTGGCCCCATTGCGCCTGATTCCACATGCCCACCATCATGCTCTTGGGGTAGTCGGCCAGGGTGTGCGGGAAGGGAACGGAACCACACAGGCGGTTCTTCTCGGCGTCGCTGTCGTAGTGCGCTTCCACATAGGCCGTGAGGGCAGCGCTGAAGGCCGGCTGAGGCAGACGCACCATCTGCAGCACGATCTGCTGGCCTTGGAAGATGGGTATATGGGGCCGCGGCTCCACCGCCGAGGCCGTGCAATCGATAAAGAGCGTGCCCGGCTCCACCGCCACTCTGCCCTGGTCCATGACCATGCGGGCAGGCTCCAGGGCCTGCACGCGGCCTTGGCGGATGACCTGGTGGACACGCCGCAGTTCGGCCACCTCGCGCTCCGAGACCGTGGCCAAGTGGAACATGCTGGGCATGCGTGAAGGGTCGATGCGCAACAGCGTGCCGCAAGCCTCCAGGCGCAGGAAGAGATCATCCACCGACCGGGCCTCAGCCAGCGCGGTCATCTGACGCACCTGCCCGCCAATGGCTTCATGAAAGAACTCCGGCCCGTTCTGCGTGGTGACGCGGTTGATGAGCCAGCTGTCGCGCGGCACCACCCACTGGATGCTGTCGGGATCGGCGCCGGACTGCAGCAGCCAGATGCAGACGTCCATGGCAGTCTTGCCTGCGCCCAGCACCACAAAGCGCCGCGGCAGCGGCCGGGCCTGCGGGCCTTGCGCACGGGCCCACAAGCCGGGCAGTGCGTTGGGCGGCACCAAGTCCACGCCTTCGGCCACGCTGAAGCGCGGCACGTGCGTGGAAGGCACGGGCGGGCTGTAGTAGCGCGCGTCCACCGTCTTGCGGCGCACGTTGATTTGCGTCTGGCGGCCTGAGAGCAGGGATTCCACCCGGCCGTCGCACAGGTGGTTGCTCAAGGGGAGATAGCTGACGCGGCCGCTGGGCAGCAGGCGGTGGTTCATCACGCGGTCGAAGTAGCCGCTGATCTCCGGGCCTGAGGCTAATTCATACAGCCCGGCGTTGAGACCGTGCGTGTCCTTGCGACCGCTGCCCAGCCCCATGGAATTGACACCGTAGAAAGCCGAAGGCTGGTGCAGCGTGACGAAAGGGTATGCGTCGTTCCAGTGGCCACCGGGCTTGCCGTGGCGGTCGACGATGGTGATGTGCGCGTCACTTTCGGCCAGCAGCGTGTCCACGAAGGCCAGGCCCGCGGTACCGCTGCCGATGACGAGGTAGTCGGTGTCCATCTGCTGCACGGTGCCCCCAGGTTGTAGTCAATTCAGTTTAGATGCAGGGGTGGGCGTCCCCGGTTATCGTGATTCAGTACCGGACGAGAGGCGCCATGACCACCCACTGCCTGCCTGCTTCGGTTGACACCTGCCACTGGGCCAGTTCGACCCGAATCTGCGCGCGGTGCTGACCGTGCAAAGTGGCGACACATTGATCGTGGACACCGGCTCACAAAGCACCGCCCCGACCGCCTTTCGTCAGCCGGTGCGGACGGGTCGTCAGCCCGGGGGCCACAGCAGGCTCGCGAGGCCGGCCGAACCCGTGGACATCAGCAGCGACAGCGCCACCCGGCGCGCATAGGCGCCTCCCCCCGCCAGGGCGGCTGTTCCCGCGCGGGTCAGGGCGTTGGCCGCTACCGCGAGCAACGTGCCATGCACCAACGTGTGGCTGTCCACCTGCCCGGCGGCCTGCAGCGTGGCCAGCGTGGCCACCGGCGAATGGGCGTCGGCCAGCGCGGCCAGCCCCGTGCCGATCAGCAAGCCGGCCCCGCCGTACTGCCGCAGCGCCCAAGACACGCCTACCGACACGGCGGCCAGCAGGGCCGTCACGATGAGCGCTTCGCGCAGGCGCAAGGGCCCGCTCGGAGCCAAGGCGCCCCGCCGGGGCTCGGCAGGCGCGGGCGCGGCCGAGCGCCACTGCAGCAGGGCGGTCCCCAGGGCCACGACAGCGCCGGCCCCAGCCACGGGCAGCAGCGAGGGCAGGGCCGCAGGCGCCAGCGCGCCGACCAGCATCAGCACCTGCAGCCAGGTGGCGGTGGTGGAGAACATGGCTCCCGCCTGGCAGGCTGCGAGCCGGGCAGGGTCTGCGCGGGCCTGTGCGCCGAGCGAGGCGATAGTGGCCGTGCTGGAGACAAAGCCCGATAACAGCCCTGACAGCGCCAGCCCCGCGCGCGCGCCCAACAGGCGCAGCGCCACATGGCCCGCGCCTTGAAGCGACAGGATCAGCAGCGTGGTCAGCAGCAGGGTGCGGGCCGCCATGCCGCCCAGGCCCGGCCAGGGCGCGGCCGGCACCAGCGGCAGCAGCACCAGCGCCAGCGCGGCCAGCAGCAAGGCGTCATGAAGTTCGGCCTGGGTGAGGATCTCGGTGGCGAATCGGTGCAGCCTTTCGCGCGCTGCCAGCAGTCCGGCCACCACGGCGGCAGCGGCCACTCCCAGGACAGGCTGCTGCACCGACAGCACGCCCACCAAGTAGGTGATGAACAGCGCCAATTCGGTGGTCAGGCCGGGGTCGGCCGCGGGCTCGACAGCGCTGCGCCCGCGGCTCTTCCAGTAGGCAACGGCCACCAGCGCGGCCACCAATGCGGCACCCAGGGCCACGAGCATCGGCTGCTGAAGGGTCTGCGCGATACCGCCGCCCAGCGCGGCCAGCGCAAAGCTGCGGATGCCGGCGGCGGCGCGGCGGGCGCCACTGCCCTTGCGGCGTTCGCGCTCCAGGCCGATCAGCAGCCCGCCGCCTAGCGCCGCGGCCAGGCCCAGGGCCGTGGTGGGCCAGGCGGAGTCTGCCAGTGTCACAGCACCTGCGGCTTCAGAGCTCGGCGCGCTGGACAGCGCGGGCGAAAGCCAGCACCGTGCCGTGATCGACGGCTCGAAAGGCCTCTTTCGACTCGGTCTGCCGGATCGCCGTACCCAGGTAGCAGAAGGCCTGCGTGGGCTGCGACAGCGGAGCCAGGTCTGCGTAGTTCACCGTGTGCACGACGTGCAGCGGCTGGGCGGGTGCAGTCGGTCGGCGCATCAGTGATCGTGCGGGCGCATCGGTCATGTTCGGAGCTTAGCGGAGGATCACCCTGGCGGAACTGCGCCAGCAGGTGCTCCAGCGTCATGGTGAAGCGCTGCCTCAACGCCGGCACCTTGAGCCCCGCTCCAACCGAGATCCAGGTTCAGGCGGGATCAGGGCTGTCACCAACCACGGCTCGATCGGAGCAATCTACCCCTGTCGGTCAATCGTCTTGCGGGCTTGCAAAGCCCCGCAGCCAGGGATCCAGGTGACTCAGGTCGAAGGTTCCGGCATCGAACATCTGGATCATCTCGGCATGTATCTGCGTGGGTGGGCGGCGCAGGCGCCAGCCGTTGATGCGCAGAAACACATCCACCGCCGCGAAGGCCACCCGTTTGTTGCCGTCCACGAACGGGTGGTTGATCGCCAGGCTCTCCATCAGGGCAGCCGCCTCGGCCACGATGTCGTCGTAGTAGCCCGTCTGGGGACGAAAAAGAGCCGCCTCCAGCGCGCCGGGATCGCGCAAGCCCGAAGCGCCTCCGTAGCGCTTCATCAGGACCGCGTGCATGCCCACCACGTCGGCCACGTTCAGATAATCCCGCGGCACGCTGGTTCTACTTGGCAAGTTCGCGGTACAGGCTGTCGAACTCGTCGAGGCTGGCCGCGAACGATGCCATCACATGGCGCCGGGGGCGCTCGCTCTGCTTGCGATCGATGTAGTCGCGCAGCGCATCGTCGAGCACGGCCTGGAACTGGCGCCCCTGCTGCTGCGCGATTTCGCGCAACGCTGCCAGCACCTCCGGTGCGGCCTGTGAGGAGAATTTTTCTCGCGTGGCGGTGCTCATCGGTGTGTTTTGCTCAGGGAATCACGGTCAATCATGATGTTTCATGATAGATCAAGATGAGCTCAGCGCCGAATGAATGGACACCCGGCAAGCCTGTTCAACACGGTCCTCATGGACCCCGCCTGGTCAAATGTAGACGGCAGCCCATCATCCAGAATCTGACACGTAGGGGCCAGATACGGCGCGAGAGGCCCCGTTCATCAGCCGCCTCGGCTGCGCAAACGACTTCGCGTACAGCTTCAGCCATTGGCGCGCTGGCTGCCCTCACCCGCCCCATACCCTCCCCCGCCCGGCGTCTCGATCACGAACACGTCGCCGGGTTGCATGGGTGCGCTGCCGATGTGCGTGAGCACCTCTGTACGTCCGTCGGCGCGCTCGATGCGGTTGATGCCCAGCGCGCCCGAGGCGCCCCCGGCCAGGCCGAAGGCCGGCACGCGGCGTCCGTTGGAGAGGATGGAGGCGGTCATCGGCTCCAGGAAGCGCACGCGCCGCACGCCGCCGTCACCGCCGCGCCAGCGCCCGGCCCCGCCCGAGCCGTGGCGGATTTCGTAGCTGTCCAGCCGCACGGGGAAGCGGAACTCCAGCACTTCGGGGTCGGTCAGGCGCGAGTTCGTCATGTGCGCCTGCACCACCGAAGTGCCGTCGTAGCCGCCGGTCACCTGTCCGTCGGGGCCGGTCCAGACGCCCGCGCCGGTGCCACCGGAAATCGTCTCGTAATACTGGTGCTGCTCGTTGCCGAAGGTGAAGTTGTTCATCGTGCACTGGCTGGCGGCCATCAGGCCCAGGGCGCCGAACAAGGCGTTGGTCACGCACATCGAAGTCTCGACGTTGCCGGCTACCACCGCGCCCGGCGAGCGCGGGTTGAGCATGCAGCCTTCGGGGACGATCACGTGCAGCGGCTTCAGGCAGCCGGCGTTCAGCGGGATGTCGTCGTCCACCAGGGTGCGGAAGACGTACAGCACCGCCGCCATGGTCACGGCCTTGGGCGCGTTGAAGTTGTTGGGCAGTTGCGCGCTGGTGCCGGTGAAGTCGATGGTGGCCTCGCGCGCGGCGGTGTCCACCGTGATGCGCACGCGGATGTGCGCGCCGTTGTCGAGCTCGAGATCGAACTGGCCGTCGCTCAGGGCCGTGATCACCCGGCGCACCGATTCCTCGGCGTTGTCTTGCACGTGGCGCATGTAGGCCGACACCGTCTCCAGGTCGAACTGCGCCACCATGGCGCGCAGTTCCTGCACGCCTTTTTCGTTGGAGGCGATCTGGGCGCGCAGGTCGGCAATCGTCTGGTCGGGGTTGCGCGCCGGCCAGGCGCCCGAGGCCAGTTGCGCGCGCAGCGCCGCCTCGCGCAGCGCACCGTCGCGCACCAGCAGGAAGTTGTCGAACAGCACGCCCTCCTCTTCGATGCTGGAGGAAAACGGCGGCATGGAGCCGGGGGTGCTGCCGCCGATGTCGGCGTGGTGGCCGCGGCTGGCGACGTAAAACGACGGCCGGGCATCGGCTTGCCGCAGAAAGACCGGGGTCACCACGGTCACGTCGGGCAGGTGCGTGCCGCCGTGGTAGGGATCGTTCAGCACATAGACGTCACCCTCGTGCATCTGCGGGTTGCGCTCGATCACGGTCTTGATGGATTCGCTCATCGAGCCCAGGTGCACCGGCATGTGCGGGGCGTTGGCAATGAGCTGGCCCTGCGCGTCGAACAGCGCGCAGGAGAAGTCCAGCCGCTCCTTGATGTTGACCGAGTAGGCGGTGTTCTGCAGGCGCAGCCCCATCTGCTCGGCGATGTTCATGAACAGGTTGTTGAACACCTCCAGCATCACCGGGTCGGCCTCGGTGCCCACGGCGTGCGCCGATGCACGCGGCGCAGTGCGACGCAACTCCAGCGCCCCCTCGGCCGTGCGCACGGCACGCCAGCCGGGCTCCACCACCGTGGTGGCGTTGCGGTCGGTCACGATGGCTGGGCCGTCCACGGCCGCGCCTGGCGCCAGGGCCTCGCGTTCGTGCAGATCCGCGCTCATCCAGCCCGCGGTGCCGCAGTGCATCTGCACGCGGGCCCGCGGCGCTGCGGGTGCGGTCTCGGGGACGGCTTGAAGCGCCGCCGGCAGTGACGTGGTCTCACCCGCCGCCAGCGCCTCCACCGAGACCGCCTCGATGACCAACGCACGCCCCGCCATCAGGAAGGCGAAGCGCTGGCGGTAGGCGGCGTCGAAGGCCTGGCCGATGGCCGCAACCAGGGCTGGCGTGTCTTCGTCAGCCCCGGCCGGCCACTCCAGCACCAGGGCCGTGTCGGTGCCCTGGTAGCGCACATGCACCCGCGGGCGACACTGCACTGAGATGCCGGCCACGCCCTGCTCCACCAGTTCGGCCGTGGCGGCGTGGGCCAGTGCCGCCAGGCGGTCCCGGGCAGCGTCCAGCCCGCCGGCATCCAGCAGACGTTCCACTGAGCCTTCGCGCATGGCGATCTGGTCGGCCAGGCCCATGCCGTAGGCCGAGAGCACGCCGGCCAGCGGGTGGATGAACACGCGAGACATGCCCAGGGCATCGGCCACCGCGCAGGCGTGCTGGCCGCCGGCCCCGCCAAAGCATTGCAGCGTGTAGCGCGTGACGTCGTAGCCACGCGCCACCGAGATGCGCTTGATGGCGTTGGCCATGTTCTGCACCGCAATCTGCAGGAAGCCTTCAGCCAGGGTCTCGGGCGAGGTGGCGCGCCCGGTGCGCTGCGCCACCTCGGCGGCCAGGACCTGGAAGCGCTGGACCACCGCCTCCCGGTCCAGCGGTTCGTCGGCCCCGGGGCCGAACACTCGGGGGAAGTGCGCCGGCTGCAGCCGGCCCAGCATCACGTTGGCATCGGTCACGGCCAGCGGGCCGCCGCGCCGGTAACAGGCTGGCCCCGGGTTGGCACCGGCACTGTCCGGGCCCACGCGCAGCCGCGCGCCGTCAAAGTGCAGCACCGAGCCACCCCCGGCGGCCACGGTGTGGATGCTCATCATGGGCGCGCGCATGCGCACGCCCGCCACCAGGGTCTCGAAGGCACGTTCGAAGGTGCCGGCAGCCCCGCCACTGAAGTGGCTGACATCGGTGGAGGTGCCGCCCATGTCGAAGCCGATGATGCGATCGTGCCCTGCGGCCACAGCTGTACGCACCATGCCCACGATGCCGCCGGCCGGGCCGGACAGGATGGCGTCCTTGCCCTGGAAACGGTGCGCTTCGGTCAGGCCACCACTGCTTTGCATGAAGAACAGGCGCACCCCGGGCATCTGCGTGGCCACGCGGTCCACATAGCGCCGCAGGATAGGCGACAGGTAGGCGTCCACCACCGTGGTGTCACCTCGCGACACCAGCTTCATCATCGGGCTGACCTCGTGCGACACGCTCACCTGGGTGAAGCCCATCTCGCGCGCGATGCGCGCCGCCGCGGCCTCATGCGCGCTGAAGCGCCAGCCGTGCAGGAAGACGATGGCACAGGCGCGGATGCCGGCGTCCAGGGCCTGCTGCAGACCTGTGCGCAGCGCCGCCTCGCCCACCGGCGCGATCACCTCGCCGTGCGCGCCCATGCGCTCCTGCGCCTCCACCACCTGCGCGTACAGCAGTTCGGGCAGCAGGATGCGGCGGTCGAACAGGCGCGGCCGGGCCTGGTAGGCGATCCGCAGGGCATCGCGGAAGCCCTGGGTGGTGACCAGCAGCGTCGGTTCACCCTTGCGCTCCAGCAGCGCGTTGGTGGCCACCGTGGTGCCCATCTTCACGCAGTCCACCTGCTGCGGCGTGATGGCCTCGCCAGGCCGCAGGCCCAGCAGGCGGCGGATGCCTTCCACCGCCGCATCGGCGTACTGCTCCGGGTTCTCGCTCAGCAGCTTCAAGGTGTGCAGTGCACCATCAGGCGCGCGCCCCACCACGTCGGTGAAGGTGCCGCCACGGTCGATCCAGAATTGCCAGCGGGGGTCGGTCGTCATGTCATCAGGCTCCAGCGGTCGTGGACCAGGGTCATCAGGTGGTGCACCGGCAGACCGGTCGAGCGGCGCAGTGCATCGGCGTGGGGCGGCAGGTTCGTGCACTCGAGCACCAGCGAGCGCAGCCCGGGACAGCGGCGCAGAAGGCGACCCGCACTGGCCAGCACCTCAGCCTCGGCCTCCACCGGGTCGGGCCCGGGCAGGTCGTCGAGCAGCGTGCGCTGCAGGTGCCCGCCCGCTGGCAGGCCTTCGACTGGGGTGTCCGGGTCGGCGCCTGCGGCGCGCAGGCGGGCCGGGCCCAGCAATGCGGCATCGACCGTCGGAACGCCGGGGCGCTCGAGACCCGGCAGTGCCAGCAGCGAGGGATCGCCCTCGCGCGTCACCCGCTGCGGGGAGGCGCCGGCGACCACTCGGTGGTGCACCGGCATGCTGAAGCTTGCGGGGTGACCGACGTCACCCGGCAGCTTCGGGAATCGCGTCTGCGGCATCAGCACGCCAAGGAACGGCGGCTGCGGCACGCCGTGTGACGTCAAAGCGAGGTGGCCGCTCGCGCGGCTTGGTCGTACATCCCCGACATCGTGCGCAGCAGCCGAGCCAGTTCGCCAATGTCGGCGTTGAGCTCGGTGTCCAAACTCTTGACCAGGCACTCCTCACGTACGGCCCGGTACTGCTGCACCAGCGACTCGCCGAGGGCCGTGGGGCTGTAGAAGACCTCCTTACCCTCACGGCTCGCCTGCGCGAGGCCGGCTCCCACCAGCTTCTTGAGCGAGTAGGCCACCACGTGCGTGTCCTCGTAGTTGAGGACGAAGCAGAGGTCGGCCAGCTTCTTGTTGCGCGCACGGTGGCAAAGGTGGTGCACCAGCAGCACGTCGGTGATGGTGAGGTCGGGGCATCCAGCGGCGGCCATGCAGCGTACCGCCCAGCGTGAGAAGGCGTTCCAGGCCACGATCAGTCCGAACTCAAATTCCGAGAGTTCGACGCTACGCGGCGACACGAGGTGGGACGAGGAGACGATGCCGGGGCTCGCGGGTGCAGGCGAGGCGGACTTCGCGGTGGAGGGGACCAGTCTTCGAGGCATAAGGGTTTACACCCAATACGTGAATAAAACGTTGACAATTTATCTCAATGCTTCGTAGACTTCAAGCCGCTTGAGGCTATTCTTTAAGGGTGCTGCCCCTGGATACACCTCACGCTCGCACCCTTCCCGTCCACACCCATCAAGGAACAGACGATGAAACTGCTGCCTCGCCTGCTGGCCACAGCCGCACTGTTGGCCATCACCACCGCCCAGGCCCAAACCAAATGGGACCTGCCTGCGGCCTACCCGGCCACCAACTTCCACACCGTGAACCTGCAGCAGTTTGCAGACGACATTGACAAGGCGTCGAGCGGCAAGCTGAAGATCACCGTCCACGCCAACGCCTCGCTGTTCAAGCTGCCCGAGATCAAGCGCGCGGTGCAGGGGGGCCAGGCGCAGATCGGCGAGATCCTGCTGTCCGCCTACCAGAACGAGTGGATCGTCTTCGGCGCTGACGGGTTGCCCTTCCTGGCGGACAGCTACGACGAAGCAATGAAGCTGTGGCGAGCCCAGAAGCCGCTGCTTGACAAGAAGCTGGGCGAGCAAGGCATGATGGTGCTGTATTCGGTGGCCTGGCCACCCCAGGGCATCTACACCAAGAAGCCATTGGCCAGCGCTGCCGATCTGAAAGGCGTGAAGTGGCGCGCCTACAGCCCGGCCACCAGCCGTATTGCCGAACTGGTGGGCGCACAACCCGTGACGGTGCAAGCGGCCGAATTCGCCCAGGCCTTGGCCACTGGCGTGGTGGAAAGCACGATGACCTCGGGCGCCACGGGCGTGGACAGCAAGCTGTTCGAGCACCTGAAGTTCTACTACGACACCCAGGCTTGGCTGCCCAAGAACGCCGTCATCGTCAACAAGGCCGCCTTCGACGCCCTCGACGCACCCACCCGGGCAGCGGTGGTGAAGGCTGCCGCTGACGCAGAGGCGCGCGGCTGGGCCGCCAGCCGCAAGGTGAACGTCGATACGCTTGAGAGGCTCAAGGCCAACGGCATGCAGGTGTTACCGCCGTCGCCTCAGCTCAAGGCCGACATGGCCAAAGTGGGCGAGACGATGCTGAAGGAGTGGGTTGACAGGGCGGGCGCTGACGGAAAGGCCCTGCTCGATGCCTACCGCAGGTAAGCCGCGGCGGTGGCACTGACCATGCGCCGCATGCTGGACACCCTGTACGACAGCGCCGCCTGGCTGGCGGCGCTGTTCATGGTGGGCCTGCTGGCCATGGTGCTGCTGGGTATCGTGAGCCGGCTGTTGCACTTTCACGTGCCCGGCACGGACGCCTACGCGGGCTACATGATGGCCGGCGCGGGCTTCCTGGCTCTGGCCCATACGCTCAAGCGCGGAGAGCACATCCGCGTGACCTTGCTGCTGTCCGTGCTGAAAGGGTCGGCGCGCCGCGGCATCGAGGTCTGGGCCCTGGGCGCGGCCGTGCTGCTGGCCGGCCTGTCGGCCTGGTACAGCTGCCGCTTGAGCTGGCAGTCACACCTGTTCCATGACATCTCCACCTCCAACGACGCCACGCCGCTGTGGATTCCCCAGCTGTCCATGGCCGCGGGCAACGTCATCCTGTTGATCGCCTTCATCGACGAGTTCGTTTTGGAGCTGCGAGGCCAGCGCCAGCAACCGACCAGCGACGAGTCGCTGCGCAACGAGTAACCCCTCCTCGCATCGGCCACGCTCCATGTCAGACATCGGCATCACCCTCGTGCTCGTGGCAGCGCTGTTCCTGATCCTGGGCAGCGGGGTGTGGATCGGGCTGACGCTGACAGGTGTGGCCTGGATCGGCATGCAGCTGTTCAGCTCACGGCCGGCGGGTGACGCCATGGCGGTGACGATCTGGGGCTCGTCTTCGAGCTGGACGCTCACCGCCTTGCCCCTGTTCGTCTGGATGGGCGAGATCCTTTTTCGAACGCGCCTGAGCCAGGACATGTTCCGTGGCCTGGCACCGTGGATGCAATCGCTGCCCGGGCGGCTCCTGCATGTCAACGTGGTGGGGTGCGCCATCTTCGCCGCGGTGTCCGGTTCGAGCGCGGCCACGTGCGCCACCATAGGAAAGATGAGTTTGCCGGAGCTGAAGGCCCGAGGCTACCCGGACGGCATCTCCATCGGCTCGCTGGCAGGAGCGGGCACGCTGGGCCTGCTGATCCCGCCGTCCATCATCATGATCGTCTACGGCGTGACGGCCGAGGTGTCGATTGCCCAGCTCTTCATCGCCGGGGTGCTGCCGGGCATCCTGCTGGCTGCTTTGTTCTCGGGCTATCTGATGTTCTGGGCCTGGCGCAACCCCACGCTGGTGCCGCCGGCAGACACCTCCATGAGCCTGGGCGAGAAGCTGCACGAGTCGCGCCACTTGATCCCTGTGGTGTTGCTCATCGTCGCAGTGCTCGGCAGCATCTACACCGGCATTGCCACCGCCACCGAGGCGGCGGCCGTGGGCGTGGTGGGTGCACTCGGCATCTCGGCCGCGCAGGGCTCGCTCAACTGGCAGACCTTCAAGGACTCGCTGCTGGGCGGGACGCGGCTGTACTGCATGATCGCACTCATCCTGGCAGGGGCCGCCTTCCTCACCCTGAGCATGGGCTACATCGGGCTGCCCCGCCACCTGGCCGAGTGGATCGCCACCCTCGGCCTGAGCAAGTTCGAGCTGCTTATGGTGCTGATGGTGTTCTACGTGGTGCTGGGCTGCTTCCTGGACGGCATCTCGATGGTGGTGCTGACCATGGGCGTGATCCTGCCCACGGTGCAGAAGGCCGGCATCGACCCGCTGTGGTTCGGCATCTTCATCGTCGTCGTCGTGGAGATGGCGCAGATCACCCCGCCCGTGGGCTTCAACCTGTTCGTGATGCAGGGCATGACCAAGCGGGAGATCAGCTGGATCGCCAAGGTCACCCTGCCCTTCTTCTTGTTGATGATGGCCGCGGTAGGCTTGATCTACCTCGTCCCCGAGATCGTCACCTTCCTGCCGCAGCAGATGCGGCGTTGACTTCCGCAGACCCGCCAGAACCTGAACTCGAAGGCCTCCGGTCCCGCCCGCGACTGAAACTCCCTCGTGGCGTTGCCGGTACAGGGCTACCATCGACGCTGTGACAACGCTTGCCGCCACATCCCCCAATATGGCCGTCTGGCCGGGCATTCCGCAACCGGGTTACCCCAGCGGGGCCACACTGGCCGCCGAGGAATCATGCGAACTGGTGGGGCCCACGGGCGCGGCCACCCGGGTGAGGCTGGTCGGGTTCGATCCCGGCGCACACACCATCAGCCTGCAGACCCCGCAGGGCCGAAGTGCCGTGGGCGTGCGCTTCGAACAGTTCCAGCGCCTGGACCTCCTGGAACCCGTGCGGCCCCTGCCTTTGGCCGAGGAGGCCGATGCCCGCAAGCTCCGCGCGGAGCTCTACTGCGTCACCTACCAGTCTGGACGCCGATCCTTCGGGCTGACCCTGGGCATGGTGGACCAGGCGCAGGGGGTGTACCTGTTCGAGCCGATGGACGAACAGGCCGCAGTTCGTCGGGTGTTCATCCCGCGCGAGGCCCTCAAGTCCTTGGACACCGGGCCGCAAGTGCAAGCGCTGATGCTTGAGAGCGCGCAGGGCATCGCGCCCGTGCCCGAGATAGCGCAGGACGGCCACGTCTCCGAGCACAATGAAGGCGGCAGCGACGCCAAGGCTTCCCAGGCTTCCAACGACGCCAAGGACCCGCTCCAAGAGCGGCCTGCGACCACACCCGAGGAGCTGGAAGAGGGCATCGCACGGCAGGCGCGCGCGCCGATCATTCCGCTGGGCGAGGCGCTGGTGGCGCTGGGACAGATCAGCGCCGAGCAATTGCAGGCCTCCATCGTGAAACAGCGTGCCCACCGCGGCGTGCCCCTGGGTGAACTGCTGGTGCGCGAGGGCCTGGTGACGCGGCAAGGCTTGCAGGCGGCCCTGGTGCGCAAGATGGGCTACCCCGTCGTGGACTTGAGCAGGTTCCCACCGGAACCTCAGGCGCTGACCAGGATCGGCAAGTCCCTGGCCACCCGCTTGCGGGCCCTGCCCCTGATGATCCGGCAAGAACGCCTGATCGTGGCCATGGAAGATCCGGCCCGCGCGAAGGCGCTGGACGAGGTGGAATTCGCCGCTGGCGGCAAGGTCATCCCGGTGCTGGCGATGAGCGGCACGCTCAGCGAGGGCTTGGAGCGGGGCTACCAGAACCTGGGCTCCGGGTCGCGGCTGTCCCGTTCCGGCGCAGCCCAGCCGAGTACGGACGATGCTGGGGGCTCCAGCGAATTGCTGGCCTCGCTGGAGCAGAGTTCGGGCGACGAGGCCGCCAATGAGCAGGGGGCCATCGAGCAATCGGACAACTCGCTGGTGCGCCTGATCAACTCCATGATCATGGAGGCCCAGTCCCAGGGTGTCTCCGACATCCACATCGAGACCCTGCCCGGCACCCAGAAGGTGCAGATCCGCTTCCGGCGCGACGGGGTGCTCAAGCCCTACATGCAGTTGCCACACACCTTCCGCAGCGCGCTGCTGGCCCGCATCAAGGTCATGTGCGACCTGGACATCTCCGAGCGGCGCAAGCCGCAAGACGGCAAGATCGCCATGAACCGGTTCATCAACGGCAGCCGGCTGGAACTGCGCGTGGCCACCATCCCCACCTTCGACGGGCTGGAAGACGCCGTTCTGCGACTGTTGTCTGCCTCCAAGCTCATTCCCCTGGACGAATTGGGCATGTCGCCAGACAACCTGACCAGGATCAAGGCGGTGGTCCAGCGCCCGCATGGCATGTTCCTGTGCGTGGGGCCCACAGGCTCGGGCAAGACCACCACATTGCACTCGGCGCTGGGCCTGATCAACGGGCCCGAGCGCAAGATCTGGACAGCTGAGGATCCGATCGAAATCACGCAGCCGGGCTTGCGGCAGGTGCAGGTGAACCCCAAGATCGGCTGGACCTTTGACAAGGCGTTGCGTTCATTCCTGCGCGCCGACCCGGACGTCATCATGGTGGGCGAAATCCGGGACCAGGAAACCGCCCAGGTGGCGATCGAGTCGTCGCTGACCGGCCACCTGGTGCTGTCAACCCTGCACACCAACAGCGCACCCGAGACGGTGATTCGCCTGCTGGACATGGGCATGGACCCTTTCAACTTCGGCGACTCGTTGCTGGGCGTGCTGGCGCAGCGCCTGGTTCGGCGGCTGTGCCCGCATTGCCGCACGGCACGCCCGGCCACGCAACTGGAGATCGAGGAACTGGTGGGGGACTACCTGAACGCCTTCGGTGGAGCCAGCACCCGGCCGGCCGCCGCGGCTCTGGTGGGTCAGTGGATCCAGCGCTTCGGACACGACAGGGAGAACCTCTCCGTCCGCGACCCGTCAGGCCAAGGCGTCCTGGTGCATTACGAGAGCCCGGGCTGCAGCAAGTGCGGCCAGACAGGCTTCCGGGGCCGGGCCGGCATCCACGAGTTGATGATGACCACGCGCGAACTCCGCATGCTCATCCAGTCGGGCACCCGCACCGATGATCTGCAGAAAGCAGCCCTGGAGTCGGGCATGCGCACCTTGCGCCAGGACGGTATCGAGAAGGTGCTGGCCGGTGTGACCTCCATCCAGGAGGTGCGGGCCACGACCAGCAGTTGAGCTTGGCCGGGGACCAGAGCGTGAGGGCCCCTGTGCGCGCTTCAGCGCGCGCAGGCCGCTGACACGGCGCGGGCGGTCAGCACCGGAATCATTGCGGCGCGGTAGGCCGCGCTGGCGTGCAGGTCGCTGAGCAATCCTTGTGCCGAGACAGCGCAAGACTTCGCCGCCCCGGCAGCGAATTGCCGCCCAAGCGCCGCCTCAATCTCGGCGACCCTGAAGACGCAGTCCTTCGCACCGGTGACTGCCACACGCACCCCGTCCCCCCCCTGCGCCACAAACACGCCGACCAGCGCGAAACGCGAGGCGGGCTGCTTGAACTTGACGTAGGCCGCCCGCAGCGGCAGCGGAAAGGTGACCGCGGTGATGAGTTCGCCGGGCTCCAGTGCCGTGCCGTACAAACCCGTGAAGAAGGCATCTCCCGCAATCGAACGCGAAGAGGTGTGCACGGTAGCGCCCAGGCCGAGAACAGCGGCCGGGTAGCAAGCGGCGGGATCGGCATTGGCCAGCGCACCACCCAGCGTGCCCATGGACCGCACCATCGGATCGCCAATGCCGGCAGCCAGCTCGGCCAGCGCCGGCAGATGCTCCTGCACCAGGGGCGAATGCGCGACCTGTGAATGGCGGACCATGGCACCGATGGTGAGCCCGTCATGGTCGCAGGCGATCGTGTCCAGGCCAGGAACCGCCCGCAGATCCACCAGCCGTTCCGAGGCCGACATCCTGAGCTTCATGGCCTGCACCAGGCTCTGCCCGCCAGCCAGGTAGCGGCTGTCGCCTTGGCACGCGGCCAGCGCCGCGCTCTGGGACAGGGGGAGGTGGTACTCGAAGGGGTACATGGGCAATGCTCAGCAGACAGACATCGAACAGCCCGCATCATCGCTCAGGATGCCGGGGACGTCAGCATGCGGGCAGGCCCCCCGCCCGGACAGACAACGAAACACGCTGCGTCGCAGCGCCTGGGTCACAGCGCGCAGGATCGGAATCCGCAGAACAGATCGTCCCGCAGGTCCTCCACGAAGCGCCTCGCCTTGACGTGGGCCGCACGCCGCACCGTCCAGGCCGAGGCCCCCCGCAGCACGCGGTGCCCGGCCGCTGGCCGAAAGGCACCAAAGCCGGCGACGTGCTGCGCATCACCGCCGGGGTAAGGCTTCGCTGCGCCCAGCATCCACTCATGGACATCCCCCCACACGAAGCCGCGCGTGCGCGCCGTCAGGGCGGCCAGTTCCCACTCCGCCTCCGTGGGCAAACGGCGGCCTGCCCAGCGGCACCAGGCGTTGGCCTCGTGCCAGGTGAGGTGCGTCGCCGGCAAAGCCGGGTCTGAGCGGCACAGCCGCCCCCAGCGCTCCAGAACGACTGCACCGCGCAACTGTTCAACGCCTCGCGGGCTGCGGCGCCCTGCCTCCACCACCCACTGCCAGCCCTCGGCAGTCCACCATCCGGGCTCGTCGTAGCCGCCGTCCTGCACGAACTCGGCGTAGCGGGCCCAACTCACCACCTGCGCATCGATCTCGCTCTCCGGCACCTGCACCTCATGCCCCCAGCGCTCGTTCGGTGGCACGAGCCCCCCCGGCGCAGAGCCCAGTTGCACGCGGCCGGCCGGCATCCACAGCGCATGCCTCTGGGCTCGCATGGGGGGCGCTTGGGGACCCAACTCGGGGGCGTCGGGCGAAAGGCCCAGCCACTGTGCCGCGACAGCCAGACGCTCAGCCAGCCGGTCCTCATGCAGCAACACCAAGCGAAACGCGTGCAGACCCTCGTCGGTAGCGGGCGCCGACCCCAGGATGTCCAGGGTCACCTCCAGCGTATCGGTCAGGTACTGACGCACCTCGTTCGCTGTGGGGCCCAGACCATCGCGCCAGTCAGGCTGCAGGGCAGGAGAAAACCATGCATCGGCGCGGGAGTCGATGGACGGCAGGCGCGGTGCGGCCTCCTCAGCCGCCTCGCCACGCATGCGGTGAACGTGGCGAGAAGTCCAGTACTCCTGGAACCAGGCCGCGTGGCCTACCCATCGCAGCGGCACGGCGGCATGTCCACGCCCACCCAGCAGACACCCTTTCGCCTCGAACGCCGAAAGCCACCGCAGAGTGCGGTTGCGCGAATCCATGAGCATCAAGGACAGATCGTCTCGCCCGGCATGCCGCGCAGCTTGGGGGTTGTCTACCGGACCTGCCGAGACCAGAAAGGCGGCGGGGGACATGGTCATTGCGATCCACCCCGTCCAGCGTCAAGCCTGATCAGGCCCGCTCGATTCGGGCGTAGGCGCTGTGGTTGTGGATGGACTCGAAGTTCTCCACGTCCACCGCATAGCGCCCCACCCGGGCATCCGCGTCCAGGCGCAAGGCGACGTCGCGCACCAGGTCTTCGACGAACTTGGGGTTTTCGTAGGCCCGCTCGGTGATCCACTTCTCGTCAGCCCGCTTGAGCATGGGCCAGATCTCACTGGAGGCCGAGTCTTCGGCAAAACGCACCAACTCGTGCCACTCGATGGGCTGCAGGGGCTCGACCTGCACCGTGACGAGGGAGCGCTGGTTGTGCGCCCCGTAATCGGAAATCTCCTTGGAGCAAGGGCACAGACTCTTGACCGGCACACCCACCTGCATCGTCACGGTGGTGACGCCCTGGCGTGTTTGCGACACCCAGCGGCCCTGGTAATCCAGCAGGCTGGACACCCCCGAGACCGGCGCGCGTTTGCGCAGGAAGAAACTGAACTCGGCCTCGATGCGGCCCTCCGTGGCGTCCAGCAGCTGCAGCATCGCGGCGTGGCGCTCGCGCAGGGTGCTCAGATCCAGCGCGACATCCAGACCGTCCAGCCAGGCCACAAAGCGCGACATGTGCGTGCCCTTGCGCTCGGCCGGCAAGGCCACGTCCAGGCTCCAGCGCGCCGCGGTGGACTGCACAGCACCGGCGACGCGCACTTGCAGGGGGTAGCGCACATCCTTCACCCCCACGCGCTGGATGGCCAGCCGACGCTCGTCGCGCGAGCTCTGAGTGTCGGGGATGTGCAGTGCGTCGGTCAGATTTGTCATCGAGTCGAGAGCATGACACCAAATCGCGGTTGGTGCCGTCACTCGGGTGTTAGGCGGCGTGCAGCCGATTTGAATTCCCCGTCTGAATTCCCTGCCTGAATGCGCTGGCGAAATCGCCTGCCGGGGCAGTGCTCAAGCCGCTGCCGCCGAAGCCAGCACCGGGGAAGGACCGAAGCGGCGCACGATCGACGCCTCTATCCCGGCGGCATCCAGACCGCACAGGCTGAGCAGCTTGCCGGGATCACCGTGTTCGATGAACTCGTCTGGCAGGCCCAGGTGCAGCAGGGGCACGGTCACGCCCGCTGCCGCCAGCGCCTCGGCCACGGCGCTGCCGGCGCCGCCCATCAGTGCGCCCTCCTCCACCGTGACCAGGGCGTCATGGCTGCGGGCCAACTCGACGGCCAGGTCGGCGTCCAGCGGTTTGATGAACTTCATGTCGGCCACCGTCAGGCCCAGGCGCTCGGCCACCGCCAGGCACGGATGCAGCAAGGTGCCGAAGGCCAGGACGGCGATGCGCTGGCCCTGCCGGCGCACCTCGCCCCTGCCCCAAGGCAACTCGGTCAGCGCGGGATCGATGGGTGCACCCACGCCTGAACCGCGCGGGTAGCGCACGGCCACGGCGTGGCCCTGGCGGAAGGCCGTGGTCAGCGCCTTGCGGCACTGGTCTTCGTCCGAAGGGGCGATCAAACTCAGGTTGGGCACACAACGGATGTAGGCGATGTCGTAGGCCCCCGCATGCGTGGCGCCATCGGCGCCCACCAGACCGGCGCGGTCCAGCGCGAACACCACCGGCAGGTTCTGGATGGCCACGTCGTGGATCAGCTGGTCGTACCCGCGCTGCAAGAAGGTGGAATAGATGGCCACCACCGGTTTCAGCCCCTCGCAGGCCATGCCCGCCGCGAAGGTGACCGCATGCTGCTCGGCAATGCCCACGTCGTGATAACGCTTGGGGAACCGCTTGTGGAACTCCACCATGCCGGAGCCCTCGCGCATGGCCGGGGTGATGGCCACCAGACGTTCGTCGGCCTCGGCCATGTCGCACAGCCACTGGCCGAACACCTGCGTGAAGGTCAGCTTGCCCGGCGCGCTCTTGGGGAAGCCCTCGGCCGGGTTGAACTTGCCCGAGGCGGCGTGGTACTTCACCGGGTCAGCTTCGGCCGGCTGGTAACCGTAGCCCTTCTTCGTGACCACGTGCAGGAACTGCGGCCCCTTCTTGTCACGCAGGTTCTCCAGCGTGGGCACCAGCGCGTCCAGGTCGTGACCGTCAATGGGGCCGACGTAGTTGAAACCGAACTCCTCGAAGATGGTGCCTGGCACCACCATGCCCTTGGCATGCTCCTCGAAACGGCGCGCCAATTCGAACAGCGGCGGCGCACCGCGCAGCACGCTCTTGGCGCCTTCGCGCGCAGCGGTGTAGAACTTGCCGCTCATCAAGCGCGCCAGGTACTTGTTCAGTGCGCCCACGGGCGGGCTGATGGACATGTCGTTGTCGTTGAGCACCACCAGCATGTCGGGCAGGGCCCCAGCATGGGGGTCGCCCGCGTTGTTCATGGCCTCGAAGGCCATGCCCGCGGTCATGGCGCCATCGCCAATGATGGCCACGGCACGCCGGTTCTCGCCTTTGAGCTTAGCGGCGCGGGCCATGCCCAGGGCGGCGGAGATGGAGGTGGAGCTGTGCCCTACGCCGAAGGTGTCGTACTCACTCTCCTCGCGGCGCGGGAACCCGCTGACGCCACCGAGCTGCCGCAGCGTGTGCATGCGGTCACGCCGCCCGGTCAGGATCTTGTGCGGATAGGTCTGGTGGCCCACGTCCCACACCAGCCGGTCGTACGGGGTGTTGAAGACGAAGTGCAGCGCCACGGTCAGTTCCACGCTGCCGAGGTTGCTGCCGAAGTGCCCTCCGGTCTGGCTGACGGTGTCGACCACCTTCTGCCGGACTTCGTCAGCCACCTGGCGCAGTTGGTGGCGCGACAGCCGGCGCAGGTCGGCAGGACTGTCAAGGGTGGGAAGCAGGGCTGAAGTCATCTGGAAATCTTGTGGTGCACGCCAAGTGTGGGTCAGGTCCCGGCCATCATCGAGCGCCACCGGCCCAGGCGGGGGATGACGACGAGAGAGTCAATTCTCACGATCAACGACCTTGTCAGCAAGCATGGACAGTGTGCCTGTCGAGGTCAAGCCCGAGACCGCAAGGGCGTCGCGGGCTTGGGCCCTGAGTTCACGGGCGTAGTTCCGGGCGCGTTCCAGACCCATCAGTTGGACGTAGGTGGGCTTGTTCTGCTCCAGATCCTTGCCGGCAGTCTTGCCCAGCACCTCGGACGCCTGGGTGACGTCGAGCACGTCATCCACCACTTGGAACGCCAGTCCGATGGCGGCGCCGAAGTCAGACAGCGCCCGCAGCGCCTGCAAATCGCACGGGCCGCAGGCCGCGCCCAGCATCACGCTGGCCTGCAGCAGCGCCCCCGTCTTGCGCCGGTGCATGTCGCGCAGGGTCTGTTCGTCCAGCGGCTTGCCGACGCTGGACAGGTCGATGGCCTGGCCACCCGCCATGCCTGCATGGCCTGCCGCCCGCGCCAGCAGGGCGCACAGCCGCGCCTGCACGAGCGGGGCCACCCCTTCGTCCGGCGTCAGGACCTCGAAGGCCAGCGCCTGCATGGCATCTCCGGCCAGCATGGCCTGCGCCTGGCCGAACTGCACGTGCACGGTGGGCTTGCCGCGGCGCAGCACGTCGTTGTCCATGCAGGGCATGTCGTCGTGGATGAGCGAATAGGCATGGATCAGTTCCACCGCGACGGCGGCACGCATCGCAGCCTCGTCCTGCCCCTGCACCGCTTGCGCGGCGGCCAGGACCAACAAGGGCCGCAAGCGTTTACCCCCATCCAGGACCCCGTAGCGCATGGCCGAGCCCAGGCCACCCGGTGCGTGGGCCGGCACCCAGGCCTCCAGCGCATGCTCCACAGCCGCCAGGGACTGGCGGGCCCAGTCGTCAAAGGCAGCGGAACTCATGCGGTGGCACCCATGGTGGCACTCATGGTGGCGCTCATCCCCTGCCCGCTTCCAGCGGCTTGAGTTGACCGTCTTCCAGCACCTGGACCTGCTCCTCCACGGCCTTCAGGCGCGAGCGGCACAGCGCAAGCAGTTCCGCGCCGCGCTTGTACCCCTCCAGCAAGCGGTCCAGCGGCATCTGGCCCCCCTCCATGGCGGCCACCAACTGCTCCAGTTCCGCAGCAGCGGCTTCATAGCTCAGCTCGCTGGCGACCGAGGCGGCTTCAGGTTGGGCGCGGGGGGATGTTCGTGACATGGGCAGGCCCGGTAAGGCCCGGGGTTGGTACAGATTCTAGGGGCCCGTAACGGCAAGCCCGCCCGGGCGCCGCAGGCCAGGAGACCGGTGGCGCGACCGGTAGCGCGACCGACAGCGCGACCCGTGAAGCCCCCGGCTGAAAGACCCCCCGCAGCGCAGACCAGCCCCCCCGGCAACGCCAAAGGGCCGTGGGTAGAATCCGCTCCCCGCTTCGGCAGGGACCAGAAAATCGGTTTGCCCGATCCATCGTGACTCACCCGCGGGGCCTCCGGGTGGGGGTTTGACATCCTGACCATGGAGATCCTTTGGATCATGTCCGACCTGAGCGTCAGTCTCCAAGCTCTTGAGCGTAGCCGCTCTCAACTGTCCGTTTCCAGCTACTTCGACGAGGGTCTGTTCCGCCAGGAACAGTCGCTCATCTTTCAGTCGCACCCCCGGTATCTCGGGCACGAACTCAGCGTGCCCGAGGTGGGTGACTTCCAGACGCTGGCCCACGAGGCCCACGGCCGGGCGCTCGTGCGCTCCGCCCAGGGCGTGGAGGTGCTGTCCAACGTGTGCCGGCACCGGCAGGCGGTGATGCTCAAGGGCCGTGGCCACACCGGCGCCAACATCGTGTGCCCGCTGCACCGCTGGACCTACAGCCCGAGCGGCGCCCTGATCGGGGCGCCGCACTTCGCCGAAGACCCCTGCCTGAACCTGCGGAACTACCCGGTCCAGTCCTGGAACGGTCTGCTGTTCGAGCACGCCCCCGGCAGCCGTGACGTCGCCGCCGACCTGGCCGGACTGGGCGTGCAGCGCGAGCTGTCGTTCGACGGCTACGTCTTCCACTCCTCCCAGGTGCACGAGTGCAACTACAACTGGAAGACCTTCATCGAGGTCTACCTGGAGGATTACCACGTCGCCCCCTTCCACCCCGGCCTGTCGGGGTTCGTGGACTGCGCAGACCTGCAGTGGGAGTTCGGCCCGCAGCACTCGGTGCAGACCGTGGGCATCCACCACGCGCTGGCGCGACCAGGCTCGGACACCTACCGCCCCTGGCATCAGGCCGTGCTGGACCGTCATGAAGGCCAGTCCCCGGCCCAGGGCGCCATCTGGCTGACGCTGTATCCCACCGTGATGGTGGAGTGGTACCCCCAGGTGCTGGTGGTGTCCACGCTGCATCCCAAGGGGCCGCAGAAGACGCTGAACCTGGTGGAGTTCTTCTACCCTGAGGAAGTGACCGCCTTCGAGCCCGAGTTCGTCCAGGCCCAGCAGGCCGCGTACCAGGAGACCATGGTCGAGGACGACGAGATCGCCGAGCGCATGGACGCCGGGCGGCGCGTGCTGATGGAGCGCGGCGACGACGAGGCGGGGCCCTACCAGAGTCCGATGGAAGACGGGATGCAGCATTTCCATGAGTGGTACCACCGCGTGATGGGGACCGCAGCCGGATGACCCCCACCCGGCCGAACCCGCGCGGGGCCAGCCGCTGAATCCCTCGGCGCCGGAGTCATTGCGAGCCCCCCGGGCCAGCGCCACCGCGCTGATGGTGGCCGCCTCGGCGCTGTTCGCGCTGATGGGCCTGTGCGTCAAGCTGGCCTCGGCGCATTACCCGGCCTCTGACCTGGTGTTGTACCGCTCGCTCATCGGGGCCGTGATCGTGACGCTTCTGGTGCGCCACCGCGGCGGCACCCTGCGCACCCGCGTGCCGATGATGCATTTCTGGCGCGCCGTGCTGGGCGTCACCGGGCTGGGCTTGTGGTTCTACTCGCTCACGGGCCTGCCGCTGGGCACGGCCATGACGCTGAACTCGATGTCCTCGGTGTGGCTGGCACTCTTCGTGGTGGCGGGCAGCCTGCTGTTCCCGCGAGACGGCCGCACACCGGCCAGCGCGGGGCTGGTGCTGACGGTGCTGGCCGGCTTCGCGGGCGTCGCGCTGGTGCTGCGTCCGGCCACCGACCAGCAACAGGTCTGGTTCGGGCTGGCCGGCCTGATGTCCGGCATGGTGGCCGCACTGGCTTACCTGCATGTGGCCGCGCTGGGACGCATGGGCGAACCGGAGGACCGCATCGTCTTCTACTTCTCGGTGGGCGGCATCGTTCTGGGGAGCGTGATGGTGGCCCTGCAGGGCGGCCCGGCAGCGCACACGTTGCCGGGCGTTGGCCTGGTACTGGCCGTGGGCGTGCTGGCCACCACGGCGCAGTTGCTCATGACACGTGCGTGGGCGATCGGCCACCCGCTGGTCAACGCCGCCTTGCAGTACCTGGGCATCGCCTTCTCCGTGGGCCTGGGGGTGTGGGTCTTTGACGATCCGATGGACGCGGCCACGTTGCTGGGCATGGCGCTCATCGTGGGCGCCGGCCTCACCGCCACCCGGGTACGCGCCCGGGCGGCGTCCGTCAGCGGCCCAAGCGACACCTGATTCCTTCAGCCGAGGGCCACCGCACACGCTGCCAGCAATCGCGGCGCGCGCGTACCAGCGCGGGATCGCAGGCGCTTGACGAGCATCAAGGCAGGCGCACGCCAAACCTTCAGACTCCTTCCTGGCGCTCCATCTGGCGGGGCGACATAGATGACAAGGAGATTGGCGATGTACCAGCGAATTCTTGTGCCCACCGATGGATCGGAGATGTCCACCCGCGCCCTGCAGGCTGCGGCCTCACTCGCGCGGCTGACGGGCGCGCGGCTGGAGGTGTTGAGCGTGAAGGAACCCTTTCCGTACAGCGCCATATCGGAAATGCAACCCGTGCCGCCCCAGGAGTTCTTCGACGCGCAGGAGCGCACGGCGCAGGCGCGGGTGACGGCGGCGCTGGAGGCCGCGCGGGCCCACGGTGTCACGGCCGAAGGGGCCACGGTGGAGGCGCTACACCCTTGGGAGGCCATCCTGGACCATGCCAAGGCCAAGGACTGTGACCTGGTGGTCATGGCGTCCCACGGCCGCCGCGGGCTGGGCGCTCTGCTGCTGGGCAGCGAGACACAGAAGGTGCTGACCCACGGCACCTTGCCGGTGCTGGTGATTCGCTGAGCGCCTGGAAGTGGCGCGGCAGGCCCGTTCAGTGGGCGTGGGTGTGGAGCACGCCCGTGGCGGCGGTCACCAGGGCCAGGCCCGCCCCCAGCCAGGCGATCTGCGCCAGCACCTGCCGCCATGACAGGCGCTGCTGCAACTGCGGCAGCAGGTCGGCCACGGCCACGTAGATGAAGCTGCTGGCAGCCACCACCAGCAGGTAGGGGAACAGGCTCTCCCAGGGCCCGACGACGAAGTAGCCCACCACCCCGCCCAGCACCGCCGCCAGCCCCGACAAGGCGTTGAACATCAGCGCCTTGCGCCGGGAGAAGCCGGCATTCAGCAGCACGATGTAGTCGCCTGCCTCCTGGGGGATCTCATGCGCCACCACGGCCATGGCCGTGACGATGCCCAGTTGCACATCCGCCAGGAAGGCGGCCGCGATGATGATGCCGTCGCAGAAGTTGTGGATGCTGTCGCCCAGCAGGATGCTGAAACCTCCCTTGCCGGCCTGGTGGGCATCGAACTCGTGATGGTGGTGGTGGCCGTCGCCTTCGTGATGGTGGCCGTGGCGGTAGAGCTCGGCCTTTTCCAGCAGCCAGAAGGACAACAAGCCGATCAGGAGGGTGAGGAACAGGTCGTGCGGATCGGCGGCGCCGCTCTCGAAGGCCTCGGGCAGCACATGCAGCAGCGAAGTGCCCAGCAGCACCCCGGCTGACAGACTGACCAACCCCTGCACCACGCGCCCCAGCAGGGCGACGGTCAGGGAGGCGGCCACCAGGACCGACAGGATGCCACCAGCCAAGGTGGCCACGACGATGTAGAGCAGGGTCATGCTTCAGAGCATACAGACCCTGTCAACACCCACCGTGAGGCACCCGGCAGGCCAGCCTCAGGCCACGCCGTGCTTGCGCATCCAGCCCAGGCAGCGCTGCCAGCCGTCCTCGGCCGCCTCCTTGCGGAACGAGGGGCGATAGTCGGCATGGAAGGCATGGGGGGCGTCGGCATAGACCTGGAACTCGCTGGCCCGGGCCGCGGGGCTGCCGGCAGCCAGCGCCGCCTTCATCCGCTCCACCGTGTCCAGGGGAATGCCGGTGTCGGCCGCTCCATAGAGTCCAAGCACAGGCGCCTTCAACTCACCTGCCAAATCCACCGGGTGGCGAGGGGTGAGCGGCGTGGCATTGCCCACCAGACGTCCATACCAGGCCACGCCAGCCTTCACCGCCGGGTTGTGTGCGGCGTACAGCCAGGTGATGCGACCGCCCCAGCAGAAGCCCGTCACGCCCAGCTTGGTGGCGTCAGCGCCCTGGGACCGGGCCCAGGCGGCGCAGGCGTCCAGATCTCCCATGACCTGGGCGTCGGGCACCTTGGAGATGACCTCTGCCTGCAGTTTGGCGATCTCCCCGTAGGACTGGGCGTCGCCCTGGCGCACGAACAGTTCCGGCGCAATGGCGAAGTAGCCGGCCTTGGCAAAGCGGCGCGCCACGTCGGCGATGTACTCGTGCACGCCAAAGATCTCGCTGATGACGAAGATCACCGGCGCCTGGGTCTTGCCCGCCGGCGCAGCGCGGTAGGCGGGCATCTTGAAACCGCCCACCGGAATGTCCACCTCGCCAGTCACCAGTCCCTGGGCATCGGTCTTGATGGCCGTCTGCGCCACCACGGGCATGACGGCGGCGGCAAATCCCGCCCCCAGCGCGGTGCGCCCAAAGCCGCGACGGCTCAGGCCCTGAGACGGCACGAGGAGATCAAAGTCATCACGAACCATGGTGCGGTGCTCCTTGCGAATGAAGGGAATCGGGAACGGACGGGACAAGTATCTGTGCTTGCGGGCCACGGGAACAGGTTGACTTCAGTGCGCCTCTTCCCAATTCAGCCCCACCCCCACCTCGGCCAGCAGAGGAACGGTGAGCGAGGCCACCCCGGCCATCAACCGCGGCACCTCTGCGCGCGCCCAGTCCAACTCGGCCTCGGGCACCTCCAGCACCAGTTCGTCGTGCACCTGCATGATCATGCGACTGCCCAGGGCATGGCGGTCCAGCGCGTCCTGTACCGCGATCATGGCCAGCTTGATGAGATCGGCGGCCGTGCCCTGCATGGGCGCGTTGATGGCCTGGCGCTCGGCACCCGCGCGACGCGGGCCGTTGCCCCCACGGATCTCGGGCAGGACCAGGCGCCGACCGAAGACGGTCTCCACATAGCCGAGCTCGGCCGCACGCGCCTTGGTCTCCTCCATGTAGCGGCGCACGCCAGCGAAGCGGGCGAAGTAGCGGTCGATGTAGTCGCGCGCGGCCTTCTGCTCGATGCCCAGGCTCTGCGCCAGGCCGAAGGCGCCCATGCCGTAGATCAGTCCGAAGTTGATGGTCTTGGCGTAGCGGCGCTGCTCGCTGCTGACCTCGGCTGGCGGCACGCCGAAGACTTCGCTCGCGGTGGCGCGGTGGATGTCCTGGCCCTCGGCGAAGGCGCGCGTCATGCCCGGGTCGCCGCTGATGTGGGCCATGATGCGCAGCTCGATCTGGGAGTAGTCGGCGCTGACGATGCGCCAGCCCGGCGGGGCGATGAAGGCCTCGCGCACGCGCCGGCCCTCGGCCGTGCGGATGGGAATGTTCTGCAGGTTGGGCTCGTTGCTGGACAGCCGGCCCGTCACCGCCACCGCCTGCGCGTAGTGGGTGTGCACCCGGCCTGTGGCGGGGTTGACCATCTGCGGCAGCTTGTCGGTGTAGGTGCCCTTGAGCTTGGACAGGCTACGGTGCTCCAGGATGCGCGCGGGCAGCGGGTAGTCCGCCGCCAGTTCCTGCAGCACCTCCTCATCGGTGCTGGGCGCCCCCGTGGCCGTCTTCTTCTTCACCGGCAGGCCCAGGCGGCCGAACAGGATCTCGCCGATCTGCTTGGGTGAACCCATGTTGAAGGGCTGACCGGCCAGCGCATAAGCTTCCTGTTCCATGGCCAGCATGCGTTCGGCCAGATCCCGGCTCTGGCGTGCGAGCAGCGCGCTGTCGATCAGCACGCCGTGGCGTTCGATGCGCCCCAACACCGCGCTGGCGGGCATCTCGATGCGCTCGTAGACCTCGCGTTGCCGTGGCGAGGCCTCCAGCTGCGGCCACAGCACCTGGTGGACATGCAGCGTCATCTCGCTGTCCTCGCCCGAGTACTGCGTGGCGCGCTCCACATCCACCTGCGCAAACGGGATCTGGTGAGCGCCCTTGCCGCACAACTCCTCATAGCTCAGGCCGCGACGCCCCAGATGGCGCTCGGCCAGGCTCTCCAGGCTGTGCGGCTTGTGAGCTTCCAGCACGTAGCTCTGCAGCATGGTGTCATGGCGCACGCCGCGCAGAGCAATACCGTGATTGGCGAACACATGGGTGTCGTACTTGACGTGCTGGCCCACTTTGGCCGCGGCCTCGTCCTCCAGCCAGGGCTTCAGCAGAGCCAGCACCGCGTCCAGCGGCAGTTGCACCGGCGCGCCAGGGCCGTCGTGGGCGAGCGGGATGTAGGCGGCCCGGCCCGGCTCCACCGCCAGGCTGATGCCCACGATGCGGGCTCGCATGCCGTCCAATGAATCGGTCTCGGTGTCCACTGCCACCAGGGGCGCCGCGCGAACGGCGGCCAGCCAGCGGTCCAGGCGCTCGCGCGTCAGCACGGTCTCATACTCCCGGGCAATGGGCAGGGCGCGCGCGGCAGCGGCCGCGGCCTCACCGGGGCCGTCTGCCGCTGCTTCCGGCGATCCTTCACTTGAGCCTGCCCGTGCCCCTGACCCAGAGGCGGCCACCGAGGCCGACACCTGCAGGCCGCCTCCCTCCTCCAGCTCTCGCCGCCAGCTCTTGAAGCCATAGCGGGCGAAGAAGTCGAGCAGCCCCTGGCGGTTCACGTCCTGGAGCGCCAGGCCGTCCAGCGCCGGCCACCCGGGCACATGGCCGGCCAGGTCGCAATCCGTCACCACGGTCACCAAGCGCCGCGCCTGCGGCAGCCAGTCCAGGGCCCCGCGCAGGTTGTCGCCCGCCACACCTTTGATGGAAGCGGCTGCCGCGATGACACCGTCCAGCGAGCCGTGGTCCGCCAGCCACTTGGCCGCCGTCTTGGGGCCCACCTTGTCCACACCGGGCACGTTGTCCACCGCATCACCGATCAACGAGAGGTAGTCGACGATGCGCTCCGGAGGCACGCCGAACTTCGCCAGCACCCCGGCCTCGTCCAGCGTCTCGTTGCTCATGGTGTTGATCAGCGTGACCGCAGGCGTCACCAACTGCGCCAGATCCTTGTCGCCCGTGGAGATCACCACCCGGTGCCCGCTGGCCGCACCCACGCGGGCGAGCGTGCCGATGGCGTCATCCGCCTCGATGCCCGGCACCTCCAGCACCGGCCATCCCAACAGGCGCACCACTTCGTGGATGGGCCCGATCTGCTGGGCCAGCGCCTCGGGCATGGGCGGACGATGGGCCTTGTACTCGCCATACCAGGCATTGCGGAAGGTGTCGCCCTTGGCATCGAACACACAGGCGGCGTGAGCGGCAGGCACCTGCTCGCGCAGGCGCTTCATCATCGCCACCATGCCGTGCACGGCACCCGTGGGGAAGCCGTCTGGCCCGCGCAGGTCCGGCATGGCGTGGTAGGCGCGGTAGAGGTAGCTGGATCCATCCACCAGCAGCAAGGTGTGTTCGCTCATCAGGGCCTCGGGTCTCTTTCGTCGCGGGCAGTGTCTGCGGCGTTTGTGTGGCCAGCATTGTGGGGCGGCGCCGGGGCCGGCTGGCAGGCAGCCCCCCCCTGCGCACCCCCCGCCTAGAATTCCAGGCATGAGCAACGCGAGGACGCCCCGACACCTGTCCGCCCGACGGGGGCCCTGCTGATGGCCGTCTACACGGAGGTGGCCCCTTCTGACGCCGATGCCCTGCTGCGCCGCCTGGGCCTGGGTGCGCTGACCGATCTGCGGGGCATACGCTCCGGCATCGAGAACACCAACTACTACGCCACCACCGCCCAGGGGCAGTGGGTGTTGACGCTGTTCGAGCGCTTGCCACGGGAGCAGTTGCCGTACTACCTGGAACTGATGCGCCACCTGGCCGCCCACGGGATCCCCGTGCCAGCCCCTCAGGCGGATGAACAAGGCTCGCTGGTGCACCTGCTGTCAGGCAAGCCGGCCGCAGTGGTCACCCGCCTGCCCGGCAGCCACCGGCTGGCCCCCGGCGCACTGCACGCCGAGCAGGTGGGGGCCATGCTGGCCCGCATGCACCGCGCGGGCGCCGACTTCCCCTTGCACCAGCCTCACCTGCGAGGGCTTTCATGGTGGCTGGAGACCGTGCCGGAGGTGCTGCCTCACGTGCCAGCCGAGGTGGCCGAGCTCTTGCAGTCGGAGCTGGAGTTCCAGCGCCACCTGGCCGGGTCACCCGCAGGGGCTGCCCTGCCCCGCGGGCCCATCCATGCCGACCTGTTCCGCGACAACGTGATGTTCGACGAGACGGCCGGTGAAGACCGGCTGTGTGGGTTCTTCGACTTCTACTTCGCAGGGACCGACACCTTGCTGTTCGACGTGGCGGTGTGCCTGAACGACTGGTGCATCGACCATGCCAGCGGGCGCCTGGTCGAGGAACTGGCGGTGCCCTTCCTGGCAGCCTACCAGGGCGAGCGGCTGCTCACGCCTGCTGAACTGCGCCTGCTGCCCGCGCTGCTGCGCGCGGCCGCGTTCCGGTTCTGGCTGTCGCGCCTGTGGGACTGGTTTCTGCCGCGCGATGCGGCCCTGCTTCAGCCCAAGGACCCCACGCACTTCGAGCGCGTGCTGCGCGAGCGCATCGACAATCCCTGGCACCCTCCGCTGTAGAACATCGATGCCTCTGCTGCTCAAACCCGTTCCTGCCCCGCAAGGCGCCCGCTGGCTGCGCGACGGATTCCGACTGTTCGGCAAGCATCCGCTGGCCTTCAGCGTGCTGCTGGTGGCCTTCCTGGTCTCCGCCCTCGCCTTGTCGCTGCTGCCTTTTCTGGGTTCGGTGCTGGTGGTGGCTGCACTGCCACTGCTGTCCCTGGGCTTCATGATCGCCAGCGAGGCGGCGCTGGCCGGCAAACCCATCCATCCAGGGCATTTCCTGGCACCCCTGAAAGGCAACGCCCAACGCCGCAAGCGGCAGCTGGCGCTATGCCTGGCCTACGGGGCGGCCACGGTGCTGGTGATGGTGGTCAGCGACGCGATCGATGACGGCAAGTTCGAAAGTCTGCAGCGCCTGATGGGCCAGGGCGGGCAGGCCGCCGAGGTGGAGGCGCTGCTGCGTGACCCGCAACTGTTTTGGGGTGTGGTGTCCAGGTTCGGGCTGATCGCAGCGCTGTCAGTGCCCTTCTGGCACGCGCCCGCCCTGGTGCACTGGGGTGACCAAGGCCCCGCACAGGCCTTGTTTTCCAGCACGCTGGCGGTATGGCGCAGCCGTGGCGCCTTTGCGGTCTACCTGATGTCCTGGCTGGGCATCATCGTGGCCTTCGGGGTCACCACCGCGCTGCTGGCAGGCTTGTTCTCAGCGCGTGAAATGGCCGGTGTGCTGGTGTTGCCTTCCGTGCTCATCTTCTCCACGGTGTTCTACGTGTCGCTGTTGTTCACCTTCAACGACAGCTTCGGCGGCAGCAGCCTGGGGCCTCAGGCCGCGCCTTGAGGCGGGCGCCCATGCTTCAGGAAGCTGCGCGGCAACCCTCGCAGCGACGAGGATTCATCAATCCACCGGCGTGAGTTTGGCAATCGCCAGCGCCAGCCACTTCACGCCATGGCGGCCGAAGTTCACCTGCGCCCGAGCGTCCTCGCCAGAGCCTTCGAGCGTGATGATCACGCCTTCGCCGAACTTGTTGTGGAACACCGCCTGGCCTGAGCGCCAGCGGCCAACCGAAGCGTTTGCGCCAGACACCTGAGCTGCACGCTGCTCGGCGGGCGGGTTCGCAGAGGCCGGACCCACCCGCCCGGCCCCGATGATGGAATGCAGGCCCGAGCCTCGCGCCCAGGCGGCCTGGTAATCCCGCGCATAGCCCGAACCGAAGCCGGCGTTGCGCGGGGTCAGCCACTTCAGCGCACCCTCAGGCAGCTCGTCGAAGAAGCGGCTGCGCACGTTGTAGCGCGTCTGGCCGTGCAGCATCCGCGTCTGGCTGAAGCTCAGGTACAGACGCTGGCGGGCGCGGGTGATGGCCACGTACATCAGGCGCCGCTCTTCTTCCAGGCCATCCGCGTCGGACAGCGAGTTCTCGTGCGGGAACAAGCCCTCTTCCAGCCCCGTGATGAACACGGCGTCGAACTCCAGGCCCTTGGCCGAATGCACCGTCATCAGCTGGATGGCATCCTGCCCGGCCTGGGCCTGGTTGTCACCGGCTTCCAGGGCGGCGTGGGTGAGAAAGGCCGCCAGCGGCGACATCACTTCGCCGCTGTCGGCGTCAGGCGTGGACAGCGCGGGCAGCGCCTCATCCACCGGCAGACTCACCGCGTCCTTGCCGAAGCCCTCCTGGGTGACGAAGGCCTCGGCGGCGTTGACCAGTTCCTCCAGGTTCTCCAGCCGGTCCTGCCCTTCCTTGTCGGTGCGGTAGAAATCGATGAGGCCGCTGGCCTGCAGCATGTGCTCGATGATCTGGCGCAGCGTCAGGCCCCGGGTGGCCTCGCGCATGGCGTCCACCAGACCCACGAAGGCCGCAAGGCTCGCCCCGCCCTTGCCCGCCACACTGCCCACGCTCTGGTGCAGGCTGCGTCCGCTCTGGCGGGCGGCGTCCTGCAGCAGCTCGATGGTGCGCGCGCCGATGCCCCTGACAGGGAAGTTCACCACCCGAAGGAAACTGGTGTCGTCGTTCGGGTTCTCCAGCAGGCGCAGGTAGGCCAGCGCGTGCTTGACCTCGGCCCGCTCGAAGAAGCGCAAGCCCCCGTAGACGCGGTACGGCATGCCGGCGTTGAACAGTGCGCTTTCCAGCACGCGGCTTTGCGCATTGCTGCGGTACAGCAGCGCGATCTCGCTGCGGGCCGTCCCGGCGCGGTGCAGCTGCTGTGCTTCCTCCAGGAACCACTGCGCCTCGGCGTAGTCGCTGGTGGCCTCGTGCACCCTTACCGGTTCCCCCGGCCCGGACTCGGTGCGCAGGTTCTTGCCCAGACGGCGGCTGTTGTTCGAGATCAGCTCGTTGGCGGCATCCAGGATGTTGCCGGCCGATCGGTAGTTGCGCTCGAGCTTGATGACCTCCTGCACGCGGTACTCGCGCTCGAAGTCGGCCATGTTGCCCACCCGGGCACCGCGGAAGGCATAGATGCTTTGGTCGTCGTCGCCGACCGCGAAAACCCCTTGGCTCGTACCCGGCGGGGCGAACATCTGCAGCCAGCGGTACTGCAGCCGGTTGGTGTCCTGGAACTCATCCACCAGCAGGTGGTGGAAGCGCCGCCGGTAGTGCTCGCGCACCGCATCGTGATCGCGCATCAGCTCGTAGCTGCGCAGCATCAGCTCGGCAAAGTCGACCACGCCTTCGCGCTGGCACTGGTCTTCGTAGGCCTGGTAGATCTCCACCAGCTTGCGCGTCTGCTCGTCACGCAGCTCGATGTCCCGCGGCCGCAGGCCGTCTTCCTTGCTGCCGGCAATGAACCAGCTGACCTGCTTGGGCACGAAGCGCTGCTCGTCGAGCTGCAGCGCCTTGATGACGCGCTTGACGGCTGACAGCGAATCCTGAACGTCCAGGATCTGGAACGACTGCGGCAGTCCAGCGAGCTTCCAATGCGTGCGCAGGAAGCGGTTGCACAGGCCGTGGAAGGTACCAATCCACATGCCGCGCACGTTCACCGGGAGCATGGCCGACAGGCGCGTGAGCATCTCCTTGGCCGCCTTGTTGGTGAAGGTCACAGCCATCACGCCGGCCGGCGAGACCTGGCCCGTCTGCAGCAGCCACGCGATGCGGGTGGTGAGCACACGCGTCTTGCCCGAGCCGGCTCCGGCCAATATCAAGGCAGGGCGCGCGGGCAGAGTCACGGCGGCGAGTTGCTCGGGGTTCAGGCCTCTGAGCAGGGCTGCGGGCACACCGCCGTGTCCTGACGGTGCGGACACCTCGCCAGTGCCTTGGTCTTGCCAACCGGATTCGGGGCGTTCAACGTCCTGATGTGGTTCACGATGCATGCAGTCATTCTGTCAGTCTGCGTCTGCGTCAGTCAGTGAAGGTTGCACGCAGGTAAACTCGACCACCGGGCCCATATTCAGGTGCCCGGCGACCTCTTCCCCCGCTGCCTCGCCTTGCAGCGTCTTCTGGGCAGGGTCCCGCCGGCTCCCGGTCAAGCGCTCTCAACCGTTTTGATGGAGCTGCTGCAATGGAAATCTTCGACTACGACAACGTCCTGCTTCTCCCGCGCAAATGCCGCGTGGAAAGCCGCAGCGAATGCGACGCCTCGGTGGAATTCGGCGGACGCCGGTTCGCCTTGCCCGTGGTGCCGGCAAACATGAAGACGGTGATCGATGAATCGATCAGCCAGTGGCTGGCGGCCAACGGCCACTTCTACGTGATGCATCGCTTCGATCTCGACAACGTGGCCTATGCCAAGCGCATGCGCGACCTGGGCCTGTTCGTCTCCATCAGCTCGGGGGTGAAGCCGGCAGACTTCGACACCATCGACCGCCTGGCAGCCGAGGGCGTGGGCGCCGACTACATCACCATCGACATCGCGCACGGCCACGCAGACAGCGTGCGCAAGACCATCGAGCACATCAAGCAGCGCCTGCCCCAAACCTTCGTCATCGCCGGCAACGTCGCCACGCCTGAGGCCGTGATCGATCTGGAGAACTGGGGCGCAGACGCCACCAAGGTGGGCGTGGGTCCAGGCAAGGTCTGCATCACCAAGATGAAGACGGGCTTCGGCACCGGTGGCTGGCAGCTGAGCGCGCTGAAGTGGTGCGCCCGGGTGGCCACCAAGCCCATCATCGCGGACGGTGGCATTCGCCACCATGGCGACATCGCCAAGAGCGTGCGCTTCGGCGCAGCCATGGTGATGATCGGTTCGCTGTTCGCCGGCCACGAAGAGTCCCCGGGCTCGACGGTGGTGGAGGACGGCAAGCGCTACAAGGAGTACTACGGCTCGGCCAGCGACTTCAATAAAGGCGAGTACAAGCACGTGGAAGGCAAGCGCATCCTGGAGCCCATCAAGGGCCACCTCGCCGACACCCTGCGCGAGATGCGCGAGGACGTGCAGAGCTCCATCTCCTACGCCGGCGGCCGCGTGGTGGCCACGACCAAGGAGCCGCTGCCGTCCGACAGGGGGTAGCGGATGTGCCAGAGGAAGCCGTCTTCCTCCTCGCTTTCGACTTCCAGGTCGGACACGGCGGATCACGCGCTACCACCGGATGAAGGGGGCCAACACCTTGTGGGTGCCGGGCACCGACCACGCCGGCATCGCCACCCAGATCGTGGTCGAGCGCCAGCTCGAACAGCAGAAGATCAGCCGCCACGACCTGGGCCGCAAGAACTTCGTGGCCCGCGTGTGGGAGTGGAAGGAGCAGTCGGGCTCCACCATCACCCAGCAGATGCGCCGCCTGGGCGCCAGCGTGGACTGGGGCCACGAGTACTTCACCATGGACGACAAGCTGTCGGGCGTGGTCACCGACACCTTCGTGCAGTTGTACGAGCAGGGCCTGATCTACCGCGGCAAGCGCCTGGTGAGCTGGGACCCGGTGCTGAAGTCCGCCGTGTCCGACCTGGAAGTCGAAAGCGAGGAGGAAGACGGCTTCCTCTGGCACATCCGCTACCCCCTGTCGGACGGCAGCGGCTCCTTGGTCGTGGCCACCACGCGGCCGAGGTCACGCCCGCGCATGACGCCAACGACTACGCAGTGGGTCTGCGCCACGGCCTGCCGATGATTGGCGTGCTGGACCTGGCCGCGCGCATCAACGAGCACGCCCCGGCGGCCTACCAGGGGCTGGACCGCTTCGACGCGCGCAAGCAGGTGGTGGCCGATCTGGAGGCCCTGGGCCTGCTGGTGGAGACCAAGAAACACCGCCTGATGGTGCCGCGCTGCGCCCGCACGGGTCAGGTGGTGGAGCCCATGCTCACCGACCAGTGGTTCATGGCCGTGAACAAGCCGGGGCCCGATGGCCGCAGCATCGCCAGCAAGGCCATCGACGCCGTGGCGTCCGGCCAGGTGCGATTCGTGCCCGAGAACTGGGTCAACACCTACAACGAGTGGATGCGCAACATCCAGGACTGGTGCCTGTCGCGCCAGCTCTGGTGGGGGCACCAGATCCCGGCCTGGTACGGCAGCGGCGGCGAGCTCTTCGTGGCCCGCAGCGAGGCTGAGGCGCGCGAGAAGGCCGCGGCGGCCGGTTACGCGGGTGAATTGACCCGCGATGAGGACGTGCTGGACACCTGGTACTCCTCCGCCCTGGTGCCTTTCTCGTCACTCGGCTGGCCCGCCCAGACGAAGGACCTCGCGCTTTTTCTGCCGTCTTCCGTGCTGGTCACCGGCTACGAGATCATCTTCTTCTGGGTGGCCCGGATGATCATGATGACCACCCACTTCACGGGTCAGGTGCCCTTCCGCGACGTGTACATCCACGGGATGGTGCGCGACAGCGAAGGCAAGAAGATGAGCAAGTCCGAGGGCAACGTGCTCGACCCGGTGGACCTGATCCAGGGCGTGGACCTGGACACCCTGGTCTACAAGAGCACCACCGGCCTGCGCAAACCCGAGACCGCGCCCAAGGTGGCCGCGCGGGTGAGGAAAGAGTTCCCGGAGGGCATGCCGGCCTATGGCGCCGACGCGCTGCGCTTCACCATGGCCAGCTACGCGAGCCTCGGGCGCAACATCAATTTCGACACCAAGCGCTGCGAGGGCTACCGCAACTTCTGCAACAAGCTGTGGAACGCCACGCGCTTCGTGCTGATGAACTGCGAGGATCAGGACTGCGGGCTGAAGGAGCACACGAAGGCCGAGTGCGCCGCGCCGGTGTTCAATACCGACGGCAGCCTGGCTCAAGCCGCCGGCCCCTTCCACGGCTACATGCGCTTCTCGGCGGCCGACCGCTGGATCAGCAGCGAGATCCAGCGTGTGGAGGCTGCGGTGGAGCAGGGCTTTGCCGAGTACCGCCTGGACAACGTGGCCAACGCGCTCTACAGCTTCGTCTGGGACGAGTACTGCGACTGGTACCTGGAAATCGCCAAGGTGCAGATCCAGCAGGGCGGGCCGGCGGAACAACGCGCCACGCGCCGCACGTTGATCCGCACCCTGGAAACCATCTTGCGTCTGCTGCACCCGCTCACCCCCTTCATCACGGCCGAGTTGTGGGAACGGGTGGCCCCGGTGGCCGGCCGCAAGGCCCAGGACGACGTACACGGCCTGGTGAACGCTGCCTATCCGAAAGCGCAGCTGGAGCGCGTGGACGCAGCCGCCATCGAATGGGTGGGCAAACTCAAGTCCCTCGTGGCCGCGGTGCGTGCGCTGCGCTCGGAAATGAACCTCTCACCAGCGCAGCGCGTGCCACTGCTGGCCTGCGGCGACAACTTCATCGCCGAGGCCGCGCCGCTGCTGCAGGTGCTGGCCAAGCTCAGCGAGGTGCGGGTCCTGGCGGAAGAGGCCGAGTTCGCCGCTGCCACGGCCACCGCGCCGGTGTCCGTGGTGGGCGCCGCCCGCGTGGCCTTGCATGTCGAGGTGGACGTGGCCGCAGAACGTGAGCGCCTGGGCAAGGAGATCACCCGGCTGGAAAGCGAGATGGCCAAGGCGCAGGCCAAGCTGGGCAACGAGAGCTTCGTGGCCCGAGCACCGGCGGCCGTGGTGGCGCAGGAGCGTGAGCGTCTGGAGGGCTACAGTCACACCCTCGACCGGTTGCGCGAGCAGTTGTCCAGGCTCAATCGCGGCACCTGACCGCTGCTGGAGACTTGCGATGTCCGCCACTTCCCTGCGCCCACCCACGATGCCGGTCAAGAAAGCCATCTTCCCCGTTGCCGGCCTGGGCACACGGTTTCTTCCCGCCACCAAGGCCCAACCCAAGGAGATGCTGCCGGTGGTGGACAAGCCGCTGATCCAGTACGCGGTCGAAGAGGCCTACGCCGCCGGGGTGCGGGAGATGATCTTCGTCACGGGGCGACACAAGCGCCCCATCGAAGATCACTTCGACATGACCTTCGAGCTGGAAGTGGCACTTGAGCAGGCGGGCAAGCAGGAGTTGCTGGACATCGTGCGCGGCGTCAAGCCTGACGACATGGAGTGCATCTACGTGCGACAGGCGCAGGCCTTGGGCCTCGGACATGCGGTGCTGTGCGGACAACGTCTGGTGGGCAACGAGCCCTTTGCCATCCTTCTCGCCGATGACCTGATGGTGGGCAACCCGCCCGTGCTCAAGCAGATGGTTGACCAGTTTGCCGAATGGCGGGCCTCCATCATCGCGGTGCAGGAGGTTCCTCCTGAACACACCCGGCGCTACGGCATCGTCGCCGGCCACCCCGTCAACGACCGGATGCTGGACATCCAGCGCATCGTGGAAAAACCCGCGCCAGAGGTGGCGCCCTCACGCCTGGGCGTGGCGGGACGCTACATCCTCACGCCGGGCGTATTCCATGAAATTGCGAACCAGCCCCGGGGCGTGGGAGGGGAGATTCAGCTCACCGACGGTATCGCCTCGCTGCTGCGGCGCGAGAAAGTATTTGCCTATCGCTACGAAGGCAGACGCTACGACTGCGGCAGCAAGGAAGGATTCCTGGAAGCCAACGTGGAACTGGCTCTGCAGCACCCCGCACTGGGGCCGGGCTTTCGGGATTGGATCAAGTCGCTGCCGCTCTGATTCGCGCTGCAAGCGCTGACACCGCTCAGCGGCGGCGCAGGTAGTGCAGGAATTCAGGGCCGACGTTGTCTTGCTGCACCAGGTCGTTGCCCGTCTGACGCGCAAAGGCCTGGAAATCCCGCACCGAGCCCGGGTCGGTGGCCATGACCTTGAGCACCTCTCCGCTGGCCATGTCAGCCAACGCCTTCTTGGCCTTGAGGATGGGCAGGGGACAGTTCAGGCCGCGGGTGTCGAGTTCTTTGTCGGCGTTCATGAGCATTCCTCGGAAGCGCGGATTTTACGGAGCAGGGACACACCTCGCCGGGGATCAGGTTCAAGACCTTGAGCGGCCCCTTGGCCCTGCGCCGCGCCGGCAGGCCGCGTCCTCCAAGAGGGCCGCCCCTCAGGCGGGGAAGACGCCCGTGGACAAGTAGCGGTCGCCACGGTCGCAGACGATGAACACGATGGTGGCGTTCTCCACCCGCTGTGACAACTGCAGCGCCGCCCAGCAGGCACCGGCTGCGGAGATGCCAGCGAACAGTCCTTCCTCGCGAGCCATGCGCCGGGCCATGTCTTCTGCATCCGCCTGGCTGACATACACCAGCTCGTCTACCTGAGAGGGGTCGTAGATGCGGGGCAGGTACTCCTGCGGCCACTTGCGAATGCCCGGAATGCGCGAGCCCTCGCTGGGCTGGGCCCCGATCACCCGCACGCTCGGGTTCTTCTCGTGCAGAAAGCGCGCCACCCCCGTGATGGTCCCAGTGGTGCCCATGGCACTGACAAAGTGCGTCACCTGCCCGGCCGTGTCTTCCCAGATCTCGGGGCCCGTGGTTTCGTAGTGGATGCGCGGGTTGTCGGCGTTGGCGAACTGGTCCAGCACCCGGCCCTTGCCTTCGCGCTGCATCTTCTCGGCCAGGTCGCGGGCGTACTCCATGCCGCCGGCCTTGGGCGTGAGCAGCAGTTCCGCGCCGTAGGCTCGCATGGTCTGGGCGCGTTCGATGGACAGGTCCTCCGGCATGATCAGCACCATGCGGTAGCCGCGAATGGCCGCGGCCATCGCCAGCGCGATGCCGGTGTTGCCGGAGGTGGCCTCGATCAAGGTGTCACCAGGCTTGATGTCACCACGCTCTTCGGCGCGGCGGATCATGCTCATGGCCGGGCGATCCTTCACCGAGCCCGCGGGATTGTTACCCTCCAGCTTGCCCAGGATCACGTTGCCGCGCTGCTGACACTCGGCGCCAGGCAGGCGGGCCAACCGCACCAGCGGCGTGCGGCCGATGGCGTCTTCCAGGGTCTTGTAGCGGGGTTCCATGTGATCTCCTTGGTCCGGGATTGTCGCAGCCCAGGCACATCAGCATGCGATACTCATCGACCTCGCAGAGAGGGTGAGTTGCTGCCTTTTCTGCTCTGCCCGCGTGACGAAATCGGTAGACGTAGCGGATTCAAAATCCGCCGCCGCAAGGCGTGCCAGTTCGAGTCTGGCCGCGGGCACCAAGGCACCGCACACCCGCACCAAGCCACCATCGCCCACCGCATGGATGAGTTTTAGGGTCGTGGCGGCCGTCGTTCCGGCGGGTTTCCGCCACACCCCACTGCAGAGCTAAAGGGGACCGCATGCGCATCCAGCACCTGATCGACGGGCGCTTCGTCGACAGCCCTGACACCCTGGAGACCGTCAACCCCGCCACCCAGCAGGTGCTGGCAGAAATCGCTCGCGGGGGCGAAGCGGAAGTTCATGCCGCCGTGGCCGCCGCCAAGGCGGCCTTTCCCAAGTGGGCGGGGCTGCCCGCCACCGAACGCGCCCGCATCATGCGGCGCCTGGGCGAGTTG
>JAJTDM010000018.1 GCA_021300575.1 Rubrivivax sp.
GTAGCCATTCGAGGGTCCACCTTGCATAGCCTGCAAGAAAACCCACCAAACAGCCCCTTCATCTCCAGGCTCCAGTTCGAATCCCCGTGGGGAGGGAGGCATCCATTACATCTCGGGTTGTCGGATCCTGACCGTGGGGCCACCGCCCCGCAGATGCTGAGTCTACGTGCCGGCCTTCGGGTCGGCGTGTCGGCCGGCGCCACGGCAACGTCGTGGAAACACCCCACCTCTAGAATCGCTGCCATGGAACAGGCCCGCAAGGCGCTGCTCGTGGCGTTGCGCTCGGCGCTCGCCGAAGTGGCCCCAGACTCCCCCGTCGAACCCGCGTTCGAATCCCCCCGCCAGGCCTCGCATGGCGACCTGGCCATCACCTGCGCCATGCCCCTGGCGCGGCCGTTGAAGAAGAACCCTCGAGAGGTGGCCCAGGCGCTGGTGGACGCGCTGCGCCGCCAACCCGAGGTGGACCACTGGGTGCAGGCCTTCGAGATCGCCGGCCCGGGCTTCATCAACCTGCGCCTGTCGGCTGCGGCCAAGCAGTCGGTGGTGCGCGAAGTGCTGCGCTCGGGCGAGGCCTTCGGCTCGCAGCCGGCCAACGGCCAGCAGGTGATGGTGGAGTTCGTCTCGGCCAACCCCACCGGCCCCCTGCACGTGGGCCACGGCCGGCAGGCCGCGCTGGGCGACTCGATGTGCAACCTGATGCAGACCCAGGGCTGGCAGGTGCACCGGGAGTTCTATTACAACGATGCCGGGGTGCAGATCGCCACCCTGGCCCGTTCCACCCAGGCGCGCCTGCTGGGCCACCAGCCGGGCGACCCTGCCTGGCCGGAGGACGCCTACAACGGCGAATACATCGCCGACATCGCTGCCGACTTCGCCGCACTCAAGACGGTCAAGGCCGACGACCGCGCCACCACCGCCTCCGGTGACCCGCAGGACCTGGACGGCATCCGCGAGTTCGCCGTGGCCTACCTGCGCCACGAGCAGGACCTGGACCTGCGCGCCTTCGGCGTGCGCTTTGACCACTACTACCTCGAGTCCAGCCTGTATGCCACGGGCCGCGTGGCGCAGACCGTGCAGCGCCTGGTGGACGCCGGCAAGACCTACGAGAAGGACGGCGCGCTGTGGCTGCGCAGCACCGACTACGGTGATGACAAGGACCGCGTGATGCGCAAGTCGGCGCCCGAGGGTGCTGCACAAGAAGGTGGGACGGCGGCCTCGCCCTACACCTACTTCGTGCCCGATGTGGCGTACCACATCCACAAGTGGCAGCGCGGCTTCGTCAAGGTCATCAACATCCAGGGCAGCGACCACCACGGCACCATCGCACGCGTGCGTGCGGGCCTGCAGGCCGCGGGGGTGGGCATCCCCCCCGGCTACCCCGACTACGTGCTGCACAAGATGGTGACCGTCATGAAAGGCGGCGAGGAGGTCAAGATCTCCAAGCGCGCCGGCGGCTATGTCACGCTGCGCGACCTGATCGACTGGACGAGCCGCGACGCGGTGCGCTTCTTCCTGATCAGCCGCAAGGCCGACACCGAGTTCACCTTCGACGTGGACCTGGCGCTGAAGCAGAACGACGAGAACCCGGTCTTCTACGTGCAGTACGCCCACGCCCGCATCTGCTCGGTGCTGGCCCAGTACGCAGGACCTTCGGGCGGCCAGGACCTCGCCAGCCTGGACGACGCCGACTTGTCGCTGCTGACCGCCCCCACCGAGAGCGCGCTGATGCTCAAACTGGCCGAGTACCCGCTGATGCTCACGCGCGCGGCCGCCGAACACGCCCCGCACGATGTGGCCTTCTACCTGCGCGACACGGCCTCGGCCTTCCACAGCTATTACGCCGCCGAACGCTTCCTGGTGGCCGATGCTGCCTTGGCGCGCGCCCGCATGGCGCTGCTGTGCGCCACGCGGCAGGTGCTGCGCAACGCGCTGGCCGTGCTGGGCGTCAGCGCGCCCGAGGCCATGAAGCGCGAAGAGATGGAGGCCTGAACGCCCATGCAGCACGTCGTCACAGCCCACCATGCACCCGCGGCGGGCTCTTCCCTCTCACGAAACCCCTCGGCCCGCCGGGCCCATCCGGGCGCCATGGTGCGCGGCCAGCGCGGCGGTTTCGGCCTCGGGCTGATCGTCGGCCTGGTCATCGGCCTGGCGCTGGCCTTGGGCGTGGCGCTCTACATCACCAAGGCCCCGGTGCCCTTTGTGAACAAGGTGCCGCAGCGCAGCGCCGAGCAGGATGCCGCCGAGGCCCAGCGCAACAGGAACTGGGACCCGAACGCACCCCTGGCCAGCAAGGTGCCGCGTCCGGCGCCCCCGCCGGCTGCCGAGGAACCGGCATCCGACGCCGCGGCGGCAGCGCCAGCCAAGGCGCCCGCGTCCGCAGCCGCCGACGCAACAGGGTCCGCGGCAGCGCCAGCACGCAACCCCGCGGCCCTCCTGGCCGGGCAAGGCCCTGCCGCCGGGCCGGCAACCGCCGCGCCGGCACCGGGCGCTGCCAAAACCACCAAAGGCGCTGAGCTGTACACGTACTTCGTGCAAGCCGGCGCCTTCCAACGGCCTGATGACGCGGAAGCGCAACGCGCCCGGCTCACGATGATGGGGCTGGAGCCGCGGGTGCTGGAGCGGGAACAGGCGGGCCGCACCGTCTACCGGGTGCGGCTGGGGCCCTTTGACAAGCAAGCCGACGCCGAGACCCTGCGTGAGAAGCTCGCGGCCACGGGGATGGAAGCTGCCCTCGTGCGCATGGAGCGCCCGCCGCAATGAACTCCTGGCGATCTGCAGACTCCAACCCTACAGAACTTCGCACGAAAGGAACCAGATGAACCGCCGCAACTTCTCGCAATCCGTGGCCACGTGGGTGGCCGCACTGGGCGGCAGCGCTGCCGTTCAGGGCGCCTTCGCGCAGGGCGGCCCCGTGGAAGGCGTGCACTACGTCAAGTTGTCGCAGCCCGCGCCGGTGTCAGCGCCCACCGGCAAGATCGAAGTGGTGGAATTCTTCTGGTACGGCTGCCCGCACTGCAATGCGCTGGAGCCGGCACTGGAGGCCTGGATCAAGCGCCTGCCGGCAGACGTGGCGTTTCGCCGCGTGCCCGTGGCCTTCAGCGCCACGCACGAGTCGCACCAGAAACTCTTCTACGGCCTGGAGGCCATGGGCCAGCTGGACGCCATGCACCGCAGGATCTTCGCGGCCATCCACACGCAGCAGCAACGCCTGGACCGTGAAGCCGACCAACTCGCCTTCCTCAAGGCCCAGGGCGTGGACGAAGCGAAGTTCCTGGAGATGACCAAGTCGTTCTCGGTGCAGACCAAGATGCGCCAGGCCAAGCAGCTGTCCAGCGCCTACAAGATCGACGGGGTACCGGCCATGGGCGTGGCCGGCCGCTTCTACACCGCTGGATCCCTGGCCGGTGACAACCAGCGCGCCCTGGCGGTGACCGACTTCCTGATCGATCGCGCCCGCAAGGGCAACTGAGGACGGGCTGGGGTGCCCCGAGAGGTGGGGCAGCACCCCTAGAATGCACAGCAAGTTCTGTGCCGTCCGTCTGTCGCCGCCTTCAATGCCCTGCCTCCTGCCGCCCCCGTCAACTCTTTCCCGCCCAGACCTGCGTGGCCGCTCCTGGAGGCAGGCCCGCGCTCTGACGCTGATGGCAGGCGTGTTCGCGGGCCTGCTGTGGGCGGCAAACCCGGGTCTGGCGCTGGCAGAAAAGGCCGACCGCAGCCAGCCCATCGTGGTGGAGGCTGACAAGCGCGGTACGGTGGACACGCAGAAGCAGATCACGGTCTTCACCGGCAACGTGGTCATCACCCAGGGCACGCTGCAGGTGCGCGGCGACCGGGTGGAAATCCAGGAATCGGCGGACAAGTTCCGCACCGCCGTGGCCTTCGGCTCGGCCCAGCGGCCCGCCTTCTTCAAGCAAAAGCGCGAGGGCACCGAGGAGACTGTGGAGGGCACGGCCGAGCGCATCGACTTCGACGAGAAGAACGACACGTTGCGCCTGACGGGCAACCCCGTGGTGCGTCGCATGCTGGACGCGAAGATGATCGACGAAGTCACCGGCACGCTGATCACCTGGGACAACCGCACCGAGTTCTTCACGGTGGACGGAGGGGCGCCCACCACGGCCAGCCCCAGCGGTCGGGTGCGCATGCTGTTGAGCCCGCGGCAGGCCGCCTCCGGCCCTGCGGCGGCGGCTTCTTCACCTCCCAAAGCGGCCAGCCCCGCAACCACCTCCAAGGCCCCCCGGTCTGCCGGTGCGGCGGGCAAGTGATGGCCGGGCCCAGCCGCCTGGAAGCCACCGGCCTGCAGAAGCGCTTCGGCGCCCGCAAGGTGGTCAAGGACGTGCACCTGGCCGTGGGCGGTGGCGAGGTGGTGGGCCTGCTGGGCCCCAACGGCGCGGGCAAGACCACCACCTTCTACATGGTGGTGGGCCTGGTGCGGGCGGACGCCGGGCGCATCCTCATCGACGCTCAGGAGGTGCAGGGCCTGCCGATCCACAGGCGCTCCCGTCTGGGCTTGTCCTACCTGCCGCAGGAGGCCTCCATCTTCCGTAAGCTCACGGTCGAGGAGAACGTGCGTGCGGTGCTGGAGTTGCAGCAAGACGCCGACGGCAAGCCACTCAAGACCGACGCGCTGGAGCAGCAGCTCGAGCAGTTGCTGGCCGAGCTGGGCATCGAGAAACTGCGCGACGTACCCGCGCCGGCCCTGTCCGGCGGCGAACGCCGCCGCGTGGAGATCGCCCGCGCCCTGGCCACGCGGCCGCGCTTCATCCTGCTGGACGAGCCTTTCGCCGGCGTGGACCCCATCGCCGTCATCGAGATCCAGCGCATCATCGGCTTCCTGCGTGCACGCGGCATCGGCGTGCTCATCACCGACCACAACGTGCGCGAGACGCTGGGCATCTGCGACCGCGCCTACATCATCAGCGACGGCCTGGTGCTGGCTGAAGGCACCCCACAGGAGATCGTCGACAACCCGCAGGTGCGCCGCGTCTACCTGGGCGAGCACTTCCGGATGTAGGCATGCGCACCTCCCTGCAGGTCCGCCTCTCACAGCACCTGGCGCTCACGCCGCAGCTGCAGCAATCCATCCGCCTGCTGCAACTGTCCACGCTGGAGCTGCACCAGGAGGTCGAGCAGATGCTCGAACAGAACCCCTTCCTGGAGCCCGAGGATGACACCGGCGCCGTGTGGGAATCCTCCCTGGAGCGCGCTGCGCCCCCCGACCGCACCAGCGAGCGGGAGCAGCAGTCCCAAGGCGACGCGGCGGGCGATGTGGGTGCCGAGGGCCAAGACGCCAGCGGAGAGCTCAACGCTGCAGAGTTCGGCAGCACGGAGCGCGAAGACTGGGCCAACGGCACCGAGGCCGATGACTTCGACGGCATCCGCGAGCTGCCCTCTGCGTCCGGGGCCGGGGCAGGCGCAGGCGGCGACGACGAGCTGGACCCGCAGGAGAGGCGCGCCCTCGACATCAGCCTGGCCGACCACCTGCGCGGCCAGATCCCGGGCCTGCGGCTGTCAGCCGAGGACGCCGCCGCCCTGATGGTGCTGATCGAATCCCTCAACGAGGATGGCTACCTCGCCGACAGCCTGGAAGACATTGCCGAATCCCTGTCCGGCGGGCTCGACGAAGACGATGCCGATGACCTGCGCAGCCGGCTGCGCTGCGCGCTGCACTGGCTGCAGCGCCTGGATCCGCCCGGCGTGGGGGCGCGCTCGCTGTCCGAATGCCTGACGATCCAGCTGCGCGCAAGCCCGGTCACCCCGGCCCGCGATCTGGCGCTGGCGCTGTGCGCCGAGCACCTGGACCTGCTGGCGCGGCGCGACGTGAAGCGGCTGATGGCCGCCACCGGCGCTGACGAGGCCCTGCTGCGTCAGGCCCAGGCGCTGATCCTGGCCTGCGAGCCCAAACCGGGCCGACCTTTCGCCGACGCGCAGTCGCAGATCGTCGTGCCCGATGTGGTGGTGCAGCGCAGCGGGCGCAACTTCAAGGTGCTGCTCAACCCTGACGTGATGCCGCGCCTGCGCATCAACGACCTCTACGCCGCGGCCATTCGCGGCCAGCGCGGGGGGCCGATGTCGGCGCGGCTGCAGGAGGCGCGCTGGTTCATGAAGAACATCCAGCAGCGCTTCGACACCATCCTGCGCGTCAGCCAGGCCATCGTCGAGCGGCAAAAGGCCTTCTTCACCCACGGCGAGATCGCCATGAAGCCGCTGGTGCTGCGCGAGATTGCGGATGAACTGGGGCTGCACGAGTCCACCATCTCGCGCGTGACCACGGCCAAGTACATGACCACGCCGCAAGGCACCTTCGAGCTGAAGTACTTCTTCGGCAGTTCGCTCAACACCGAGACCGGGGGCAACGCCTCCAGCACCGCCGTGCGGGCGCTGATCCGCCAGATGGTGGCGGCCGAGGATCCGAAGAAGCCCCTGTCCGACAGCACGCTGAGCGACATGCTGGAGGAACAGGGCATCCAGGTGGCACGCCGCACCGTGGCCAAGTACCGCGAGGCGCTGAAGATCGCCCCCGCCAACCTGCGCAAGGCGATCTGAGAGCCCATGACAGACCCCCAACGGCAAAGCGCCGCCCCCCAGGCCACCCTGAACCGGACGGTGGATCTCTTCCTGCCGGCGGCCGGCGGCTCCGAGGCCTTGCTGGCCGAAGAAGTGCAGCGCCTGACCGGCCGCCCCGCCCAGGCCGGCCGCGGCGGCGTCTGGGCCCAGGGTGACGGCGTGCAGGCCCTGCGCCTGAACCTGGAGAGCCGCATCGCCCAGCGCGTGCTGTGGCCGCTGGTGGACGGCCCTTACCGCGACGAGCACGACCTGTACGACCTGGCCCGGCGCGTGCCCTGGTCTGACTGGATCACGCCGGCGCAGACGCTGCGCGTGGACGTCAACGCCCAGGGCAGCCCGCTGCGCAGCGTGAATTTCGCCGCGCTGCGCATCAAGGACGCCGTGTGTGACGTGATGCGCGAAGCCACGGGCGAGCGCCCCAGCGTGGACACGCGCCACCCCGACCTGCCACTGGTGCTGTACGTCGGCCCCGACCACGCCACGCTGTTTGCCGACACCTCGGGCGAGGCCCTGTTCAAGCGCGGCTGGCGCGATGCCCAGGGCGGGCGCCAGGAGGTCAAGGGCGAAGCGCCTCTGAAGGAAACCCTGGCTGCGGCCATGCTCGCAGCCGCCGGCTGGCAGGGCCGGGCCGAGGACGGGCCGCTGCTGGACCCCTGCTGCGGCGCAGGCACCCTCGCCATCGAGGCCGCGCAAATGGCCTGCGGCATGGCCCCGGGGCTGCAACGCCGCTTCGCCTTCGAGCGCATGCGGCCCTTCCGCACACTGCTGCCGCAGTGGCAGGCCCTCCGCCAGGCCGCGCTCGCGCGCGTGCACGCTCCGGCGGTACCGGTGTTTGCCGGGGATGTGAGCTTTCGCATGACCGACTTCGCCGCGCGCAACGCCCGGCGCGCCGGGGTGCACCACGCCATCGAATTTAAGACCGCCGATGCGCTACAGCGCCCGGCGCCGGCCGCCGCGGGGGTGATGCTGCTCAACCCACCCTATGGCGAGCGCATCGAGGCCAAGGGTGTGGCCAGGGGAATGGCCCGCGATGGGGCCCGGGGCATGCCCGGCTCCTCTCGCGAAACCCGTGAGGGTTTCGAGGCCGGCGGCAGCTCGGCCGAGTTCTTCAGCGGACTGGCCGCGCACTGGAAGCGCCACTACCCCGGCTGGACAGCGTGGCTGTTGAGCCCGGACATGAAGCTGCCCTCGCTGATGCGCTTGAAGGAGAGCCGGCGCGTGCCGATGTGGAACGGCCCGATCGAGTGCCGATTGTTCCGCTTCGACCTGGTGGCGGGCTCGGCGCGGGGCTGAACGGCCTCAGCCGCGCAAGCCCCACCAAGCCAGCAAGGCCAGCGGCGCCGTGTCGGCCCGCAGCACGCGCGGGCCCAGCGTCACGGGCTGAAAGCCCGCAGCGCGCGCCGCCGCCTCTTCAGCAGGCGACAGGCCCCCTTCCGGGCCGGACAAGACGTGCACCGCCTGGGTGTCACCATGCTGGACCGGGCGCCCCTGCAGGGCCGCCTGAGGCGACAGCGCCGCAGGGCTGAAGCTCAAGACCAGGCGCAGCGCCTCAGCGGTGCCGTCCGCACCTCTCGCTTCGCCTGCTCCCGCGTCTGCCTCCGAGCCCGTCCCCGAGCCCTCATGCGAATTCGCGGCCACACGCTCTTTCGCCTGCGGGAGAGCCTGCAGCCACATCGACAGGGGACAGACCTCCGCCACCTGCGGCACCCAGGCCCGGCCGCACTGCTCGCTGGCGGCCACCGCCACCGCCTGCCAATGTTCGCGCTTGCGCTGCGCCCGCTCGCCGGACAAGCGCAGCACCGAGCGTTCGCACTCCAGCGGCTGAATGGCGTGCACACCCAGCTCGGTGGCTTTCTCCACGAGGGTGTCCATGCGCTCGTTGGCCGGCATGCCCACGGCCAAGGTCAGGCGCTGCGCCATCTCAGGCAGCGCGGGCCAGGCCGCGCCCACACGCACCGCCACCGCCTTGCGCCCCATCTGCAGCACCTGGGCGACATGCTCATGGCCGCGGCCGTCGAAGAGACGCAAGGCATCGCCGGGCTGCACCCGTCGCACCTGCGCATGGCGCGCCGCGGCCTCGGGCAGATCGAACTCGGCCAGCTCGACCAAGGTACGGTCGACGTGCAGACGGATGGTCATGACAGAACCAACGCCTGCCACGCGTGCCTGGGTGAGACGATGCCCATGGGGCCCTGGGGGTGCCAGCCCAGCACCCGCTGGTCGCCCGTGACGAAGAGCTGCGCGCCGGCCCCGGATGCTGCTCCTACCAAACGGGCGTCGGCGTCCTGGGCAGGTTCGGCCACATCAGGCACACACAAAGCACAGGCCCACAGCGAGTCAAACCGCGCCCAGGCGGCCGCATGGCGCTTGAACTTGCGTTGCATCACGCCACGGACTTCTTCCCGCACCAGGGCGCTGGTCAGCAAGCGATGTCCACGAGCATCGAGTTCGAGCACCAGCTCCGCGCACAGACCGGGAAACACGACCGCCGCCAGCCAGACGTTGGAGTCCAGGAACACCTTCATAGCGGCGCTGGGACCCGTCAACTGACCTGTTCCAGGATGTCGTCCTCGCTCAACCAGCCGACCGCCCGCGCCTGCGGCCCCAGGTCTTCATGCAGCAAGCGCAGCGTCTCGCGCAGGGCCTGCGAGCGCAAGGCATCGCGCACAAGATCGCTGCGGCTCTTGCCCGTGGACTGCACCAAGCGGTCCAGCGCAGAAACCTCTTCATCATTGAGACGGACGGTGAGCACGGCAGACATGTCGCATTCCTGGCAGGCAAGTGGGTTGTATTGCAATGTAATACAAACTCGCTGCCTCAGCTTTTTCCTGAGGACGGTATTGGGCGCAGTCGGCGTAGTGCTGTTGAGCGCTCAGCGCTGGCCCAGCACCGCCTCCACCGCCAGCGCCACGCCGGCGAGTGCGGCGTCCTGGCCGCACGGGGCGGTGAGCATCAGGCCCACGGGCAGTTCGCCCTCGGCCTGGCAGGGCAGGCTGAAGGAACAACCGTCAAGGAAGTTGCCGACGAAGGTGTTGCGCAGCAGCAGGCCGTTGGCCTTGAAGAAGGCCTCGTCGCTGGCCAGCAGGTCGGCCACGGGCGGGGCGACGATGGGTACCGTGGGGCAGAGCATGGCGTCAAAGCCCTGCAGCGCGCGGCCCATGCGGGCGATCCAGTCGCGGCGGCGCTGCTGCATCACGATGTAGTCGGCTGCGGACACCGGCTCGCCCAGGGCGATGCGCGCGGCCACGCGGTGGTCATAGCGCTCGCGCTGGGTGCGCATGTCCTCCCGGTGCACCGCCCAGGCCTCCACGGGCGAGAAACCGCCGGGCGCGTTGATGGCCGCCACCTCGGCCAGCTCCTTCAGCGGCACCTCCACCAGGCGGGCGCCGGCCGCAGACAAGCGCGTCAGCGCGCGGGCGAAGGCGGCACTCACCGTGGCGTCCAGCGCGTCCAGCACCAGGGTCTGCGGCACGGCCAGGCGCACGCCGTCCAACGGGCGCAACACTGCTGGCAAGGGGCTGCCGGAGAGCACGCCGTCCACGGTCAGGCAGTCTTCCACGCACACGGCCATGGCGCACACCGTGTCCAGTGTGTGCGACAGCGGAAAGGCGCCCTCGATGGGCACGCGCGACTGCGTGTTCTTGAAGCCGACGATGCCGCACAGCGCCGCCGGAATGCGGATGGAGCCGCCCGTGTCCGAGCCCAGCCCTGCCACGCACAAGCCCGCGGCAACCGACACGGCCGCCCCCGAGGACGAGCCACCCGGGGCGCGCGCCACGGCCGCATCGGCCGGGTTGGCGGGCGTGCCGAAGTGCGGGTTGGCCCCCACCCCTGAGAACGCGAACTCGCTCATGTTGGTCTTGCCCAGCACCGCCGCGCCGGCCGCGCGAAGGCGGGCCACGGCCGGGGCGTCGGCGGCGGCCGCCGGCCGACCTTGCCGAATGACCGAGCCGGCCAGCGTGGTCTCGCCGGCCACGTCGTAGAGGTCCTTGATCGACACCGGCAGACCGGCCAGGGCAGGCCCTTCCACCCCGGCTGCGGCCATGGCGTCGGCATGCCGCGCGGCCTGCAGCGCGGCCTGCGGGTACAGCCGGGTGAAGGTGCCCGCCAGCGCCGGTGTGGCGGCAGCCTCCAGGGCCTGCGCCAGCACAGCCTCGTGAGAAGTCTCGCCAGCGGCGATGCGGGCGCGGCGTTCGCGCAGGGTCTGCAGTTTCATGTTCATCCTCGAAGCTCGCGCCGCAGGATCTTGCCCACGGCCGTCTTGGGCAACTCGGCGCGGAACTCGATCAGCTTCGGCCGCTTGTAGCCCGTGAGTTGAGACTCGCACCAGGCGCGCACGTCAGCCTCGGTCAGCGTCGGGTCCCGGCGCACGATGAAGGCCTTCACGGCCTCGCCCGAGCGCGCGTCGTCAATGCCCACCACGGCGGCCTCCAGCACCCCGGCATGCTGGGTCAGCACGTCCTCCACCTCGTTGGGGTAGACGTTGAAACCGCTGACGATGATCATGTCCTTCTTGCGGTCGACGATGCGCACGCAACCGCGCTCGTCCATCACCCCGATGTCACCGCTGCGGAAGAAGCCGTCGGCGGTCATGACCTTGGCCGTCTCGTCGGGGCGCTGCCAGTAGCCGGCCATCACCTGCGGGCCGCGGATGCAGATCTCACCGGGCGAGCCCGGTGGCTGCTCGGTGCCGTCGTCCCCGAGGATGCGCACTTCGGTGCTGGGCAAGGGCACCCCGATGTGGCCGCTGTAGGCGGTGGCGTCCACCGGGTTGCAGGTGACCGATGGGCTGGTCTCGGACAGGCCATAGCCCTCGCAGATGGGGCAGCCGGTCTTCTCCAGCCACAACCGGGCCGTGGCCTGCTGCACGGCCATGCCGCCGCCCACGCTGAGCTTGAGGCTGCTCCAGTCCACCTTGGAGAAGTCAGGGTGGTGGGCGATGGCGGCGAACAAGGTGTTCACCGCGGGCATGCTGTGAAACCGGTGCCGTGACAGCTCCTTCAAGGTGGCCGCCAGGTCGCGCGGGTTGGGGATCAGCAGGTTGCACGCCCCCATGCGCAGGCCCAGCATCATGTTGATGTTGAAGGCGAAGATGTGATACAGCGGCAACGCGCAGACGGTGACCAGTTGCTCGCCAGGCGGCACCGCCTTCAGCGCCGGCCGGTTCCAGGCCTCGGACTGCAGCACGTTGGCCACCAGGTTGCGATGCAGCAGCACGGCCCCCTTGCTCAGGCCCGTGGTGCCGCCCGTGTACTGCAGCACGGCAATGTCGTCCGGGCCCACGGTGGGGGCCGTGAAGCGGGCATTCCGGCCGCGCGCGAGCGCGTCGTTGAAACGCAATGCGGTGGGCAGGTGAAAAGGGGGCACCAGCTTCTTCACGCGGCGCACCACCTGGTTGACCAGCGCACCCTTGAACCAGCCCAGCCGGTCGCCCATGGCGGCCAGCAGCACCTTCTTCACGGGCACGTGGTCCATCACCTTCTGCAAGGTGGCGGCGAAGTTCTCCAGGATGACGATGAGCCGGGCGCCCGAATCCTTGAGCTGGTGCTCGAGTTCACGCGCGGTGTACAGCGGGTTCACGTTCACCACCACCAGCCCGGCGCGCAGGATGGCTGCCACGGCGATGGGGTACTGGGGCACGTTGGGCAGCATCACCGCCACCCGGTCGCCCCGCTGCAAGCCCTGGGCCTGCAGCCAGCCCGCCAGCGCACGGGAATGCTCGTCCAGCTCGCCGAAGCTCAGCGAGCTGCCCATGAAGCGGTAGGCCGGCAGGTCACGATGGCGCTCGAAGCTCTCCTGCATCAGCGCCGCCAGGGAAGGGTAGGCATCGACCGACATCTCGGCCGGCACGCCCTCGGGGTACTGCACGAGCCATGGTCTGAGCATGATGTCATCCTCCGCCGTCGATTCTGACGGCGGGCTGACGGCGGCGCATCGGGGGATTCGATAGGTCCGGCGGTTCGCAAGGCGTGCTGCAAGCTGGCCCGGCTTCAGCATCGGGCGAAGGCCGACGGCTTGCAGGCAGCCTCAGGCCTTGGCAGCCCCGAGGCCGCCCGCCAGGGCGGCCAGCACGATGTCACGCGAGTACTCGGCCGCCACCTCGTCCACGAACCGGCCGAAGTCCACGTGGGCCGCGTCGTCCGCCCGGTCCGACACGCTGCGCAGCACGCCCAGGGGGCAGGCGAAATCGGCACAGACCTGCGCCATGGCCGCACCCTCCATTTCCACGGCCAGCGCGTCGGGCAGGGCGGCGCGAAGGCTGGCGCTCTCCGCGGCGGAAGAGACGAAGCGGTCGCCGCTGACCACCAGGCCCAGATGCCGCTGCGGCGCGTGCAGGCCCAGCGACGCCAGGCCCGGGTGGGGCCGCGCCAGCACCTGGTCGCAAGCGCGGGCCAGAGCATCGCGCACGCGGACATCGGCATCGAAGCGCGAGCGGCCCGTCAGCGGCACTTCCCAGCGCGGAAACAGTGGCGAGACATCCAGGTCGTGCTGCAGCAAGGCGCTGGCCACCACCACATCGCCCACCTTCACGCCGGGGCCCAGCCCGCCGGCCACACCGGTGAACAGCAGGCTGCGCGCCTGGAAGCGGTCGATCAGCAGGACGGCGGTGGCCGCGGCGGCCACCTTGCCGATGCCGCTGAGCACCAGCACCACATCGCGCCCGGCCATGCGGCCTTGATGAAAGGACCGGCCGCCGGCGTGCACCACCTGCGCGCCCTCCAGGCAGGCCAGCAGCGCGCTCAGTTCCTGGCGCATCGCGCTGACGATGGCAAGTGTCAAAAGCGTTGCCTCCTCAAGCCAGGGCGGCGTCGATCTGCTGGGCCACGTTCATCCCTCGGTCCTGCTTGAACAACATCGCAAACACCGCCCTCCCACCACTGCGCTCTGCCCACCGTTCGCCGACCTGTCGCTTCTCAATCTCCCGGGGAGCGGTCCGCAGATGCTCGCCTTTGTACTCCGCCACAAACACCCGGCCGTCAGTCAACTCACAGACGAAGTCCGGGTAGAAGCGCCCCGCAGAGGTGGGCAGCCAGAACGCGTGGACAGGCTCCGAATCCAGGTTGCGCACCCAGCAACGAACGTCCGGATGGTTGTCGAGCGCGAGTGCGCAGAAGAGTTCCTCTGAACCATCCTCCAGATCGGCCACCACTGGGTAGAAGTGCTTGGTCATCTGGAACCTGCCGGCATAGCGCTTGTTGCCCGGCACCGGGTAGGCGTTGCGGTCGAAGCGGAACTCGAACGCCGGTCCAGCCTCCACCTGCCATCCGCCGTCCAGCACGAGTTGTCTGAACGCCAAGCGTCCGGCCGCTTCGCGCATCTCATCAATGTGCAAGGCCAGGCGCTGCATCAACGGGTATTGATGCCGCACCAATTGAGCCAGGGGCAAGCCCTTGTCGTGCATCAGGTGGTTCACGCACGCCAGGGTGAATGCGCGAAGGTGGGCCGGCAGCACGTCGCGCGCCACATTGCGGGCGGGGTGCTGCAGCGCGTCGGCGAGCCAGCGCGCCAGGTCCTCCGGTCGGGCTCGGGTCTGCACGCCATCCAGTGGCAACTGGGCGGCATCGCCCCGCGCGACGCGGGTGCGTTGGCCGTCCAGGTAGACCTCCCACATGGTGCCTTGCTCCACCATGGCAAAGCCTTCGATCTGGATCGGTGCGGCCAGGAGGTCCAGTGCCACCGTCTCCCGCACGGCCTCCACTTCCAGCAATGCCAGCGGCAGTTGCTCACCGGCGGTGCAAGGCGGGGGCCGGAAAGCCATCCGCGGCACTGGCAAGAAGCTTTCGCCGCGGCTTGCTGGCGCTTGAAGGCCCGCCACCACCGCGTTGTGGCGCTCCAACTGCTGGCGCGCGCCCTCGCGCTGCTTGCGCGGCTGCGCTTCCACAAGCGCTGTCGCCAGCGCCGCGCCCACGGCCCCTTCCACGCGCACGCGCTGGCGCTCACCGTCGCTGCTGACCTGCGCACGCCCGGCCGCCAGGGCCTCCTGCAGGGCGGCCGGCAGTGGCGCGCCTGCGGGCAGGTCGATCGTCAGTGCGGGCAGAGGCAGCGCAGGCGTTGCGGCAGCACGCTCGAAGAGCGGCCCGTCATCACGCTCACCGTCCGGCCCCACCAGCGCCAGCGGGAGCTGGGGCGCGATCATCGACGCCATGTCCAGCGGGTCAAAGCCCATGCCATCGATCAGCCGGTCGGCCAGCGCGTTGGCGGCCATGCCCGTTGCAGCTTCCGTCACGTGGGCGTAGGCACGGTTCAGGGCCGGGCGGGTGCGGGGGGCGGCGTAGGGCATGCGCAGCACGCGACCGAGCAACTGCTCGATGGCGGTGCCCGAGCGGATGGTCTGCACGCTGCACAGCACGTAGGCAAAGGGGCAGTCCCAGCCCACGCCCAGCGCCTGCACGGTGATGATGAACCGCACCGGGCAGTCGCGCGCCGCCAGGTCGATGCCGTCAATTTCGCGCCGCGTGCCCGTGGCCACCTTCACCTGGGCCTCAGGCAGGCGCAGCTCATTGACCAGGTGTGCGCGCAGCACCTCCACGTCCACGGGCTCACCCTGGTTCTGGGCCTGGAACAGCACGATGGGGCGGATGTAAGCCCCCTGGTTCGGCCCGGCCTCGGCCTCCTCCGCCAGCGCTTGCGTCTCCAGCAGGCGCTGGGTCTGCACCGCGTCCAGCACGGCAGCCTGCCATCCGCGGGTGTGTTCCACCAGCGTGATCGGCATCTTGATCATGTGCTCGGCCTGCAACTGTTGGGCCGACACGTGGAACAGCACATTGGTGCGCTTGGGCAGTGGCGTGGCCGTCAGTTCCAGGATCAAGGACGGGTTGAGCCGCTTCAGCGCCTCGAAGCTTCGCTCGGTCTTGGCGGTGTGGGCTTCGTCGACGATCACGTAAGGCTGGCGCAACGCCAGCCAGTTCGCCAGGCTCCAGCGCGGCTGCCCCACGAAACGCGCCAGCATCTCGCGCCCTGACTTGGCGGATTCCACGTCTTCTGGCGTGACCCGCGCGTCAGGCAGCCCATCCAGCGCTGCCAGGGCTGCCGGCTGCAGGCCGCGGAAATGCGGCTCGAAGGCCTCGCTGAAGGCATAGACGTTGCGCTGGTCGGTGTCTTCAACACGAAAGCTCTGGATCGTCGCCACCACCACCACCGCGCGCTGCTCGTAGTCCTGCGGTGCAAGCTGCGCCAGGGCTTCCAGCTCGCACACCACGGTGTCATCGCCGCAGGCCGCGGTCAGCGCCTCACGGAAGGGGTGGCCAGGGGTGGACAAGGCCCTGAGCGTCTGACTGCGGATGGTGTCACTGGGCACCAGCCACAGCGCCAGCGGCTTCGGGTGACGGCCCGGCCATTCCTGGGCAAGCCGGCCGATGGCGTGCGCGGCGAGCAAGGTCTTGCCGCCACCCGTGGGAATGCGCAGGCACACGCAGGGCACCTCGCCAAAGGGCTCGCGGTGGTAGCCGTAGCCGGTCAACTCGGAAAAGGCCGCGCTCGGGCCGAGCGTGGCCGCGCTGCGCAGAAAGCGCTCCAGCAGCTCCAGCGCCCGCTTCTGATAGTGCTTGAGTTCGAAGGCCGGCATCCGGGGTTCTCCTCAGCGTGGGTGCGGCTCAGCGCGGCACGGCGTGCGGCAGTTGACGGAAGGTGATGCCATGGGCCGCCAGCCGGGCGTCGCCCAGCAGGCAGGCCTCGCCGTAGACCACCTTCGGCCCCTCGGGCCAGCCGGGGCGGCGCAGGTTGTCGAGCACGGCACTGGTCAGCACATTGCCGGAAGCGGGGCGCCTATCGCCCAGGACGCCGTTGTAAAGCAGGTAGTAGGCCCGGCCTTCATGCACGCCCAGCAAGGGGCCAGGCGCGGCGGGTGGCTCCCAGGCGCTGCCGGTCTCGCGCATCCACACAAAGGCGGCCAGGTCGCCGAAGCGCACCTCGGTGTGCAGATCGCCCTGTTCGTCGAACAGCGGTGCGCCGAGCTGCAGGGTGCGAAAGCCACCCCCGCCCTGCCAGCCCACGGCCGCGCTGATGCCGCCCTGCTCGCCCTCCACCACCTTGCGCAAGCGCGGCAGGCAATGGCTGAGCGCATGCTCGCCCATCTCGATGCCGATCCAGCGCCGGCCCATCTTGTGCGCCACGGCGGCCGTGGTGCCGCTGCCGAGGAAGGAGTCGAGGATGAGGTCGCCGGGACAAGTAGTGAGATCTAGAGCTCGCTCAATCAGCTTTTCTGGTTTGGGGGTCTGAAACAGATCAGGAGTCCCGGCAAGCAAGTCTTTGAGTCCAATGCTTGCTTCCTTGTTGCTTCCAACGGTGTTGTGATCCCACCAGGTGTTTGCGGTAAGGCCGTCTGTCAACTCAGACAGGTACTTCTTCAACATTGGCCGCCCTGTCCCCTTGAGCCCGAAGGTGATCCGACCGTCCGAAAGCCAAGCCTTGTATTGGGATTCGTTACACCGCCAATAGCGATTAGGGGGAGGGAGAAAGATCAATCCAGTCGGTCCGGTAATCGGGAACATGCCAGCGGAATAGAACTTCCCAGCAGACAAGTTTTCAGCTTTCCAAGGGCCTCGTGGGTCATCATCCGGGTTCTTGAAGCTAGCAATCTGCTCTTCGCTGCGGCTCAACTTGCCCACAGCGAGAGAAGAAGAATGCCGCGCGTACAAAAGCACGTGATCGTGGGTGTCCGATAAGTGCCTGGCCGTCTGATTGGACGTATATGCCTTCTGCCAAACACAGTTCGCCACGAAGTTCCCCCGTCCGAACACCTCATCCATCAGCACCTTGAGGTAATGCCCTTCGTTGTCATCGATGGTCACCCAGATGCTGCCGTCTTCGCGCAGGAACTCGCGCAGCAATTGCAGCCGCGGCAGCATCATGCTCAGCCACTGCGAGTGCTCCAGGTTGTCGTCGTAGTGCTCGAAGGCGCTGCGCGTGTTGTAGGGCGGGTCGATGAAGATGCACTTCACCCGGCCGCGGTAGAAGGGCAGCAGGGCCTTCAGCGCCTCCAGGTTGTCGCCCTGCACCAGCAGGTTGCCCTCGGGCGGCGGTGCGCCGACGGTGGGTGCGGCCGGGTGCGGGCGCAGCACGCGGGTGGGCACGCGATGGGCCACGCGAAAGGCGGCGTCGCGGTCAAGCCAGTCAAGCGTGGGCATGGGCGGGCCGTGAACAGGTTCAGTGCTGCGCGGTGCGCGGCGTGATGTCGTAGCGGGCCTTCAGCCGCGTGAGCACATGCCCGTACCCCAGGCGGCCGCGGTGCTGCAACTGCCCCACCACGATGCCGGGGTGGACACCGATGTCCCGGGCAAAGGCCTCGATGCTGGCGGCCTCCAGCGGCAGCGCCGCCAACCGGGCTTGCTGCGCGCGGGGCACCAGGGTGTCGGCGGCAAAGCGGTTGGCCTCTTCCTCTTCAGGCATGTCGGCCGTGGCGCCGGCTGCGGCATCGTCAAGAAAGATGGCGCGTGCGGGGTGCTTGAGCACATGCCCCACTTCGTGGAAGAAGCTGAACCAGAAGCCGTCATTCCACTTGCCGAGCAGCGACAACTGGATCAAGGGCTTGCCATGCAGCCACCGCGCCACACCCGACACCTGCGCGCCAGGCAAGGCGGGCACGAAGACCAAGGCCACGCCCGCATCGGCACACAGGCGTACCAGTTCGCGCTGGATGCGTTCGGGCGGCTGGGTGGTCAACGCGCGCATGGCGGGCAGGGCGGCTTGCAACCGGGCCGGGATGTAGTCGGCCGTCTGCAGCCGTGTGGCGTGCAGCTCACCCATGCGCAGCCAGGCGGTGATGGCTGCCACGTCGGCCTGGCGCGCCGGCCGCGCACGGCGGAACTGGGGCTGCATCTGCTCGTAGTGGGCTTTCCACCCGGCCGGCGAAGCCACGCCGAAGAACCGCAGCAAGGGCTCCACCAGCGCCTGCTTGAAGGCTTGCGTCAGCCGGCCGGCCGGCAGCACGCCGGCATCCTGCAGCGCCTTCAGCGGGAACTGTTCCAACCAGGGCAGGTTCTCACGCGCAGCCACGGTGCTGCGCACCCGCGCCAGGTATTCCCGGTAATGGGATTCGCGTACCAGCCAGAACTGTGCGGGCACCTGCGTCACCCGCTCCAGTTCGAGCGCGGTGTCTTCGGTGATTTCCTTCTTGCCGGCGAGGATCTCGTTGACCGCCTGCGGTGGGCGGCCCAGACGGTGGGCCAGCTCGCGCTGGGTCCAGTCGCGCTCTTCCAACAGGTCTCGCAGGGTGGCGCCAGGGGGCGAGACCTCAACGGGCTGGTACGCAAGCGCCGGGCCGCCCCCCCAAGCTTGCTTGCCCCCCTCGGGGGGCGGGCTGGGCGCAGCCCGGCCCTGGGGGCGCTGATGAGCCAGGGAGATTTCAGTCATGGTAGTTCACCACTTCAAGGACGATCAATGCATCAACGGCAGCCCAGTCGAGCCCACCGTCAGCCTTCAAGGGGGGTGGTTGGCGCCTGGGCCTGACGACCAGTCGGAGCTTCTTGTCGAGCCGACACGAAAACTGACCGCGTCTGTTGCCCGTCAGTTCTTCCCACTGGCCGGGCAAGTGCCGGACCGCTTCCATGTGCGCAGCAGCTCGAAGATCATCCAATCGCTGGGCCAGTTTGTCGGCCGCCGCCTTCTGAAAGGCGCCCTGGCGTGCTGACTTGTCTTCGCACCGCTTCTTGAGACGGCCGTCGATGAACTCGACTTCCATTCGTTCACCCCCGAGGTGAACGAATGTAATGCAAACCAGGCGCCGATGGCGCGGCCAGCGCAGAAAAACACTTCAGTGCCTCAGCACTGGCAAAGCAAGCAGGCCCTGCACCGCGACCGCTAGCGCGGCCTTGGCGAAGAGCACACCCACGAGATGCTGATCAGCCCTTCAAGGCCCCCAGCACCTCGTCCAGCATCTTCTTGGCGTCGCCGAAGAGCATGCGGTTGTTGTCCTTGTAGAACAGCGGGTTGTCCACGCCGGCGTAACCGCTGGCCATGGAGCGCTTCATCACGATGCTGGTGCGGGCCTTCCAGACCTCCAGCACCGGCATGCCGGCGATGGGGCTGCTGGGGTCGTCCTGCGCGGCCGGGTTCACGATGTCGTTGGCACCGATCACCATGGAGACGTCGGCCTCGGGGAAGTCCTCGTTGATCTCGTCCATCTCCATGACGATGTCATACGGCACCTTGGCCTCGGCCAGCAGCACGTTCATGTGGCCCGGCATGCGCCCGGCCACCGGGTGGATGGCAAAGCGCACGTTCACGCCCTTCTCGCGCAGCAGCTTGGTGATCTCGTACACCGTGTGCTGGGCCTGCGCCACCGCCATGCCGTAGCCCGGCACGATGATCACGCTCTTGGCCTCGCGCAGGAGCTCGGCCGTCTCGGCAGCACTCACCGGTTGCACCTCGCCCTGGGGCTCGGCCGCGCCGCCGGCGGCCTTCGGTACCGGTGCACCACCGCCGAAGCCGCCCGCGATCACGCTGAAGAAGTTGCGGTTCATCGCGCGGCACATGATGTAGCTGAGGATGGCGCCCGAGCTGCCCACCAGGGCACCCGTGACGATCAGCAGATCGTTGCTGAGCATGAAGCCCGTGGCCGCCGCGGCCCAGCCCGAGTAGCTGTTGAGCATGGAGACCACCACCGGCATGTCCGCCCCGCCAATGGCCATCACCATGTGGATGCCGAACAGCAGTGCGATCACCGTCATCACGATCAGCGGCGTCATGCCGGCGTTGACGTCCGGCGCCAGCACGAACTCGCGGCCGTACCAGATCACCACCAGCAGCGCTACCAGGTTCAGCGCGTGGCGCGCCGGCAGCAGCAGGGGCTTGCCGCCGATCTTCCCGCTCAACTTGCCGAAGGCGACGATGGAGCCCGAGAACGTCACCGCGCCAATCAGGATGCCGATGTAGATCTCCACTTCGTGGATCACCTTCTCGGCGCCTGTGTAGGCCACCGAGGTGTCGACGTAGCTTGAAAACCCCACCAGGCAGGCCGCCAGACCCACCAGGCTGTGCATCAACGCCACCAGTTCGGGCATCTGCGTCATCTGCACCTTCTTGGCGGCGTACAGACCGATGGCGCCGCCCACCACCAGGGCACCCACGATGTAGGGCACGCCGATGGCCGTGACCCGCGGGCCCAGGATGGTGGCCACCACGGCGATGCCCATGCCGAGCATGCCGAAGAGGTTGCCGCGGCGCGCGGTCTCAGGGTTCGACAGGCCACCGAGGCTGAGGATGAAGAGGATGGTCGCGCCGATGTAGGCGACCGTGGCAAGGCTGGCAGTCATGTCAATTGCTCCACCGCGCATGGCGCGGACTGCAACGCACAAAGCGTGCAAAAAAATCTAGCTTTCCGCCGCGGAACCGGCTCTGCCGGGCCGCTGGCGGACGGCCCCCTTGGGGGGTAGCGAGCGCAAGCGAGCTTGGGGGCTTCATTTCCTGAACATCGCCAGCATGCGCCGCGTGACCGCGAAGCCGCCGAACATGTTGATGGCCGTGAGCACCAGGGCGATCACCGCCATCGCCAGGATCAGGGTGTTGGGACGGTTGGCGGCACCGGCCGTATCCAGAGGCGGCGCAATCTGCACCAGCGCGCCGATGGCGATGATGGACGAGATGGCGTTGGTCACGCTCATCAGCGGCGTGTGCAGCGACGGCGTCACGTTCCACACCACCATGTAGCCCACGAAGCAGGCGAGCACGAAGACCGTGAAGTGCGACAGGAAGCTGGCCGGCGCATAGGCGCCCACCAGGGCGAACAGCACGGCGCCCACACTGAACACGATGGCCAGCGTCTTGGCCGACATCGGCTCGCCGGGCCCATGGCCATGCGACGACGCCTTGGGCGCGGCCACCGCTGCGGCGGGCTTGGCCGCCGGCGCGGCAGGCAGCTTGGGCGCCGGGGCAGGCCAGGTGAGGGCACCCTCCTTGACGACCGTGAGGCCGCGGATGGCATCGTCCTCGAAGTTCACGTTGATGACGCCGTCCTTGGTCTTGCACAGTTCCTCGGTCAGGCGCAGCAGGTTGGTGGAATACAGCGTGGAGGCCTGCTTGGCCAGACGGCTGGCCAGGTCGGTGTAGCCCACGATGGTGACGCCGTGGCGCACCACGGCCTCGCCCGGCACCGTCAGCTCGCAGTTGCCGCCCTGCTCGGCAGCCATGTCCACGATCACGCTGCCGGGCTTCATGGTCTGCACCATCTCGGCCGTGATCAGCTTCGGCGCGGGCTTGCCCGGGATCAGCGCCGTGGTGATGATGATGTCGGCGTCCTTGGCCTGCTGCGCGTACATGGCACGCTGCGCGGCCTGGAAGCCCTCGCTCATGACCTTGGCGTAGCCGCCACCGCCAGAGCCCTCTTCCTCGTAGTCCACCTTCACGAACTCGCCGCCCAGCGACTTCACCTGGTCGGCCACTTCGGCGCGGGTGTCGTTGGCGCGCACGATGGCGCCCAGATTCGCTGCCGTACCGATGGCGGCGAGCCCCGCCACGCCCGCGCCCGCGATGAACACCTTGGCCGGTGGCACCTTGCCCGCGGCCGTGATCTGGCCGTTGAAGAAGCGACCGAAGGCGTTGGCCGCCTCGATCACCGCGCGGTAGCCGCTGATGCCGGCCATGGAGGTCAGCGCGTCCATCTTCTGGGCGCGGCTCAGCTGGCGCGGCAGGCAGTCGATGGCCAGCACGGTGGCACCCTTGGCCTGCAACTGCTGCATCAGCTCGGGGTGCTGTGCGGGCCAGACGAAGCCGATCAGCGTCTGGCCTTCACGCATCAGGGCCACCTCTTCCGGAGTGGGCGGGCGCACCTTGAACACGATGTCGGCGGTGGACCAGATGTCAGCCGCAGAAGGCAACACCTGGGCACCCGCCGCGCGGTAGGTGTCGTCGGCGAAGTTCGCCGCGTCACCCGCACCGCTTTGCACGGCAACAGTGAACCCGAGCTTGGCGAGCTTTTCCACCACGTCGGGCACGGTGGCCACCCGCTTTTCGCCCGCAGCGATTTCTCTTGGTACACCAATCAGCATGAGGATTCCCCTGTCTACCCGGAAACTGCCCCGGGAACTGCACCTAAAACGGCCTGGGCCCGCCTGGAAAGGCCTGGAAACGCCTGGAACGGCCTGAGAACGTAACCCGCCAGCTTACACAACGATCCCGACCCGCGCGCGGGTGCAGGCCGATGCGCGAGTCTTCTGCTCAGGCGTGGGCCAGCCGTTAGCATCCGCCGCATGACAGATCAGCGTTGGAAGCCCAGTGTCACCGTGGCCGCCATCATCGAGCGCCGCGGCCCGGGCGGAACCGAGTACCTGCTGGTGGAGGAGCACACGCCCGAGGGGCTCCGGCTGAACAACCCGGCGGGCCATCTGGAGCAGGGTGAGACGCCGCAGCAGGCCGTGTGCCGCGAGGCGCTGGAGGAAACCGGCCGCCCGTTCGAACCCACCTGCCTGCTGGGCGTGTATCTCTCGCGCTTCCAGCGCCCGGCCACGGGCGAGGACGTCACCTACTTGCGCCTGGCCTACGCCGGGACCTGCGGCGAACCCGAGGCCGGGCGCACCCTGGACGAGGGCATCGTGCGCACGCTGTGGATGCGGCCCGAAGAGATCCGTGCCAGCCGTGAGCGCCACCGCAGCCCGTTGGTGTGGCGCTGCATCGAGGACCACCTGGCAGGCCGCCGATTCCCCCTGGACACCGTGTTGGGCGACGACAGCGTGACGTGGCCGCAGATCAAGCATTCAGGGCCTGGCGGGGGCGCATGAGGCACAGGCCGCCACGAGCCCCGACCGCTGCTCAGCGCCCGTTTCCAACCCCACAAGGCACCGGGATAGGGATTGGCACAATTGCTGCAAGCCTGATTTCCGGCTACCGTCGCGCCCCACTCATGCCCCACTCATGCCCTGTCGGGGTGCATGCGCGACTTTTTCTTACCCTTCCAGGAGATCCTTCATGCTGAAATCCTTCCCCCGCATCGCCCTGGGCGCCTTGGTGGCTGCCGCTGCGATGGCCGCAGTACCGGCCCACGCCGGCAAGACCATCGACACGATCAAGCAACGCGGCCAGCTCGTGTGCGGCGTCAACACCGGCCTGGCGGGCTTCTCGGCAGCAGACAGCCAGGGCAACTGGTCCGGTCTGGACGTGGACTACTGCAAGGCCGTGGCCGCCGCCCTCCTGGGTGACGCCACCAAGATCAAGTGGGTGCCGCTGAACGCGCAGCAGCGCTTCACGGCGCTGCAGTCCGGCGAGATCGACATCCTGTCGCGCAACACCACCTGGACGCTGACGCGTGACGCCTCCCTGGGCCTGTCCTTCGTCGGCGTGACCTATTACGACGGCCAGGGCTTCATGGTGCCGTCCAAGGGGAAGATCAAGAGCGCCAAGCAACTGAAGGGCGCCACGGTGTGCGTGCAATCGGGCACCACGACCGAGAAGAACCTGACCGACTACTCGCGTGCCAACAACCTGAACATCAAGCCGGTGGTGTTTGAGAAGGTGGAAGCCGCCACGGGCGCCTACTTCGCCGGCCGTTGCCAAGCGTACACGACGGACGCCTCCGGCCTGGCGTCCGTGCGCAACAAGGAAGCCAAGAACCCGGCCGATCACATGATCCTTCCGGAACTGATCTCCAAGGAGCCCCTGGGCCCGTCCGTGCGCCGCGGTGACGATGAACTCTTCGCCATTGCGCGCTGGGTCAAGTTCGCGCTGCTGGAGGCCGAGGAGTACGGCGTGAACCAGGCCAACGTGGACCAGATGAAGACCAGCGCCGACCCCGTGGTGCAGCGCCTGCTGGGCGTGTCCGAGGACACCGGCAAGTTGCTGGGTCTGGACAAGGACTGGGCTTACCGCGCCATCAAGGCCGTGGGCAACTACGGCGAGATCTTCGAGCGCAACGTAGGCCCGAAGACCCCTATCGGGCTGCCCCGAGGCGTGAACAACCTGTGGAACAAGGGCGGCCTGATGTACGCGCCGCCCGTGCGTTGAGCCCCCAACGCTGACAACCTGCAGCTGAGCGGGCCGCCACGTCCGAACGTCGTGGCGGCCCTTTTCTTGCTTAGGGTCCTTTGCCGGTCTGTTGAGTCTGCTGCCCTGACGCCTTGTCGGGCAAGGTCAGCCGGCGCACTGCACGAGTTCCGATGATTTCCAGCCGTCCTCCGCCTCCACGCAAACGCACGCTGTCGCTGCGCAGCCGCGCTGTGCGCGGGCTGATATACCAGGTTCTGGCACTGGCGTTGATCGCGCTGGGCGTGTGGTTTCTGGCCTACAACACCCTGGAGAACATGCGCTCGCGCGGCATCCAGAGTGGTTTCGACTTTCTCCTGCAGCCCGCCGGCTTCGATATCGGCGAGTCGCTGATTCCGTACGAATCGATCAGGCCCTATTGGCAGGCCTTCCTGGTCGGCATGGTCAACACCCTGCGCGTGGCGGTGATCGGCATCGTGCTGACCACCTTGCTCGGGACCTTGCTGGGCGTGGGCCGGTTCTCCTCCAACGCCCTGATCCGCGGCCTGTGTTACGCCTACGTCGAGTTGTTCCGCAACGTCCCGATCCTGCTGCAGCTGCTGGTGTGGTACCTGCTGATGACCGAGTGGCTGCCGGACGCCGACGCTGCAAGCTCGTTGATGGGCCTGGTGTTCCTGAGCAAGGGTGGCCTCGCTTACCCCGTGCCCGTGTGGGAGCTCGCGCACGGGCTGGCCTTGCTCGGGGCGGTGGCCGGGGGCGTGGGTGCCTGGGCCTGGTCGCGCGCCGCACGGACTCACTTCGAGCGCACCGGGCGCACCCGTGCGGTGCTGCTTCCGGGGCTGGGTCTGATGCTGGCAGGCGCCGTGCTGGGTTGGGCAGCCGGAGGCGCGCCCACCCAGTGGAATCTGCCCAGCCAGGCGGAGGCTGCGGTGGTGGACGGCACCTCGCTGACGCCTGAGTTCCTGTCGGTGCTGTTCGGTCTGGTCTTCTACACCGCGGCCTTCGTCGCCGAAGTGGTGCGCGCGGGCATCGCCTCGGTGCCTCGGGGGCAGACCGAGGCGGCTTCTTCGCTGGGGCTGTCACGCGGCCACACCATGCGCTTGGTGGTGCTGCCCCAGGCGCTGCGGGTGATCATCCCGCCGATGACCAACCAGTACCTGAATCTGACGAAGAACTCCTCGCTGGCGGTGGCCATCGGCTACCCGGACGTCGTCTCGATCTCGAACACGGCCATCAACCAGACCGGGCGCGCCGTCGAGTGCATCGCGCTCATCATGCTGGTCTACCTGTCGACCTCGCTCTCCACGTCGGCGATCATGAACTGGTACAACCGCCGCGCGGCGATCAAGGAGCGTTGAATGAGCTCCGTCGTTCCGACCTTCGAACCCATTGCGCCGCGGCCTTCCCCAAAGCGCACCAACGGCCTGTTGCCGTGGCTGAGAACCAACCTGTTCGGCAGCCCCGGCAACATGGTGTCCACGCTGCTGGTGCTGGCCTTGGCCGTGTGGTGGCTGCCTGGTCTGGTGCAGTGGGCCGTCACCGCCGCCATCGTCGCGCCCGATGCCGACAAGTGCCAGGCTGCGCGCGGGGTGGGTGCCTGCTGGGGCGTGATCACCGAAAAGTGGCGCCTGATCATCTTCGGCCGTTACCCCTTCGACGAGCAATGGCGGCCTGAGGTGGCCACGCTGGCCATGGTGGCGCTGCTGGTGGCGAGTTGCGTGCGCACCTTCTGGAAGCCCTGGCTGGTGTTGCTCTGGATCGCCGTGCTGGCACTGTTCTTCACGCTGATGGGCGGCGGCGTGCTCGGCCTGGAAGAGGTCGACACCGACCGCTGGGGCGGACTGCCGCTGACCATCATGCTGGCCACGCTGTCCATCGTGCTGGCCTTCCCGCTGTCCATCCTGGTGGCGCTGGGCCGACGCAGCCACCTGCCCGCGATCAGCACCCTGTGCACGATCTACGTGGAGTTGATCCGCGGCGTGCCGCTGATCTCCGTGCTGTTCATGGCCAGCTTCATGTTCCCGCTGTTCATGCCGCCGGGCACCAGCATCGACGTGCTGGTGCGGGTGCTGGTGGGCATCACGCTGTTTGCCGCGGCCTACATGGCCGAGATCGTGCGTGGCGGGCTGCAGTCCATTCCCAAGGGGCAGTACGAGGCGGCCGACTCGCTCGGACTCACCTATTGGCAGGCCCACCGCAAGATCATCCTGCCCCAGGCGCTGGCCACCGTGGTGCCGGGCATCATGAACAACTTCATCTCGATCTTCAAGGACACCTCGCTGGTCACCATCGTCAGTTTGTACGAGCTGACGGGCGCGATGGGCCTGGCCCTGAACTCCGACGCGAACTGGCGTCCCTTCAAGATCGAGGCCTATCTCTTCATCGCGGCGGTGTACTTCATCTTCTGCTTCGCGATGAGCCGCTACAGCCTGTGGATCGAGAAGCAGCTGTCGCGCAGCCGCAACCGTTGACGGAACCCCCATGGCCGAGCCCATCATCAGCTTCGACAAGGTCAACAAGTGGTATGGCAATGCCTTCCACGTGCTTCGCGACATCGACCTCCAGGTCGCGCGGGGCGAGCGCATCGTGATCTGCGGGCCCTCAGGCTCGGGCAAGAGCACGCTCATCCGCTGCATCAACCGGCTTGAGGAGCATCAGGAGGGCCGTCTCGTGGTGGACGGCATCGAGCTCAGCGACGACGTGAAGGCCGTGGAGCAGGTGCGCCGGCAGGTGGGCATGGTGTTCCAGCAGTTCAACCTGTTCCCGCACTTGACGGTTCTGGAGAACCTCACCCTCTCACCCATGTGGGTGGGCAAGCTGCCGAAGAAAGAGGCCGAGGAACGGGCCATGGCACAGCTGCAGCGCGTGCAGATTGCCGAGCAGGCGCAGAAGTACCCGCTGCAGTTGTCAGGCGGCCAGCAGCAGCGCGTGGCCATCGCCCGAGCTCTGTGCCTGACGCCCAAGATCATGCTGTTCGACGAACCCACCTCGGCGCTCGATCCGGAGATGATCAACGAGGTGCTGGACGTGATGATCGAGCTGGCCAACCAGGGCATCACCATGATCTGCGTGACGCACGAGATGGGCTTCGCCCGCCAGGTGGCCGACCGTGTGATCTTCATGGACCAGGGTCAGATCGTCGAGCAGAACACCGCCGCGGCCTTCTTCGAGAACCCGACCAACGAACGCACGCGCGACTTCCTGTCCAAGATCCTGGCGCACTGAAGCGAAGTTGGCAGCAGGCAGACCGCAGCCGGCGGCCTGCCCCCTGCGCCAGGCCCACCCATCGGCGCCCGCTGGCCGGGCTCCTGCACCTGGCCGCCGCTTGTCTGAGCTGCGCAGCCGCGCCTGGGTTGTCCCTCCGCGACAATCCGGCGTGATGAAAACCCGTGTCGTTGTCGGCCTTTCAGGCGGCGTGGACTCCGCCGTCAGCGCCTGGCTGCTCAAGCAGCAGGGCTTCGAGGTCGTGGGCATCTTCATGAAGAACTGGGAAGATGACGACGACACGGGCTATTGCTCGTCCAATGTCGACTTCGTCGATGCCGCCGCCGTGGCCGACGTGGTGGGCATCGAGATCGAGCACGTCAACTTCGCCTCGGAATACAAGGACCGCGTCTTTGCCGAGTTCCTGCGCGAATACCAGGCCGGCCGCACGCCCAACCCCGACGTGCTGTGCAACGCCGAGATCAAGTTCAAGGCCTTCCTGGACCACGCCATGCGCCTGGGCGCGGACAAGATCGCCACCGGGCACTACGCGCGCGTGCGACAAACGCCTGACGGCTCACACCAGTTGCTCAAGGGGCTGGACCCGGCCAAGGACCAGAGCTACTTCCTGCACCGCCTGAACCAGGCGCAGCTGTCGCGCACCCTGTTCCCGGTGGGTGAACTCCACAAGACCGAAGTGCGGCGTCTGGCACTGGAGATCGGCCTGCCGAACGCGAAGAAGAAGGACTCCACGGGCATCTGCTTCATCGGCGAGCGCCCCTTCCGCGAGTTCCTGAACCGCTACCTCAGCCACGAGCCCGGCCCCATCGTGGACGAGCGCGGCCGCGAGATCGGCCGCCATGTGGGCCTGAGTTTCTACACCCTGGGCCAGCGCCAGGGCCTGGGCATTGGCGGGCTGCGCAGCGGCGGCGGCACGCACGCGCCCTGGTTCGTCGCGGCGAAGGACCTGGCCCGTAACCGGCTGATTGCCGTCCAGGGGCACGACCACCCGGCCCTGCTGTCACGTCATCTGCAAGCCGAAGATGCCAGCTGGGTGGCCGGGCATGCCCCGGCCGACGGGCGGCTGGCGGCCAAGACACGCTATCGCCAGGCGGATGCGCCCTGCAGCTTCCACGCGCACGCAGCTGATGCCTTCCAACTGGACTTCAGCGCCCCCGACCCCGCGCAGTGGGCGGCAACGCCGGGCCAATCCGCCGTGCTGTACGAAGGCGAGGTCTGCCTGGGCGGCGGGGTGATCAGCCAAGCGTGGCCTGACGCCCGGCCACAAGTATTCCGACCAAAAAAGTAGTCGCAAGCAACGAGTTGGCTGCGCAGAACAGACCGGCTTCTCTGCGTCCTTGCAGTCAGGCGACTCCTGGGCCTTGGATCGTGGTTCTTCGACACACGGGTGCTGGGTCTGGTGCTGCATGACGATGGCGCGCGTCGCTGACTGATCGCCACGACACACCCTGCGGACCTTGAGGGCGCTGAGGTTTCAGCCCTGAAGCATGCTGCCGATGCCCAGGTTGACGAGGGCCAACTCACACAGCTTCGCCACCGCTGCTGCCATGGCGCAGCCGGGAGCAATGGGCAGGCCCAACGCTGTCATTCATCAGGTGGCTCAGCACGCAGGGCCGGTCTCTGACTATGCCGTGACCCAGCATGCCGTGCATGCCTTCAACTTTAGTTCATCCTGTACGCTTGTTTGTTTTGATGTATCCTGGCAAGTCCACGTGTTCTGCGCTGCCCCCTGCTGCCGGCGCCCAACCCCCCTGAAAGGACGAGAAGGATGCCCCGATTCGACACACGACCTGCGGCTTTGTGCTGGCGCTGTGGCTTACGGCCAGCGCCCTGGCGCAGCCCGCACCGCCGCCGCTGGACCCAACCAAAGGCGGGGAGATTGGTTCCCGCTACCAGGCTTGGCTGAGCCCCCATCAGGAAGGCGGCGAAGAGAAGGACACCCCAGCGGCCGTGCCCAAAGTGTTCCGGTCCACGACTCCCTCAGTCAACCGCGACCAGCGCCCGTCGCGCGGGCACGGCATGCTGCGCTTCACCAAGGATCTGAGCCGCGCCTATGTGGACATCCGCATCGAGGGCGTCGATCCAAAGACCATCAACATGTTCCACATCCACTGTGGCAAGCCGGGCGTGCTGGGGCCGATCCTGGTGGACTTCGGCCTCAAGAACGACCTGAAGGCCGCGTTTGCCGGCAACACCTTCAGCGCCGTGGTGCGCAACGACGACTTGGTCGCCGTGACTGCACACAGCCATGGCGTCATCGGGTTTGCCACGGCGGGCTGCCCGATCCTGGCGACCAACCCGTTCGACCGCGTCAAGACCGTCGCCGGCATGGCCGCGATCGCGCGCGAGGGTGAGCTGTACTTCAACCTGCACACCACTGGTCAGTCCTACTTCGGCGACATCCGCGGGCAGCTGGACGTGGTGCGCGACTGAGCAGGTGGAGTTGATGTCCATGTTTTCCACCTTGTTCCAGCCGACGCCGGTTTCGCAGGCAGACAGCCGCCGCGCACATGCCGCGTACACCGTTGCTGCCGTGCTGGTGGCGGTGGCGATGTTCCTGGCTGCCTCGGGTTCGGGCAACCCGGCCACCGAGAAGCCGTTGCCTGACTGGGTGAACACCGGCGCCAACGTGCTGTGCGTGCTCATCGGCGTGCTGGTGCTGCTTCCCAGGTTCAGGGCGGCCGCCGCCATCGCCGCAGCGCTGAACATGGTTGCGTCGATGGTCACCAACTACCAGGTCGATGGCCATGCCTACTTCATTCAAGTGCTGCCCTTCAACTTGGTGACGCTGGTGCTGTCGCTGTTGCTGGCCTGGCACTATCGCAGCGACCTGGCGCGCCGCGGCAGCCGACCATCCTGACGCGTGGTCGTCGGTGCCGACCTGGGCCGCATGCCGATGCGCGGGTGAACCCGCGGCTAGGCGCCGGGACTGTGAGCGCCCAGCAAACGGGCAACGATGCTGCTGTCCGGGATCCTGGGGTTGACCAAGCGCATCTTGGCGATGGCCCTGGCTTCGTCCGCCTCGACACCCAGTCCACGCAACATGCAAAAGGCGGCTTCGTCGGGATAGCTCTTGCTGGCCCCAAGGCCCATGCTGTGGATGCCGCCGACCATGCACCCAGCAACCAGGTTGAGCGCAACGGGCAAGCTGACCTTCGAAAACCGCCCTTGGCGGATACCTGACTCGATGTCGCGTGTCAACGCCGCGAACACCGGGTGGGACTTGTCAACATTGGGCCAGCCTGACTGGACCAACAGATTACCCAACGCCGGGTGTTTGCCTGCCAGGCGCAAGCTGATCCGAAGACCCCCCGAAAGCCGCGCGGCCGGGTCGGGCGTTTGGGTCACCAGCGGGTCAAGAACACCCGACAAATCGTGCGCCACCGCAGCGCCCAGCGCATTCATGAGGTCGGGCACGGAATCGAAGTACTTGTAGAAAGTGCCGCGCGAGGCTCCTGATTCGGCCAGTACCTCCTCGATCGTGGGGCGCGCAGAACCATTCCGCACCGCCAGAATAAGCACGGTCTCCATCAGGTGGTTGCGCATGACCTCCCGGCGCTGAGCAGCGACCCGAGGACGGTGGTCGATTCTTAAGGACATGCCTGGATTATCGGAGCCGAGCAGGGCGGACTGCCCGAAGCGTCACCCTGGCACCCGGATTGGCTTGACGGCCGGTTCCGACCCCGATTCGTCTCAAGGCGCTCTCCACGCCAAGTCTGAATCCCTTCCGCCCGCAGGTCATGCGCAGGCCCTGCGAATCCAAAGTGGGAGGTCGTACTTGAACAAGTTGTCTCTGCATAGCAAGGCCGATCGCAAGAACATTCGCGGGGTGCCGTTTACGACCTTATGGGGTCGAAGCAGCAGGCCCAGACTCCTGACGCGCCAGCCAGTCCCGCAGCAGCGCATTGACCGCCTCGGGCTGCTCCCAGGTCAGCAGATGGCCACAGGCGGGCAGCACATGCAGTTCGGCCTGGGGCACCGCGAGGGCGACCTCGCGCGAGCACTCGGGCGGGGTCAGCGCATCCGCCTCACCGCACATCACCAGCACGGGGCATTGCAGGCGGCGCAGCAGCGGGCGGCTGTCGGGCCGGGCCATGATCGCGCGGTTCTGCCGCACGAGCTGCGCTGCCCCGGCGCGGTGGACCATGTCGAAGTAATCACTCACCAGCGCCGCATCGGCCTGCCTGCTGGGGTGGAAGGCGAAGGGCACATTGGCGCGCAGGACCGCGTCCATGCGCCCCTGTTCGAACTCAAGCACCGCCGCGCTGCGCAACTTGACCATCTCGGGCGTGTCCGGGCGGGCGCTGCTGCCCAGCAGGGCCAGGGCCGACACGCGTTGCGGCGCCTGCCGGAACACCTCCAGCGCCAGGATGCCGCCCATGGACGTGCCCACCAGCACCAACGGGCCCGCGTGCTCGGCCAGCACCAGGCGGGCCATGGCGCTGAGGGTGTCCTCGCGCGCGTGGGCGTCGGTGACGTGCACGGTGTGGCCGGCATGGGTGAGGGCTGGCACCTGGTGCCGCCAGAGGGCGGCGTCGCTGGCCAGGCCGGGCAGGAGAAGCACACGGGTCATGGGGTGTCCCAGGTAGAGGAGCCGGTGCCGATTCGAACCGGGCGGGCCCTGAGGGTCAAGGGCCGGCCCTGGGGCCGCTGCCGTCCGGTTGGCCTCGCCCCTGAAGGCCGGCGGTGGCGCAACGGTCGTGGTGGCCTGTGAAGCAGCACGCTCGCGGCCCGGTGCCGACCCGGGTGCGACACTCACCGGCTCACCGCACCGTGCCCCGCGCCCCATGACCTGGATCCTCGCCTACCTTCTTGCCGGCACCGTCATCGGCTTCTTCGCCGGGCTGCTGGGCATCGGCGGCGGGATGACGCTGGTGCCGATCCTGGCGGCCCTGTTCACCGCCCAGCAGATGGCGCCCGAGCATGTGATGCACCTGGCGCTGGGCACCGCCATGGCGGGCGTGCTGTTCACGGGCTCGGCCAGCGTGCGCGAGCACCACAGGCTCGGCTCGGTGGACTGGGCCGTGGTCAAGCGCCTGGCCCCGCCCATGGCCACGGGCACGCTGCTGTCGTCGCTGGCCGCAGGGTGGATGCCGCAGCGGGCGTTGGCGCTGGCCTTTGCCGTGATCGTGGTGGGCGCAGCCACCCAGATCTGGATCGGCAAGAAGCCCGGCCCCGGCCGCAGCCTGCCAGGGGCCACCAGCCTGTGGGGCGTGGGCCTGGTCATCGGGGTGATCTGCGGCCTGGTCTCGGCCGGTGGCGCCTTCCTCACCATGCCTTTCATGCTGTGGTGCGGCGTGCCCGTGCGTACCGCCATCGGCACCGGTGCCGCCCTGGGCCTGCCGGTGGCGCTGCTGGGCACACTGGGCTTCATCGCCAGCGGCTGGACCGCCACCAGCCTGCCAGACTGGTCGCTGGGTTTCGTGCTGCTGCCGGCGCTGGCCGGCGTGGTGGTGGCCAGCACCGTCACCGCGCCCTTCGGCGCCCGCCTGGCCCACCGGCTGCCTGTGGCCACCTTGCGGCGGCTGTTCGCCGTGGTGCTGTACCTGCTGGCCGCCAAGATGGTGGTTTCCTACACCTGACACCCCTGCATGACCGACTTCCTCTTCATCCGCCACGGCGAGACCGACTGGAACCGCCAGCAGCGCTTCCAGGGCCAGATCGACGTCCCGCTCAATGACTTCGGGCACACGCAGGCCCAACGGCTGGGCGAGCGCCTGGCCGCCGAGCCGGCCGATCAGCTGTTCAGCAGCGACCTGCAGCGCACACAGCAGACCGCCGCGCCCCTGGCTGCGGCCTGGCAGGCCACTCCGGCCCTGGTGCCGGGTCTGCGCGAGCAGTGCTTTGGCGTGCTCGAGGGCCTGGACGTGCCCGCGATCAAGTCCCGCCACCCGGACCTGTGGACGCGGTGGCTGGAACACCGGGCGGACTTCGCGCTGCCCGGCGGCGAAAGCCTGCAGCAGTTCCATGCCCGGGTGATTGCCGCGGTGAAAGCCCTGGCCGAGGCCCATCCCGGCAGGCGCCTGGCGGTGGTGACACACGGCGGCGTGCTGGACATGCTGTGGCGCACCGCGCACGGCCAGCCACTGGACGGCCTGCGCACCTGCGACATCCCCAACACCGGCCTGAACCACCTGCGCTGGCGCCAGGGCACGCTGGACATCGTGCGCTGGGCCGACGCCAGCCACCTGGAGGGGTTGCCGGCGCAGGCCGGGACGGCGGCGGGGGAGCGCTGACGGTCAGCAGACAGCACGCCCGCCTGGGGCGTGCGTCGGGGCGGCCACCCCTCAGACCCCGGGGCGACGCCCCCGGACGCCCTACAACTTCTCCGTCTCGCCCGCCTTGGGCTGCCACTTCATCAGGCGCCGTTCGATGCGCCCAACCAAGGCGTCCAGCACCAGGGCGAAGGCCGTGAGCACCACGATGCCGGCCATCACCGTGTTGATGTCAAAGCTGCCCTCGGCCTGCAGGATGAGGTAGCCCACACCCTGGCTGGAGCCCAGGTACTCGCCCACCACCGCGCCCACGAAAGCCAGGCCCACGCTGGTGTGCAGGCTGGAGAACACCCAGCTCGTGGCGCTGGGCAGGTACACATGGCGCAGCAACTGGCGCGGCCGGGCACCCAGCATGCGCGCATTGGCCAGCACCACCGGGCTCACCTCCTTCACGCCCTGGTAGACGTTGAAGAAGACGATGAAGAACACCAGCGTCACGCCCAAGGCCACCTTGCTGCCGATGCCCAGACCAAACCAGACCGCGAAGATGGGCGCCAGGATGATGCGCGGCATGGAGTTCAGCGCCTTGATATAGGGCTCCAGGATGGCGCTGGCCATGGGCTGCAGCGCCAGCCATAGGCCCGCGCCCAGGCCCAGCACCGAGCCGATACCGAAAGCCAGCAGCGTCTCCAGCAAGGTGATACCCAGGTGCCGGTAGATGTCGGCCTCAGTCACGAACCACACCCAGATGCGGCCTGCCACCTTCAGCGGCTCGCCGAAGAAGAAGGCCGCCTGCCGGTCGTTGTCGAACATGAAGGGCGGCACCAGACCCGGCGTCGTCATCAGGTGCCAGAAGGTGAAGACGGCCACCAGCAGGCCCACCTGCCAGCCGCGCAGGTTGCCAGGGCGGGGCCTGAGCCAGTTCCAAATGCGCCAGTTCCACATCGGCGTCAGGCCTTCTGCAATTGCTGCGCGTAGCCCTTGAGCACTTCCTCGCGCAGCACGTCCCAGATGGCCTTGTGCAGTTCGATGAAGCGCGGGGTGGTGCGCACCTCGGCCACGTCGCGCGGGCGTTCCAGGTCGATGGCGAACTCACCGATGGGGCGCGCGGCCGGGCCGGCCGAGAGCACCACCACGCGGTCGCTCATGGCAATCGCCTCGTCCAGGTCGTGCGTGATGAACAGCACCGCCTTGCGCTTGCTGGCCCACAGCGCCAACACTTCGTTTTCCATCAGTTGCCGGGTCTGGATGTCCAGGGCTGAGAAGGGCTCGTCCATCAAGATGATGTCCGGGTCCAGCGCCAGGGTCTGGGCCAGGCTGGTGCGCTTGCGCATGCCACCTGACAACTGGTGCGGATAGCGGTCGCCGAAACCGCCCAGGCCCACGCGGCGCAGCCAGTCCTCGGCCTGGGCGCGCGCGTCGGCCAGCGGCACACCGCGGAACTCCAGCCCCGCCATGACGTTGCCCAGGGCCGTGCGCCAGGGCATCAGACTCTCGGCCTGGAACATGTAGCCGGCGCGGGTGTTGATGCCCTGCAGCGCCTGGCCGAACACGCGCACCGCGCCCGTGCTGGGCTGCAGCAGGCCGGCACCGACGTTCAGCAGCGTGCTCTTGCCGCAGCCCGTGGGGCCGACCACGGAGACGAACTCACCCGCCGCCACGCTCAGCGAGACCTCCTGCACCGCGGTGTAGCGCTGGCCGGGATCGTCCTTGCTGATGAAGGTGCAGGACACGTCCCGCAGTTCCAGGGCGTGCAACTTCAGCCTTTCCCGCCAGATGCTGCGTCAGTCTTCAACGTCAACCCTTGGGGTACTTGGCGTTGGCCTTCTTGACGAAGTCGTTCGTGTAGACGGCGTTCAGGTCGAGCCTGGCCTTGGCGATCTCCGCGTCCACGCTGGCCAGGGCGCGGAAGGCGGTGTCGGAACCCTTGTCCGGGAACAGGCCGTCGGGCGACAGCGCCCCCTTGGCGGCCAGGAAGGCGTCGATGTAGACGGCGCGGTCGCCCAGCAGAAAGCTCTCAGGCACGTTGGTGATGATGTCGCTGGGCCCGGCGCCCTGGATCCACTTGTTGGCACGCACCAGCGCGTTGGCCAGGGCCTGCGTGGTGTTGGGATGCTTGTCGATGAAGGCCTGCGGCGCATAGAAGCAGCCTGCCGGCATGGGCCCGCCGAAGACCTTGTCGGCCTCGGCCACGAGGCGGGTGTCGGAGACGATCTTCAGGTCACCCGAGCGCTGCAGCAGCGTGATCACCGGGTCGAGGTTGCTGATGGCGTCGATCTGGCCCGAGCGCATCGCGGCCACCGCGCCCTGGGCCGCGCCCACGCCAATGATGCTCACGTCGCTGGGCTTGAGGCCCGCCTTGGCCAGGATGAAGTTGACCATCACGTTGGTGGACGAGCCCGGCGCCGTGACCCCCACCTTCTTGCCCTTGAGGTCGGCCACGGTCTTGAAGCCCGGCATCGTCTTGGGGTTGACCCCCAGCACGATCTGCGGCGCCCGGCCCTGCAGTGCAAAGGCGCGCATGCGCTGGCCCTTGAACTGCATGTTCACCGTGTGCTCGAAGGCACCGGACACCACGTCGGCGCTGCCGCCCACCACCGCCTGCAGGGCGCGTGCGCCGCCGGCGAAGTCGACGATGGTGACGTCCAGCCCTTCGGCCTTGAAGTAGCCCCGCTGCTCGGCAATGGTCAGCGGCAGGTAGTACAGCAGGTTCTTGCCGCCCACGGCGATGGTGACCTTGGGCTTTTCCAGGGCCTGGGCCCAGCCCAGGGACGGCATCGCCAGGCTGGCACCGGCGGCGGCTACAAGGTGGCGACGGGACAGGCTCATGGCGATGTTCTCCAGGTGGTGCACTCCCCCAACGCACGGGGACAACGGACGACCATGGACTGTAACGAGGTCAGGATCGGTCTAGGATCGGAGCTTCCACCACCTGCTGGCCCCGCCACCGCTGCAATGAGCACATCCGCCGTCACGCCCACCCGCATCCTCCTGGTCACTGGCGGCAGCCGGGGGATCGGCGCGGCCACGTCCGTGCGCGCCGCGCGTGCCGGCTGGGACGTGGCGATCAACTACACGCGGGACGCGACAGCCGCCGAGGCCGTGGCAGCCGAAGTGCGCGCGCTGGGCCGGCGCGCCATGGTGGTGCAGGCCGACGTCGCCGAGGAGGCCCAGGTGCTGGCGATGTTCGCGGCGGTCGATGCCTCATGGGGCCGCGTGACCGGGCTGGTCAACAACGCCGGGGTCGTCGACCTGCCGGCCCGGGTGGACGAGATGTCGATCCAGCGCCTGCAGCGCATGTGGGCGGTGAACATCACGGGCTCGTTCCTGTGCGCGCGGGAGGCCCTCAAGCGCATGAGCCGGCGTCACGGCGGGCCCGGCGGGGCCATCGTCAACCTGAGTTCGGCCGCGGCACGGCTCGGCTCGCCGAACCAGTACGTGGACTACGCCGCCTCCAAGGGTGCGATCGACACCTTCACGCTGGGGCTGGCCCGCGAGGTCGCCGCCGAGGGTGTTCGGGTCAATGGGGTGCGGCCCGGCATCATCGACACCGACATCCATGCCAGCGGCGGCCAGCCCGACCGCGCCGCCCAGTTGGCGCCCAGCGTGCCCCTGCAGCGCGCCGGCACGTCGGAAGAGGTGGCGGCGGCCATCGTCTGGCTGTTGTCCGACGAGGCCAGCTATGCCACCGGCACGACGATCGACGTCACGGGCGGGCGTTGAGTCACAGGCACGCGGGCTGGGACGATCGCCTGGGTCCACGATGCTGCGTCGAACCGGCTTGAGCGGACGCTGCGCGGGCCGTCTGCCGGCGGTGATGGCGCTGGTGGCCGCAGGCCTGATGGCGCTGGCCGCAGCCGGGGGTGCGCGGGCACAGGCCGAGGCACCGGTGCCGGCGCAGGCACGGAGCGGGCCCGCTGAAGGGCAGCCGCAGGAGCAGACGCCAGGGCAGGCGCAACGCCCCCGGATCGGGCTGGTGCTCTCTGGCGGCGGCGCGCGCGGCTTTGCCCATATCGGCGTGCTGCGGGTGCTGCAGGAGTTGCGCGTGCCCGTGGACGTGGTGGTGGGTACCAGCATGGGTGCGGTGGTGGGCGGCGCCTACGCGGCCGGGCGCAGCGCCGCCGAACTGGAGCGCTTCGCACTTGACACCGACTGGGCCGCAGTGCTCGCGGACCGTCCCTCACGCACCGCGGGAGACTTCCGGCGTCGCGAAATGGACCTCGAGGTGCCGTCCCGTATCGAGTTCGGGATCGGGCCGGGCTTGAGTGTGAACGCCCCTCCTGCAGTGGCGGGCAGCCATGCGCTGGAGGCCGCCCTGGAACAACTGCTGCCCCAAGGTCAGGCGCAGCGCCCCGCCGGGCGACTGTCCCTGGGTTTCCGGGCGGTGGCGACCGACCTGCGCACGGGCGAACTGGTGGAGATGGCGGACGAGCCGCTGGCCGTGGCGCTGCGGGCCTCGCTGTCCGTGCCAGGCCTGTTCCCGCCCTTCGCGCGCGATGGCCGCGTGCTCGTGGACGGCGGACTGGTGCGCAACGTGCCGGTGGACCTGGCCCGTGCGATGGGTGCGCAGGTGCTGATCGTCGTGAACGTGGGCACCCCCGTGAACCATGTGCGTGACCTGGCCAGCCCGCTGGGCGTGGCCCAGCAGATGATCAACCTGCTGACCGAGCAGAACGCGCAGCGCTCCCTGGGGGAATTGAAGCCGGGCGATCTCCTGATCCAGCCGGACCTGGAGGGTCTGGACGCCAGCGAACTGGCCACGGGTGCGCAGCTCGCCATCGCCGCTGGCGAGCGGGCCGCGCGGGCGTTGTCCTCACGCCTGGAGGCTCTGGCCGTCGCGCCGCCGGCCTGGGCCAGCTTCGAGCAGGCTCGCATGCAGCAGCCCCAGGCGCTGGGCACCGCCGACACAGGCAAGCTCCTGGTGCGGCCCACCGGCCGGGCCAGCGCCGAGTTGCTGGCCGCCGCCGCCGGGGCCACGCTGGGACAGCGCGTGGACGCCGCCACGGCACGGGCTGCGGCGGACCAGCTCTACGCCAGCGGCGACTTCGAACGCGTGGAGGTGCAGTCGGCCCTGCTGCCGGACGGCCGGGCCCTGATCCTGGTGCCGGTGGAGGCCCCGTGGCGGCGCAATCCGCTGCGGCTGGGGCTGGAGCTCCAGACCGAGCAAGGCACGCGCGAAGACGCCACCCGGCTCGGCCTCACCGCCACCACCACCTTGCGCCCGCTGAATGCCTGGGGCGGCGAGCTGCGCGCCTTGCTGCGCCTGGGCTCGCAGACCACCCTCATGGGCGAGTGGTGGCAGCCCTTGGGGCCGGGCAGCCGCGTCTTCGGCGTGATGTCATGGCGGCGCGATGCCGAAACGCAGGGCATCTACATCGACGGACAACGGGTCACGCAGCTGGGGGTCTCGGCAACGGAGTGGCGCCTGGGCGCCGGCGTTTCGCTGGGCCGGGCGGGCGATGTGCAGGTGGGGCTGGAGCGCTTGCGCTCACGCGTGTCCCCGCTGCTGCGCGCGGATCTGGAAAGCGGTCCCATCGCCTTCACCACCACCCAGGCCTACGCACAGTTGCGCGTCGACACCCTGGACTCTGTCGCCTTTCCGACGCGCGGCACCTTGCTCGGGGTCACCTGGAGGTCCGGCAGCATTTCCGAGGCCGACGAGGGCTCGGAAGCCGACGCGCGCGTGCTCACCGGCTTCACGTGGGGGCGGTGGGCGGGCCATGTGTATGCCGAAGCCTCGCATGCCTCGAAAGGGGTGGCGCCACTGGCCCTCGGGGGCTTCCTGCGGCTGTCCGGCACCCCCTTCGGATCTCTCTATGGGCAGACCAGCCTGCTCGGGCGCGTGGTGATGGGGGTGCCACTGGCCCACATGCCCCTGGGGCTGGGTGGCGCCGTCCGGGCGGGTGTCTCGGCGGAACTGGGCGGGCTGTTCCAACCCGGGCAAAGCCGCCAGCTGGGAGACCTGAAACAGGCGGGCAGCGCCTTCGTCTCGGTCGACACCCGGTTCGGCCCGGTGTACTTCGCGCTGGGGGCCACCCACCGCGGAGGGCGCTCCACCTACATCTTCCTTGGGCCCTTCTGGTGAGGTGGCGCCGGGCTGGCGGCCGCGCGCCGCAGCCCGGTGAAAGCCGCCAGTTCCCAGGAGCGCAGCCCCACCACCAGGGTGTAGCCGTCCCGCACCGCCGGGGGCAGCCGTGCGTCCTCCTGGTGCAGGCGAGAGAGCTCACCCGCCAGCCGCTCAACATGCTGCGCCACTTCCTGCGCGCTGCTGCTGGACAGGCGGCCATGCACGGCCATCAGCGTTTCACCCGGGCCGTCGAAGCGGCCACTGAAGTAGTCCCCCACCACGTGCTCACGAAAGTAGCCCTGCACCGGCCCGTCGGGCCGCCAGCGAAACGCCCGGGAGACGCGCAACCGGTAGCGGTTCAGCGGCTTGAGTTCGATGAGCCCGAGACGGTCCAGGCGCGCCAGCGCCGCAATGCAGGGTGCCGCCTCCACGCGGTAGGTCTCGAGGATCTGCTCGAAGCTCCAATGGCCCAGGCAGCACACCGCCACCAGCAGCAGCACCGGGTCAGCCACCAGCGAGCGCTCCTGCTCCAGGGTGAGCTGGTCGGTCTCCGGGGCGGCCTGCAGGGCCTGCTGCAGCACATCGTGCATGGACACCCCGGCCGCCTGGCAGAACTGGGCCAGCCGGCTCAGGCTCATGTCGCCCTGGCTGAACACGCGCTTGATGCTGGACTCGCTCATGCCCACCCGCCCGGCCAACTCGCGATAGGTCAGGCCGGCACGCCGCATCTCGGTGCGCAAGGCCTGCAACAGCAGTTCGGGCGTGCTCACGGGAGCTTAGTTCCTGATCAACTCGTCGACTGGATGCGAAATGGTACCGTTTTTCGATACTCGTACGGCACTGCAGAGATACCCGATCGGCATAAGTAGCAGCGATCGACTCCCTTGGGCACAGTGGCAGCACCAACCTCAACAACGGAGTCCCTCATGCTCAAGACCCTTGTCCCCCTGGCCCTGGCCGGCCTGCTGGGTGCCTGTTCGACCACCAGTCCAGACGTCATCGCGCGCTCCGACGCCGGCCGGCTCTCGTCCGTGCAGTCCGGCACGGTGGAGGCCGTCCGGGCGGTGACCGTGGAAGGCACGCAAAGCGGCGTGGGAGCGGCCGCGGGCGCGCTGGTGCTGGGCCACGCCGGCAGCAGTGTGGGCAGCAGGCGGGAGCAGGTGGCGGTGGGCACGCTGGGGGCCGTGCTGGGGGGCGTGCTGGGCAACGCCATCGAGCGCAGCAGCAACCGGGAGGACGCACTGGAAATCGTGGTGCGGATGCCCGATGGCGGGCGGCAGGCCGTGGTGCAGGCCAAGGGCGCCGAAGTCTTCAAGCCGGGCGACGCGGTCACCATCGTCTTCACCGGAAGCCGCGCCCGCGTGACGCTGGCGCAGCGGGCCGACAAGGAGGCTTCCTGAGCCGGTCCGGCCTGCGCTCCCTTCAGGGGCGTCCCGTGCCGACGGCCTGCGCGGCGGCGGCCTCCGCGGCCCCCACGGGCGCGTTGGGCACGTACGACAGCCACCGCAGCGCGCGAATCGCATCGTGGGTGAGCCGTTCAACGATGACCGGCGTGACGTTGCGCAAGGCATCCAGCTTCAGCGCGGCGGTGTAGCTCAGATCGATGACCCGTCCAGGCACGAACGGCCCGCGATCGTTGATGCGCACGATCACCTCGCGCCCGTTGGCGGGATTGGTCACCCGCGCGTAGCTCGGGATGGGCATGGTCGTGTGCGCCGCGGTCATGCCGAACATGTCGTAAGGCTCACCGCTGGAGGTGGGGCGCCCATGGTACTTGCGACCGTACCAGGAAGCGCCGCCGTGCTCCACCAGCGGTTGGTCCGTGGCGATGGGCACGTAAAGACGGCCCGCCACCTCGTAGGGCCTGTTGGGTCCCCCGACCCGCAACGGCTCCACCCTCGGTACTGCGTCGGGAACCTGCGCCAAGCCGGGCGGCACCGTCAAGGGCGGACCATCGGCCGCCAGATCGGGCACAGCCGGCAGGCGTGACGTCGGAGACCGGGAACCGGCGCAGGCGCTGAGCCACAACACCAGGCTCAACACCACCAGGGAATGCAGGGGACAGCGGCGCGGAAAAGGAGCGTTGGGCATCGGTCATGTCCAAGCTGGCTGGCGCGACTTCGACACCACTTCCAAACGCGAGATTCGCTCAGCTTTGGCGCGACTGGCAAGAATCGAACTTGCGACGCAGCCTTCGGAGGGCCGCATGATATCCACTTCACCACAGTCGCCGAGAGCCTGCATTCTAGCGTCCGCCCCCGGCACGGCCCCTGCCAGGGGGCTGCGTGGAGGGTTCGCGTCAGGGGTCGCCCGTATACTTGCGGGTTGCATCCGAGCCAGTGCCGCTGCGCTGCCGGCCTGCGGTGCCGACGGGATGCCCCGGGCTTGCAACAGGCCCGCTTCCGCCGGCCCTGACAAGCCCAGGCAGCGCGGGGTCAGACCGCACACTCCTACGACAGAACTCCGAGGACCCCATGAGCGACTCCCACGAAGCCCACGAAGCCCACGAGGGCCCGATCAAGACGCCCAAGCAGCTGGTCTGGGCCGTGGTCGCCTCGTTCGTGGTGCCCATCATCGTCATCATCTTGCTGGTGAACTACGTGGCCCTGGGCGACAAGACGGGCGCCGGATCCCGCGCGATGGACGCTGAAGCCGTCGCCAAGCGGATTGCGCCCGTGGGGCGCGTCGAGTTGAAGGACGCCTCCGACGCTGCCGCGATGAAGACGGGCGAACAGGTCTACCAGATGGCGTGTGCCGCCTGCCACAACAGTGGCGCTGCCGGCGCGCCCAAGCTGGCTGACACCGGTGCCTGGGCCGCACGCATCAAGACCGGATACGACACCCTGCTGAACTCCGCCCTCAAGGGCAAGGGCGCGATGGGTGCGCAAGGTGGCGGCGACTACTCCGACATCGAGATTGGCCGCGCCGTGGTCTACATGGCCAACCAGGCCGGCGCGAAGTTCGCGGAGCCCAAGGCTCCAGCGGCCGCTGCCAGCGCAGCCGCCAGCGCGCCGAAGTAAGTCCGCGAACGCGGGCTCCTGGGCTGAAGGCCCAGGCTGAACGCCCGGGCTCAAGGCCGGGGCATGCGCGCAAAGCCGAAGTGCCCGGCCATGTCGGCCCAGGCCATGTCCTGCGGCGCCCACTGGCCGGACTCCACGGCGCCAGCGGCCACCAGCATGTCCAGCGTGTGCACCAGCCCGAAGGCCGGCCCCACGCTGGACAGGGTGCCGAACAGGTACAGCCGGCCCTGTTCGTCCAGCCAGACCGAGTCCACCTGCTGGACGGGTTCACCGGTGTGGGCTGTGACGCGCGGCGCCTGCGCCTGGGTCACGCCCGGCTGCAGCCGCCAGACGTAGGGGGTGAGTTCCAGGTCGACGTAGACTCGCTGGGGCCCATTTTGGAAGTAAGCGCCTCCTCGCTCATCCCGCAGGTAGTTGCGGTGAATGAACTCGCGCAGCTTGTCGTGGCGAATGACGCTGCCCTTGACCTGGGGGAAGGGCCCGGCGGCCTGCACGCGCTCGTCACGCATGTACCAGTCGCCACGCGCATCCAGGGCCAGCCACCCGTGGCAGTGCGGCACGTTCGGCCACTTGCGCAGCGCCGCTTCAACAAGGGGGTCCATCGGGCAAGCTTACGCCAGGGACGGCCGCCGCGCCGGATCAGTGCTGGGCGAGCCAGTCCAGCACGGCGCGCGGCATGGTGCGCAGATGGCCGGGCGGTGCCCCATCGGCGAAACCCACGTGACCTCCATGCGCGGGTTGCCACAACACCACTCGGCCGGTCTGGTGGGGCTGGCCCGGGCGCGGCAGGCTGTGCGCCGGGATGAAGGGGTCGTTGCGGGCATTCACCGCCAGTGCCGGTATGCAGATGCGGGGCAGGTGCGGCTGGGCCGAGGCACGGGCCCAGTAATCGTCCGTGCCGGCAAAGCCGTGCAATGGGCCCGTGAACACGTCGTCGAACTCGCGCAGCGTGCGGGCCTGGCGCAGGCGCTGGCCGTCGAACAGCCCGGGGTGCTGCGCCAGCTTGGCCAGGGCTTTGGGTTTCATGGTGGCCAGGAACATGCGCGCATAGACCAGGCGGTTGAAGCCACGGTCGATGGCCTGGCCCGCGGCCGCCAGGTCCAGCGGCGAGCACACGGACACCACGGCGCGGGCCAGCGCGCCGGCCGCTTGCCCCGCCTCGGCCGCCCAGCGCATCAGCGCATTGCCGCCCAGCGAGATGCCCACCACCCACATCGGGGCCGGAGCCCGCGCGCGCAGTCGCGCCAGGATCCAGCCGATCTCCTCAAAGTCCCCGGAGTGGTAGGCCCGGGGCGCACGGTTGAGTTCGCCGGAGCAGCCACGGAAATGAGGCACCGCATAAGCCCAGCCGCGCCGCCGCGCCTCCTCGGCGACGGCCAGGCTGTAGTGACCGCTGGACGAACCCTCCAGGCCATGGAACAGCACCAGCAGCGGCTTGGGTTCGGCGGTCCCCCCAGGTTGCAGCGGGGCCTCGAACGCGAAGTCGACATCGATGAAATCGCCGTCGGGCGTGTCCCAGCGCTCGCGTCGGAACAGCGGTGCCGGACCCCGGCGCGTGGCGGCCATCCGCGCCGCCCAGACGGTCTGCAGATTGCCACCCGGCAGCCACCGCGGGCTGCGAAACGAGGCCAGCCCGCCGGCACCGGGGGCATCCTGAGCGCTGCGGGCGCCCGGCTGCGGCCCTTCAGGCGAGGTGGCGGCCACCGGCAGTCGAGCGCTCAGTGCAAAAGGGACGGCGGCTCGCCCATGACGGGCGGCGGCTCTCCCACGCTGCCCGGGCTGGCGTGATGCACCACCAGGCGCCAGCCTTGCTCGGTCTTCAGGAACACGTTCGTGGCCAGCACCCACGCGGTCTGCGTGCCTTCGGCGGAGGTGATGGTGATGCGCTCGGCCAGATGGTGCACGGCGGCGGTCATGGTGTGCAGGCGGTGCACCTGCTCCGGGATGACCGGGATGCCACCCGTGGCAAAGATGTTCTCGAAACCGGCGCGGATGGCTGCAGCACCCACGAGCCGCGGGCCGCCAGGATGCACGCAGGCGATCTCGTCGTCATCGGCCCACACCGCCATCAGGCGATCGATGTCGCCCTGTTGCAAGGCCTCATAGAACTGCGCCTCGGTGTCCTCGGGGGAGGCCATCAAGGCCGCGGGTGGGGGCTTCTGACGGAGTGACATGGCGGACGTCGGTGTGGGGGTCAGCAGTGAGTTGCCCACCGTTCAGCGGAAGACCACCGTCTTGTGGCCGTTCATGAGCACCCGGTGCTCGACGTGCCAGCGCACGGCGCGCGACAGCACCACGCACTCGACATCGCGGCCCAGGGCCGTCAGGTCTTCGGCCGACATCGAATGGTCCACCCGGGCCACGTCCTGCTCGATGATGGGGCCCTCGTCCAGGTCGGCCGTGACGTAATGGGCCGTGGCGCCGATGAGCTTCACACCCCGGGCGTGGGCCTGGAAGTAGGGGCGCGCACCCTTGAAGCTGGGCAGGAAGCTGTGATGGATGTTGATGGCCCGGCCGTGCAGCGTCTGGCAGAAGTCAGCGCTGAGGATCTGCATGTAGCGGGCCAGCACCACCAGGTCCACCCCCTCGCGCTCGATCAGCGTCTCCACCTGCTGTTCCTGCGCCCGCTTGGCCGCGGCGTCCCGCCCGTTGGCCAGGGGCAGGTGGTGGAAGGGAATGCCGTAGCTGCGCGCCAGGGGCTCGAAATCCGGGTGGTTGGAGACGATGGCGGGGATGTCCACCGCCAGTTGCCCGCTCTTCCAGCGAAACAGCAGGTCGTTCAGGCAATGGCCGAAGCGGCTGACCATCAGCAGCACCCGCGGACGCTGCGCCACCGCATGGAAGCGCGCCTCCATGCCATGCTGGGTGCGCACGTGCTTGAACAGGCGGTCCAATGTGGGCACGTCGGCCAGCTGCGCCGGGGCCTCGAAATGCACCCGCATGAAGAACAGCCCGGTGGCGTCTTCACCCTGGACGTCGCCGAACTGCTGCGAGTCGATGATGTTGCAGCCGGCCTGGAACAGCAGGCCCGACACCGCGTGGACGATGCCCATGGTGTCCCGGCAAGACAGGGTCAGGACGAATTCGCGCTCACGCAAGGGGTGTGGCCTCTGAAGTGGAGGGGCTGGAGGAAGCGCGGAAACGCAAACGGCAGCAGGGGAAGCGCCGCCGCCACGTCAGTGGTGGGCATGCAGGTGCTCGCCGGCCTTGAGGCGGTAGACCGTACCGCAGTAAGGGCACACCCCCTCGCCGCCGTGCGACAGGTCAATGAAGACGCGTGGGTGGTTGCTCCACAGCGCCATCTTCGGGTTCGGGCAGGGGATGACCCCCGGGCCCTGCAGGTCGGCCGCAGCCAGTTCGACGACGGACTTGGGGGTCTTGGTGCTCATAGTGGGCCGCTGCGTGCGAGGGACAGGGATCAAGCCGCCACGGGCGTGAGCCAGTGCGCATACTTGGGATTGCGACCGTTGACGATGTCGAAGAAGGCCGCCTGGATCTTCTCGGTGATGGGGCCGCGCTCGCCGGCGCCCAGCTCGATGCGGTCCAGCTCACGGATGGGCGTGACCTCGGCGGCGGTGCCCGTGAAGAAGGCCTCGTCGCAGATGTAGACCTCGTCGCGCGTGATGCGCTTTTCCACCAGCTTCAGGCCCAGGTCCTGGCAGATGGCGAAGATGGTGTCGCGCGTGATGCCATTGAGCGCACCGGCCGACAGGTCCGGGGTGTAGACAACACCCTTCTTGATGACGAACAGGTTCTCGCCCGCACCCTCGGAGACGAAGCCCGACGGGTCCAGCAGCAGCGCCTCGTCGTAGCCTTCGTCGGTGGCTTCCATGTTGGCCAGGATGGAGTTGGTGTAGTTGCTCACCGCCTTGGCTTGCGTCATGGTGATGTTGACGTGGTGGCGCGTGTAGCTGGAGGTCTTGACGCGGATGCCGCGCTTCAGACCCTCCTCGCCCAGGTAGGCACCCCAGGCCCAGGCCGCCACCATCAGGTGGATGGTGTTGCCCTTGGGGCTGACGCCCAGCTTCTGGTCGCCGATCCAGGTCAGCGGGCGCAGGTAGCAGCTCTCAAGCTGGTTCTCGCGCACCACCGTCTTCTGCGCCTGCATCACCTCGTCCAGCGAGAAGGGGATCTTCATGCGCAGGATCTTGGCGCTGTTGAACAGGCGTTCGGTGTGCTCGCGCAGGCGGAAGATGGCCGTGCCGTTGGCGGTGTTGTAAGCCCGCACGCCCTCGAAGGCGCCGCACCCATAGTGCAGGGTGTGGCTCAGCACGTGGATCTTGGCGTCGCGCCAATCGACCAGCTGGCCGTCCATCCAGATCTTGCCGTCACGGTCGGACATCGACATTGCAGTTCCTTGTGGTGCTTGGAGGGTGCGAGCGCGCTCCGTCACACAGTGTGGCGGTCCGCGCGCTCGGAACTGGTGATTTTATGCACCGGCGCCGCGTTCGGGCGCCTGAACGGAGGCCTGATCGGGTGCCGGGTCAGACGCCGCAGCCAACGGTGCTGCGGCGGGGCTCTCAGCGGGGCTCTCAGCGGGGCTCTCAGCGGGGCTCTCAGCGGGGCTCTCGGGCTCTCAGCGGGGCGCTCGAGCGACCACTGCCGCAGACGCCCGCCGACAAGCTGCACCCGCACGCAGGCACCCGAGGTGTCGGTCCAGGTGAAGGTCTCCGGGACTCCGGGCTCGCCCTCGACCGCTTGCCCCAGGCTGCGCGTCAAGGGAATGATCTCCATCAGCCTCATCCCCGCCCGCAGCTTGGCGTTCAGCATCACGGCACTGTCCACGTGGCCGATAGGCGCACCCGCGGCCTGTCGCATGACCCGCATGGCGCGACTGAACTGCAGCAACAGCCAGAAAACGACGACCGAGATCGCCAGGAGCACGCCCTGCCACCCCCACTGAAACCACCCCAGGGCGATGGCCACCACGGCCAAGGCCCATCCCCATGTTGCACTCATGGCTCGGCATTGTCTGCGCTGAGGGCGAGGCCGTCTTGCAGAGCCCCTGATGTGAACCGCTGATGTGAACGGCGTTACCCGGCTGCGGTGCTACCGTGTTGCCTGCGCGAGATCACCTCGCAGCCAGGAGCAACGATGGCCGAGACAGGCACCCGCGAGGGCCACCACACCCCCAACCCAACCAGCCCGACGAACCCGACGAACCCGACCAACCCGACCAGCGGTCGGCGCGCGCTCATCGTCGGCGGCGGCACCGGCCTCGGGCTTGCCGGCAGCCTGGCGCTGGCGGCCCGGGGATGGCGGGTATTCCTGACCGGTCGGCGCGCCGACCGACTGGAGCAGGCCAAAGCCCTGCATCCGGCCGGGCACTGCCACTGGTCGGCAGGCGACGCCACCTCGCCAGATGACGTGCAGCGTGTGGTCCGGGAATGCGTGGCGGCGCTGGGCGGGCTGGACGCGCTGGTCATCAGCGCGGGCCAGGGCGGCGTGGGATCGGTACTGCAGGCCGACCTGGCGGACTTCGAGCGGGTGATGCGGGCCAGCGTGTGGCCGGTGTTCCTCTACTCCCAGGCCGCCGTGCCGCACTTCGGGCCGCAAGGCGGCGCCATCTGCGCCATCGCTTCGGTCACGGCCTCGGTGCCACAGCTTGAGCGTGTGGCCTATTGCAGCGCCAAGGCCGCCGTCGTCGGGATGGTTCGGCAGATGGCGCTGGATCTGGCGCCGCGGCGCATCCGCGTCAATGCCATCTCCCCCAGCCTGGTGCCCACCGAACTGTCGATGGGCGCCATCGCCAAGGCCCCCGATCCGCAGGCCCTGCTGGCCGCGCGCATCCGCTCGCATCCCATTGGTCGCATCGGCACGCCTGAGGAGATCGGTCAGACCGTGGCCTGGCTGTGCAGCGACGACGCCAGTTGGATCACCGGCCAGGACCTCGTCATGGACGGCGGCCTGTCGCTGACCGCAGGTGTGCCTCGCTGAGTAACCCCTCAGGCCGCCTGCAAGGCGGCCTCAGCAGAGGTGACTACCTCTTCCGTCGTGGCGCGGCGCATCTCCCGGCGCTGCGCAAAGTCGTACCACCGGCCACGGTGCACCGTGGTGGTGTTGTCCCACATCACCAGGTCCCCCACACTCCAGCGGTGAGCGTAGACGTGGGCTCGCTGGGTGGCATGCTCCAGCAGGTCGGCCAGGAGCATCCGGCCTTCCGCGAGGGTCATGCCGGCCACCTCGCAGGCGTGGATGCCGACAAACAGCACCTTGCGGCCAGACCTCGGGTCGGTCTGCACCAGCGGCCATTTCACCGCGGGAATGGCCTGTCGCTGGGCCTCGGTGTAGCCCGTGTCGCCCAGGAGAAACCGCGAGTACAAGGCGTAATGAACCGCGCTGAGGTGCTGCACCCGACGCTTCCATACCTCGGGCAGGGAGTCCCAGGCCAGGCGCAAGTCGGCAAACTCGGTGTTGCCGCCCTCCGGGGGCACCACCAGCGCATGCAGCATGGAGTACTTGGCGCGCGGCCGCTGGAAGCTCGAGTCGCTGTGCCAGAGTTGGTTGGCCACGTTGCCCACGATCTTGGGGTCGTCCCGGCTGGCCACGCTGCCGTCGACCTTGACGTTGGAAATGTCGGCCAGCTCCGCGTATTCGAACCGGTGCGGGCCACCCTTGAGCTTGCGAAGCCCCAGATCGAGCGGGCCGAGTTGCCGCGCGAAGGCGATCTGCTGATGCTGGTCCAGTTGCTGGTCGGGGAAGACCAGCACTGCATGGGTATCCATCAGCTGCTCGACTCGGCAGACCTCGGCGGCCGTCAATGGCTGGCCGAGGTTCACGCCTTCAACGCGCGCGCCCAGCGGTCCCAGGGGGGTGATGTGCCAGTCCATGCGTCCTCACTCCAGCTTGATGCCGGCGGTCTTGACCACCTGCGCCCACTTGGCGATCTCGGTGCGCACGATGGCCTCGTATTCCTGGGCACTTGAGCCCACGGGCTCCATCCCGAGCTGCGCCATCCGCGCGCCCATCTCGGTCGACCGCACAGCCGTGGCGATATCTCCGGCGATGCGGTCGACCAGGGCCCTGGGCGTGGCGCGCGGCGCGATGACGCCAATCAAGCTCATCGCGCTGAATCCTGGCAGCGTCTCGTCCATGGTGGGCACTTCGGGCGTCTGCTGCGAGCGCTTAGGGCTGGCCAGGGCTAGGAGTTTCAGGCGACCCTCCCGCACGAAGGGCATGGCGGAGAACTGCACGTCGAACAGCAGGGGCACACGCCCGGCGATCACATCCTGCTGGGCGGGTGCGCTGCCGCGATACGGCACGTGCACCATCTGCACTCCCGCCAGCGTCTGCATCAGTTCCCCCGCCAGATGGGTACCCGTGCCGATGCCCGGTGTGGCGTACGACAGCTTCCCGGGGTTGCGCTGCGCATAGGCCACCAACTCCGCGATGTTCTTTGCCTCCAGCGACGGATGCGCGAACAGGCCGAAGTGCGCCTGACCGATCAGCGCCACGGGCGCGAGGTCCTTGAGCGTGTCGTAGGGCATCTTCGGCTGCAGCGCCGGGTTGATCATCAGCGCGCTGATCGCCATGCCCAGTGTGTGACCGTCACCGTTTGCACGGGCCACGGCCTGCGTGCCCACCATGGTGCCGCCACCAGGCTTGTAGTCCAACACCACCGTCTGCTTCCACTGGGCCTGAAGGCGCTCGGCCAGCAGCCGAGCCACGGTGTCCGTGGGGCCACCTGGCGCGAAAGGCACCACCAGCGTGACCGGCCGCGAAGGCCAGGCCTCGGACTGTGCCCATGACGGCACGGCGGCGCATCCCAGCAGCGCGGCGGCCAGGCTCAGCAAGGTTCTTCGGATCATGCGCGGCGCTCCTGTGTGGTCAAAGTGTTCGTGGGCAGGGCAGGCTGGAACCCCGGGCGATCCTAGGACTGGGTGGCCGCAATTGCAATGCAGGCGCACCCGCACAGGAGGACAGCGCAAGAAGATGCCAGGGAGCACGGGAAGTCCAGCTCGCGCTCGGGCCTGTGTGAGAGGGCCGCCCTGCTGGCGCCGGGCCGAACGCCAGGCAACCCGCTGCTGCGATAAGCTCGCTGCAGGCCGGGATGCAGGCGGACCGGGCGTCGGCGCGCCGACGCTCTTCGGACCAGGACACACAGTCCGGTCACCCTGACGCCGTCGCTCGACCACTCACCAAAAGCAACAGGATCCCCATGAAGAAGCGTTCCCTGCTGACTGCGCTGGTCTTGTGTCTTGGCGCCCCTTGGGGGGCGGCGCAAGCACAGGCCTGGCCCGCCAAACCCATCCGCATACTGGTGGGCGTGACCACTGGCGGCACCACAGACACGCTGGCCCGGTTCGTCGGTCAGGAATTGGCTCGCGACCTGGGGCAACCCGTGATCGTGGACAACCGCGTGGGCGCGGGCGGGAACATCGCGGCCGAGGCCGTGGCGCGCTCACCTGCCGACGGCTACACGCTGCTCTTCGTCAACACCAGCCATTCGGTGAACATGGGGCTGTACGGCGCGCGCGTGCCGTATGACGCGGTCAAGGACTTCACCCCCATCACCCAGATCTCCACTGGCCCGGCGGTGCTGGTGGCGGCACGCGACTTCCCGGCGCGCGATGCGAAGGACGTGATCGCGCTGGCCAAGGCGCAGCCGGGCAAGCTCGACTTTGCGGTGGGCGGGCTGGGCACCTCCATCCACATGGCCGGCGAGCTGTTCAAGATGACGGCGGGCGTGGACATCGTCAACATCCCCTACAAGGGCAGCAACCCGGCGCTGCTGGACGTGGTGGGCGGGCAGGTGAAGCTGATGTTCGCTCCGGTGATCAATGCCGTGCCGCAGATCAAGGCCGGCAAGGTGAAGGCGCTGGGCGTGACCAGCAGCACGCGCATCCCGGCGCTGCCGGACGTGCCGCCCATCGCCGACGTGATCCCGGGTTATGAGTCCACCGCCTACTTCGGCCTGCTGGCCCCCGCCAACCTGCCCCGGGACATCCTGGCCCGGCTGCATGCCTCCGCCGCCAAGGCGGCGCAGTCGCCCGAGTTGCGCTCCCGGCTGGAGCCAGACGGTTCGCGCGTGCTGGGCAGCACGCCCGAAGAGTTCCGCGCCTTCCTGGTGGCCGATGTGGAGAAGTGGCGGCAAGTGGTGAAGGCCACGGGCGCGAAGCCCGAGTAAGGGTCAGGCCTGCAGCTGAGCCCGTACCACCTGCCCAGCCACCGCAAAGGCGCCGGCGCCCAGGTGGTGAAGCGTGTGCAGCGCGGCGTTCTCCTCGGTGAAGGACCAGCGTCCACCTGAGAACACTCGCTCATCAGCCGCCGCGGCCACCACCTCGGCAAAGCAGGTGTCGTAGGCCTCTTCCGTGTGCCGCTCCGGGATCAGCCGGCACTCCAGCCAGGCGCTGCAGCCTTCCTCGATCACCGGCTGGCCGAGCACCGGGCCGGGCCGGTCGCGCAGGCCGTAACGCTCGAACTTGTCGGGCACGTCGCGGCCGCTAACGCAGCCCACGGCAAAGGTGGCGTCTGCCAGCGCCACCCCGGGGATGCACAGCGCCAGAGCACCCGAGGCCATGACCAGCTCGCGCGTCAGCGTCTTCTTGTCGATGACCACCGCGATGCGGGGCGGCGTGAACTCTACGGGCATGGACCAGGCGGCCGCCATCACGTTGCGCCGCCCGCCATGCGCGCTGGTGACCATCACCGTGGGCCCGTGGTTGATCAGGCGGCTGGCGTGCTCCAGCGCGACGGGTTGGAAGTGGTTCATGAACTCTCAGCCCTCCAGAATCAGGCAGCGCTCCAGACCAAAGCGTTCGAAATCCCGGTCAAAGGTGACCAGCCGCAAGCCCGCGCTCACGCTGAGCGCCGCCAGGTAGGCGTCAGTCCACAACCGGGGCGGCAGCGAACCGGCGCCCACCAGCGCGCGCAGCGCGTCGTCGCAACCCTCAGGCTCTGGCAACAGGCCAACGTGCGGCAGGGCACGGTACTGGGCGTAAAGCGTCCACGCGGCCAGCGTGTCCAGCGCGCCGGGACCGACGGCCTTGGGTTGGCACAGCAGCCGCACCAGACCCAGCATCGTGACCCGGCAGAACCAGAGCCTGGAGCCTGAGCCCGCACGCGCTGCGGCCGCACCCTCACGGGTGCGTTCAGCCTGGGCTGTTGCCCAGTAGCGTAAGGCGGCCTGATGGTGAGGGTGCTCCTGCACCGCGAGAGCCAGCCAGACATTGATGTCGGGCAGATCGCCAGAGCGCGGGCCTTCCAGCTGCGTGAGCCACGGCATGGTGGGCTCGGCCACGCGCCAGGGCGGGTTCAACATGGGGGGGTCGAAGCGGCTTGCGCCGGCGATGCCCGCTCTGCGACCCCCGCTCGGAGTGACGGGGCTCTCAGCCATCCAATAACTCGCTCAGCGAGGCGTTGCTGAGCCGATCGGGCGCCAGCGCCATGGGGGAGCCCAGGCGCACGCTCGGGGGCTCCGCCGGCTCAGCGGGCGCCTGAGGTGATTCCAGCGGTTGCGCCACCAAGCCGCGCTCAACAAGCGACACCACCAGATCGCGCAGGCTGCGCCCCTCCAACGCGGCACGGACCTTCAGGTGGCGGAACAGCGGGTCTGGCAAATCGAGACTGGTACGCATATTTGCATTTTTATGCGAAAGCATGCAAAGCGCAAGCTTACCGGGCGCAGTTCTTGAATCGGAACCCTCGGATGGGTTGCGGCTGAGAAGAGAGCGCCCCCAAAGTCCGTGTGGTGCCCGGCCAAGCTGTCCGCAGGCGCGCCAGAAACCTGGCGGCGGCGCAGCGCATTCTTGTGAGTGGCGAGTTCAGTCAGCCCGCTACAACCCGCGCACCACGTCCATCGCCTGCTCGATGCGCTCCACGCCGTGTACCGTCAAGCCTTCGATGGGCTTCTTGGGTGCGTTGGCCTGCGGCACCACGGCGACGGAAAAGCCGAGCTTGGCGGCTTCGCGCAGGCGCTCCTGGCCGCGCGGGGCCGGGCGCACCTCGCCCGCTAGGCCCACCTCGCCAAAAGCGAAGAAGCCGCGCGGCAGCGCGCGCCCTCGCAACGACCCCTGGATCGCCAGCAACACCGCCAGATCCGCCGCCGGCTCGCCGATGCGCACGCCGCCCACCGCGTTGACGAAGACGTCCTGGTCCATGCAGGCCACGCCGGCGTGGCGGTGCAGCACTGCCAGCAACATGGCCAGGCGGTCGCGGTCCAGCCCCACGGACAGCCGGCGTGGGCTGGGCCCGCCCGAGTCCACCAGCGCCTGGATCTCCACCAGCAGTGGCCGCGTGCCCTCCAGCGTCACCATCACGCAGGAGCCGGGCACCGGTTCGCCGTGGGTGGACAGAAAGATGGCGCTGGGGTTGCTCACACCCTTCAGGCCCCGCTCCGTCATGGCGAAGACGCCGATCTCGTTCACCGCGCCGAAGCGGTTCTTGATGGCGCGCACCAAGCGGAAGCTGGAATGCGTGTCGCCCTCGAAGTACAGCACCGTGTCCACCATGTGCTCGAGCACGCGCGGGCCGGCCAGCGCGCCTTCCTTGGTGACATGGCCCACCAGCACCATGGCGCAGCCGCTGGTCTTGGCCACGCGCGTCAACTGTGCCGCGCACTCGCGCACCTGCGCCACCGAGCCTGGGGCGGAGCTGAGTTGGTCGGAGTACAGCGTCTGGATGGAATCGATAACGCAAAACGCTGGCGCCTCGGTCTCCAACGCGGCCAGGATGCGCTCAAGCTGGATCTCCGCCAGCACCCGCACCTTGGTGCCCGCCAGCCCCAGACGACGCGAGCGCAAGGCCACCTGGGCACCACTCTCTTCACCCGTGACGTACAGCACCGGCACCCGGGTTGACAGCGCGTCCAGCGCCTGCAGCAGCAGGGTGCTCTTGCCGATGCCGGGGTCGCCCCCGATCAACACCACGCCGCCGGCCACGATGCCGCCGCCGAGAACGCGGTCGAGTTCGTCCTGCCCTGTGGGGGTGCGCTCGACGTCCGCCGCCTCGATCTCGCTGAGCGTGGCCACCGGCTGGCTGCGCGCCAAGGCCTGGAACCGGTTCTTGCCGGCCCCGGCAGCGGCCTCGGCCACCGACTCGTCCAGCGTGTTCCAGGCCTTGCAGTGCGGGCACTGGCCCAGCCACTTGGGACTGGTGCCGCCGCACTCACGGCAGATGTAGACGGTCTTGGATTCGCGGGCCATGAGGTGGTGATTGTGAAGGGGCGCAGGCCCATCTTCCTTCCCTCTTCAGGGGGAGTCTTCACCAGAGTCCCCACTCAAAACCTATGGGCGGGCCACCGCATGAATGGCACCTGTCTGTGCCCAGTGAGCACCATCAATCGTAGCCAGAAGGCTACACTACGGTCATGTACAGCGTCATTGAGACGGACGAATTCTCCGAGTGGCTTGCCGGACTGAAGGATGTCACGACGCGTCTTCGATTGATCAAGCGCCTTCGGCGCGCGTCTTTGGGTCAGCTCGGAGATGTGAAGTCTGTCGGTGAGGGCGTCTGGGAGATGCGGGAATTTTTTGGTCCGGGATGGCGGATGTACTACGTGCACCGAGGCGACATCATCGTGCTGATGCTGGGTGGAGGGGACAAAAGCACTCAGCAACGCGACATTCGACGGGCACAACTCATGGCCAAGGAGGTCTGAATGACCAAGAACGTGAAATCTCGAATCAACACCCGGCCCTTTGATGCAGCCAACTACCTCGGCAGCGAAGAAGAGATCGCCAAGTACCTGGAACTGGTGCTGGAAGACAACGACAGCACCCTCTTGGCAGCCGCGCTGGGTGACATCGCCAGGGCTCGCGGCATGACTCAACTGGCCAAAGACACCGGCCTGAGTCGAGAGAGCCTTTATCGAAGCTTGTCTGGCGAGCGGGTACCCAGCGGAGACACCTTGTTGCGCGTCATTCACGCTTTGGGGTTTCGGCTGGGGATTCAACCGCAAACGACCCGTTCAAGCTAAAAGCGAACTTGATTAGAAACCTGCTTCAGCAGGCTCGTCCAGTGAGCCACTGAGACCGTAACCTGAGCTCTCCTGACGAAGGAGAGTCCTGATGTCCAGCCACCAGATCCAGTTTCAG
>JAJTDM010000056.1 GCA_021300575.1 Rubrivivax sp.
TGGTGCCCAACTACGCCTTGTGCCCTGCAGTGGGCATCGAAGACATCGCCCTTCAGATGGTGCGCAGCCTCGCATGGTGCTGGCGGCATGCCCGTGAGCTGGGCGCAGACCCCAGCCGCATCACCGTGGCCGGGCACTCCGCGGGGGGCCATCTGGCCGCCATGATGCTGTGCACGTTGTGGAAGCGCGTGGGCGACGACCTGCCGGACGATCTGGTGAGGGCCGCCTTGTCGATCTCGGGTGTGTTCGACCTGGAACCCCTGCGGCGCACGCCCTTCCTGCAACCCGACCTGCGCCTCACGCCAGGTTCGGTCCGGCGCCTGAGCCCGGCGGGCTTTCCTGCCCCCGCGGGCACCCTGCGCGCCGTGGCGGGGGCGCTGGAGAGCGAGGAGTTCCTGCGCCACAACCGGCTGATCCACCGGCGGTGGGGTGCGCTCACCGTTCCCGTGTGCGACGCCATCGCCGATGCCGACCACTTCACGGTGCTGGAAGGGCTGGCCCTTTCAGGCAGCCGTCTGCACACCCTGGCATTGCAGATGATGGGGTTGAGCGCGACGGCAACGCACTGATCCCGCCGGCAGCGGCCACCCTGACCGCCCTGACCGCCCTTCTGCCCTGACCGCCCTTCTGCCCTTCTGCCCTTCTGCCCTTCTGCCCTTCCGCGCCGTTCGACATGCAGACTTCAGATTGCCTGGTCACAAACTTGACGTCTATCAGTTTCCGGGTATGCATTGCCTGACTCAATCACACGGATTGAAGCTTTCGATTGGCCCGGCCCTTCAGGCTTTGGTAACGTGCGGGTTGTTGGTTGTCCAAGACAGCAACAGACAGACCGCAATCCCTTCGCAGAACCCCAACTCACAGGAGCCAATCCCATGGGACTCAAAGGATCCAAGACCGAGCAGAACCTGAAGGACGCCTTCGCGGGCGAATCCCAGGCCAACCGCCGTTACCTGTACTTCGCAAACAAGGCTGACGTGGAAGGCCAGAACGACGTGGCATCGCTGTTCCGCTCCACCGCTGAAGGCGAAACCGGCCACGCCCACGGGCACCTCGAGTTCCTCGAGAACGGCTCGGGTGATCCGGCCACCGGCCTGCCCATCGGCTCCAGCCGTCAGAACCTGGCCGCCGCCGTGGCTGGCGAGACGCACGAGTACACCGACATGTACCCGGGCATGGCCAAGACCGCTCGCGACGAAGGCTTCGACGAGATCGCCGACTGGTTCGAGACCCTGGCCAAGGCCGAGCGCTCGCACGCCAACCGCTACCAGAAGGCCCTGGACGCGCTGGTCGACTGACCCCGAGCACCCGCCTGCAAACAAGGGGCCTTGCGCCCCTTGTTTTCCATCAGACCCCGACTGTGTCCCTGCAACCTCTTACCGAGCACCCACCATGCGCGAAGGCAACCTCGAAGCCCCGACCCGCCACCCGCTGGACTGGAAGAACCCCGAGTTCTACGACGAAGGCTCCGCGCTCAAGGAAATGGAGCGGGTGTTCGACATCTGCCACGGCTGCCGCCGCTGCGTGAGCCTGTGCCAGAGTTTTCCCACCCTGTTCGATCTGGTGGATGCCACCGACGACGGCGAAGTGCACGGCGTGAAGAAGGAAGCCTATTGGAATGTGGTGGACCAGTGCTACCTGTGCGACCTGTGCTACATGACCAAGTGCCCGTACACGCCGCCGCACGCGTGGAACCTGGACTTTCCGCACCTGATGCTGCGCGCCAAGGCCATCAAGCACAAGAAGGGTGAGGTCAAGGCCAGCGAGAAGCTGCTCGCCTCCACCGACACGCACGGCAGCTTTGCCGGCATCCCGATCGTGGTGCAGGCTGTCAACGCGATCAACAAGACGAAGTTCGCTCGCCAGGTGATGAACAGCCAGCTCGGCGTGCACCCCGACGCCTGGATGCCCACCCTGGCCCCGCAGCGCTTCCGCTGGGGCCGGGCCATGAGCAACACCACTTTCCCCGCCGTCAACGGGCAGCGCACCCCGGGCAAGGTGGCCATCTTCTCCACCTGCTACGTCAACTACAACGAGCCGGGCATTGGCGAAGACCTGATCAAGCTGCTGGACCACAACGAGATCCCCTACGTCATCGTCGACAAGGAGAGCTGCTGCGGCATGCCCAAGCTGGAGTTGGGAGACCTGGACTCGGTCGGCAAGAGCAAAGAGGCCAACATCCCGGTGCTGACCCGCTATGCCGAGGAAGGCTACGCCATCGTCAGCGCCGTGCCCAGCTGCACGCTGATGTTCAAGCAGGAGATCCCGCTGATGTTCCCCGACTGCGCCGACACGCAGGCGGTGAAGAAGGCCATGTTCGACCCCTTCGAATACTTCGTGGCGCGCCACAAGGATGGCCTGCTCAAGACCGACTTCAAGGCCGCGCTGGGCAGGGTGAGCTACCACATCCCCTGCCACGGCCGGGTGCAGAACATCGGCAAGAAGACCGAGGAGATGTTCAAGCTGATCGGCCAGACGGTCGAGGTCAAGCTCAACACGGTGGAGCGCTGCTCCGGCCACGCCGGCACCTATGGGGTCAAGACCCCCTCCCACCCCGTGGCCATGAAGATCGGCAAGCCCGTGTTCAAGGCCATGGCCAAGGACGAGCCCGACTTCATCAGCAGCGACTGCGCGCTGGCCGGGCACCACATCGCCCAGGGCATGCAGCAGGCAGGCACGCCTGCCAAGGCCCTGCAGCACCCGCTCAGCCTGGTGCGCATGGCCTACGGTCTGTAAGCTCCCGCGCCGCGACCTCACCGCCTGCCCTGGATCCGTTGCAAGACCCTTTTCGGCGGTCCTCCCCCATTCCCCCTTCATCTTCGACAGGAGTCTGAACCATGGCCCCCCTTACCCGTGACAACCTCCTCACCCTCGAGGCCTACGCCAAGATCCGCAAGAGCAGCAAACCCGAGGCCATCGCCCACCGCAAGCTGCGCAGCGTGGGCCTGGGCGAACACATGACGCTGCAGTTCGAGGACGAGAAGACCATCCGCCGGCAGATCCAGGAGATGCTGCACATCGAGAAGATCTTTGACGAGGAAGGCATCGTCAGCGAGATCGAGGCCTACGCGCCGCTGATCCCGGACGGCTCGAACTGGAAGGCCACGATGCTGATCGAGTACCCGGACCCGCATGAGCGCAAGCGCGAGCTGGCACGGCTGATCGGGGTGGAAGACCGCATGTTCGTCGAGGTGGAAGGCCACGCACGGGTCTATGCCATCGCCGACGAAGACCTGGACCGCGAGAACGACGAAAAGACCTCGTCGGTGCACTTCGTGCGCTTTGAGTTCCCCAAGAGCGCGCGCGAGGCCATCCTGGCCGGCGCCAGCGTCAAGCTGGGCTGTGACCACACCAACTATCCGCAACACGTGACCATCGCCGCCGACACCCTGGCCAGCCTGGCGGGCGACCTGCGCTGATCAGGCGCTTGGCCCACGGGCTTCAGGCACCTGCCCTGCGCGACAGCGCCAGCGAGTGCGCGGTGTAGACCAGCAGCCCGGTCCAGATGAGGACAAACCCCGCCAGACGCTGGCCGTCGAAGGGTTCACCGAAGATGGCCACGCCAATGGCCAACTGCAGTGACGGGGACAGGTACTGAAACAGGCCCACCGTGGCCAGTTTCAGTCGGCGCGCCGCTACGGCAAACAGCATCAGCGGCACCGCAGTGAGGGGGCCGGCCATGACCAGCCAGAACACCAGGGTAGGAGACCCGGTGGCCAGCGCCCCCTGACCGCTCCAGGTGAGCATGCCTAACCACGGCAGCACCAGGGGGGCGATCAACAACGTCTCCAGGGTCAAGCCTTCCAGCGGCCCCAGCACCGAGGTCTTGCGCAGGAGGCCGTAGACGGCGAACGTGGCTGCCAGCGCCAGGCCCAGCCAGGGCAGACGGCCGGTGTGCCAAGTGAGCCAGATCACCCCCGCTGCAGCAAAGGCGACTGCCACCCACTGGATGCGCTTCAGCCGTTCACGCAGCACCACCACACCCAGACACACGCTGATCAGGGGGTTGATGAAGTAGCCGAGGCTGGCCTCCACGACCTGGGCCGACTGCACGGCATACACATAGAGCAGCCAGTTCAGCGCGAGCAGCAGCCCGCTGGCCAGCGGCATCAGCATCTGACGGGGCGATTTGAGCAAGGCCCCCAGCCAGGCCCAGCGACGCAGCAGGGCCAGCACGCCCAGCAGGAAGACCAGCGACCACGCCGAGCGGTGCAGCATGATCTCCAGCGACGATACGCTGGCCAACTCTCGCAGGTACAGGGGATACAGGCCCCAGATGCCGAAGGCCAGCAGGGCGTAGAGGGCACCGGAGTTCATGAGTCGCGCGCATTGTCACCGCCGAGCGCGCGGCCTGCGGGCGCCACAATGCGCCCATGACCATGGCCGCTCAGACCAGCGAGGGAGACTCCGTACCACGCTGGCGCGCTGTCACGGCCCTGGGCACCGCGCAGACGCTGTCCTGGGCCAGCACCTACTACCTGCCGGGCGTGCTGGCAACTCCCATGGCCCGGGAACTGGGCGTGGCGGTGCCCACGGTACACCTGGCCTTCTCGCTGGCCTTGATCGTCTCCGCCCTGGTGGGGCCGGCCGCCGGCCGGGCGATCGACCGGCACGGCGGCCGACCGGTGCTGCTGGGCACCAACGTGCTGTTCGCACTGGCGTTGACCGCCCTGGCTTTCGCGCAGGGGCCGGTGGGCCTGTTTGCAGCCTGGGTGCTGATCGGACTGGGCATGGGCAGCGGCCTGTACGAGGCCGCCTTTGCCAGCCTGGTGCGCCTGTACGGACACGAGTCGCGTAACGCCATCACCGGCATCACGCTGATCGCGGGTTTTGCCAGCACCGTGGGCTGGCCGCTGTCGGCCTGGATGGAGACGCAGTGGGGTTGGCGCGGTGCCTGCCTGGGGTGGGCGGCGCTGCACCTGGTGCTGGGCATGCCCTTGAACCTGATCGTCCCGAAGGCGCGCCGGGCATCGGCACTGCCATCGCCGGACCCCGGACCGGTCGCACCGGTGCCCTCGCCCGCGCCAGATGCAGCGACCGTGGCGGGCGCCACAACCGCAGGAACGGCTGAAACCATGAGCACAGCCCCGGGCGAACTGCGCACCGCCGTGCTGCTGTCCGCCGTGTTCGCGCTCGTGTGGTTCATCAGCACGGCCATGGCGACCCATCTGCCTGCGCTGCTGCAGGCCAGCGGCGCCACGCTGGCCACCGCCGTGGCCGTGGGCGCGCTGGTGGGGCCGGCCCAGGTGGCCGGTCGATTGCTGGAGTTCGGGCTGCTGCGGCGCATCCACCCCCTGCTGTCGGCGCGGCTGGCCGGGCTGGCGCACCCCGTAGGCGTGCTCGTGCTGATGGCGGTGGGCGGACCTGGCGCTGCGGCGTTTGCACTGCTGCACGGGGCGGGCAACGGCATCATGACCATCGCCAAGGGCACCTTGCCGCTGGTGCTGTTCGGGCCGCTGGGCTACGGCGCCCGGCAGGGCTGGATGATGATGCCGGCGCGGGTGGCGCAGGCCCTGGCGCCCGTGCTGTTCGGGGTGGCGCTGCAGCACTGGGGCGTGCAGGCGATGTGGATCTCGGCGGCGCTGGGCCTGATGGCCTTCGCCGCCCTGATGGCGATCAGGGCACCGCGTGCGACTTCAGCGCCGCCTTGAGTTGCTCCTGCACTGCCGTGCGCAACGACTCAGGCGCCAGCACGGTCACCTCGCCGCCGTGGCGCAACACGTCCATCACCAGCTCGGTTTCGTTGGCGTAGGGCACGCGCAACTCGAACCGACCGTCGGGCAGGTGTCGGGTCTTCTGACGCGGGTGCCATTCCTGACGTCCCACCCAGCGTGCCGCCTCGGCGGAGAACAACAGCGTGGCCCACTGGGCTCGAGCACCCGCGAAAATGCCGTATCCGGCATCCAGCGCCGCCTCCACCGCCCTGACCGGCACTTCACGCGCCTTGAGTTCCAGGATGGAAGCCTGCTCCACGGCATCCAGCGCAAAGCGCAGCAGCTGGTCTTTCTGATGGCACCAGGCGTCCAGGTACCAGGTGCTGCGGTAGTGCACCAGGCGCTGGGGCGACACGTCACGCTGCGTCACCGCCTGGCGGCCGCGCGTCTGGTAGCGCATGTGGACGCGGCGACGGCGCACCAGCGCATCGCCGAAGAGCTCGAACCACTTGCTGGGCACCGGGCGGCGGCCCGCGCTGACGATGCGCACCCGTCGCATGAGGGCGTGGGCCTGTCGGTCGTCAGGCCCTAGCATGCCCTGCAGTTTCTCCAGCAGCGGCTGCAGGTGGCGCGACAGCAACCCGCCTTCGTCCAGCCCCTGGATGAGCTGGTGCATGGTCAGCAGGGCGTGGATCTCGCGCTCGCTGAACCACACGCCGGGCAGCTCATGCTGGACCGGGCCGCGCCCGGCGGCTGTCTGCAACTTGTAGCCCCGGTCCAGGGCGTCCCAGACGATGGGGGCGTCCAGGCGGTCGCGCAGGTACTGGATATCGCGCTTGAGGGTGGCCGGCGAGACCTCAAGCACCGCCAGCAGCGTGGCGAAGTCCACGCAGCCACGGGACTTGATCAGCGCCTCGATGCGGTAGAAGCGTTCGGAGCGATCCATCGGCTCTCCTGGTGTCTGGGTGGCCGCAGCCTGACCGAGGCACCCGACGCCATTGTGGCGGCAAAGCAGCGGTTGGCCGGAGCGTCAGACAGGGCTCGGGAACTCCGGGACAGTCCGGGGCTGCGCGCCCCGCGCACAGAGGCGATAATAAGCAGTTGCGGAGCGTTGAGCTCCAGCGACTTCTGGCGGGCAGCCCCTCAGGGGAATCTCGCGCACGAACGACACCCCGGAAACCCCGATGGCCAAGACACCGCCCAAGACCACCGTTTCCAGCGAAGGCCTGCGTTACCACTCCAAGGTACCAGGCTCCCCCTTCGTGGCCACCGGCCACTTCGGCGCCGCCACCATGTCGTGCTTCCTTTGCGGCAAGCACCGCCCACGGGCCCAACTCAAGTCGCGCAAGCTCATGGGCAAGACGCACTTCGTGTGCGCACCCTCCTGCAAGGAACTCGAGGCCACGCTCACTGCGCGCTGACGGGGCTCTGCCGTCCAGGCGGCCCCTCGCCTGCCAGCGCCAGCAGTTCTTCCTCCCCCAGGGTTTCACGCTGCAGAAGTCGCTCAGTGGCAAGGTCCAAGGTCTGGCGGTGCGCCTGCAGCCAGCAGGTGGCCCGTTCCAAGGCCGCACTCACCATCTGTCGCACCGCGTCATCAGCGCGCTGGGCCGTGGCGGCAGCCGTGCCGACCTGCGCTGACGCGGGTACCCCCTGGGGCAGGAACAAGGGGCGATCTCCCGCCCAGGACACCGGGCCCAGGGTCTCGTCCATGCCGTAGCGCAGCACCATGTCACGTGCCAGATCCGTGGCCTTGACCAGGTCGTCAGCGGCGCCCGTGGAGGCCTCGCCGAACACCACCAGTTCGGCCGCCCGCCCGGCCATCAGGATGGTCAGCCGGTCCAGCAGTTCCCCCTTGCGCTGCACATGCCGGTCTTCCGAAGGGCGTTGCAGGGTGTAGCCCAGCGCGCCAATGCCGCGCGGGATGATGGACACCTTGTGCACCCGGTCGGCCCCGGGCAGGGACAGGGCCACCAGGGCATGGCCCAGTTCGTGACAGGCCACCAGACGCCGCTCGGCCTGCGACAGCAGCCCCCGGCGCTTTTCGATGCCGGCCACGATGCGCTCGATGGCCAGGGTGAAGTGCTCCAGCGTCACCGACGGGGCGCCCAGGCGGGTGGCAGCCAGCGCGGCTTCGTTCACCACGTTGGCCAGGTCCGCCCCCGCCAGCCCCACCGTGATGCCGGCCATCTGATCCAGGTCCGTGTCCGCTGCCAGCACGATCTTGCGGGCATGCACGCGCAGGATCGCTAGGCGGCCGGGTCGGTCCGGGCGGTCCACCAGCACCTGGCGGTCGAAGCGGCCGGCGCGCAGCAGCGCCGGGTCCAGCACCTCCGGGCGGTTGGTGGCGGCCAGCAGCACCACGCCCACGCTGGGGTCGAAGCCGTCGAGTTCGGACAGCAACTGGTTCAGCGTCTGTTCGCGCTCGTCATGCCCGCCGGCGGCGGTGAAGGCGCCGCGCGCCTTGCCCAGGGCGTCCAGTTCGTCGATGAAGATGATGGCTGGCGCCTGGGCCCGCGCCTGTTCGAACAGGTCACGCACGCGCGCCGCGCCCACGCCGACGAACAACTCGATGAATTCCGAACCGTTGATGGAAAAGAAGGCCACGCCGGCCTCCCCAGCCACCGCCCGGGCGAGCAGCGTCTTGCCCGTGCCGGTGGGCCCCATCAGCAACACGCCCTTGGGCATGCGGGCCCCCAGGCGCCCGTGCGCCTTGGGGTCTTTCAGGAAGTCGACGATCTCCTGCAACTCGGCCTTGGCCTCGTCCACGCCCGCCACGTCCTCGAAACGCACCCCCGTCTGCCGCTCCATGTAGACCTTGGCGCGGCTGCGGCCGATGCCCAGCAGACCGCCATCCCCCATGCCACCCATGCCGCCCAGCCGTGAAGCCAGGCGCTGGGACAGCAAGGCCCACACGCCGAAGAAGATCAAGGCGGGGGCCACCCAGGACCAGAGCTGGTTCAACCAGGTGGACTCGCGCACGCGCTTGAAAGGCACCCCGAACTCGGACAGGCGCTGCGCCAGCGAAGGCTCCACCAACTCGGCTGCCAGCGCCTGCGGCCCGTCGGCCTGCGGAGTCTTCAGCGGCCCCACCACCAGGCTGCCCACCACCTGAACCTCGGCCACCCGCCCCTCGCGCAGGGCTTGTTCGAACTGGCTGTAGGGCACCATCTCCACCGCCGCACGCTGGTCCCACCAGACCGACAAGCCCCACCACAGCGCCAGAGCGGCCAGCAGGTACGGGAAGGGCCGCAGGGGATCGAGAAGAGGGTGCGCAGGCGGAAGGGGCGGTGGCGGGGCCATCGGGCCTTACCGTAGCCCTGCCGGTGGGGTCTGCGCTTGCGATGACGCAAGGCTGGGCGCTCGCGCAAGCGGCAGGCCGGCAGTCACCGCGGGCAGCCCGCCGAAGAACAGGTCAACCACGATGTCGCCCAGGTCGGCATGGGTCAACACGCCGTCCGGGCGCAGCCAGGTGAAGGTCCAGTTGATCATGCCGAACAGGAGCATGGCCATGGGCTTGTGCAGTTCAGCGCGCAGGTCGGGGCGACAGGCGGCGATGCCCTGTGCAAACGCGGCCACCACCTGACGCTGGCCGTCCAGCACCGCCCCGCGGGCGCGCTCGTCCAGAAACTTCACGTCCTCGGTGAGGACGCGATGCTCGCTCTGGGCGTCGGCGTAGGCCTGCATGAAACGGCGCACCAGACGGCGCAGCCGAGCCTCGGCCGCACCCTGCGTGCTCCCTGGGGGTTCGTTTGGGGGGCCGCCAGCCTCAGCGGCAATGCCCTGCAGGCGGGCGACATGGCTGCTCACGATGTCTTCCAGCAGCGCATGCTTGTCGCTGAAGTAGTGGTAAAGCGTGGCCTTGGACACCCCGCTGGCCGAGGCCACCTCGTTCAAGGTGGCGGCGGTGTAGCCCCGGCGAGCGAACAAGTCCGCCGCGGCTCTCAGGATCTGAGAGCGCTGGTCGTCGTAAGTCGCGGCACGCGGGCGGGCCATGACCCCTCTTCAGCGCTCGTCGAAGCTGACGACCACGCGCTCGCTCAGCGGGTGGGCCTGGCAGCTCAGCACGAAACCCGCCGCCACCTCGGCCTTCTCTAGCGCGAAGTTGCGGTCCATGCGCACCTGCCCTTCCAGCACCTTGCAGCGGCAGGTGGCGCACACGCCCGACTTGCACGAATAGGGCACGTCCAGACCGGCGCGTGCGGCAGCGTCCAGGATGCTGGGGTCGGCGGGCCCGAAGCCGAACTCGCGCGTGAGACCGTCGCGCACCAGCACGATGCGGGCCTGTTCGGCGTCGCCCGCCTGATGCGTGTGCGCGTCGCCTGCGGGCTGCAACGCTGGAGGGACCCCGAAGCGCTCGATGTGGATGCGCTCTTCGGCGATGCCTGCGTCCTTCAATGCGGCTTCAGCTTCGTCGTTCAGGGCGTGGGGGCCGCAGACGAAGGCATGGTCCACCCCCTGGGGGTCGATCAGCGTGCGCAGGAACAGGCCGATGCGCTGTGCGTCCAGCCGGCCCGCACCCAAGGGGGAATCCACCTGTTCGCGCGAGAACACCGGGTGCAGGGCCAGGCGGGTGAGGTAGCGGTTCTTCAGGTCCTCCAGTTCCTCCTTGAACATCGTGGACGCCGCATGGCGGTTGCCGTACAGCAGCGTGCAGCGCACGCGCGGCGCCGTGGACAGCAGGGTGCGCAGGATGGAGAGGATGGGCGTGATGCCACTGCCGCCAGCAATGGCCAGCACGTGTGCCGCGCGGTCGGTGCCAGCCAGTTCAGCGGCGGCATGGCCGAAGCGGCCCTGGGGCTCCATAACCTCCAGGATGTCGCCCACCTTCAGGTTCCCGTGCACCCAGGTGGAGAAAGCACCTCCCGGCACGCGGCGTACGCCCACGCGCAGCGGCTCGCCTACGGCCGAGCAGATGGAGTAGGAGCGGCGCAGGTCCTGGCCGCCCACCGCATGGCGCAGCGTGAGGTACTGGCCGGGAGTGAAGGCGAAGTCGCCCGCCTGCGCCGGCGGCACGTCGAAGGTGACGACCACGGCGTCGTCGGTGTCAGGGCGCACGTCGTGCACGCGCAGGGGATGGAAGTGAAGTCCGCTCATGGGGAGGTTCCGGGGTCGGTGATCGTGACGTCCTGGCTGACAGGCTCTCAGATCGGCTTGAAGTACTCGAACGGTTCGCGGCACGCCAGGCAGCGGTACATCGCCTTGCACGCCGTGGAGCCAAAGGCCGACAGCCGCTCGGTCTGCGCGCTGCCGCAACGCGGGCAGTCCACGCCCCGTGGGCGGATGCGGATAGGCGCCCTAGCAGGTGCCGAGGCGGACGCGCCACAACCGGTGGCGCCCTNNNCGTACTCCCGCAGCTTGCGGCGGCCCTCGTCACTGATCCAGTCGGTGGTCCAGGCCGGGGCACGACGCAGCGTCACGCGAACCGGGCCGAAGCCGGCGTCTTGGAGGGCCTGGCGCACGCTGTCGGAAATCACTTCCGTGGCCGGGCAACCCGAGTAGGTGGGAGTGAGCACGACCTCGGCACCGTCGTCGCCGCAGACCACGTCCCGCACGATGCCCAGGTCGCGCACCGACAGCGCCGGCACCTCGGGGTCGGGCACGGTGTCCAGCACCGCCCAGGCGGCTTCGGCGGCCGTGGCGATCACCACACCCCGCCCGGAAAGGCGCGTTGCAGATGCTGCATCTCCGCCAGGATGAAGCCCATGTGCTCGCTGTGTACGCCGCGGCTGCCGGTGCTGAGGAACTTGGAGCTGGCAGGCACCGCGAGGGTGGCCTCGGCCAGCACGGCCGACACTGCGGCCTCCCAGGGCTCGCGCAGGACGCTGCGCCGGGGGCCCAGGCCGGTGGCGGCGGCGTGCGCGTCCAGTTCGTCGTCCACGAACATCTCGCCCGTGAAGGGCCAGGCGCGCTCCAGCGCAGCCCTGGCGCGGCGGGCGGATTCGTCAGTGCCGTCACCCAGGCGCACCACCCACTGCGCGGCGTGCTCGACGTGGTACCGCGCCTCCTTCACCGCCTTGCCGGCAATGGCCGACAGTTCCGCGTCGGTGGAGGAGGACAGCGCCTGCCAGTGCAACTTCAGCCACACCGCCAGCAGCAGGTTGCGCACCTGCACATCGGCGAAGTCGCCGCCCGGGGCGTGCGCGCTGCTGCGGCGCAGGGGCTGCTCGGCCAGGGTGAGGTTGAGATAGTCGCGCTCGTCGCGCAGGAAGGCGAGCTGGTCTTCATCCAGACCCTGCCCGTCCAGGGTGCCCGCGTGGCTCAGCAGGGCGCGGGCCTGGCCCAACAGGTCCAGCGACAGGTTGGTCAGCGCGATGTCTTCTTCCAGCACCGGGGCGTGGCCGCACCATTCGGACAGGCGCTGGGCATGGATCAGGCAGGTGTCGGCCAGGCGCAGAACCCAGCGCACCTCGGGCGCGCGGCTGAGGCTGACCGAGGTGGCAGGGCCGCGGGCCATGAGAGGCATGGGCGGCGCAGCAGAAGCAGTGGCGGCAGTCATCGTCGGCAGCCTCACATGTGATCCACGGCTTCGGGCAGCACGTAGAACGTGGGGTGGCGGTAGACCTTGTCTTCCATCGGGTCGAAGTACATGTCCTTGTCACCGGGGTCGGAGGCCGTGATCTGGCTGGAAGGCACAACCCAGATGCTGCAGCCCTCCTGGCGGCGGGTGTAGACCTCGCGCGCCAATTGCAGCGCCATGGGCGCGTCGGGCGCGTGCAGGCTGCCGCAGTGTTTGTGTTCGAGCCCGGCCTTGGGGCGGACGAACACCTCCCACAGCGGCCACTCCTGGGCGGTGCGGTCGGCGGTGTCGGTGGTGGTATCGGGCGTGTGGCTCAACAGGCTCTCCTTCAGCGGCAGTCGATGTGATGCTGCGCTGGTGGTTCGGAATGGGGCAAGGATGGGCGAGCCCATCCGTTGGGGCTCAAGCAGCCTGCTCGCGCGTGGCCTGCTTGCGGGCGTGGGCCAGCGCGGCCTCCCGCACCCAGGCGCCGTCGTCCCAGGCCTTGACGCGGGCGCCCAGGCGCTCCTTGTTGCAGGGGCCGTCACCGCCCACCACGCGCCAGAACTCGCTCCAGTCGATGGGGCCGAAGTCGTGGTGGCCGCGGGCTTCGTTCCACTTCAAATCGGGGTCGGGCAGGCTCACGCCCAGCACCTTGGCCTGCTCGACGGTGGCGTCGATGAACTTCTGCCGCAGGTCATCGTTGCTGATGCGCTTGATGCCCCAGCGGGCCGACTGCGCGCCGTGCACGCTCTCGCCGTCCGGTGGGCCGAACATCATGAGGCTGGGCCACCACCAGCGGTTGGTGGCGTCCTGCACCATGGCGCGCTGCTCGGGCGTGCCCTCGCGCATCATCACGTTCAGGGCGTCAAAGCCCTGGCGCTGGTGGAAGCTCTCCTCCCGGCAGATGCGCACCATGGCCCGGGCGTAGGGCGCGTAGGAGCAGCGCGTCAGCGGCACTTGGTTCATGATGGCCGCGCCGTCCACCAGCCATCCGATCACCCCCACGTCGGCCCAGGTGAGTGTGGGGTAGTTGAAGATGGAGCTGTACTTGGCCTTGCCGCTGTGCAGCGCGGCGAGCAGCTCGTCGCGGCTGGTGCCCAGGGTCTCGGCCGCGGAGTACAGGTAAAGCCCGTGGCCGGCCTCGTCCTGGATCTTGGCCAGCAGGATGGTCTTGCGCTTGAGCGTGGGCGCGCGCGTCACCCAGTTCGCCTCGGGCAGCATGCCCACGATCTCGGAGTGCGCATGCTGGCTGATCTGGCGCACCAGGGTCTTGCGGTAATGCTCGGGCATCCAGTCCTTGGCTTCGATGAAGTCGCCGGCGTCGATCTTGGCGTCGAAGCGGCGCTCGAGTTCGGCTTCTTCAAGGGAGCGGACGGCCTTGCGCTCTTCCTTGGGCGCGGTGTCCATGGCTTGGGTGTACATCTTGTGGGCTCCTTCGTGGACTCGGTATTCAATGAGTTCGTTAGCGGGTAGCTACACCGCTCTCGGCGAACGGGGGCGGGCTGCGGCGCTTCGGCGTGTCGGTCGGCCCAAAAGGCCGACTGCCCTGCGGTGCTCGGGTGCAAGGCCCCGCGGCAGAACTCGCTTCGCGCCCTTCAGGCGCTACGCTCAGACAACTGCTGCGAGCATGTGGACGAAGCGCGCTGCGCGCGCGGGCCTCACCCCCTGCGCTCCTCGGCGACCCGCAGGCGCGCCACAGCCCACCCCCGTCCGCCGAAACGAACACCCGGCGGGAAGCCAAGAGCCCAAGCGCAGCGCAAGAAGCGGGCGCCCATCCACCCTTCGCAGCAGCAGCGGGGGCCTGTTCGGGGTGCCTTTGGGAGCGGCGAGAAGCGCAGGGGCGGGGTCGGCGCGCGCAGCGCGCATCGAGGACTGACTCGCCGCAGCTGTCTGAGCGCAGCGCCCTGGGGGCGCGAAGCGAGTTCTGCGGCGCGACCCTGCCCCGAGCATCGCAGCGGAGTCGGCCTTCAGGCCGACCGCTCCCGCCGGCACCCCGGGCAGGCCCCCGCTGCAGCGGAGCGCGCGAAACAGGAACAGACACCAGTGCCACAGTCAGCCTCACTCACTTCGGCCGCATATCGATCACCCGCCGGGCCTTGCCCAGCGAGCGTTCGATGCCGTCCGGGTCCAGGACATCCACACGCGTGCTCACGCCGATCAGCGTCTTGATGCGGTGCTGCAATTCGCGAGAGATCGCGGCGCGGTCAGAGGACGCAAACGCCGGCTGGATCTCGCAGCGCACCAGCACCTCGTCCAGATGCCCGTCGCGCGACACCACCAACTGGTAGTGCCCCGACAACTGCCCCTGTTGCAGCACCAGCTCCTCGATCTGCGTGGGAAAGAGGTTGACGCCGCGGATGATCAGCATGTCATCGCTGCGGCCCACGATCTTGCCCATGCGCCGCATGCTGCGCGCCGTGGGCGGCAACAAGCGCGTGAGGTCGCGTGTGCGGTAGCGAATGACAGGCAGGGCCTCCTTCGTCAGCGTGGTGAAGACCAGTTCGCCCTCGCTGCCGTCAGGCAGCACCTCGCCCGTGTGCGGATCGATGATCTCGGGGTAGAAGTGGTCCTCCCAGATCACAGGGCCGTCCTTGGTCTCCACGCACTCGCTGGCCACGCCCGGCCCCATCACCTCGCTCAGGCCGTAGATGTCCACGGCCTCGATGCCGGCGCTGCGCTCGATGTCGCGGCGCATCTCCTCGGTCCAGGGCTCGGCGCCGAAGATGCCCACCTGGACCGACATGGCCGACGGGTCCTTGCCCTGGCGGCGGAACTCCTCCACGATCACCTGCATGTAGCTGGGGGTGACCATGATGATGTCGGGCTTGAAGTCCTCGATCAGCTGCACCTGCTTTTCGGTCTGCCCCCCACTCATGGGGATGACAGTGCAGCCCAGCCGCTCGGCCCCGTAGTGTGCCCCCAGGCCGCCCGTGAACAGGCCGTAGCCGTAGGACACATGCACCATGTCGCCCCGTCGGCCGCCCGCCGCGCGGATGCTGCGGGCCACCAGGTCGGCCCAGCGGTCGATGTCGCCCTGGGTGTAGCCCACCACCGTGGGCTTGCCCGTGGTGCCTGAAGAGGCGTGGATGCGCACGATCTGATCACGCGGCACGGCGAACAGGCCGAACGGGTAGTTGGCCCGCAGATCCGCCTTGACAGTGAAGGGGAACTTCGCCAGATCCGCCAGGGTCTTGCAGTCCGAAGGGTGCACACCCTTGGCATCGAAAGCCTGGCGGTAGTGCGGCACATGGTCGTAGGCGTGCTGCAAGGTCCATTGCAGGCGCTTCAGCTGCAAGGCCTGCAACTCGTCGCGGCTGGCACGTTCGATGGGCTCGAGGTCGCCGGGGGCGGGGTGCTTCACGGGCATCGGGCGGTCTCCTGGAGTGCTCTTGGCGTGGTGTCTGCAGACTTGGCAGAAAAGTGGGAACGCTGAGGTTCAACGGGCCTTGCCCATGGGCAGGCCTTCCACGAGGGGCTTGCCCTTCATGGTGTAGGACCGGCCGCGGAAGGCGGCGATGGCCTCGCCCTTCTGGTTGGTCACGGTCACGTCGTAGACCCCCGTGCGGCCTGACTTGCTGAGTTCCACCGCACGCGCCGTCAACACGTCACCAAGATAGGCAGCGGCCATCAGGTTGACGTCAAAGCCCGAGGCCACCGTGATCTCGTTGTAGGCGTTGCAGGCGAAGGCAAACGCGCTGTCGGCCAGGGTGGTGATGAGGCCGCCGTGGCAGGTGGCATGGCCGTTGAGCATGTCCTGGCGCACCGTCATGGTGGCCGTGCAGGTGCCCGGGCCCACGGCCTGAATGTGGATGCCCAGCGCGCGGGTGGCGTGGTCGTCCTTGAGCATCGCGTCGCGCGAGGCCTCGGCGGTGTGTTGAAGGGTGGTGTCCAGGGCGGTCATGGTGCGGGCAGGGAAGCGGGACGTCGGCAGACAAAAGGGAACAGCGAGGAACGACAGCAGCCGCAGGCCGGGGCCTCAGCGGTCGCTGAAGCGCGCAGGCCGCTTGTCACGGAAAGCGGCCACGCCCTCGGCGAAGTCGTGCGCCTGGCCGAGTTCGCCCTGCACCACGCCCTCGCGCACCAGGGCGGCGTCAAAGTCCAGCGTCGTGGCGGCGTCGATGGCCAGACGCGTCTGGGCCAGGGCACGCGAGGGCATCTGGGCCAGTCGCTGCGCCAGCGCCTGCACCTCGGCCGCAAAGCTCGCGTCGTCCACGCAGCGCCAGATCAAGCCGATGCGCGCGGCCTCCTCGGCCGGCAGCTTGTCGCCCGTCATGGCCAAGCCCAAGGCCTGCGCACGACCGACCAGACGCGGCAACAGCCAGGTGCCCGCGCAGTCCGGCACCAGACCGATCTTGCTGAAGGCCTGGATGAAGCTGGCGCTGCGCGCCGCGATCACCATGTCGCAGCACAGCGCCAGGTTCGCCCCCGCACCAGCGGCCACGCCGTTCACCGCCGCGATGACCGGCACCGGCATGGAGCGCACCCGGTTGGCCAGCGGGCGGTAAAAGCGCTCGATCACCGATTGCACATCCGGCGGCCCCCCGGTGCCGGCCATGGCAGGATCGTTGAGATCCTGACCAGCGCAGAAGCCCCGCCCGGCCCCGGTGATCACCACCACCCGCACGCTGGCGTCAGCGGCGGCGGCTTCCAGCGCGGGCAACAGCAGCGCATGCATCTGCGCGGTGAAGCTGTTGAGCGCTGAAGGGCGGTTCAGCGTGAGGGTGCATACCGGCCCCGTGTGGGCCACCTGCAAGGGGGCGTCTTGAGCTTCTGCCATGTCGTCTCCAAAAGCATGGAGGCGCCGGCAGCGCCTACCCGATGATTATTCGACCGTACGGTCGGCTAATGATATGCGAGTTGGCTGGCAGTTGGCAAACGCTGGTGGGCGAATAACGTGGGGGCGAACAGCTTTTGGCGAAGTTCGGCAGGACATCAACCGTCTGGCCCGATCAAGCACGGCATATGCCGCCAAGCAGGCGCCGCTCAAGAACCGACCGTGCCGCCGTCCACCATGAACGCGGCGCCGTTGACGAAAGAGGCTTCGTCAGAGGCCAGCCACAGGATGGGAAACGCGACCTCGCGCGGGTCGGCCCAGCGTTTCTGCAGGTTGTTGCCCACGATCTCCTGACGCAGATCGTGTTCGGTCTTGCCTTGCGCGGCGGCACGCCGGACGTGAAAAGGGGTCAGCGTCAGCCCCGGGCACACCGCATTGGCACGCACGCCGTGAGCAGACTCCTCAAAAGCCAGTGAGCGCGTCATGGAAACGATGCCTGCCTTTGCCACGTCGTACTGGGCCATTCCGGCACGGGGATGAAAGGCGTGTGTCGAAGAGATGTTGACGACGGCCCCACGCCCACTGGCCCGCAGGGCCGGCAGCGCTTCGCGCGTCAGGTAGGCATAGCTCAGGAGGTTCACAGACAGGATGCGCTGCCACGTCTGTGCCTGGGCCTGCGCCAAAGGCTCATAAGCACGCACACCTGCGTTGTTGACCAGCACGTCAATGCGACCGAACCGCTCAAGTGCCACCTTGACCACGGCCGACGCCGCGGATTCTTCGCCCAGGTCGACAGCCAGGCCCGACACCTGCGCTCCGGGCACCCGCTCGTGCACCTGGCGCACCACCTGGTCCAGCGGCGTATCCGGCAGGTCCACCAGCAGCACGGCAGCACCCTCCTCACAGAACAACTGGGCCGTGGCGGCACCAATGCCGCCGGCCCCTCCCGTGATGATGGCGACCTTCTCTTTCAAGCGGTTCATGCGCAGCGTCCCGTGATGTTCAAAGCAGGCCGACCTGGGGCGCCTCGTCAGGCAGCGGATACCGCCACAAGCGCCACAGGGCTGCCAGGTGGTAAATCGTCATGATGACCCCCGATACAGGGACTGCGGCGTACCACCAGATCTTGTCGAACTGCAGAAACGGGGTGGTCTCGCCGGACTGTGACGCGAACTCCCAGCCCTTGACGACGAACACCCACAGCAACACCATCAGCATCAGGTTGATGCCGATGGCGACCACCCGACGGGCGGCCCGCGGCAGCACCCTGTCAAGCGCGCCTACCCGGTACAAGGCCGCTTCGCGCCACAGCGCCGCGGCGCCGACGAACGTGAGCCAGGCAAAGAGCAGTTCGATCAGTTCGTCATAGCCTGGCACCTTCAAGGAGGGCACCGAGCGCTGAACGATGCCCAGGGTGAGCAGGAAGAACAGGCCCAGAAGGCAGCCCACCACGAACCAGCGCATGCCCGCTGCCAGCGCGGCATCCGCACGCTGCCAGAAGCGCCCAAGACCCCCGCTCATCGGACCACCCCGAGCCCGAACCATGTCGGCAGCGTCAAGGAGATGGCCGGCACGTAAGTCACAAGGGCCAGCACCACGAGCAAGGCCGCCAGGTAAGGCGCAAGCTCCTTCACCACCTCGGCAATCGGCACCCGGGCAATGCCGGCCACGACGAACAGGCACAGCCCCACGGGCGGGGTGACCAGGCCGATCATCATGTTCACCACCAGGATCACGCCGAACTGGATGGGGTCCACCCCGATGCTGGCCATCACCGGCGCCAGGATCGGATAGGCAATGATCATGATGGCTACGGTCTCCAGGAACATGCCCAGGAAGAGCAGCACCAGATTCACGATCAACAGGATGACCACCGGCTCGGTGGACAAGCCCAGCAAACCCTGCAGGATGCTGTTGGGCACCTGTTGCTGCACCAACACCCAGCCAAAGGGCGCCGACATCGCGATGATGAACATCACCTGGACAGTCTGCCGACCAGATTCCCACAAGGTCTGCATCAGCTGCGATGGGCTGAGCTCTTTGTAGACGAACGCCCCGATCACATAGGCCGCGCCTGCGGCCAGCACCGCCGCTTCCGTGGGGGTGACCACGCCACTGAAGATGGCGCCCAGGATCAGCGGCGGGAGCGACAAGGCCGGCAGGGCATGGGCCAGCGTGCCCCGGGCTTCGCGCCAGGAGGGGCGGCCCGCAGACCTCGGCAATTGCCGGCGGCGCGCGGTCAGGGCAATGGAGATCATCAGCCCCGCGCCAACCAACAAGCCGGGCACGATGCCGGCCAGGAACAGACCGCCGACCGACACGTTCGCCAGACTGGCGAAGATGACGAACGGAATGCTGGGCGGAATCAGCGGGCCCACCGTGGCCGAGACGGCCGAGATCGTGGCGGCATAACGCGCCTGGTAGCCCTCCTTCACCATGGCCCGGATCTCGATGACGCCAAGACCCGCAGCGTCCGCCACCGCAGAGCCGGACATGCCAGCGAACAGCATGCTGCCCAGCACGTTCACATGCGCCAGACCGCCCTGCACGCGCCCGACGAGGAGCTTGGCGACCTCAAAGATTCGCTCGGTCGTCCCGCCCACGTTCATCAGGTTGCCGGCCAGGATGAAGAAGGGGATGGCCAGCAGCGGGAACGAGGTCGTGGTGGCGTAGGCCCGCTGGATGAAGATCAGCAGCAGGTCAGGCCCGGACGTGAACCACATCACGCCAATCGACACCAGGGCCAGGGCCCCCGCAATGGGGAACCCCAGCAGGATGGTGACGCAGATCGCAAGAAGGATGGAGGCAACCAGCATGTGCGACCTGCGCTGGACGGCTCAGCCGAGCATCAGCCTCGCGCCGCGGTCACCATGCCCGTCCACGCCGTCCACACCTCGTCACCCAGGCTCTTGCGGAGCACCTCGTAGGCAGGCCCCATCTTGTCGCGGAAGGGGGCCACGCTGGGGCGGGTGATGGCCACGCCGGCGGCCTGCATGGTCTTGAGGTTGTCTTCTTCCCTCTCGCGCACGGTCTTGCGGGCCGCCTGGCCGGCCACGGCCGCTTCCTCGCTGATGATCTTGCGTTGGGCGTCGTTCAGCTTGGTTTGCCAGGCGCGCTGGTTCGCGGCCAGCATGATGGAGGTGTAGATGTGGCGCGTGAGCGCAATGTGGCTCTGCACCTCGAAGAACTTGGCGGCAAAGGTGGTGCCGATGGGGTTGTCCTGACCGTCGACGGTCTTGTTGGCCAGGGCGAGGTAGACCTCCTGGAAGGCGATGGTCTGGGTATTGGCGCCCAGTGCCTCGAAGGCCGCCTTGATGGCCAACTCAGGCGGCACCCGCAATTTCAAACCTCGCACGTCGTCCGGCGTGTTGATGGGACGCCGGCTGTTGGACAGCGCACGGAAGCCCCACTCGAAGTTGGCCACCCAGCTGAAGCCTGCCGTGGACAACTGGCGCGCGATCCAGGCCTGCCCCGTCACGTCCAGCGTGCGATGCGCATGCTCGTAACTGTCGAACTGGTAGGGAATGTTGATGACGCCCACCGCCTTCGAGATGGACTCGATGTTGGCGGGGTTCATCAGGATCATGTCGATGGCGCCCAGCCGCGTCTGCTGCGCGGTCTCGACGGGCGAGCCCAGGGCGTTGTTGGGGAACAGCGTGATCTTCACCGCGCCATTGGTGCGCTCGGCGATCCGCTTGACCATCTTGTCGGCTTCGATGTGCACCGGATGGGAGAGATCGGCAGGGTGCGTCAGGCGCAGTTCCACCGACGCCCTCGCGGGCTGGATGAGCAGACCTGCGCCGACCAGGGCGGCGGAGCGCTGCATGACGACGCGCCGGCTGACAGGGCGCTTCGGGGAGGTGGGCTCGGTCATCTCATGTCTCCTGTGGGGTATAGATCCATCAACCAGAGCATTTTGCATGCAAGTTTTTAGAGGCGTCAACCTAGGGGATCCCCGGCCTTGGATGTGGCAGCGTGCTCCGCCTCCGCCAAGGTCTGCACGACTTGTGACAAGCCTGCCCGCAGATGCCCCCGCAGCGCCTGCGCAGCGCCGGGCGCGTCGCGCGCGGTCATGCGCTCGAGCACGCAAGCGTGCTCCGCGATCGCCTGCCGCCAGCGCTCGGGACGCAGGTTGGACGAGTAGCGGGCGCGGTCCACCCGCAGCGCCAGGAGATCCCACACCCAGACCAGCACCGGGTTGCCGGCGCACTCGATGATGAGCCGGTGAAAGGCCTTGTTGGCCTCGAAGTAAGCCCGCAGATCGCCCTTGGCGTGGTGTCCCATCATGGTGTAGTGCAGCACGCCCAGATCGGCCACCTGGGCGTCGGTGATCCTCGTGGCACAGAGCTCGCCGGCCAAGGCCTCGATGGCGGCCACCACCTCCACCAGGGCCTGCGTCTGGGCCGACTCCAGAGGCATGACCACGGGCGATCGGTTGGGCCAGACCTGCAGCAGGCCGTCCTGCGCCAGCGTCTTGATGGCCTCACGGATGGGCGTGCGCGAGACATTCAGGCGGGCGCACAGCTCGCGCTCGTTGAGCCGTTCCCCAGGCGCCAATTCGCCCGTCACGATCATGGCGCGCAGCGCCTGCACGGCGTTCAGGTGCAACTCCCCCTTGCGCGCGGCAGGATCCATGACGGCCTGCTTAAGGCCCGCAGCCGACGCTGCTGCAGCGGCCTTGAAGCGCCGGCGGGGAACGTGGGTTGTGGTCATGACATGAGGCGGTGAACAGGTGCTTGATTTGACATCGAAAGCATGTTGTATGCAAGAATTGGGCATGAACCTCGAACCCATCTTCAAGCGGTTTTCATTACAGACCGGGGGGTCACCGGCGAGTGTCGGGCTGGTAGGGGCAGGCGAGTTTGGCGCCACCTTCGTGGCCCAGGCTCGCCGCATGCAACAACTCCAGGTGACCGCCATATGCGATCAGAACGTGGAGCGCGCCCGCAAGGCGGCGCAGGATGCCGGGTTTGACCAGACGCAGGTGCGGGTCTGCGCCGACCTGCCACAGGCGCTGCGCGCGCAGACGCAGGGCTGCGTGGCCATCGTGGACTCGGCGTCCTTGCTGGCGCGACTGCCCACGGCCGCCGTGCTGGAGGCCACGGGAGACCCGCAAGCCGCCGCCGCCACGGCCCGGGCCTGCCTGGAGGCCGGCCGCCATGTGGTGCTGGCCACGAAGGAGGCCGAAATCGTGGTGGGCCCTGAGTTGGCGCGCCTGGCGGGCGCCCACGGCGTGGTCTGTGCGCCAGTGGACGGCGACCAGCCCAGCCTGCTCATCGGCCTGGTCGAGTGGGCGCGGCTGCTGGGGCTGCCTGTGGTCGCCGCCGGCAAGTCCAGCGAGTCCGACTTCGTGTGGAACCCGGCAGACGGCCACATCACCGCCTGGGGCCGCAGCGCTGACGTGCCGGCTTTCGGCCCGCATTTCGCCCCGGCCGACACCCGTCAGTCGGGGGGCTGGTCCGCAACGCTGGCAGCCCGACGCGCGCTGCCGTTCGACATGACCACCGTCCCCGACCTCTGCGAGATGGGCATCGTGGCCAACCACACCGGTCTCATGCCGGACTGCGAGGCTCTGCATGCGCCTCTTGCGCGGACGGTGGAACTGCCCTCGATCTTCAGCCCACGCAAGCAGGGCGGTGTGTTGAACGGCACCGGCCGTGTGGACATGTTCAATTGCCTGCGCCGGCCGGACGAACTGAGCTTCGCTGGCGGCGTCTTCGTCGTCATCGAAGCGCCCGACACCGCCACCGGACGGTTGTTCGCGGCCAAGGGCATGCCCACCTGCACAGAAGGCCGCTATGTGCTGATCCACAACCCCGTCCATCTGCTGGGCGTGGAGGCCGCGATGTCCATGCTGGCGGCGGTCCAACTGGGGTGCAGCACGGGCGGCAGCCGGGTGCGGCCGGTGGTGGACCTGATCGGCATCGCCCAGCGTGACCTGGAGGTTGGCGAACAGTTCACTATCGGCGTGCGCCACGTCATCGACGGCCTGCAACACGTGTTGCGACCGGCCCAGGCGCTGGGGGAAGACACACCCCTGCCCTACTACATGGCCGCCGGCGCCCGCGTGGTCCGGCCAGTGCCCGCCGGACAACCGCTGCGGTGCGGCGACGTCAGCCTGGACGACAACACTGCCTTGCATCGGCTGCGCACAGCGCAAGACCAGCACTTTCTCTCGGCGCCTGGGTCGGCGTGAACCACCCCGTTTCGCCGTCCACCCGGTCCGTAAACACTGCCCAGCCCACGATGGACACCGAAGACCCCGCCGCACGCGAACCCGTCACCCTGGTCGACGCGCACCACCACTTCTGGAACCTCGACCAGCACCATTACCCGTGGCTCAGCGACCACCCCGAGCCGCACTTCTTCCTGGGCAACTACGACGCGCTCAAGCGCAACTACCTGCCTGAGGACTACCGGCGCGATAGCACCGCGCACCGGGTCATGGCCACCGTGCACTGCGAGGCCGAATGGACGCGGGATGACCAGGTGGGCGAGACGGCCTGGCTGACCCAGGTGCACGCACAGGAGGGCTTACCCACGGCCATCGTGGCGCACGCCTGGTTTCACACACCGAACAGCCAGGAAGTCCTGGCTCGACAAGCCCAGTTCCAGCTGGTGCGCGGCATCCGCTCCAAACCCGTGACGGCACTGCGGCCTGACCTGATGCAGCGCGGCCTGCCCGGCAGCATGCAGGATCCGCGCTGGCTGGAGGGCTACGCTCGCCTGCAGGAGCACGGCTTCAGCTGGGACTTGCGGGTGCCCTTCTGGCATCTGCCAGAGGCGGCCGACGTGGTGGCCATGTTCCCGGACATCCCCGTGGTGTTGAACCACACGGGCTTCCCGTGGGACCGCAGCGAACAAGGCCTGGCACAGTGGCGCAAGGCGATGGAAGTGATCGCCCGACAGCCGCACGTCTGTCTCAAGGTGTCCGAGTTCGGCCTGAAGGACCAGCCTTGGGACTATGCGTCCAACCGCCGCATCGTGCTCGAGGCCATCGAGATCTTCGGCATCGAGCGCTGCATGTTCGCGTCGAACTTCCCGGTCGCAGGGCTGCGCGTGGACTACGACACGCTGGTGCGCTCGGTCGCTCGCATGGTCAGCGGCTTCAGCGCACAGCAGCAGAAGGCCTTTTTCGTCGGCAACGCAGCGCGCTTCTACCGCCTGGAAGTCGCGGCCTGACAAGCCTGGCAGCGCAGCGCAAGCGGCCTATGATCCGTGCGCTCCCCGACCTCTGATGCCCACGACACCAACCTCATGAGCTACCGCACGCTGATCCAGGCCGCCGAACTGGCCCACCTGCTCAAGGACTCCCCGGCAAGGGTGGCCGTGTTCGACACCAGTTTCGACCTGACCGACCCCGCAGCAGGAGGCCGCAGCTACCGGGCCGGGCACATTCCTGGCGCCCGGTACCTGAGCCTGGACGAGCATCTGAGCGGCTCCAAGACCGGCCGCAACGGGCGCCACCCTTTGCCGGACCGTGAGGCCTTTGCCGCCCAGATGGCCCAGCGGGGTGTGAAGGATGGGGTGCAAGTGGTGGTCTACGACCGGGCTGGCGCGATGTATGCCGCCCGGCTGTGGTGGATGCTGCGCTGGGCCGGACATGAAGACGTGGCGGTGCTGGATGGCGGCCTGTCGGCGTGGCAGGCCCTGGGCCTGCCGCTGGAGACAGATGACGCCGGTGCGGCGCCTTCGGATGCGCTGCCTCTGGACGCGGCATCTTCGCAGCCCCCGCGGCCTGCACGGGCGACCACCGTGGACCGCGACACCCTGCTGCGCAACCTGGGGCATCCCACTCGCCTGGTCATCGACGCCCGCTCGGCTGACCGCTTTCGCGGCGAAAACGAGACCCTGGACCCCATTGGCGGACGCATCCCGGGGGCTCGCAATCGCTTCTTCAAGGACAACCTCGGGTCCGATGGTCGCTTCAAGCCCGCGGAGGTGCTGCACGCCGAGTGGCTTGCCGTGACCGAGGGACGAGCGCCCCAGGAACTGGTGATGCAGTGCGGCTCCGGCGTGACGGCCTGCCACAACCTGCTGGCGATGGCCCATGCCGGCCTGGAGGGCGCGGCGCTGTACCCCGGCTCCTGGAGCGAGTGGTCGGCCTGGCCTGACGCGCCTGTGGCCACGGGCCCGGTCTGAGAAAGCCCTTGCAGCGGCCGCGGGCCAAGGGCCGGCGGGGCTGCAGCGCTGGGACGCGGATCAGTCGCCGAACCGGTCTTCCAGGTAGGCCAGCAGGGTGCGCATGGCCTGCGCCTCGCCACCCACCGGCCGGCCGGGCCGCGCGGCATCGTTCCAGGCAAACAGGTCCAGGTGCACCCAGTCCAGCCCCTCGGGTACGAAGTCCTCCAGGAACAGCGCCGCCGTCACCGCGCCGGCCATGGGGCCGCGGCCCGTGTTGACGATGTCGGCGATATCGCTTTCGATCAGCGGGTGGTAGGGCTTCCACAGCGGCAGATGCCACAGCGGGTCTTCCATCTGCAGCCCGCGGTCCACCAGTTCCCGCGCCAGGTCCATGCGGCGGCAGAACAGCGCGGGCAACTGCGGCCCCAGCGCCACCCGCGCAGCGCCTGTCAGCGTGGCCAGGTCGATCACCAGTTCAGGGTTGCGCTCAGCGGCGTAGGCCAGCGCGTCGCACAGGATCACGCGGCCCTCGGCGTCGGTGTTCCCGATCTCGATGTGCAGGCCTTTGCGCGTCTTGATGACGTCGCCAGGTCGGAAGGCGTTTCCGGACACGGCGTTTTCCACCGCCGGAATCAGCAGTTGCAGGCTCACCGGCAGCTTCAGCGCCATCACCAGGGTCGCCAGACCCAGGGCATTGGCTGCGCCGCCCATGTCCTTCTTCATCCAGCGCATGCCGTCGGCGGGCTTCAGATCCAGACCGCCAGAATCGAAGCACACGCCCTTGCCCACCAGCGTGAGCTTGCGGTGCTTAGGGTTGCCCCAGTTCAACTCGATCAGGCGCGGAGCCCGGCTGGAGGCGCGGCCCACTGCATGCACGGCCGGGAAGCCGCTCTTCAGCAAGGCGTCCCCCACCACCTCGCGGAACTTCGCCCCGTGCGCGCGGGCCACGGCCTTGACCGCAGCCGACAACTCCGCCGGGCCCATGTGCTCGGCCGGGGTGTTGACGAGGTCTCGGGTGGCAGCAATGGCCGTGGCGATCACCAGCCCGCGAGAGGCAGCTTCCGAGGGCGCCATCTGCAGCTCGGCCGCCGCACGCTTGGGTGCCTTGTAGAGGTCAAAGACATAGGCCCCCAGCTCCCAGGACAAGGCCGCGGCCAGCGGGTCGGCTTTGAGCCCTTCCGCGCCCAGGCGGTAGCGTCCCTGCGGCAAGGCCCGCGGCAGCGAAGCCAGGGCGTAGGGGTGATTGGCAGACTTCACCCCCGCCCACACCGCAGCCAGACGACCCTCGGCATCAGGTACCAGGGCGTGGGTGTCCGGCGCCCCGACAAAACCCGTGGTGGCCATCCACTGCCGGGTGGCCGCTGGCAGCCCCTGGGTACTGGACTGGAAGGACGCCGTGTCGACGAGGTGGATGGGCGTGGCCGTGGCCACCGGCTTCTTCAGCTGAACGGTCATGCAGGGTCTCAGGCTGATGGGGATGCCGCTGCGCGCTCCTGGCGCCATTGCACCAGGCGACGCATGTGACGCAGGGAGATCTGGTGCGCGTGGATGAGCCCCAGCGCCCCGCTCTTGTGCAGCTCCAGCACCTTCTCGTCGCTGAGCGCGGCGAATTTCTTCTCATCCACGGCCAGGAAACCGTCCACGGTGAGCGTCTTGCCGTCCGGCAAGGTGGCGTCGAAGCGCATCTCGGTGAGCAGGTCGGCCTTGACCAGGGCGTCGCCAAACAGCCGGGTGCGTTGCACCTCGGCCTCGATCTTCTCCAGCTGGTCACGCACGGCGGTCAGGTGCTCGCTGGGCTGCCCATCCTCGTTGAACAGAGCCGTGCCCTCGCTTTGCGACCAGCCCGACCAGGCCTCGTCGACGACCACGACCACGCGGGTGTCGTCCACCCGCGCGATGCCGAAGGGGTAAGCCTGCAGCAATGCGGGCAGGTAGCTGGCGCGCCAGGTGCCGCCTTGTTCCAGGTACAGGTTCTCCTTCTCGCGCAGGCCGAACACGGCCACGGGTGCGATCTGGCGATTGCCCTGGGGATCGTTGCCCGCATTGACGAAGACGATGGGGTACTCCACGCAGGCGTCACCAAACTCCACCGAAGCGATGAACATCGCGTTCAGCTCCGACGCCACTGACCAGTTTGGTTGGGCGGGGGCAATGCGCCAGCCGCGGTGCGCAGTGGTGTCGACGGCGGCGGCCTTCTTGAACAGGGCGGGATTGATCACTCAGTCTTCTCCTTGGGGTTGGGGTGTGAGGGCGCTGACCAGCACCTTGTCCACGCGCTTGCCGTCGAGGTCCACGACCTCGAAGCGCCAGCCTTCCCATTCCACCGCATCAGCGGTGGCGGGCAGGCGGCCCAGCAAGAGCATGATCATGCCCGCCAGCGTGTTGTATCGGCCCCGGTCCTCTTCGGGAAGCTCCCGGAGGTCCAGGCGGTCCTTCATCTCCGGCACGGGGATCAACCCGTCCATCAGCCAACTGCCATCTTCGCGCTTCACGGCCCAGGCGTCCTCGCCGGAGGGCACCGTGAACTCGCCCGTGATCGCCTCCAGCACGTCGCGCTCGGTGATCAGGCCCTGCACCGCCCCGTATTCGTCCACCACGAACACCAGTTCGCTGGTGGACGCACGCAAATGTTCGAGCAATTCCATGCCCGAGAGCGTTTCCGGCACAAACACGGGCGCCTGCAGGTGGTCCGCCAGGTTCAACGCCTGCCCGCGCACCACGGGCGTCACCAGGCGGTGGGCCGGCAGCACGCCAATCACCTCGTCCAGGCCGCCACGGCACACCGGATAACGCGAGCGACCGTTCTCGGCCATGGTGGCCAGTGTTTCCTCCAGCGGCGCGTTGACATCCAGCCACGCGATCTCCGCGCGCGGCACCATCATCGAGCCGATCTGGCGGTCGTCCAGGCGGAAGACGTTGCGCACCATCTGGTGCTCCTGCGCCTCGATCACGCCAGCGTCCAAACCCTCTTCCAGGCTGGCGGCAATCTCTTCTTCCGTCACGCTGCGGGCCACCTGGCCCTTTAGGCCCAACAGGCGCAGCACCCCTTCGGTGCTGGCCCCCAGCAGCAGCACGAAGGGCCGCGTGGCCGCCGACAGCCAGTTCATGGGGCGCGAGACCAGCCGCGCGACTGTCTCCGGGAACATCTGCCCCACGCGCTTGGGCACCAGTTCGCCGAAGATGATGGTGAGGAACGTGATGATCACCACCACCAAGGCCGTGGCCGTGAGCTGTGCGGCCTGGGCCGTCACCGTGAAGTGTGCGGTGATCCAGGCAGCCAGCGGCGGGGAGAAAGCCGCCTCACCCACGATACCGTTGAGCACGCCGATGGAGGTGATGCCGATCTGCACCGTGGACAGGAACTTGGTCGGGTTCTCGTGCAGGTCCATCGCGGCCTGCGCCCCACCCTCGCCGGCTTCCACCATCACCTGCAGCCGCGCCTTACGGCTGGCGGTGAGCGCCATCTCCGACATCGCAAAGGCGCCGTTCAGGAGGATCAGGAAAACCAGCAGTGCAACGTCCATGCGCGCCGCCCATGCAGGCGGTGGCAGTTCAGGGGCGTCAAGGGTAGCAGAATCTCCCCATGATCCTGCTCATTGGTGACCTGCAAGGCTGCTGCGATCCGCTGGACCGCCTGCTGGCGGAGACGGGCTTTTCGCCGTCGCGCGACCGCCTGGTGGTGCTGGGCGACCTGGTCAACCGCGGGCCCGCTTCGCTGCGGGTGCTGCAGCGCCTGGCGGCGCTGGGGGCCTCGGCGCGTTGTGTGCTGGGCAACCACGACCTGCACCTCCTGGCCGTGGCCCATGGCGTACGCCGCGCCCACCGCAGCGACACCGTGCAGCAGGTGCTGGACGCCCCCGAGCGCGCGCACTGGCTGGATTGGCTGCGCCACCAGCCCCTGGCGCTGACGGAGGCCGGCTGGCTGTGCGTCCATGCCGGCCTGCCGCCGGGCTGGGACGCGGCGCAAGCCCTGGCGCTGGCGGCCGAGGTCAGCACGGTGCTGGCGGGTGACGATCTGCCCGGCTTCCTGGCCACCATGTACGGCAACGAGCCGGCGCGTTGGGACGACGGGCTGCAAGGCGCAGACCGCATGCGCTTCATCGTCAATGCCCTGACGCGCATACGGTTCTGCGCCGAGGACGGTACGCTGGAGTTGCAGACCAAGGAAGGGCTGGCCGCCACCCCCTCCGGGCTGTACCCCTGGTTCGACACGCCCGGCCGGCGCAGCGCCGGGCAGGCCATAGCCTTTGGCCACTGGAGCACCCTGGGCCTGGTGAACCGGCCTGACCTGTTGGGGCTGGACACCGGATGCGTCTGGGGCGGCACTCTCAGCGCTGCGCGCGTGGACGGCGGGCGCCGCGAGCTGCTGCAGGTGCCCTGCCCGCAAGCCCAGGCGCCGGCCAAGGCACAATGAGGCTTGTTCTGGAAGCGTGGCCGAGCGGTTTAAGGCACCGGTCTTGAAAACCGGCGACGGGGGAACCCGTCCGTGAGTTCGAATCTCACCGCTTCCGCCAGGACCACGAACCGCTTTGCGGCGCCAGCATCCCGCATCCAGAACACGTGTTTCGCAGCCTGACAGGGCTGTTCAGCCGGGGGGACGAGGCGGAGCTGGCGACGCGAGCCCGTCCGTAGCTGCATCCACAGAGCCCTACAACGGTTCCTCCGCCATCAGGATCCAGGGAGCACTGGGCTGGATTCGGGCACGCAACATCCAGCGCTCGAAGTCCTCGGCGGGCAAGGGGCGGCTGAACAGGTAACCCTGCATCACATGGCAACCCAGGCTGTGCAGCACCTGCGCCTGCCGCTCGGTCTCCACCCCCTCGGCCACCACGCCCAGGCCCAGGGAACGGGCCAGCGCGATGATGGCCGTGGCCACGGCCTCGCTCTGCGGCGTGCGGCCCAGGTCGCGCACGAAACTGCCGTCGATCTTGAGTTCAGAGATGGGCAGCGTGGTCAGGTACGACAGCGAGGAGTAGCCAGTACCGAAGTCATCGATAGAGATGCGCACCCCAATGTCATTGAGCCGATGCAGCGCGGGAAACACACCCTGCTGGCCCTTCATCAGGCCGGTTTCCGTGATTTCCAGTTGGATGGAGTCCAGGGGCACGCCGCAGGCCAGGGCACTGAGGCGGATGTGGTCCACCAGGTCGGCCCGCTCGAAGAGCCGACTGGGCAGGTTGACCGCAATGGAGTGGCTGAACCCGAATCCATCCCGCCAGGCACGCAACTGTCGGGCGGCCTCACCCAAGGCCCACTTCGACATGGGCAAGATCAGGCCGATCTCCTCGGCCAGCGGGATGAAGTCCCCCGGCGGCACGAGCCGCCCCGCACGCTTCCAACGCATCAGGGCTTCGGCCCCCACCACGCAGCCCTGTTGCACATCCACCTTGGGTTGGTAGTGCAGCACCAGTTCCTGCCGCTCCAGGGCCTTGTACAGCGCTGTTTCGATCGCCAGGCGTTCACGCCCGGAGGTCGCCAGGCTGGGGGCGTACACCGCCGTGGCGTTGCGCCCCGAGGCCTTGGCAGAGTACATGGCCACGTCCGCATTGCGCATCAGGTCCAGCATGTTCAGGCCGTCACGCGGAAAAAGGGCCACGCCCACGCTGGCGGTTACGATGCACTCCTGTCCGGCCACGTAGATGGGCGCCTTCATGGACTCCAGGATGCGGGAAGCCACGTGTTCGGCGTCTTGTTCACTCGCCACCTCGGGCAGGAGCGCCACGAACTCGTCACCCCCCAGCCTGCCCACGGCTTCCAGCGTTCGGTGGGCACGGTTGCTGCCGGTCTCTGCGGCCACCTCGGTGACCTGTTCGCTGTGACGCACGCATAAGCGCAAGCGCTTGGCCACCTCGGCCAGGAGTTCGTCTCCAGCGGCGTGGCCCAAGGTATCGTTGATGACCTTGAAACGGTCCAGGTCGATGAGCAACAGGCTGCACAAATGGCCTTGGCGCCGAGCGTGCTCCAGCGCTCGCTCGGTACGCCACAGCAGTTGCCTGCGGTTCGGCAGCCCGGTGAGGGAATCGAAGTTCGCCAGGTGGCGGATCTTGTCCTCTGCTGTCCGCCGGTCGGTCACGTCCTGCACGACACCGGTGTAGTTGCCGCTGAGACCAGGGCCCTCACTGTCAGGCTCGCCCTCCAGATGGATGACACGGCGCCGTCCATCAGGGAGTTCGATGGCCACGTCCGTTGCCAGCACAGAGCGGTGGGGTCCAGGGCGCGCGCCAGGCGGGCACGGCTGCGCAGCAACTCCTGCCGGGTGCGGGAGGCCCGCAGCAGGTACCGCAGTCGCCCTTCAAGCAGGCTCCACTGCGGCGTCTTCACGAAAAAGTCGGTGGCGCCCGCGCGGTAGGCCCGGTTGATCGAATCGTCGTCGTCCAGGCCGGTGAGCATCAGCACCGGCACGTGTTCCAGGGCCGGCAGGGCCCGCAGCCGCTCGCACGTTACAAAACCGTCCAGGTCCGGCATCAGGGCGTCCAGCACCACGATATCGGGTATCGTCGTGCGCAGGTACCCTAGCGCAGCACGGCCCGTGGAAAACTGGGTGACCACGAACCCGCGGCCCCGCAACGCCATGGCCGTCACCATGAGGTTCACCTCGTCGTCGTCGACGAGCAGAACCGAGGGCGAAGCCTCGAGGAGCGTGTCTTCCGAAGGGGCGGATGCGGCTGTCACGGCAATCGCGTCATGAACCCATAAGCATAGCCCCAACTTGAGCCGCCGCCCAGGCATCTCTCGCCGAAAGCTTGAAACGGTGAGCATTGACCGCGGTACTGCGTGTCAGATGCGCAAGCCGCCCCGGGTCCTGGGCTGTCCGTAAAATCACTGCCCATGAGGACGCGCCTGCTGCAGCCCGGTCGGGTCGCCACTGTGGCGGGCTGGGGAGCCACGCTGGCCACGGCCTTTGCGCCGTTGACAACGGCGGCTCAGCCGCAAACCGCTGTGGTCACCTCCGGCCCCTGGCTGCTGGCCGTTGTTCTGCTGGTGCTGGCAGTGGTGGTGGGCTTGGCCTGCGCACTGGGATACGCCTGGGGGCGGAAGGTGTCGGCCTCGAAGGCCACTGTGCACGCAGGTGACCCCAGCCGCCCGGGCGATCCTCCCCGGCAGGGCCTGGTTTCCAGCCCCGTGCACACCGCAGCTCAGGAATTCACGACTGCTGACGTCACATCGCCTGCGGTGGCAGGACCAGAGCCCACGCCCACGCCCGCGCCCGCCCCGGCACCAAACCCGGATGAAGCCCTGTCCTTCAGCTACACGGTGTCTCACGATCTGCGGGCGCCCGTGAGGGTGGTGGACGGTTTTGCCCGCATCCTGAAGGAAGACTACAGCCGGCAGATGGACCGCATCGCCAACGACCATCTGGACCGTATCCTGGCAGCTGCGTCGCGCATGAACGCGATGATCGACGCCATGCTGTCGCTGGCACAGTTGACCAGCCAGCCCCTGGCCCGGCAGCCGGTGAACCTGAGCCAACTGGCGACCTACATCCTGGAAGACCTTCGCCGCGCACAGCCTGAACGCGCGGTCCAGGCGGACATCGAGCCCGACCTCCAGGTGCTGGGTGACCCCACCTTGATGCGGCAGTTGATGGAAAACCTGCTGTCCAACGCCTGGAAGTACACCGGCAAGACCGCGTGCGCCAGCATCCGGGTGCGGGCGATGCAGCAGGAAGGTCAACGTGTCTTCGAGGTGAGCGACAACGGCGCGGGCTTCGACATGCGGTCTGCCGAACGGCTGTTCGGCCTGTTCCAGCGACTGCACAGTGCGAACGACTTTCCGGGCACAGGCGTAGGCCTGGCATCGGTGCAGCGCATCGTGCGCCGCCATGGCGGGGACGTCTGGGCCGAATCGAAGCCGGGTCAGGGCTCGAGCTTCTGCTTCACGATCAAGACCTGAAGACCACGGGCTTTGGGCGGCCCAGCCGTCCTAGGCTTCTCGCGTGGCGGCCAACTCTTCCACCGCCAGCACCACCCGCTGCGCCTGCGCGGCAACGGAACGCTTCTCGGCTGCGGCCAACTTGCGCAGCCGCGCAAGGGCTTCAGCCCGGCTGAGCGAAAAGCGGTGCATCAGCACCCCCAACGCCAGCGGCACCAGAGCCTCCAGGACAGACGCCTCGTCGGCCGGTTCCTGGGGTAACGGCTGCGCCTGGGCCTGTTCGGCCGCCTTCATCTGCTGGGCACGGGCGTAGGCCGCATCGATGGTGGGCACGATCTGCCCGACTTCCAGCGGCTTGACCAGGTAGGCCAGTGCCCCCAGCGCCTTGACCTTGGCCACGGTCTGCTCATCTGAGAACGCCGACAGGAAGACAAAGGGGGTGTGCCCCACCTCCCGCAAGTACTGCGCCACATCGAAGCCGGTCTTGCCCTCCATGCGGATGTCCAGCAAGGCAATGTCCGGTCGGTGCTGGCGCGCCAGCAGGATCGCATCGTCACCATTGTCAGCGTCAATGACTTCGTAGCCCGCCTGCGACAACCCATGGGTCACCATCGCGAGCACCAAGCGGTCGTCGTCTACGACGAGGATCTTTCCCTTTGCGGCCATGACGGAATTATCCTCTTCCAGGCGCGACCGGCAGACCCGGCCCGGCCGGTATCGTGGCTTGCGAAGGATCAGCCATCTTTGCGCACCGCGGGCGGGCGCAGCAACACCCGGGCCACCACCTCGGCACCGTCCTGCGTCAGGGTGAACTCCGCCGCACGCCGCGGCAGCAGGGCACGCACCAGCCCCAGACCGCTGGCGCCAAAAGGGACGCTGGCGAGATCAAACCCTTCACGCAGGACACCCCTGCTGACGATCTCCAGCGTGACGTCGGCTGCTGCAGCACGCAAGCGGCAGGTCACCGGGTCCTTGGCCCCGTGCTTGATGGCGTTGGTCAGCAATTCGTTGGCGGTCAGGGCCACGGGAATGGCCTCGGCCTCGGGCAGACGCCAGCGCTCAGGCTCGGCACCTTCGATCTGAACCTCGATGGGGTGATGAAAGGTCTTCTGCACCGCCGTGGCCACGGCCTTGAGCAGGCCGGACAGCACCACCGGGCCGCTGGAGCCCACCTGCAGGCCGTAGACCTGGGCGATGGCCTGCAACTGGCCCACGGCGTCCGAGAGGATCGGGGCCACCTCAGGGAAGCGGGCCGATGCCTGCTGCAGCAGACCGGCCACGCCTTGAAGATTGTTCTTGATGCGGTGGTGCACCTCCTGCACCAGCATGCCGCGCTGCGCGATGGCCGCGTCGAAGCGTTCCTGCTCGGCTGCCCGCAGGTCCGTCACCTCGGTGGCCACCAGCAGGATCTGTCCTTGCGCCGAGTCTTCGTGGGCACTGGCCGACACCAGGCGCATATCCCACACCCGGCTGTGAGAGCCGTCGGCCGCCGCCCGAACCACCTCCCGGCGCACCCCCGTGGGGAACTCCGCGGCCAGCTCCAGGTTGGCCATCAGGCTGGCACCCGGCTCGGCCGCCGGCAGGGCGGCGATCCACTGCTCAGGCGTGCGGCCCAGCAAGGTGTCCATCGCTGCGCCCAGGAAGTCCTCCGCCAGGTGATTCATCTGCTGCAGTCGGCCAGAGGGCCACTCGAACAGGGCCATGGCCATGGGGGCGATCTCCAGCATGCGCTGCAACGAGACCTGGGCGCGGGCTCCCAGCAATGCCGCCTGTTGGGCCTGCGGGTCTTCCGGTGGCGGGGCCAGGCACAGCAGAACCTGCGGTGCAGTCGAGGCGTCCTGCACCGCCAGGGCGCCCCACAGCCGCAAGGTGCACGCGCTGCCATCGGCACGCTGCCATCGGCCCTGCCCTGCCACCACCGTGGCCGGCGCCCCGGCTGCCAACACGCGGTCATGCAGCTCGCAGAGGTCGGTGAACACGGTGCCAGCGGACAGCGGGGCATCGTGCAAGGCCATGCCGACCAGGGCCTGCGGCACCATGCCCAACAGCGCCGAGGCGGTCTCGTTGGCCTCGACGATCAAGCCATGCCGGACCCTGAGCAACCCCAGCCCCGCCGAAGACACAAGCGAAGTCAGGGCGTCTGCGCGGGTCATCTGCGATGCGGCCGCTCAGGCCTCGAGCCTGCGTGCGGCGGCCAGGGCGGCCATGACCGCACGGTTCACATCGTGCTGCGCGATCATCAGGCCGTCCGCCGCCTCGCCAATCTCGGCAAAGGAGGCCTGTTCGATCGCCGCCAGCAGGTTCAGGTGCCGTGCGTAAGGTCCGGCCGGGCCCGTGATCGAAGCCCGGACCCGCGCCGGCATGGGCACCAGGTCCACGAGGTCCTGGACGGCCAGCCCGGCCATCCTGTCGAGCAAGGACAGCACGCCGCAGATGAACATCTCGTCTTCGAGGTCTTCCTGGCCCGCCGCCCGCGCCAAGGCGGCCATCGCCAGGCCGCGGCGCAGCGCCAATTGCGCCAGGGGACGGGCCTGCATACCGGGCACGGACCACACCAGCAGCAATGCCAGCCAGCGCGTCATCCGCCCTGGGCCCAGCAACAGGAACGCGTGCGTGAAGCTCGGCACCTCCACCCGCCAGCCGAAGGCCGGGGAGTTGAGAAGCCGCACGAAGCGGGCGGCCAGCGCGGCATCCGACTGTGTCCAGCTTGCGGGGGCCGTTCGACGCCGGGCGATCGATGCCCAGGTCTTCGTCGGCGGCATCGACGATCAGCGCGCGAAACGACTCCAGCAGCGGTTCCGGCAGGCTGGACACCGCCCACCCTTTGGCCACGAGGGAAACCTGCTTTGCATGCAGGTCCCGGAAACGCCCTGCCCGGTCGGCACCCGAGGTCATGAAGGCCGGCAGTTCCAGCCCGAAGCGGGGCGGGGGATGAAGCCCCATGAGGTCGTCCAGCAGCGATTCGCTGACGATGTTGAGCAACACCTGCAGGGGCGCGCCGGTCTTGGGCGGCTGTTCGGCCGGGAAAGCCTGCACCAACCACCTCAAAAGATCGACTGCATCCAGGCGCATCTGGGACTGGTCAGGCATCAACGCCAGCTGCAGACCGCGGACCTGGCCACCACCTCCCACGATGGGGGCGTAACCCAGGAGGATCTGGCCCAACAGGGGAGAGTCTTGCATGGAGGCCGCAGGCGGTTTGTGCCACACCCGCCTAGGGCAGGGTCAGCGGATGTACTCGAACAGCGACAGCCTTTGCACCATCGAGTACGCCTTGAGCGCTGAATCGTAACTGGTTTGCCGTGCCTGGAACTCCGAGACCGCGGCGGCCATGTCCACGTCTTCCGCAGCAGAGCGCTGCGTCTGCGCGGCCAGCCGGCCGTCGGTCAGGCGGTCGTCTGTCCATTCGGCCTGCTCCATGCGCCAGCCCAGCTGTCCACGTGTGGACGTCACCACGCCCAGGGTGGAGTCCAGGTCTCGCAGGCCGCTGGCCACGGTCTGGGCCACCTGTGCCCCCGTTCTGCCGCCCGACTCCAGGTCCGCGATCAGCCCATCCACCACGGCAAAAGGCGAGAGGCTCTTCGCGGAGGGCTCGATGTTGAAGAGGTCCTTTCCGGGAACCGGCGTGCCGGTCAGCGTGACGGACAGACCGTCGAATTGCAGAGCCTGCCCGGAGACGTAGGGCAAGGTCTGCACGTTGCCGTCGTCGTCTTCCACCGACACTGTGAAGCCAGCCGAGGCGCTGCCCGTGAAGCTCAGCTCGTAGCCCAGGCCCGTCAAGGCCGATGGCGTGACCACCTGACCCGCGTTGATCCACATCCGGGTGTCATGGGCCGGGGCCACCGCGCCCGCATAGGACGTGGCGAACACGCCGTTGCCCGTGGGCGCCTGCATCCAGGTGGCGGCGCCGTCCAGGTACAGGGGCAGTTCTTCCGTCGCCGTGGCGGCCATGCCCCCAGGCACTCCCTTGAACTCGATCCCCGCGGCGCCCTGCACGAAAGGAGCCCCCGTTCCGCCCTGACCCGCGAACAGATACCCGCCCAATCCGTCCTGCTGGTTCGCGATGCCCAGCAACTGCTCGCGCAACCCGCGCAGCTCAGCGGCGATGGTCTTGCGGGTGGCATCGCCAGTGGCGCCGTTGCCCGCCTGCACCACCAGCTCACGCATGCGCTGCATGATGCCCAAGGCATCGCCCAGTGCCGATTCGGCCTGCGCCATGGTCTGCTGGCTGGCCTCCATGGAGCGCTGGCGCGCTTCCAGGCGTGTGTCCTGCGCCAGGGCGCGCTCTGCACGGGCGGCCTGCACGGGGTCGTCGCTGGCACGCGTGATCCGCTTGCCGCTGACCAACTGTTCACGAGAAGTCTCCAGCGACTGCTGGCGCTTTTGAATCAGGTCGATGGACCGGTCAAATTGGGTGGCGGTGGCGATCCTCATGGAGCGTTCATCCCGGGTTCATCAAGCCGTGGTCTGCAACAAGGTGTCGAAGATGGACTGCGCCACCTGCAGGACCTTGGCGGAAGCCTGGTAGGCCTGCTGCGACTGAATCAGCCGAGCGGCCTCCTCATCGAGGTTGACACCGTCCACGGCGGTTCGGCGCAGTTGCAACTGGTCGGCCACGGCAGTGGAAATCCCGGAGGCGGTGGCGGCCCCCTGGACACGTGTGCCGATGTCGGTGATGCCCGCTGCGTAGGCATCGGTGATGGTGGAGCCTCCCTGGCCCGTGCCCGATCGGCCCACGAAGGCCGTGTCCGCCAGGGCCGCCAGGGCCAGGGCGTTGCCATTGTTCTGCTGGGTCTGGGTGGTGGCGGAAAGGACGAAGCCATCGCCGGCAAATCCCGTGGTCACATCCGGGGGCTTGGGCTGGCCCGTGATCATCAGGTCCACGCCCCCCAGGGTGAGGGCCTGGCCTGGTGTCCAGGTCAAGGAACTGGTGCCGTTCACCGGGGGGGTGACGCTTACTGTCGTAGGACCGGTGAAGCGAAGCACCACGCTGGAGGTCTGAACCGCCAGCACCAGATCGGAGCCGGGCTGGAGCACCTTGAGGCTGGTCAGGGCACCGGTGCCCTTGTTGCCTGCTTCCACTTTGGACACCACGGGCGAAGCCGCGGCAATGCCGTCGGTGTGCGCCAGTTCACGCCGCATCAGGCCCGCCGCGTAAGTCACGGGCTGCAACAGGAATCGATCCTGCGTGTTCAGGGCGCCCAGGCCGGCGAGCGTGAAGCCCAGGCCGGCAGCCTGGGACTGCGGGATCGACGGGCCGCCGCTGGAGGGGGTCAGGATCCAGTCGCTGCTGGCCGTGTCGTAGGTCAAGCTGTACTCGGCGGCCTGCAGCTTGGAGGGATCGGTGATGGTCAGCGTGGGCACCGCAGCACCCTGGTTGGTGCTTGCGGCGCGCACCATCGTCAATGCGCCGGTAGCCGAGGTGTCGTGGAAGTCGAAGAACAGGTCTCCACCGGTCTGCCCCCGCAGATCCAGGCCCATCGCCTGCTGGCGGTTCACCATGCCCGCCAGCGCCGCAGCCATCTGCCCCATCCGGTTACGGGCCAGCACCAGGTCCTCGTTCTGGAACTTCAGCATGCCGGCCATGTCGCCGCCAGCCAACAAGTCGCTGTCGATCAGCCGCGCGCCGGCCTTGTCGTTGAAGGCCAGCGCCTTGCGCGAAGGGTCCGCCGGATCGGCCGCCACGGAGAGCTTGCCGGCGGAGTTCCCGATGACCAGGGCACGGCCGTCGCCCACAAAGACGGTCACCGTCTGGTCTGGCCCGGTCAAGGTCTTGACCTGGATCTTCTCGCTGATCTGCGCCAACAGGCGATCGCGCTCGTCCAGCAACTCATTGGGAGCGCCCTGCGAGCTGGATGCCCCGGCGATCTTGCTGTTGATCTGCGCCAGCCCCTGCGCCAGGGCATTGACCCGCTGCACGCCGTCGCTGAGCGAGGCGTTGACATCAGACTGCAAGGCATCCAGTTGCCGAGAAGCTTGGCTGAAGCGTTGCGCCACCTCGTCGGCGCGCGCCAGCACCGCCTGGCGCAGACCTTGGTCACCAGGTTGGCTGGCCAGGTCGGTCATGGCGTTGAGAAACTGGCCCGCGGCGAAACCCACGCCTTTTTCGCCTGTGAGGAAGACCTCCTCCAGCCGCTTCAGGGCATTCAAGCGCGCCTGGTCCATCTGTGCCGTGGACTGAGCGCCTGCGGCCTCACGGGTCAGGAACTGGTCGTGTGCCCGCGTGACCCCTTTGATGTCGACACCACGGCCGATGTAGCCGCCGCCAGCGAATTGCGACGCCGCTGTGGAAAGTTCCACGCGCTGGCGCGAATAGCCCTCGACGTTGGCGTTGGCGATATTGTTGCCCGTGGTCTGCAAGGCCACGTAGTTCGCGGCCATGGCACGCGAACCGATGGACAGCAGGTTGAAGGCGCTCACGTCTCAGATTCCTCAGGCCACGGCGCGCTGCAGACGCAGGGTGGTGTTGATGACGCGCGAGAGCTTGTCGGCATAGGCCGGGTCGGTGGCGTAGCCGGCCCGCTGCAGGCCTTGGGCAAAGGCCGTGGCGTCCTGGCCGCGGGCCACCACCTGCGCGTAGCGCGGGCTGTCCTTGATGAGCCTGGCGTAGTCGGCGAACGATTCCTCGTAGCTGCCATAGGCGCGGAACTGCGCCTTCACGCGCTGCGGCTTGCCGTCGACAAACTCGGTGGTCCAGACCTCAGCGGTCGGGCCCTTCCAGTTGCCGCCAGCCTTGATGCCGAACAGGTTGAAGGCAGGGCTGCCGTCCGCGTGGCGGATTTCCTTGCGGCCCCAGCCCGTCTCGAGCGCAGCCTGGGAGATCATGAACTCGGCGGGGATGCCGGTCTTGTGCTGCGCGGCCTTGGCCGCCTGCGTGTGGTGCTGCACGAAGGTGGCCGCGGCCGTCTGCGGCACGCGAACTTCGGGCGCCGGCTGCGCGGCGGACTGCAGGGGAGCGGGCGTGGGATTGGCCTTCTCGGCGCGCGGGATGGGGCCTGGGGTGAGACCCATCTGCCGCTCCAGCTGCTTGGCGATGATGTCCGACAGCCCACCCGGCAGGCCGGACATTCGGGTGGCCAGCTGGCTGTCCAGCATGTCCACGCCCAACTTGGAGCCTTCATTGTCGAACATGCCGGTGGCCATGGTGGAGGCGCGCATGCTCTTCATCAGCTCCTGCATGAAGAGCGACTCGAAGGCCTTGGCGGCCTCGCGCGCGGCACCCTTGGGGTCGGCGCCGGCCTTGAAACGCAGTGCGTCCAGCGAGCGGACATCGGCGCTCAGGGTGTTGGAGGGAGCCAGGGCCATGATGTGTCCTCGCGACCTGTGGATCTCAGATGACCTCGATCTCGGCCTGCAACGCTCCCGCCGTGCGCATGGCCTGCAGGATCGCGAGCAAGTCCTGTGGCGTAGCACCCAGTGAATTGAGCGCGCGCACCACATCGGCCAGCTTGGCCCCCACGGGCAGCTGCATCAACGCCCCACCCTGCTGGGTGATCGTGATGTCGGTCTTTTCCGTGACGGTGGTCTGGCCTTGAGAGAAGGGCGCCGGTTGGCTGACCTGCGGGGTCGAGCTGATGGTGACCGACAAGCTGCCATGGGCCACCGCACAGGCCCCGAGCGTGACGCTCTCGTTCAGCACCACGGAGCCCGTGCGCGCGTTCAGCACCACGCGGGCCGCTGGCTTGGCCAGTTCGATGCGCAGGTTCTCAATGTCGGCCAGGAAGCCGATGCGCTCGCCCGGGTCGGCAGGCACGGCCACGGACACGGTGCGCCCGTCTCGGGCCATGGCCACACCCGCGCCCTTGGCGGCGTTGATGGCCTGCGCCACGCTGCGAGCGGTGTTGAAATCGGCCGCATTCAGGCCCAGCTGGATGGAACTGCCTTCCAGCAAGGGGGTGGGCACCGAGGCTTCGACCGTGGCGCCCTCCGGGATACGGCCGGCCGACAGGTGATTGATCTGGACCTTGGAGCCGCCTGCCGAGGCGCCCGCCCCGCCGACGATCAGGTTGCCTTGGGCCATGGCATAGATGCGGCCATCCGCCCCCTTGAGCGGCGTGGCAATCAGCGTGCCCCCGCGCAGGCTCTTGGCGTTGCCCAGCGAGGACACGTTGATGTCGATGGTCTGGCCCGGCTGGGCGAAGGCCGGCAGCTGCGCCGTGACCATCACCGCCGCCACGTTGCGCAGCTGCATGCTGGCGCCTGCCGGCACCGTCACACCCATCTGCTGCAGCATGGCCTGCAGGCTCTGCGTGGTGAAAGGAGTCTGTGTGGTCTGGTCACCCGTACCGTCCAGGCCCACCACCAGGCCGTAGCCTGTCAGGGCGTTGCTGCGCACGCCCTGAATCGCCGCCACTTCCTTGATGCGCGTGGCCTGCGCCTGAACCGGCCACAGCACGGCCAGGACGAGTACCCAGGCCAGAAAGCACGCCCACGCGAGCCGTACCGAGCCAGGCCGGAGTTCGAAGGATTGCGGGTGGTGGTGCATGGCGAGGGCTTGGATGAGGGGATCGGTGGGGCCAGCCGGGAACCTGGCCCTGTCGGCCGATTCTGTGGAAACTTCAGATCGGGAGGACGTTCAAGAAGAACCGGGAAAGCCAGCCAATTCGGTTGGCCTCGGCGGCCGGGCCTCGGCCGCGGTGCTGCACCCGCACATTGGCCACCATGCCGCTGGCCACCATGTTGCCGGGCTGGATGGTGCGCGGGTCCACCTGGCCGGAAAAGCGCAACACGTCCACGTTGTCGTTGACCCCGATCTGCTTCTCACCAGCGATCTGCAGGTGTCCGTTGGGCAGCACACCCGTGACGATGACCGTGATGACGCCGGAGAAGTCGTTGGTGTTCTCCGTGGCCCCCTTGCCAGCGAAGGCGCTGTTGGAAGACCCTGAGACCGAGGCGCGGTCCAGCGGGTTGGGCTTGAACAGGGGCACCGCCTTGAGGGCGCCCTCCAGGCTGCCACTCTTGTCCACGGAACTGTTGCTGGACTGGCTGGCCGACACCTTTTCCACGATGTTGATGGTGAGCGAGTCGCCCACCAAGCGCGCACGATGGTCCTCGAACAAGGGCCGGTACTGCGACATCTGGAAGATCGACCCGTTGGTGGGCGGTGCCTGCACCGTCGGCATGGCCTGCACGGGGCGGGTGTCGGCCAGGTCGACCTTGGGTGGCGCGTTGAAGGTGGCACATCCCGTCATCACCAAGAAGACGACCCCCATCGCCAGCAGGGTGACACAACGCACCAGCCCCGCGGCCCGTGAATACCCGTCAAGGACGGTGAAGCGATTCTTCGTCATGGAGCGGCTCCGGGTCACAGCTGCGACAGCTTCTGCAGCATCTGGTCACTGGTCTGGATGGACTTCGAGTTCATCTCGTAAGCGCGCTGAGTGGCGATCATGGACACCAGTTCCTCCACCACGTTCACGTTGCTGCCTTCCACGAAGCCCTGGCGCAGCGAGCCGAGGCCGTTCGTGCCCGGGGCGCCTGCGTTGGCCGTGCCTGACGAGGCAGACTCGGCAAACAGGTTGCCGCCCAAGGGGTCCAGGCCGCCCGGGTTGACGAAGGTGGCAATCTGCAGCTGCCCCACCGATTGGGGTTGCGGCTGGCCCTGCAAGGTCACGCTCACCGTGCCGTCCTTGGCCACCGTCACGCTGCGCGCGGCCGCGGGGATGGTGATGCCGGGCTGCACGGTGTAGCCCGCACTCGTGACCAGCTGCCCATTGGAATTGAGCTGCAAGGCGCCATCACGTGTGTAGCCCGTGGTGCCATCGGGCAGTTGCACCTGGAAGAATCCCGCGCCCTCGATGGCCACATCGAACTGCCCCGAGGTCTGGGCCAGCGTGCCTTGCGAGAAGTTGCGCGTCGTGGCCGCTGCACGCACACCCAGGCCGATCTGCAGGCCTGCAGGCAGCTGGCTCTGCTCGGACGTGGCGGCACCCGTCTGGCGCAGGTTCTGGTACATCAGGTCTTCGAACACCACGCCCGAGCGCTTGTAGCCATTGGTGGCCACATTGGCGAGGTTGTTGGCGATGGCGTCCAGCTTGGTCTGCTGGCCCTCCATCCCGGTCTTCGAGATCCACAGTGATCTGATCATGGTCGGCCCTCCTGTCAAGGCGTGGAACCGATGATCTGCCGAACTTGAGGGTCGCCATAAGCGGAAAAGGGGCCGCAAAAGGCCCCTTTTCCAGCGCCGTGTGAACCTTACTGCGGCGCCAGCAGCTTGGTGGCCGACTGCTCCTTCTGCTCGGCCGTCTGCAAGGCCTTCATCTGCTGCTCGAACTGGCGCGCCGCCGAGATCATGGCCACCATCGATTCGACGGCGTTCACGTTGGAGCCCTCCAGCGCGCCGCTTTGCACGCGGGCGGTGGGGTCGGCCCCCAGGTCCCCCTCGGCGGCGCGGAACAGGCCGTCCGTGCCTCGCTGCAAGGGCGCCTCGGGCGTGACGAGCTTCAGCCGCCCCAGCGGCTGCGGCCGCTCCCTGCCCACCTTGGCCGACACCGTGCCATCAGAGGCCACCTCCACCACGGCGTTGGCGGGAATGGTCAACGGACCACCGTCACCCACCACCGGCCGGCCCTGCACATCGGTCAGCACGCCTTCGGCGTTGACCTCCAGCGCCCCGGCGCGGGTGTAAGCCTCGGTACCGTCCAGCGCCTGCACGGCCAGCCAGCTGTTGCCCTTGACGGCCACGTCCAGTGGCCGCCCGGTGGTCTGCACCGTGCCTGGCGCGTTGCTGTAGCCCACGGTGGACTCCAGCGCGTACACCCGACTGCTGGCGCCGTCGCCCCGTACAGGTACGGCACGGAATGCGGCCAGCTCGGCCCGAAAGCCGTTGGTCGAGACGTTCGCCAGGTTGTGGGACACCACCTCCTGGCGGTGCATGGTGGCCTTGGCGGCCGCCATGGACAGATAGATCATGCGGTCCATCAGACCCTCTCAACTCTTGTTGCTCAGCCCTTGGCGCGTAAGCCCCGCATCAGCGCATGTTCAGGAAGGTCTGGGTGACCTGGTCCTGGGTCTTGATGGACTGCGCGTTGGCCTGGTAGGTACGCTGCGCGGTGATGAGGTTCACCAGTTCGGCCGTCAGGTCGACGTTGCTTTCTTCCACCGCGCCGGCCACGATGTCGCCCAAGTTGCCGGTACCGGGCACGTCCATCACCTTGGAACCGACGGCTTGGGTCTCCTTCCACGCGTTGCCGCCCACCGACTGCAAGCCCTGCGGGTTGCGGAAGCTGGCAACCGCCAACTGGCCCGTGGAACGGTCCTGACCGTTCGTGTACTTGGCGGTCAGGACGCCACGCTCATCAAAGGAGAAACCGCTCAGGGAACCCACACCATAACCGTTCTGCTCCAGCTTGCTGATGGTGTAGTCGCCGGCTTGCTGGCTTGCGCCACCCAAATTCAGCGTGACATCAGCGAAGTTGTAGGTCAGCCCCTTAGCTGTCACATCAGCGGTGTTCAGGGCGTGTTTCAGGAAGGGACCAGCAATAGACAGCCGAGACAGTTCATTAGCTGCTTCAGTCTTCACCTGCCATGTGGGAGGTACCGTGTTTGGTACTACTTGCACTACTTCCTTAGGGGGTTGAGCACCATCCGCACTGTCGAAGCGGATGGTGCTTATCGGCCGCGGGTTAGCGACCGGGGTTGCAAGCAAGAGTGGATTGCCATTTGTGTCAAGCTTCGGGGAACCGTCAGCATTGATATCGAGGTTGTTGGACGGTACGTTCTGACCGTTGGCCGTGACGTACACACCCCACGTGTTCACGTCGATCTTCTTGTAGAAGGTACTGATCTCCACCGACTGTCCCGCCTCGTCAAACACCTTGACCGACGCCGAGTAATTGAAGCTGTTACCGTCGTTCTGGTTGAAGTTGGCGACAGACTTCTTCTTATCCGACCCATCCAGGTTGAGCGACATCGTCACTTCCTCGGTCTGCTTCTGCGACAAGCGCGCGTCGGGGATCTTCAGTTCCTGCAACTGGCCCTTGCGAATCGCCCCGGTCTCGTCAGCACCAAAACCCAGCAGCCGCGCACCGTCGTTCGTCACGATCCAGCCGTCCCGGTCGGTCTTGAACTGGCCGTTGCGGGTGTAGAGCGTGGTCTTGGTTGCCTCCTGGCCGCTCTCCTGGTTGGACACCTGGATCTGGAAGTAGCCTTCGCCGTTGATCGCAAGGTCCAGGTTACGGCCGGTGGTGGAAATACTGCCCTGGGTATGGTCCTGGGTCACCGCTGCCAGCGCCGAGCCGATACCGGCGCTTCGCGAGCCGCCGGCAGCTTCCGCGTACAGGTCCGAGAACTCGGCCCGGGAGGATTTCGCGCCAATCGTGTTGGCGTTGGAGATGTTGTTGGCAATCACCTCCAAGTTGGTGGCGGCGGCGCTCAGACCAGACAAACCTTGTTGAAAACTCATGATGGCTCCTGTAGTGACAGTGGGTTAGGGACAACAGACCGGCATCAGGCCCAGTCCAGTTCAGAAGACAGCGCCGGGTCAGGACCAGGCCTTGACGTTGTTCACGGGCGTGGTGCCCTGGCGGGCAAGCTGCAGCACCAGACCGTCAGGCCCGGCAGTGACCGCCATCACCCGGTCGGCCGCCTGCGGGCTGGCCTGGATCACCTGCTTTCCGGACGACGCGTTGACGCGGAAGCTCAGGCCCGACGGGTTCGTGCCCTCGGGCACCGTCCACTGGAAGGTCCTGCGGCCCGAGGCCTGGGCACCCAGGTCGAGGTTGCCGATCACCGTGCCGCCAGCCGAAAGCACGTCCACGCTCACGGCGCTGGCTGCGCGGGGAAGATCGAAGGCCCCAACGCCCTTGCCGGCCTCGACTGAAAGCCCGCTTCCGGCGGTCCAGACCTGACGGCCCACCATGCCAGCTCCCTGCAGCGTCTGGGAACTCATGAGCTGCGTGGACAGTCTGTCCGACATGGCACCCACAGACGTGTTGAGCTTCTCGATGCCCGCCACGGTATTGATCTGCGCCATCTGGCTGGTCAGCTGGGCGTTGTCCATGGGGTTCATGGGATCCTGGTTCTTCAGCTGTGTGACCAGCAGCTTGAGGAACCGGTCACCCGACTCTTCGTTGCTGGTGGCAATCGAGCTCGCGGATCCGCTGGAACCAGCAGGTGCAGCGGTGGAAGAGGAAACGGCAGGCACGGTACTCATGGGTGTCCTTGGGCAGGTTCAGGGCGCAGGGCAGAAGGTGAACAGGCGGTGCGACCGTCACTGCCCCATCTGCAAGGTCTTGAGCAACAGGCTCTTGGCCGTGTTCATCACCTCGACGTTGTTCTGGTACGAGCGAGAGGCTGAAATCATGTTCACCATCTCCTCGACGGCGCTCACGTTGCTGAAGGTCACGTAGCCCTCGCCGTCGGCCGCAGGGTGCTTGGGGTCGTGAACGCGTCGCCCGGGCGACTCGTCCTCCCGCACCGTGCTCACCCGCACGCCGGCGGAGCTTTCCGAGCCCAGCGCGCCACCGGCCCCCATCAGTTCGGTCTGGAACACCACCTGGCGCGCCTTGTAGGCCTTGCCGTCGGGGCCTGCCACGGTGTCGGCATTGGCCAGATTGGAGGCCACGACGTTCAGGCGCTGGCTCTGCGCGCTGACCGCGCTGCCTGCCACGTCAAAGATACGGAACATGCTCATGCTTCAGTCTCCTCAGCCTGCGGTGTGGCTCTTCATCGAATCGAGCATGGTGCGCACACTGCCATTGATGAAGCGCAGCGTGGACTCGTACTTGACCGTGTTGTCCGCGAAGCTCGCGCGCTCGCGGTCCATGTCCACGGAGTTGCCGTCCAGATTGGTCTGGGCCGGCAGGGCATAGCGCAACATCGCGCCGCTGCGCCGGCTGGCATCGGTACCAGCTTGCTTGGAGGTCGCCTCCCGCAGCGCCTTGCCGAAGTCGAAGTCCCGTGCCACATAGCCCGGGGTGTCAGCGTTGGCGATGTTGCTGGCGATCATGCGCTGCCGCTCGGCCCTCATGACAAGGGCTTCGGTCTGGAAGTTCAGCGAGTCGGTCAGTCGTCGGATCATCTTGTGGCCCCCTTCAGCTTGGGCTTTGGTGTTGGCGATTCTCGGCAGGCGCCAGGCCACGCATGCTCGGAAAAGGAGCCTGCTTCACGGTCATTTCCAAGCCTTGCAACGCAGTGTGCGACCTATATTGCCCACCGTGAAGTTCCGATACCTACCCCTCTTGGCGTTGCTGGCTTTTTCCAGCGCAGCGCATTGCAACCAGGCCCCGGCCCAGATGCTGGATCCGGCCTGGGCGCAGCGTGCCCAGCAGCTGGCCAACGACGCCGCCCGCATGGCCTTTGGCGACCAGATCCCCGTTCGGGTGGAGGTCGTGCCCGGCAAGCTGGATCCGCGGCTGAACCTGGCGCCGTGCCAGAAGGTCGATGTCTTCATGCCAGCAGGGCAGCGCGCATGGGGACGCACGCGCATCGGCCTGAAATGCCTGCAGGGTCCCGTGGCCTGGAGCGTTACCTTGCCCTTGACCGTTCGCCTCTGGGCCCCAGCCCTGGTGGCCGCCGGCCCCCTGGCGGCCGGGACCGTGCTGTCACCTTTGCACCTGCGCATGTCGGAGGTGGACTGGGCCGAGCGCGACTCGCCCGTGCTCTTCCTGGAAGCCTCTGCCATCGGTCGCACCCTGGCGACGGCCCTGTCACCGGGCGCACCGGTGCGGCAGGAGCACCTTCGCAAGCGCCAGTGGTTCGACGCCGGAGACACCGTACGCTTGAACGCCGTGGGTCCTGGTTTTACCGTCCAGGGTGAGGGCGTGGCCATCACGCCGGGCATCGAGGGCCAGAGCGCACGCATCCGTACCGAGTCGGGGCGCACCATCACAGGCAAGCCCGTGGGACAGCGCCTGGCGGAGGTGCAACTGTGAGCACCCGAACGCCTCTTTGGATATCCAAGCCCGGATCAGGGCTAAAGTTCGGCTGTCCAGCGACCGATACAGCGACACAAGGGGCAGCAATTCTTGTCGGCCCCTCAAGGAGCACACCATGAAGATCGGCCCCTCAGAACCCAGGATCGTCCCGGCGCCCATCACCGGTGAGCGAAAGACGAACACGGCAGCGCGGCCGGAACATGCGCGCAGCAGTGCGGAGGTCAGCTTGTCTTCCATGGCGGATTTGAAGGTGGACCCGCACGGCGAAGGCTCCTTCGACGCCGCCAAGGTGGAGCGCATCACCCAGGCCATCCGCGACGGCACCTTCAGCGTCAATGCCGGCGCCATCGCCGACCAATTGATCGCCAACGCGCAGGAACTGCTCGACAGGACCCCTCGGCCATGAGGCACCTGCCTGGCCAGGCTGACCTGGAAGCACCCGTGCTTCTGGTGGAGCAGCATCTGTCGGAACTGCACCAGGCGCTCCAAGCAGACGACGCCCATGCGTTGGAGCAGGCTGCTTCAGCGCTGCACCGGTCACTGACCGGCGCGGTGGCGCATTTCCGCGCAGCCGCCCAGCGCGGCGCCCTGCCCTCACCGCTTCGCGATCGTCTGGCCCTGGCCAGCGCGCGCGTGGCAGCGCAGCGTCAGGCGCTGGCCCGTGCCACCGCTTCGCTGGACCGCGCCATCGACGTGCTGCTGCCCGAGCGCAGCACCACTTACGCGGCCTCTGGTCTGAATTCCAGGCTCAAGTCCGCAGGCGCCCTCAGCGCCTGACCTGACAGGCACCCAAGCAAGCACCCAAGAAAGAGGCCGGCAAATTGCCGGCCTTCTTCATTTGTCCTTCCAAGGCGCAGGCGCCACCGGCACCGGCGCCGCCGCGCCTCACCACTCCCGCATGCGGGTACGCAGGCGCGCGATGGACTGGCTGTGGAGCTGGCACACGCGGGACTCTGTCACGCCCAGAACCGCCGCAATCTCCTTGAGATTCATGTCGTGCTCGTAGTACATGCTCATCACGTACTGCTCGCGCTGGGGCAGGTTCTCGATGGCCGCCACCAGCGCCTCGCGCATCTTGCGGTCTGACAGCCGCCCCAGCGGATTGGCGTCGGCGTCCACCATGTGTCGATCCAGAAAGTCCTCGTCGCCATCGTCGCCCGACATGTCCTCCAGATAGACCAGTTGCGTGCCGCGCACCTTGCCCAGCAGCTCCTGGTATTCGGTCAGCTTCATGCCCATCTCGGCGGCAATCTCGGTCTCGCTGGGCGCTCGCCCGAGCTTTTGCTCCAGCTTGTGCACCGCCGTCTCGATCGTCCGCTGGTGCTTGCGGTCGCCGCGGCTCATCCAGTCGCTGCCGCGCAGCTCGTCGAGCATGGCCCCACGGATGCGCTGCGTGGCGAAGGTCTCGAACTGCACCCCCTGCGCCGGGTCAAACCGGCACAAGGCATCGTTCAGGCCGATCATGCCGACCTGGATCAGGTCGTCGATCTCCACGTTGGCGGGCAGCTTGGCGATCATCTGGTGAGCCAGGCGCCGCACCAGCGGGCTGTACTGCTTGAGCAAGGCGCCGGGGTCGAGCCGGCCTTTGGCGGTGTACATGGTGGTGTGCTCCCGACCTATCAGGACTGCGGTCCGCTGGTGGCAAGGCCCGTGGCGGAATCCCGCTGCCACGAAGCAGCAGCACCACGGCTCTCGGCATGGAAGTGGGCGGCGACCAGGCGACGCAGGGCCGCACCGGGCGGCTGCTGCGGCGGGCCCAGCTCGTCGATCCCGGCCCAGTCGTGCAGGCAGGCGCCCACGAACTGATCGGCGCACTCGCCCAGCGTGGCGGCGATGGAAGCCATACGCTCGGAGCGGTCGGGCCCCATCATCACGAGGTCGAATCTCTTCCAGCCACTGCGCTGCACCAGCAGCTTCATGCCGGCGTAGGCGTGCTTGACGCTCTCGGGCTCCTCGCAGCTGAGCACCATGGGGCGCAGCGTGCGGCCTGTGCACAGCCGCACCAGGTCGGCAGCGCTGGCGTGCAGCAACACAGCCTGTGCGTCGGGCACCAGACGGGTCAGCTCGTCCAGCAGGTGCGCGGCCGATCCGCGCGTGTCCACGAAGCGGCGCGGCAATCCCTTCGCCGCGAGGTAGGCGATGGTGGGCGACAGGTGCTCGATGCAGGGCGCAAGGCCCAACACCGACGCCTCGTCTGGCGGAGGTGAGGTTTCCCCCGCATCCACCACCAAGGTCTTGCGGCCCTGCAGGGCCAGCACGGCCGTCAGCCGCTCCACCGCAACGCCACTGCTCTGCACGTGCGGGTTCGACACCAGCGGCAAGACGACGCAGCCGGTGCGGGCGAACAAGCGGCGCAAGCCGTCGGCCTGGTCGACCGTCCAGGCACCGTCGCCGTCGATGACGCTGTTCATCCGTCGTCCTCCTCAGTGGGTACCGGTGGCAACGTTCGCCACCTGTGCCCCGGCGAACACCAGGTTCACGTCAGAGGAATCCATGCGCCATGCCGACGTGCCGGCGGCGCGCAGGGCCCGCTGCACCAGGGTGGCGGACGACAGACGGTGCCAATCCTCGGGCACGCGCTGGCCGTTGGCCACGGCCACCACCTTCATGCGGTGGCGGATCAAGGCGTCCAGCGCCGGCGCCAGCTTCACCGCTTCATCCACCTTGGTCAGCACCACGCCCTTGCAGGCCGCCGGACTGTAGGCCTTGACCACGTCCTCGATGGTCTCGCCCTGGGCCGAGGCGTTCACCACCAGCAGGCGCTGGATGGAGGGGTGCGACAGCATTTCCATGAGTTCGGTCGTGCGGCTGTCGCGCTGGGCAATGCCGGCGGTGTCGATCAGCACCATCTTCTTGCCTGCCAGCAGGTCCAGCAGATCTTCGAGCGACGCGCGGTCGTGCGCCGTGTGTACAGGCACTCCGAGGATGCGACCGTAGGCCCGCAGCTGTTCCTGCGCCCCCATGCGGTAGGCGTCCAGCGTGATGAGCCCCAGATGCCCCGCGCCATGGCGCGAAGCGAAGGCGGCGGCCAGCTTGGCCGTGCTGGTGGTCTTGCCCACGCCGGTGGAGCCCACCAGGGCCCACACGCCACCTTGGTCTTCCAGGGCCGCTTCGCGCTCGGCGGTCTGCAGGTTGCGTTCCAGCACCGAGGCCGCCCAGGCCGCCTCGTCCGTGTTGGCGGGCAGACTGCCCACCAGCTTGCGCGTCAGCGCCGGGGAGAAGCCGCTGTCCAGCAGCTTCTGCGACAGGTGCGCCTGACGGGGTTGACGCTGAAGCTTCTCCATGAAGGCCAGGGCGCCAAAGCGTTCTTCGATCAGACCCTTCATCGAGCGGATCTCGTTGACCATCTCGGAGCGCTCGCGCGCCAGGGCCACCACCGCCTGCGGGTCGGCGGCAGCAGGTGGCATGACGTGCACGCCCTGGGGAGCTGCCGCGGCGGCCGCAGCGGCCGGCCGGGCGGCGGGTGCAGGGCGGGCGGCGGGCGATGCCTGTGGGCGTACCGCCATCTCGGACGGGCTGCGCTCGAACGCCGTTGCATCGGCCTCGGTCACCGCCGACGGCGCGTTGGCCGCCCCCACGGTGCCCTGGGCCGCGTCCAGTTCCTGCTTGCGCCGGCGCAGCATGCGCTCGCGCACGTAGTCCTGGAACGACAGCGTGCTCATGGACAGTTGCTGCACATCCTCTTCCACGTCTTCTCTCACGGCCTGGGCCGCGGGCGGCTCGGTCCGGCCCTCATCCCACGACGGGTCCAGCCGCTGGCGCAGGGCCGCGGTGGCGCGGCTCCAGGCGCCCGGCTTCTCCGTGTTCCGTGCCGGGGCTTGCGCCGGCAGCTCGCGCTGCGCCGACATCTGGGGCTGCGGGTTGGCGGGCATGGCCACACGCTCGAACTCGTGCATCGCATCGGGGGCCATGGCCAGCACCTCGACGCCATCGGCACAGGGCCGGGTGGACAACACCACCGCGTCTCGTCCGAAGGCCAGGCGGACCTGCTTCAGGGCGTCGCGGGAATTGGGGGCGGTGAAGCGCTTGACGTTCATGCCGGAGCTCCGATGATGGATGCGATGCGGATGGAGTGGGTTTCAGGGATCTCGCTGTGCGAGATCACACGCAGTCGGGGCGCCACACGGCGCAGCAGGCGGGCCACGGCAGCGCGGATGGGGTCGGGCACCAACAGGCAGGCCGGCAGCCCCAGGTCTTCCTGGCGGCGCGCGGTATCGGCCGCGCTGCGGGTCAGCGTGTCAGCCACGCCGGGGTCCAGCGCGGCACCGTGCGGCGAGGTCAGCGCCTGGGTGACCAAGCGCTCCAGTTCGGGTTCCAGGGCGATGACCTCGAGCTCCTTCACCGGGCCGTAGATCTGCTGCACGATGGCCGGGGCCAGGTGCACGCGTACCCGCTGCGCCAGGTCGGTCGGATCGGTCACGGTGGCGGCATGCTCGGACAGGGACTCGACGATGGACCGCATGTCGCGGATGTGCACGCCTTCCTCCAGCAGCAGCTGCAGCACCTTCTGCAAGGTGGTGACGCTGACCATCTTCGGGATCACGTCTTCGATGAGGTTGGGAGCAAGCTTTTTCACGTGGTCAACCAGGGCCTGGGTCTCGGTTCGGCCCAGCAATCGGGCCGCGTTCACTTGCATCAAGTGTGAGAGGTGTGTGGCCACCACGGTCGCGCAATCAACCACGGTAAAACCTGCCATCTGTGCGGTCTCGCGGTTGCGCTCCTCGATCCACACCGCCGGCAGACCGAAAGCGGGGTCCGTGGTCTTGGTGCCAGGCAGCTGCTGCGTGGCGCCACCGGGGTTGATGGCCAGCAGCATGCCGGGGTAGGCCTCGCCCTCGCCGACCACGGCGCCTCGCAGCGTCACGCGGTACATGCCGGGCTTGAGGTCGACCAGGTTGTCCCGGATGTGCACCGCCGGGGGCAGGAAGCCCACGTCCTGCGCGAACTTCTTGCGCACACCCTTGATGCGGCCCAGCAGTTCGCCGTTACGCGCCTTGTCCACCAGGGCGATCAGCCGGTAGCCCACCTCCAGGCCCAGAGAGTCCACGGGGGTCAGGTCGTCCCAGGTGGCCTCGGTGTTGGCGCTCGGAATCTCGTTGGCATCGCCCGTGCGAGCAGGCTCCGCAGGCTTGCGCTGCCGGCGCATCGTGGTCCAGGCCAGGGCCCCCAGACCCGACGCGATGAAAAGGAACACGAAGTGGGGCATGCCCGGCACCAGGCCCAGAGCGCCCACGATGCCGGCCGTGACACCGATGGCCCGCGGCGAATCGAACACCTGGTTGCGAATCTGGGTGCCCACATCCTGCTCCTTGCCGACACGGGAGACCACCATGGCCGCAGACACCGAGATCAGCAGCGCCGGAATTTGCGCCACCAGCGCGTCACCCACGGCCAGGAGGATGTAGCTGCGCGCGGCTTCGCCCGCGGACAGGTCGTGCTGGAGCATGCCGATGATGAAGCCGCCCACCACGCTGATGAACAGGATCAGCAGGCCGGCCACGGCGTCGCCACGCACGTACTTGCTGGCACCGTCCATGGAGCCGAAGAACTCGGCTTCGTCGCCCACCTCGGCCCGGCGACGCTTGGCGTCCTTCTCGTCAATAATGCCGGCGTTCAGGTCCGCATCGATGGCCATCTGCTTGCCCGGCATTGCATCCAGGGTGAAGCGCGCGCCGACCTCGGCGATCCGCTCCGCACCCTTGGTCACCACGATGAAGTTGATGACCACCAGGATGGCGAAGACCAGCAGACCAACTGCGAAGTTGCCGCCGATCAGGAAGTGGCCGAACGATTCGATCACCTGACCTGCCGCGCCCGGGCCGGTGTGGCCTTCCATCAGCACCACGCGGGTGGAGGCCACGTTAAGGCTCAGTCGCAGCAGCGTGGTGACCAGCAGCACGGCAGGCAGTGCTGAGAAGTCCAGCGGCCGCTTCATGGTGGCCGCCATCATCATCACGATCAGTGACAGCGCGATATTGAAGGTGAACAACAGGTCCAGCGCCAGCGGCGGCAGCGGCAGCACCATCATCGCGAGGATCAACACGATGAACAGCGGCGCGGTCATCGCCTTCAGGATGCCGGCGTCGGGCCCCAGCAGGCCCTGGATCTTGGCCATCCAGGGGTTGGCAGTCAGGCTTGCGGTGCTCATGCGTCATCCTCCGCAGGCGCGCTGGTGACGGCCGGCTGGTTCTTGGGGTCGAGTTCGGGGGGTACTTGCAGGTCCGGCAGATCGCCGGGCGCCCTGCCCTTGCCTGCCATGGCGGCGCGCAGCTGGAACACCCAGGCCAGCACCTGCGCCACGGCCGAGAACAGCGCGGCCGGAATCTCGCGGTCCAGTTCGGCGTGGGCGTACAGAGCCCGGGCCAGCGGCGGGGCCTCCAGCACGGGCACCTGCGCGGCGCGGGCGGCATCGCGGATACGAAACGCCATCAAGTCGGCCCCCTTGGCTACCACCAGCGGCGCGGCCATCTTGCCGTCGTCGTACCGCAGCGCCACCGCGAAGTGGGTCGGGTTCATCACCACCACGCTGGCCGAAGGCACGGCCGCCAGCATGCGGCGGTTCGCGGCCTCGCGCATCTGCGCCTTCTGCTTGCCCTTGATCTCGGCGTTGCCCTCGATTTCCTTGTGTTCCTGCTTCACTTCCTGATGGCTCATGCGCAGTCCGCGCAGCCACACGAACTTCTGCAGGGGAATGTCCACCAGCGCGAATGCGCCCACCGCCAGCAGCAGCAACAGCATGCCGGCCCACACGGTGCCTGCGGCGTGGTTCAGGGCGGCTGGCAGCGGCACGGCCATGGAATGCAGAAAACGGCCCATGTTGGCCTGCACGAACAGCGCGCCGATCAGGCCCAGCACCAGGGCCAGCAGGCAGGCCTTGAGCGTCATTCCGATCTGGGAGGCCGAAAACAGACGGGCCACGCCGGAGATGGGGTCAAGCTTGCTGAACTTGGGCTCCATCGCCTTCCAGGAGAAGTTCCATCCCCCGCAGGCCACGCTGGCCGCCACACCCACGCCCATCATCAGCAGGCCCATGGGCAAAACCACCAGCATCATTTCCACCCCGAAGTCCGCCAGGCGGTCGGCCATGCGCTCCGGCTGCGACACCGTCAGGGCGTCGAAGCTCAGGCCGCGGGCCAGCAGTCCCTGCAGCCAGCCGGTCAGTTGGGAAGACACCGCCGCCAGCGCCAGGCTGGCAGCCATCAGCGCCGCGAAGTGCCCCAGGTCGCGCGAACGCGCCACCTGCCCCTGTTCACGGGCCTTGGAGATTTTCCGCGCGGTGGCGGGTAAGGTACGGTCTTGTGCGCTGTCGGACATGGCGAAGGGGACCCTGGAGAGGCCTTGCCATGGTGCCGCGGCGGCGCAAAGACTTGAGCGGGATAAGAGGGGCGAAAACCCCTTGTTTCAGCGCGTCGCGGGCGCGATCGGAGTTGCGGCAGGCGCCGCGGTGGGCGCTTTGGCGGGCGCAGCGGTTACCGCAGGTGCTGCGGGTGCCGCTGGCGCGGATGCCGCGTTGGCCGCCGCGGGCTCAGGGCCGTCACCCTGGGCGACACGGTCCTCGGCGTCGCGGTTCATCACGATGATGCTGATGCGCCGATTGACCGGGGCCACCGGGTCGTTCTTGTCAAAAGGGACACTGGCCGCCAGGCCCTGCACCCGCATGACGCGGGTCTCGGGCAGGCCGCCCACCATCAGTTCGCGCCGCGAAGCGTTGGCCCGGTCTGAAGACAGTTCCCAGTTGGTATAGCCCAGGACACCGTTGCCGAACGCCTGGGAGTCGGTATGGCCTTCCAGGGTCAGGCGGTTGGGCACTTCGGTCAGCAGGGTGCCGATTTCCTGCAGCAGGTCGCGCATGTAGGGTTGCACCACCGCACTGCCGCTGGCGAACATGGGCCGGTTGTTGGCGTCCACGATCTGGATGCGAAGGCCTTCGCGCGTCATGTCCAGTCGGATCTGCGACTTCAGGGCCTTGAGCTTCTCGTTGCTGTCGATCTTGCGCTCGATATCCTCTTTCAGCTTCTCCAGCCGCGCCCGCTCGGCGCGCGCCTGCTCCGCCTTGAGCGCCTGAAGGTTCACCGAACGCGTGGGGGCTTCGACATCACCACGCTTGACCTGGCCGGCCGAGCGCGTGAAGTCCTCGCCTCCGCCCTTGACCACTGAGGAAGCGTCTCCCGCGCCAGACCCCCCCCCCAGCATGGTGAGCTTCAGCGGCGTGCTGAAGTAGTCGGCAATGCCCTTGCGGTCACCCTCGGTGGTAGAGCCGATCAGCCACATCATCAGAAAGAAGGCCATCATGGCCGTGACGAAATCGGCGTAGGCGATCTTCCACGCGCCGCCATGGGCCGCGTGCCCGCCCTTCTTCACCCGCTTGATGATGATGGGCTGCAGCTTCTTGGCGTCACCAGCCATGCACCAGCCTCCTGTGGAGGATCTCGCCCGGGACTGTCAATCTGGCGGATCTCACTTCTTCTTCTTCACGTGGCCTTCCAGCTCCGAGAAGCTGGGGCGGTCGGTGTGGTACAGCACCTTGCGGCCGAACTCGATGGCCACCTGCGGCGCATAGCCCTGCATGCTGGCCAGCAGGATGGTCTTGATGCACTGCAGCTCCTTCGTGGCCTCCTCCACCTTCTGCTCCAGCAAGCCGGCCAGAGGTTCTGCGAAGGCGTAGGCCAGCAGAATGCCCAGGAAGGTACCCACCAGGGCCGAGCCGATCATGCCGCCCAGCACCGCGGGCGGCTGGCCCACCGAGCCCATGGTGTTCACCACCCCCAGCACCGCCGCCACGATGCCGAATGCCGGCAGGCCGCCGGCAACGCGCTGCAAGGCCATCACAGGCGCATGGGCTTCATGGTGGTGCGTCTCGATCTCGCTGTCCATCAGAGACTCGATCTCGTGCGCGTTGAGGTTGCCCGTCACCATCATGCGCAGGTAGTCGGTGATGAATTCGGTGACGTGGTGGTCAGCCGCAATGGCGGGGTACTTGTTGAACAGGGGTGACTCGTGCGGCGATTCGACATCGTTCTCGATGGCCATGAGGCCTTCACGCCGCGCCTTCTGCAGGATGTCGTACAGCAGCGCGATCAGGTCCATGTAGCGGGCCTTGCTGTACTTCCCGCCCTTGAAACACTGACCCAGCCCTGCCATCGTGCTCTTGATGATGGCCGGCTTGTTGGTCGCCAGGAATGCACCAATGGCAGACCCGAAGATCGTGGTCATCTCAAAAGGCAGCGCCCGCAGCACCGGACCCATGTTGCCCCCGTGCGCGAGGAACACGCCAAACACACAGGCCAACACAACAACCCATCCGATGATGATGAACATGGTGCAAAGGCTGGCTTGGTTGGCTCGAAGGGGGGACGTATGAGCGACATCGGCTGCCACCTGGGCAGACCGAACATCGGACAGTTCGGATGTTATCGGTCAAAACGCCCCCGCAATTGAATCCCACTACCGGCCCAAGCCGTAAATCCACAAGAAGCGCCCGTCGGGGCAGGTCAGCCGACTCATGGGCGCCACGCCCGGCACCTCGAACTCCAGGCTCACCAACCAGGCGCCCGCCTTCATCTCACCGCATGCCTTGTCCCAGGCGCGCCGCATGGATTCCGGCCGCTGGAAAAGGTACACCAGGTCGAAGCCGGCCCAGGAGCTGGCCCACATGTCGCCGCGCACAACCCGGCAAGGTAGCTCAAGGGGGCTGCCGGGGTTGATTCGGTAGGCTCGCCACAAGCGCCAACGGCTGAGCCACACCAGCAACAGGCTGCTTTCCACGCCCTCGAGTCGGGCGCCGGGGAAAGCCTGGCGCAGAGCCAACAGCCCGTGTCCCAGCCCACTGCCTGCGTCCAACACCGCAGCGCCCGGGGCCAGGGCCACCGTCTCGCCCAGGCCCCGCAGCGCTTCAGGGGGCGTGGGAAACACGGGCGCATCACGCCAGGCCTGCAAGGGGTACAGCACCAGCAATAGCAGCGCAATCCCCAGCCAGCCCCAGGGCCCCACGGCGGACACCCCGGCTGTCGTCAACATCAGAAGAGGCAACCCCCCCAGCACCACCCAGCGCCGCCAACCGGGAGGCACCCAGCCCTGGAACCAAAGCGCCGGCACCGTGCCCAGCACGAGCGCGCCGCCGGCCGGCCACCCCAGCCATGACGCCATCAACAAGAGCCACCACCCCCCTGCCCAGGCGTACACCGCAGGCAGCGGCCAACGTCGCCAGGCGCGGTGCTCCGGCCTCTCAGCCACCGCCCGCGCCATCAAAGCATCGAGATCATCAACTCGTGGTTGGGCACGAGGTTGACCTCGGTGGCAGGCAGCGAGCGGGTCACACGGTACATGCTGGTATTGGTGTCCCGTAGCGCAGGCCCGGGGAGCGGCCGCCCGTCAGCCCCCCGCAGACTGGCTACGCGGGGCAGGTCGGCGCGCGACCCTCGGCCCACCACGATGCCCACCTCCTGGTTGGCGAGCGCGACAAAGGTGCCGGGCGGATACAGGCCCAGGGCCTTCAGAAGCGCCGAGCCAATCTCGTCCAGCTTGCCGTTCGGGCCAATGCAGGCCCGCTTGGCAGCCTGCAGAGGCGACATGGGCCCTCGGTTCTTGCGCCGGCTCAGGCGTGCCGTGAAGATGTCCACCCGCATCAGCAAGCGGGCCAGCTTGTTCGCCGGGGGCAATTCCTCGAAGGCGATGTGATCCTGCTGCCAGGAGTGGTGCCAGCGCACCGCGCCGGTCCAGATCGCATCCTCCACGCCGCTGGACTTCAGCAATTCCTGTGCCGTCATGCTGTGCTGTTCGATTTCCTGACGCATCTCTACCGTCGGCACGGTGTCACTGTTGCCGAGAGAATCCTGCAACTCGGTCATCGTCGCGTTCATGGTCAGGGCCGCCAGGCCCAAAGCCTGCACCCAATCGCGGGGCCAGCCCAGCACCCGGGCGGCGGCCTGGCACACCAAGCACACCAGCATGGCATGCAGGGCGGAGTAATTGTCCTGGGGCTGGCTGGAGCGATAGACCAGGTAATACAAGGATCCATCCGGACTGCGGCTGCCCAGCTGTTGCACCCGGCGGTGTGCCCGGATGACGCGCTTGAGCCAATCGCCGCCCGGCTTGGCATCACGCAGCGCCGAGCTCAAAACCCGGTGCAGCGCATCCCACTCCTCTGTGAGGGGAAGCTCTAGGGCGAAACCCGTGTCCAGGACCTGGCTGTCCCGGAACTTGGGCGCGGGCTTGGCGTCTTGCAACGGGGCCGGCACTGAGGGCGGGCGCAGCATGTTCTTGAGCGGTGCGGGGCTCAGACCCTTCCACTTGTGAGCCAGGCTCTCGTCAATGAAAACGCTCCGGGTGGCCAGGACCTGAAGCAACTTCTCGTTGCCGGCCACCTGGCCCGCGGCCACCAAGAGCGAGCCCTCGTCGTCGAAGATGTCAACAGGCGCGGGCTCACCAGGGCGCAGAGTACCGGCGGGGACGGGCAGGAGTCTCACGGTGCTGGGGGCCAGAGGCTGGATTGCAAAGCAAGTGGGTGCGGAAACCTTCGAGCAAGCTGCATTGTGCGGTAAGCAACAAACCCTTCACAAAGCACCCGCGAAACCCGTAAACAGAAGGGGCAAGACAGCGCTTTTTCGAGGCTCGGGGGCCTCAAGTCCTTCCTAAAGTCTCCGAACCCTACCAAACAAGGCCAGCCCCATGGACCGCGACCTCACCCTCCCCCCCGTCCACCTGAGCATCGTGCAACCGGCGGGCTACGTGCACTCCCTGGCCTTCCTGGACCCGGCGCGCTTCATTCGCCATCAACTTCGGCGCTTCGGGGTGGAGGTGACGATGGCCAAGAACCGGCTGCGCGAAGACGCCGTCAACCTCATCTTCGGCGCTCACCTCGGCTTCGACCCCGCCCTGCGGGATCGGCACCCCTGCCTGTTTGTCAACCT
>JAJTDM010000174.1 GCA_021300575.1 Rubrivivax sp.
CGGCCTTGGCCACCGGGTTGGCGAAGAGCACCGCCTCGGGGTTGAGGATGGCCGAGAGCTCGTCGTCGGACCACAGCGGGTCCACCTCGGTCAGGTAGGACAGATCGAGCGAGCCCTGCTCCAGGCAGGGGAAGTCCAGCAGCACTTCCAGCCAGGCGAGGATGGGGTTGGCGTACCAGTGCACCTGGTAGAAGCTGGTGCGGGTCTGCGAGTCGTGCCCGACCTGCGCGCCGCGCGGGGCGCCAATTCCAGGGTCCAGCGACAGGCCACCCAGCCCGACCATGCAGAAGGGCGTGCGGGTGACATCCACCATCCGTACCGGCTCCCAGAAGCCGATGGAGATGCCCAGCCGGGGCGGGTTGTTGCAGAAGCAGACTGGCGAGGAGGGGTTGCCGATATCGGGCTGGCCGTCGGAGACGATGCCGATGCCGCCGATCGTGAGCGGAAAAAGGCAGCTCCAGCAGATGTCGGTGATCGGGTTGGCGAAGCGCCCGTGACAGGTGGCGCCGCCGGTGGGTACGGCGGCGTGCGCGGGGGTGAGCAGCATGCTGGCCAGCAGAAGCATGGCCAGCAGCCGGGCACGGAGGTCAGCGCAGTTCATCGATGCGCAGCCTTCGGCCGTCCTGGGTGACGCGGGCGGGCACCTGGCGGATGCCCAGCCGGGTGGTGAGCAGGCCCTGCTGGTCGTAGTAGACCGTCTCTCCCGGCGGGCACGCTCGACCTGCTCGGCATCGCGGGCGTCGAAGAAAAAGAGCGGGCGCGACAGCGACACCACATCCAGCGGGTTCACTCGCGTGCCCGGCGCCACGATCAGGCGCCCCTCGGTATCGCTGATCGGGTACGGCACTTCGATGCTCGGGTCGAAGTGAAAGGTCCGAGCGGTCGTCGTGCGAGTGATGCCCGCTACCGGAGCGGGCTCCTCGATCTGGCGGCGGATGCGGGCCTGGCTTTCGCGCTGCAGGCGCTCCAGGCCACCGTTGGCGGCGAGCTCGCGCAGCTTGGACTGGATGAGGGCGAGCAGGCTGGGCTCGGCGATTGGGTAGACGGGACCGATCACGCCCAGGTGCTGGGCGTGGGCCGAATGGTTCAGGGCTATGCCTGCGACGGCGAGCAGGAGCGCCGCGATGCGGGCCCGGTCAGAAGATCGCACGGGCCCGTCCGATGAACTGCTCGCGTGCAATCCAGCCGGTGAGCGCGTAGCGCGAGTCCAGGCTGTCGGGGTGCGGCGCGAAGACGAAGTAGCGACCCTCGGGCAGGGTGCCGGTGGGGCCGGGTTCGAGCGGGTCGCCGCGACGGCTGGTCGGCTTGGCCTGGCCGAGCGCGGTACCGGCCACGATGAAGGTGGCGCCGTTGCGAGTCACCGTGTCGCCGGGTTGTCCGGCCAGCACCTTGATGAAGGTGACGCCGGCCGGGTAGGGCCCACCCCCCGCCCAGCGGAAGGCGACATGCTCACCGCGCTGCGGCAGCGCTCCGCGCTCTATCAGGTAGAGCGTTCCGGGCAGGCTATGGGTGGCGTTCAGGCCGAGCGCGTAGTGGTTGTGGAACCAGAGCGCGCCTGCCAGAGTGGCGGCGTAGGCAAGGCCCCAGCGGCGCAGGTGCGCTGTGGCTCGGATGCGGAACTGAGCGGCGTCGAAGCGCGTCCATGTCGCTGCCAGGCGGGTGCGCGGCGCCAGCCCGAGGCGCAGCGCTCGCGTGGGTGGGATCGGGCTCATCGCGCCTCCTCCAGTCCGAGCTGCCGGCGAAGTTGTGGTGTGAGGTCGGCGATGCGGTTGCCGGTACCAGACCCGATCAGCGCGCCCTGGGTGAAGACGAGGCACCGACAGTCGGCCGGCAGTCTCGCCACCAGGCGGTCGAGCTGTTCGCCGAAGGCAGCGGCATCGCGCAGGGCGGCGGCGCGGTCGGTGTCGCTGGCGTCACGGCGCAGCAGTTGCACGGTCACCTGGCCTTCCTTGGCGCGGTAGAGCGAGGCGATGTCCACGGTGGCGATGGCGCTCGTTCCGGCCGGCAACATCCAGGCAACACAGGCAGAGACAAGCAGGCTCACGGCGGCGCTTGCCGCGAGCACTGCGGCGATCGCTGCCCGGCTCACACCTGCCCCCGTTCCCGCAGCACGGCGTCGATCGCCTCGGACACAGACAGCCCCTTGGCGCGCTGGGCGTTGATGGCGTTGAAGTCCTCCGCTCGGCTGGAAAACAGCAGCAGGCTGTAGGGGTCGACGATGAGCCGCCCCACCCCTGTGCCTGCGGGCGAGTGGACGAAGACTTCCGAGTACGCGCCGTGTTCGGTACGCAGCGACTGCAGCAACCGCTTCATGGCGTCGTCCATGGTCAGTTGCCCGAGCTTGTCCATGGATTCGATGGACTCGGGCTTCTGGCGCAGCAGGAACATCCAGTCGGAGTTGTCCAGTGCCGCCTTGGCTGCGGGGTTTCGGTAGTAGTCGTCGATGCCCTGGGTGGCGGACATGAACGAGCCCTTGTACTTGCGGGCCCGCCGGTAGCCGGCTTCGATGAACTCGGCGGTGGCACCGCCGGAGAGCAGGTCCCAGGCTTCGTCAATGATCACGATCTTCTTGCGGTCGCGTGAGAAGTACATCTCCCGGGTGATGCGGTACATCACGATCAGCAGCACGACGGTCTGCAAGTCCTTCTTGGCCTTGAGTTCCTCCAGTTCCAGCACGATGAAGGCGCTTGAGAAATCGATGTTGGCC
>JAJTDM010000057.1 GCA_021300575.1 Rubrivivax sp.
GCACGCCAGGGGCTGTGGTTGCTGCTGTCGGCGCTGGGCTCGGTGATGTTGCTGGCCAGCACCACCCACATCACGCAGAACGTCGCCTCCATCCCCTTCCTGTGGGTGCTGCCGCTGTCGCTGTACCTGCTGACCTTCATCCTGTGCTTTGACGGCCAGGGCTGGTACCGCGCCGCGTGGATGCGCCCGGCCACGGCCTTGTTGTGCACGGCCATGATCGGGGCACTGACCTGGCGCCTGAAGTGGCCTGCGGAGTGGCCCTGGATCGGCGTGGAAGAGGCCCTGATGCCCATCACCCAGGCCGTGCCGCTGTACGCCCTGGGCCTGTTTGCCGTGTGCATGTTCTGCCACGGTGAACTGGTGGCGCGAAAGCCTGCACCGGCACATCTCACGCGCTTTTATCTGATGGTGTCGCTGGGTGGTGCGGTGGGCGGACTGCTGGTGGGCCTGGTGGCGCCCGTGGTGTTCGACTGGACCTGGGAGCTGCCGCTGGCCCTGGTGCTGGCCGGCGCGCTGGTGCTGGGCTTGTCGTCGGGCTGGACGGCCCGGGGCTTTGCCCTGCTGTGCCTGGGCGCCTCGGTCTGGGCCGGCGTGGGCTACCGCGACGACATCCGCTCGGCCGCGGTCGAGATCTCGCGCAACTTCTACGGCACGTTGCGGGTGCAGGCCTCGGGCACCGAGGGGCAGGCCAACGCCTCCTGGCGCCTGATGCACGGCGTGATCATCCACGGCGAGCAGTACCGCGCCAAGGATCGCAAACGCGAGGCCACCACCTACTACGCGCCCACCTCGGGCATCGGCCGCGCCATCACCCTGCTGCGCGAGGCCGCCCCGGGACAACCGCAGCGCGTGGGCCTGATCGGCCTGGGCGTGGGCACGCTGGCCACCTACGGCCGCGCAGGTGACCACTACCGCGTCTACGAACTGAACCCGGCCGTGCTGGACCTGGCCCGGCGCCGCTTCAGCTACCTCTCCGACAGCGCCGCCGAGATCGTCACGCCCTTGGGCGACGCCCGTCTGGTGCTGGAAGGGGAAGCACCGCAGCGTCTGGACATCCTGGCGGTGGACGCCTTCTCCAGCGACTCCATTCCCGTGCACCTGATCACGCGTGAGGCCATGGCCACCTACCGGCGCCACGTGCACGACGGTGGCGCCATCGTCTTCCACATCAGCAACCGCTACCTGGAACTCACCGGCGTGGTGCGGCAACTGGCCGACAGCATCGGCTGGACGGCGATGCGCGTCGTGGACGAGCCGCCCAAGGACAGCGACGGCTACCACTCGGACTGGATCGTGGTCACGCGCAATCCGGGCCTGATCCTGGCGCTGCGCGAACAGGCCAAGGCCGAGGAGGCCAGCCCCGACCCGCGCTTGAAGCCCTGGACCGACGACTACAACAACCTGTTCCAGGTGCTGAAGTAGGCCGCAGCGATCAGCCCGCCACGGCATCGCCCCAGGGCGACATCACTTCCGTGCAGCCCGTGTTGAGGGCGCCTTCACGCAGCACACCGGCCGGGCAGGCAAAGCTGTAGGGGAAGACCAGGCGCCGCGCCGCGGTGGTGGTCAGGGTGGCCGACAGTGCCGCCAGCACGTCGGAGGGCAGCGCCGCATCGGCGATGAGTTCCCCCACGCCGCTGACATCGATGCGCGGCTGGTGGAAGGCCTGCTCCAGGCTCATGCCGTGATCGGCGATGAAGGAGGCCAGCTGCATCACCGCGCCGATGATCTTGCGCCCGCCCGAGGCACCCAGGGCGTAGCGCCGGCCGTTGGCCGTCTCGCCCACCACGGGGCAGTAGTTGGCCAGGCAGCGCTTGGACGGGCCCAGTGAGTTCGGCTTGCCCTGCTCGGGGTCGAACCACATGATGCCGTTGTTCAGCAGCACGCCGGTCGAAGGCGACACCACGCGCGAGCCGAACAGCGACAGCAGCGTCTGCGTGACGGCACAGAAGTTGCCATGCCGGTCCACCACGCTGAAATGCGTGGTGCAGGGCGGCGCCTGGGGCGACTCATGGTCGCCCATGTCGTTCAGGCGGGTGCGGAAGGCGGCATCCAGGGCCTGGGCCATGGCGACGTAGGCGGCAGCGTCCGGCCCGCCCGGGGCGGGCTGCAATACCCTCTCCAGTTGCTTCAGGGCCTGGGCCAGCGACGGGCCCCCGGTCAGGCCCGGGGCTGCATAGACGCGCCCGCCGCGGTAGGGGATGGTGAGCGGCTCCACGAACTCCGCACGGTAGCCGGCCAGGTCGTCCTCGTGCAGGCAGCCGCCCTTGGCCCGGATGTCGCGCGCCAGGTCGCGCGCCACCTGGCCCTCGTAGAACTCGCGCGGGCCACCGTCGGCCAGGCGCTGCAGCGTGGCAGCCAGGGCGCGCTGGTCCAGCCGGCGGGCCGTGGTGGCCGCCCAAGTGCCGATGATGGGCCAGAGACCTTCATCCAGGAACATCGCGGCGGCATCGGGATCGCGCGACAAGGGCTTGGCAGTGGAGGCGGTGACCAGGGCCGAGTACCAGTCCACGATCATGCCCTCGCGCGCCAGCGCCACGGCCGGCGCCACCAGCTCCGCCCAAGGCCGACGGCCGTAGGCGCCGTGCGCCAGGCCCATGCCGTCCACCACGCCGGGAATCGCCACGGCGGTGGCGCCCTGCACGTTACGGTCGTCCACCACCAGCGGCCAGGGGAAGAGGTCCGAAGTGCGGCCGTCGCCTGTGAGCGGGTAATCGGCCGGTTTCAGCCGGCGCGGCGAGCGCATGCCGAAGTTCACCACCCGGGCCCGGCTTTCGTCGGCACGCCACAGCACCATGCTGCCGCCTGCGGCCACGCCGCTCATCCACGGTTCCACCACACCCAGGGCGAACGAGGTGGCCACAGCGGCATCCACGGCGTCACCCCCTGCGGCCAGCACCGCCGCGCCCACGTCAGCGGCCCGCCGATGCTGCGAAGCCACCACACCGGCCTCGGTGGCGACCACATGCTTGCGGATGTGCTGGGAATTGGAGAAGTTGTCAGCGCTCTGGGACATGCGGGATTCCGTTCATCAAGTCTGGTGTCCAAGGCCACCCACCACCAGCGCCGCGAAATGCGCCGAGGCCTCCATCAGGTGGGCGCGGCGGGCTTCCTCGGTGGGCAGTTCCGCCCCCAGCGGACCGTCCAGCACCAGGCAGGCCAGGCCGTGCACATGGGCCCAGTGCATGCTGGCCAACGCCTGGCTGAAGCGGCCGTCGTGCACGATGCGCACCAGCCGCTCGCACTCGGCTCGGGCGCCTTCAGCCGCCGCCAAGGCGCGGGGAAAGCGGGCGGCATCACACAGTTCGGGGCGGAACATCACGCGAAACACCGCCGGGTGTTCCAGCGCGAACCCGAGATAGGCCTCGGCCGCCCGGCGCAGCACCTCCGGTTTGCCGCCTTCGGCCGCGGCATCGTTGGCCAGGGCCATGCGGCGAGACAGTACCTCGAAGCCTTCGGTCACCAGTTCGGCAACGATGGACTCCTTGTCGGGAAAGTGGTGGTAAGGCGCCTGGTGCGTCACCCCCGCACGCCGCGCCACCTCACGCATGCTCAGTGCCGCCAACCCGCCCGAGGCCAGAAGCTCACGGCTGGTCTCCAGCACACGCGCCCGCAGCGTCGGCGGTCCGCCAGGGGATGCCGTCGCCAAGGTCGGTGGGGCGCAAGCGCTTGAGGTCAAGGTCGGCACGGGTCAGGACAGCGCGGTGGCATCGTAAGAGAGGGCTGACTCTGGACCATTGACTTGACACTGTCAATACGGACCTCTAGCATGCCGGCGCTCGACTTGACACCGTCAGGCCCTGCCCGTTCAACGCCATCCACGGCCCCCTGCCTCCCACCACCGCCAGCCGCATGAACCCCGAGAACCTCGCGCGCCGCCAGCGCTCCTTCACCCTGTGGCCCTGCGTGCTCCTGGCAGCCGCGCTGCTTTCGGCCTGTCAGCCGCCCCCGGCGGCGGTGGAGCCGGTGCGCGCGGTCCGCACCTGGGTGGTGGGCACCGCGCCAGCGCAATCGCAGCTGGAGTTCGCCGCCGAAGTGCGCGCGCGGGTGGAATCCCGGCTGGGGTTTCGCGTGCCGGGCAAGCTGGTGGAGCGGCCGGCGCAGTTGGGGCAGACGGTTCGCGCCGGACAGGTGCTGGGGCGGCTGGACCCGCAGGACCTGAAGCTCGGCCAGGACGCGGCGCGGGCCGCGCTGGGTGCTGCCAAGGCCCAATCGGACGTGGCCGAGAGCGAGTTCAAGCGCTTCGTCACTTTGCGCGAGCAGGGCTTCATCAGCGGGGCTGAACTCGAGCGGCGCGAGGCCACCGTGAAGAGCGCCCGCGCGGCCGTGGAACAGGCCGAAGCGCAGTGGCGCGTGCAGGCCAACCAGTCCGGCTACTCCACGTTGGCGGCCGATGCCACGGGCGTCATCACCGCGGTGGAAGCCGAGCCCGGCATGGTGCTGTCCGCCGGCGCGCCGGTGGTGCGACTGGCGCACGACGGCCCGCGCGACGCCTGGTTCAACGTGCCGGAGGACCGCCTCGCAGCTGTGCGCGCCCTGCAGGGGCGCAGCGGCCAACTCAAGGTGAAGGGCTGGGGCCCGGACGCCCGCACCTGGCCCGCCACGGTGCGGGAAATCGCAGCCGCGGCCGACCCCGCCACGCGCACGTTTCTGGTCAAGGCCGACCTCGGGTCCGCCCCTCTGGCGCTGGGCCAGACGGCCACGGTGCTGCTGCCGGGCCCCGCCGCGCCCGCGGCCCTGATGTTGCCGTTGACGGCCCTGTTCGAGCACCAAGGCAAGACACAGGTCTGGGTGCTGGACCGCTCCAGCATGACCGTGCAGATGCGGCCCGTGCAACCCGTCGCGCCGCAAGGCAACCAGATCGTGATCGCCGGCGGTCTGCAGCCCGGCGACACTATCGTCACGGCCGGGGTGCACACCCTGACGGCCGGGCAGAAGGTCACGCTCTACGTGGAGCCCAAGCCGTGAGCGGGCCGCAGGGCGACGCGCCGCCTTCACGATCGCGCTTCAACATCTCGCGCTGGGCGCTGGAACACGGCCCGCTGACGCGGTATCTCATGGTGGTGCTGCTGGTGCTGGGCGGCGCGGCCTACTTCCAGTTGGGTCAGGACGAAGACCCGCCCTTCACTTTCCGCGCCATGGTGGTGCAGGCATGGTGGCCCGGCGCCAGCGCGCAGGAGATGGCCGAGCAGGTCACCGACAAGATCGAGCGCCTGTCCCAGGAAGTGCCCTACGCCGATGTGATCCGCAGCTATACCAAGCCCGGCGAGTCTGTCACCATCCTGCAGATCAAGGACAGCTCGCCTCCGAAGGAAGTGGGCAACGTCTGGTACCAGGTGCGCAAGCGCATCAACGATGCGCGCGGCACCCTGCCCTCCGGCGTGATCGGGCCCTTCTTCAACGACGATTTCGGCGATGTGTACGGCTCGATCGTGGCGTTGTCGGCCGACGGCTTTTCTGACGAGGAGCTGCGCGTCTTCGCCGAAGGCGTGCGCTCGCGCCTACTGCGCGTGCCCGATGTGGCGAAGGTGGAGCTGTTCGGCGTGCAGGCCGAGAAGGTCTTCGTCGAGATCGCGCAGAAGCGGCTGGTGCAACTGGGGCTGGACTTCAACCAGGTGCTGGCGCAACTGGCGGCGCAGAACGCGGTGGAGGGCGCGGGCGTCTTCGATGCGGGGTCTCAGAACCTGCAGGTGCGGGTGCAGGGGGTGTTCCGATCGCTGGACGACCTGCGCCGCATGCCCATTCGCGCCGTGAACCCGGCCACGGGCGTGGCCAGCACGCTGCAGTTGGGCGAAATCGCCGAAGTGCGCCGCACGACCGTGGATCCGCCCCAGGTGCTGGTGCGCCACCAGGGCAAGCCCGTCATCGCCGTGGGCGTCTCGATGGCCAAGGGCGGCGACATCATCGCGCTGGGCAAGCTGCTGCGCACCGAGCTCGACAGCATCCGCCAGGGGCTGCCTGCCGGCATCACGCTGGAGCAGGTGCAGGACCAGCCTCAGGCCGTGTCGCGTTCGGTGGGGGAGTTCGTCCGGGTGCTGATCGAGGCCATCGCCATCGTGCTGGCCGTCAGCTTCATCGCCCTGGGGCTGCACACGCGGCCATTGCGCATCGACATCTGGCCCGGCATGGTGGTGGCGCTGACCATCCCGCTGGTGCTGGCCATCACCTTCGTCACCATGTACTACTGGGGCGTGGGCCTGCACAAGATCTCGCTGGGCTCGCTGATCATCGCGCTGGGCCTGCTGGTGGACGACGCCATCATCGCGGTGGAGATGATGGTGCGCAAGCTGGAGGAGGGGCACGACAAGGTGTACGCCGCCACCTACGCCTATGAGGTGACCTCCATGCCCATGCTGACGGGCACGCTCATCACGGCCGCGGGCTTCCTGCCCATCGGCCTGGCGAAGTCGGTCACGGGGGAGTACACCTTCGCGATCTTCGCCGTCACCTCGGCAGCACTGGTCATTTCCTGGCTGGTGTCGGTGTACTTCGTGCCCTGGATGGGGGCGGCCTTGCTGAAGAACCGGCCCAGCGCCACCGGGCAGGCGCATGAACTCTTCGACACCCCGTTCTATTCGCGCTTCCGGGCGCTGGTGAACGCCTGCGTGCGCCACCGCTGGTGGACGATTGCGGCCACCGTCGCGCTGTTCGGCGCCGGCGTGGCCGGCATGGGCAAGGTGCAGCAGCAGTTCTTCCCCGACTCCAGCCGACCCGAGGTGCTGGTGGACCTGTGGCTGCCCGAAGGCTCCACCATCCGCGAGAGCGAAGCCCTGGCCAAGCGCTTCGAGGCCCGCCTGATGAAAGAGCCGGGTGTGCAGACCGTCACCACCTGGGTGGGCAGCGGCGTGCCCCGGTTCTACCTGCCGCTGGACCAGATCTTCCCGCAGACCAATGTCTCGCAGACCATCATCGTGCCGCAGGATCTGAAGGTGCGCGAGTCGCTGCGCCAGCGCCTGCCCACCCTGCTGGCGCAGGAGTTCCCGGAGGCCCGCGGCCGCGTCAAGCTGCTGCCCAACGGGCCGCCCGTGCCCTACCCGGTGCAGTTCCGCGTGGTCGGGCCACAGGCGGCACAGGTGCAGCAGTGGGCCGAGGAGGCCAAGGCGGTGCTGCGCGCCCACCCCGGCATGCGCGGCGTCAACGACAACTGGAACGAGCAGGTCAAGGTGCTGCGCCTGGAGGTGGACCAGGACAAGGCGCGGGCACTGGGTGTGTCCAGCCAGGCCCTCGCCCAGGCCTCGCGCACGCTGCTGTCAGGCACCACCATCGGCCAGTACCGCGAAGGCGACCGGCTCATCGACATCGTGCTGCGCCAGCCCCGCAGCGAACGCGAGGTGTTGGCCGACCTGAGCAGCGCCTACCTGCCCACAGCCAGTGGCAAGGCGGTGCCCTGGACGCAGGTGGCCCAGGTGAAGCTGGGCTGGGAGCCGGGGGTGATGTGGCGGGAGGGCCGGCAGTTCGCGGTCACGGTGCAGGGCGACGTGGCCGAAGGCCTGCAAGGCCCGACCGTCACGCAGCAGCTCTGGCCGGACCTGCAAAAGCTGCAGGAGCGGATGCCGGCGGGCTACAGCCTGCAGGTGGCCGGTGCGCTGGAGGAAAGCAAGAAAGGTCAGGGCTCCATCGCCGCCGGCGTGCCGGTGATGCTGTTCATCATCTTCACGCTGCTGATGCTGCAACTGCACAGCTTCTCGCGCGCCATGCTGGTCTTCCTCACCGGCCCCATGGGTGTGGCCGGCGTGGCCGCAGCCCTGCTGCTGTTCAACCGGCCCTTCGGCTTCGTGGCCCTGCTGGGCGTGATCGCGCTGATGGGCATGATCATGCGCAACTCGGTCATCCTGATCGACCAGATCGAGCAGGACCGCGCGCAGGGCGTGCCCACCTGGGAGGCCATCGTGGAGGCCGCGGTACGGCGCTTCCGCCCCATCGTGCTGACGGCCGCAGCGGCCGTGCTGGCGATGATCCCGCTGACGCGCAGCGTGTTCTGGGGCCCGATGGCCGTGGCCATCATGGGCGGCCTGATCGTGGCCACCGCGCTGACCCTGCTGTCACTGCCGGCGATGTACGCGGCCTGGTTCAGGGTCAAGCGGGAGGGTTGACCTCCTGCGCGTCACCCCAGGCGCAGCAACGGCACGCCCGCGACAGCCAATGCCACCACCGCCAGGCGGCGTGGTGGCAAGGGCTCCTTAAGCCACCACACCGCGATCAGCATGGCGAACACGGCACTGGTGTCGCGCAAGGCCGCAGCCGCGGCCACCGGGGCGTGCATGAAGACCCAGAGGATCAGCAGATAGGAGGTGTTGGAGACCACGCCTGCAGGCAGGGCCAAGCGTGCGTGACGGCGCACCAGCTGCCAGGGTGAGCCCAGACCTCGGTTGAGCCAGGACATCGCCAGCGCGTTGAGAATGCTGACGGTGAAGCCGTAAGCCAGGGCCGAGCCGCTGCTGCGCACCCCTTGCGCATCGGCCAGCACGTAGCCGGCCGTGAACAGCCCCGAGATCAAGGTCCACACCAGCGCTCCAGGCTGGAAGTCTGCTGTGCTGGCGCGCCTCGTGTCGAGGGCCAGCAGCATCAAGGCCCCGGCCACCAGCCCCACGCCCACACTGGCCCACAGGCCCAGGCGCTCGCCCAACAGCAGTGGCGCCACCGCCGCCACGCCCAGCACCGCCGTGGCGCGCGCCATGGGATAGACGGTGCCGAACCCTCCCCGCTCATAGGCCTTGAGCAAGGCCAGCACCGCCACCATGTTCAGCGTGGTGGACAGCAGCATCCAGGGCCAGGCCGCCAGGGGCGGAAGCCCCACCCACCACAGCCCGGGCACGCACAGCAAGGCGGCGGTGATCATCTGCGCGGCCATGGCCTCTCGAGGCTGCGGGTGCGCCTTGACCGCAGCGTTCCACGAGGCATGCAGCAGGGCGCTGAGCAAGGCCGCGCCCAGCGTCAGCGCATCCAAGGGCAGCCCCTCATCGCAGCGGTCCAGGAGAGCCCGGCCGTCGCCCCGCGCTCAGCGCGCACCAAAGTTCCAGTTGCGGAACAGGTGCGGATGCTCGCGCGGCTGCGAGCGCCAGTACTGGTGCGGCGCGTCCACGCTGGCGCCCAGTGCGGCGGCCGCGTGCCAGGGCCAGCGCGGGTTGTAAAGCAGGCCGCGCGCCAGCGCCACGGCGTCAGCCCGGCCTTCGGCCAGGACGGCCTCGGCCTGCGCAGGCTCGGTGATGAGGCCCACCGCGATGGCGGGCAGGCCGGTGGCCTGCTTCAGTCGCTCGGCCAACGGCACCTGGTAGCCCGGCCCCAGCGGGATGGCCTGGCGCGGCGACACGCCAGCGGAGGACACATGCAGGGCCGCACAGCCGCGCGCCTTGAGCGCCAGGCCCAAGGCCACCGCGTCCTCCACATCCCAGCCACCCGGCACCCAGTCGGTGGCGGACAAACGTACCCACACCGGGCGGTCGGCGCGGAACGCCTGGCGCACGGCGTCGAACACCTCCAGCGGAAAGCGCATGCGGTTCTCCAGACTGCCACCGTATTCGTCAGTGCGCTGGTTGGCCAGCGGCGAGAGGAACTGGTGCAGCAGGTAGCCGTGCGCGGCGTGGATCTCCAGCGACTCGATGCCGATGCGCGCGGCGCGCTGCGCCGCCTGTGCGAAGCCCTCACTAATGCGCTGCAGGCCGGCACGGTCCAGCGCGACGGGCGGCTCTTCGCTCGCCCCGTGTGGCAGCGCCGAGGGCGCCACGGCCGGCCAGCCCAGCGGGTCAGCCAGCGGAATCTGAGCGCCGCCCCGCCAGGGCGCCTGGCTTGAGGCCTTGCGCCCGGCGTGGGCCAGTTGCATGCCCCAGGAGATGGGCGCCTGCTGGCGCAGCGCCTCCAGGATGCGCCCGAGCGCGTGCTCCTGCTCGTCGTTGTACAGGCCCAGGTCCCAGGGCGTGATGCGCCCGTCGTCCGTCACGGCCGTGGCTTCCAGGATGAACAGCCCCGCCCCCGAATGCGCCAGATGCCCCAGGTGAACCATGTGCCAGTCGCCAGGCACGCCGTCCTGCGCCGAGTACTGGCACATGGGCGCGATGACGATGCGGTTGGACAGGCGCAGTCCGCCGAGATCCCAGGGTTGGAAGAGCAGGCTCATGGGGGTGTTTTCTACGAAGCGTGACGCAAAAGAGAGGAGACGGGATCAGGCAGTCCAACGAAAGGACTGTGCGCGATCACACCCTGTCGACGTTCAGACCCGCTCGGGCGGCGGCATCGCACTGGCGCCGGTCGGCCGACACGAAGACATCGGCCTTGAGCGTCAGGGCGCTGCCGATATGCAGCGCATCCATACCGCGCAAGACATTCGCCTCCAGACTGGCCATGGCATGCGCAAGCACCTGGGGCGTCAGGTCACAGACCGCCGCGTCCTCGATATCGGTCAGAAGAGACGACTTCAGCTGCCGATACTGCACGTCGCTGATCGTTCCCTCTCGACGCAAACGGCAGAAGGCCGAGATGATCTCGGGCAGTGCAATGCCTGACAGACCGATCTCACTGGCGCGATCGCAGATCGAAAGCACCGCCTCGGTGCCCTGCTCGGCAACATAGCGCTTGACGAAGGCTGAACTGTCAAAGAAAGCGAGCATGGACCTGACCCTCAAGGACCGGCGTCTCGCTCTTCCAGCACCAGGCGGCTCAGAGATACGCCATCCAGCAGCAGAGGCTGAGCCTTTCGACGCTTCCACGACGGCTGTTCAGGAGCCACTGGAACGATGTCGGCAATCGGCTTGCCGTTGCGCAGGACACGCACCGACTCGCCCGACTCCACGATATCGAAATAGGCCTTGGCGTGATTACGCACTTCGGTCAAGGTGGCTTGTTTCATGGCTGATCGTATGGCGTACGAAACGATGTCAACAGGAATGTACATCGAGAACGAAACTGGCGAGCATCACCCTGTCCAACCAGCAGGGGGACTCTCAGATCCCGGCTTCTCCGCCTTGTTCCAATAAAGCCGCCGTGTCCCGGATCAAGTGGCCTGAGATCGAAAACCGCGGCGGAATCTTCGGCAGGGCGTCCAGGGGGTACCAATGGGCCTCCTCGATCTCACCGGGCTGGGGCACGATCTCGCCTGCGGCCCACTCGGCCGTGAAGGCCAGCATCAGGCTGTTGGGGAAGGGCCAGCTCTGGCTGCCGTAGTAGCGCAGGTTCTTCACCTGCAGGCCCACTTCCTCGGCCACCTCACGCTTGACGCAATCCTCCAGCGACTCGCCGGCCTCCACGAAGCCGGCTAGTGCGCTGAACATGCCGGCCACGAAATGCGGCGCGCGGGCGAGCAGCAACTCGGGTTGCCCCCGGTCGCGCCTCCACACCAGGGCCATCATGGCCGGGCTCAGGCGCGGGTAGGCGCTGTGCCCGCAGGCCGGGCAGCGGCGCGCACGCTCGCCCGGTTGCAGTTCGGTGGCCGTGCCGCACACGCCGCAGAAGCGGTGGGTGCGGTCCCACTCCAGCACCTGCGCCGCGCGGCCGGCCACTCCCGACAAGGCTGCCGGCATCTGCATCATGGCTGCGCGCAAGGGCACAGCCCGCAACTCGCTGGGCGCTTGCGCCAGCCGCAGGGCCCAGCAGTCCAGCCCGTCAAGCCGGCCGAGGAAGTGGCGGGATTCCGCCAGATCCACCCAGCCCTGCGCGGCCGACGGCGCCATGGCCAGACTGTCATCCAGCGGCAGCAACAACTGGCCTTGAACGAAACTGAAATGCCAGCCCAGTGCGGTGGGCGGTTGCAAAGGGTCGATGGCGGGTTCGAAGTGCATCGTGGAGGTGGCCGTGAATAACCGTGAATAGCCGTGAATGACCATGCGCAGCGTACGCGATTTGAGCCCGCGTCGCCGGTCACTTCGCACGCAGCCCGGGCCGGCGCTCGTAACGACGTCGGCCGCTGAAGTAAATTGCGCCGCTGCAGTCCCCTTGTTCACTCACCACACACCATGAACGCTCCCCTGCCCCCACCCGCCCTGGAAGCGCTGCGCGCCCACGAAGCCGAGATGGTGGAAATCCGCCATCAGATCCACGCGAACCCGGAGCTGGCCTACGAGGAACATGCCACCAGCGACCTGGTGGCCGAGCGTCTGGCGCGCTGGGGCTGGGAGGTGCACAGGGGCCTGGGTGGCACGGGTGTGGTGGGCACGCTGCGCGCGGGCAGCAGCACCCGGCGCATCGGCCTGCGCGCCGACATGGACGCCCTGCCCATCGCCGAAACCTCGGGCAAGCCCTGGGCCAGCCGGGTGTTTGGCAAGATGCACGCCTGCGGGCACGACGGCCACACCGCCATGCTGCTGTCCGCCGCACGCCACCTGGCCGCCACGAAATCCTTCGACGGCATCGTCCATGCCGTGTTCCAACCGGCCGAAGAAGGGCTGGCCGGCGCACGCAAGATGCTGGAAGACGGGTTCCTGGACCTCTTCCCCTGCGACGCCATGTTCGGCATGCACAACGCACCCGGTGTGCCCGAAGGCCAGTTCTTCGCCGTGCCCGGCTACGCCATGGCGAGCGGCGACACCTGCATCATCACCGTCAAGGGCGTGGGCGGCCACGGCGCCATTCCCCAGTCGGCCGTGGACCCGGTGGTGGCGGGCGCGGCCATCGTGATGGCGCTGCAGACCATCGTCTCGCGCAACGTGCCGCCGCTTCAGACGGCCATCGTCACCGTGGGCGCCTTCCTGGCGGGCGACGCACCGAACGTCATCCCCGGCACGGCCGAACTGCGCCTGACCGTGCGCGCCATGCGTCCCGACGTGCGCGACCTGCTGGAAAAGCGCATCGCCGAGATCGCCCAGGCCCAGGCCGCCACCTTCGGCGCCACGGCGGAGGTGAACTACATCCGCCGCTACCCGGTGCTGAACAATTCACCCGAGCACACCGAGTTCTGCAAGCAACTGGTGCGCGACTGGCTGGGCGACGAGGGGCTGGTGCCCAACCCCGAGCCAGTGACCGCCAGCGAAGACTTCTCCTTCTTCCTGGAGAAGGTGCCGGGCTGCTTCATCAACATCGGCAACGGCACCGGCAGCCAGGGCGGCTGCATGGTGCACAACGCCGGCTACGACTTCAACGACCGCGTGCTGTCCACCGGCGCCACCTACTGGGTGAAGCTGGTGGAGCGCTGGCTGGCGCCTCAGGGGTGAGGAACGTCGGCGGGGGAAGGATCAGGGATGTCCTGACCCATGAGTGGATGTACATCCACGTGTTTACAAGCAGGGCAGCGCCAGCTAGGATGTACACGTACACACACCCAACTCGTCTTGCCGAACATCGTCATGGCCCACACCAAACTGTTCAAGAACGGCAACTCTCAGGCCGTCCGGATTCCGTCTGAACTGGCCTACAGCAGTTGGGACATGGAACTTGTCATCGAGCGCCAGGGGGACGAACTGCGCATACGGCCCGCCCCAAGGCGGATGGGCGACGTGCTCGGCAAGTTCGCGCAGTTCTCTTCCGACTTCATGAGCGAAGGCCGGGGCGTGAACATCGAGCGGGAGCGCGACGCTCTATGAAACCGAGGTACATGCTGGATACCAACATCTGCATCTACCTCATGAAGCAACAGCCCCCCCAGGTGCGGGCCCGCTTCGCCGAGTGTTACGTCGGCGAAGTGGTGATCTCGGCCATCACCCTGGCCGAACTGGAATTCGGGGTGGCCTGCTCTGGCGAATCCCAGGCGCGCCACCAGGCCCTGCTGGACAGCCTTCTGGAAGACATCCCGGTAGTTCCCTTCGAGGCCCAAGCCGCACGTGCGTACGGACCCCTGCGCGCCACCCACCGGGACCGCACTCAGGATGCGCTGGACAAGCTCATCGCATCACACGCGTTGTCCATCGGAGCGACGCTCGTGACGAACAACGAAGCAGACTTTCGAGGCTTTGCGGGGCTGCGCGTCGAGAACTGGGTTCACAACCACTGACTGCCGACCAGCCTACCGTAAGCCACCCTCCCCCTGCACACCCAGACCCACACCCGCAGCGGGCGCCGTCAGCCACCGGCCTGTCGGGCCCCTGCGGCCCAGAGCCGACCGCACAGGTAAGTCCAAACGAATGCCGCCGCCGCCTGGCTCGTCAGCTCGGCATGGTCGTAGGGCGGGGCCACCTCGACGCAGTCCATCCCCACGAACGGCAGGTCGGCCCACTCCTCAAGCAGCGTCAGCACCTGGTTGGTGCTCAGGCCGCCGGGCTCGGGCGTGCCGGTGCCGGGCGCAAACGCCGGGTCCAGGCAGTCGATGTCCAGGCTGAGGTAGACGGGCGGGTGGCCGTGCGCGGCCAGGCGCTCGCGTACCGCCGACAGCACGCCGGACAGTTGGGCCGGGCTTTCCAGACCGCGCAGGTCGCGCGCCGTGAAGATCTGTCCGCCCCGGCGGCTGACGTATTCGCGCTTCTCGCGACCGGCCGACGAGCGGATGCCGATCTGCGTGAAGCACGCATCGATCACCAGGCCCTCCTGCATCGCCTCATGGACCCAGGTGCCGTGGCCGCTGGGTTCGTCGAAATGGGTGGCCCAGGTGTCGCAATGCGCATCGAAGTGGATCACCGCCAGCGGCCGGCCCAGGTGCTGGCGGTAGGCCCGCAACAGGCTCAGCGTGACGGAGTGGTCGCCCCCCAGCCAGCACATGTGGTGGGCCTGCAGCAGCGGCGCCACCAGAGGCTGCATCGCCGAACGCATGGCCGCAAGGCTGGTATTGGGCAACGGCAGGTCGCCTGCATCCCCCAGCACGTCCAGGGGCGAGACATCGAAATGCGGGTGCTGTGCATCGCACAGCATGTGGCTGGCCTCGCGGATGGCGCGCGGCCCGAAGCGTGCGCCAGGCCGGTTGGTGACCGCACCGTCCCAGGCGATGCCGGCCACCGCGAAGGGCGTCTGCGCACTGGCAGCAGGCGCCTTGAGGAAGGCGTTGTGGGACAGGAAGGCAAAGGAGGCCATGGCATTGCTCATGAGCAGGCGGGCTCCGGGATGAAGCCCGAGACGGGCAGAGCATGCCATGCTCCGGGGGCGCGTACGCAGCGCGTGGCAACCAAGGTACCGCCCACAGCGCCCCACCTATGGCGCCCGGCATGCGCTCCTGAACTTGCTGCGATGCGCAGGCACGCCTTCGCTCGGTTTGCCGCAGGTCAGGGTTTGTCCGGATTCGCGGTCTGTCGAAGTTGTACGAACGTACGACCTATGTTGCACGCTCGTACAAGATTGTCATCGCCAGATGGCCTGGAGGCGGAAGGTCCCGACCGCAAGCAAGCCATCCTGCTGGCTGCCGAGCGGCTGTTCGCCCAGCATGGCTACCACGCGGTGTCCATCCGCCACATCGCCGAAGCGGCCGGCGTGCCGCTGGCCCTGGTGGGCTACCACTACGGCCCCAAGCACGAGCTGTTTCATGCCATCTTCGCCCACTGGAACACCACCATCGAGCAGCGCTTGGCACGCTTGTCGGTGGCTCGTCAAGCGCCCCGCTCACGGCGTCTGACCGAGGTCATCCGCGCTTTCGTCGAGCCGGTACTGGCCCTGCGTGCCAGCGAAGAGGGCGAGTCCTACGCCCTGCTGGTGGCCCGCGAGCTGCTGTACAGCTCTGCCGAGGCCGATCGCGCGCTGCGCGAGTTCTTCGACCCGCTGGCCCACGCCTTCATCGATGCGCTCAACGAGGTGATGCCGAAGGCCAGCCGGGCCGAGGTGACCTGGTGCTACCAGTTCGCACTGGGCGCCTTGCTGCACCACCTCAGCGACGTCCGGGCGCCCCGTCTGGCGCGCAGGCCCGGAATGCGCAGCGGCCCTGGCACTACATCGATGCTGATCAGTTTCATCGTGGGCGGTATCCGTGCCGCCCTGCACGCCCCCAGGGCCTCGAGCCCTTCGTCCAACCCAAGCCACAAGATCAGGAGACCTGCATGACCCAGACCCTTCTCAAACGTCGCACCGTGTTGGCACAAGCGGCCGCCGCCACGGCGGTGCTGGGTGCCCCGCTGGCGGCCCGAGCCCAGGCCCCCGCGACCAGGATCCTGCTGGGCTACACCGCGGTGAGCGACTTCACCGCAGCCTTCTGCGCCAAGGAGGAGGGTTTCTTCTCCAAGCGCGGGCTCGATGTGGAGCTGCAGCTCATCCAGCTCAACCCCATGATCCCAGCCGCCATGCAGTCCAACTCCATCCAGATCGGCGGCCCGACCCCTCCAGTAATGATCCAGGCGGTGGACGGTGGGCTCGATCTGGTGGCCATAGCAGGGGGAAGCGTGACAAGCCGCACCGCCACCAACTACGGGCTGGTTGCGCGCACGGGCGTGGCCATCCGCACTGCGCAGGACTGCGTGGGCAAGAAGATCGGAGTGCCGGGCCTGGGCGCGTTCCTGCACGTGCTGTTCCGCAAGTGGCTCACCGAGAAGGGGGTCAACTTCCGGCAGGTGCAATTCATCGAAACCGCGTTCCCGCAGCACAACGACGTGCTGCGTGGCGGCTCGGTGGACGCTGTGGTGACCGCCGACCCCTTCATGGCCCGCATCGTGGCCGGCGGCGCAGGCGGGACGCCCATCCACTTCGCCAGCGACCTGCCCGACGGCCAGCCGGCCATCCTGTACAGCGCCACCCGGGCCTGGGCGACCGCCAACGCAGCTCAGGTGCGGGCGTTCCGCGAGGCGATTACCGAAGGCGTGACCTTCGTCAACGCCAACCTGCCCAAGGCGCGCGAGCACCTGGGCAAGTACACCCGGCTGCCGCCTGAGATCCTGGCCACGGTGCAGATCTCGACGCTGCGGCCCACCGTATCGGTGGACAACATGCGCTTCTGGATCGAGGTGATGCGCGCCCAGGAGATGCTGAAGACCAGCATCGATCCGACGCGCCTGCTGGCGTGACCGTCGTCACAGCCGCGCTCGACTTCGCCCAGGTGTCGATACACCTGGGCGGGCGCGAGATCGTCGAGCCCACTTCGCTGTCGATCGCGCCAGGCGAGTTCGTCTGCATCGTGGGGCCCAGCGGCTGCGGCAAGACCACCCTGCTGCGGGCCGCGGGCGGCCTTCTCACGGCGCGAGACGGTCAGGTGCGGGGCGCTGTCAGGCGCCACGGCCAGATCGTCGACTCCCCCTCACGTGATGTGGCTATCGTCTTCCAGGACTACGGGCGAGCCCTGCTGCCCTGGCGGACGGCCGAGGGCAACGTGAGCCTGGCGCTGGAGGCGGCCGGCATGCCCCAGCCGCAGCGGTCTGCCCGTATTGCCGAGGCGCTCACTAAAGTCGGACTCGCAGCGCATTCCGGCAAGTTCCCCAACCAGCTCTCGGGCGGGATGCAACAACGCCTGCAGATCGCGCGCTGCCTGGCCCAAAGCCCGAGCGTGCTGATGATGGATGAGCCCTTCGCCGCGCTTGACGCGCTGACGCGCCAGGGCCTGCAGGACGAGGTGGCGCGTCTGGTGCAGGCGCAGGGCATCACCGCCCTGTTCGTGACCCACGACCTGGAGGAGGCCCTCTACCTGGGCGACCGGGTGATCGCGATGCAGGCCTCGCCTGGCAGGATCTCGCACACGATCGAGGTGCGTCTGCCGCGTCCGCGTGACCAGCTGACCACGCGCGAGCACCCCGAGTTCCTGCGCCTTCGCCGCGAGCTGTTCGCCTTCATCGAGGCCAGGCACTGACATGGCCAGCAGCGCAGGACGCACCGGCGGCCGGAGAGCGGCGGTAGCCAAGGCTCTGGTGGTACCCGCGGCAGGCCTGGTGGCACTGGAGTGGTACGCGCGGTCGATAGGCTTTTCAGACTCCATAGCGCCGCCGAGCAAGGCCCTGACAGAGTTGCTCAGGGCCTTGGGCGATGGCACTTTGCTCAAGGCCACCGGTTTCACCCTGTACGCCGCAGCACTGGGCCTGGGCCTTGGGGGCGGCCTGGGCGTCGCGTTGGGTCTCGTGCTGGGGCTGAGCCGGCGCGCGGCGCAGGCGGCTTTCCTGAGCATGGAAATCTTCCGCCCCATTCCCAGCGTCGCGCTGATCCCGCTGGCGATGCTCGTGTTTGGCTTCGGGGTCGACATGGAAGCCAGCATCGTGGCCTTTGCGACCTTCTGGCCCTTGGCCATCCTCACGCAGTCTGCCGTGCGCCAGGTGGAACCGCGGCTGCTGGAGGTGGCCACGGCGCTGGGCCTGTCAGCAACAGCCCGCGTGTGGAAGATCGTGCTGCCTGCCATCGTGCCGCGCCTTTTCGTGGCGCTGCGCCTGGGCGTGGGTGTGGCGCTGGTCGTGGCGGTCACGGTGGAGATCGCGGCCAACCCCCACGGCCTGGGGTTCGGTCTGTCCATGGCGCAGCAAAGCCTGCGCCCAGCCCTCATGCTGGCCTGGCTCTTCTGGATCGCCTGCATGGGCTTTGCGCTGAATGCCCTCACGCTGTGGCTGCAGCGCGGCGTGGCCCGGCGCATGGGAGCGGCCCTGTGAACGCGCTGCGCCCCGCAACCCTGCTGTGGTCGCTGACGCTGCTGGCCGCCTTGGTGGCCCTGTGGTGGGCCGCCAGCACCGCGCAGTGGGTCAGCAAGGTGTTCCTTCCCACACCTGGGGCAGCATGGGACAGCCTGTGGGAAGGGCTGCGGCATGGCGAACTGGCCGGCTTCACCAGTGCCACCATCGCCCGCATGGCGCAAGGCTGGCTGCTGGCTTCGGGCGTGGGCATCGCGCTGGGCGCTGCCATTGGCGTGTCAGTCCATGCCAGGGCATACCTTCAGCCCATGCTCGAGTTCATCCGCCCGCTCCCTGCCAGCGCCATCATCCCGCTGGCCATTGCGATCTGGGGCCTGAGCCCCTCGATGGTGCTGGCCGTGGTGGCCTTTGGTGCCTTGTGGCCGGTGCTGCTGGCCACAGTGCACGGTTTCGCATCGGTGGAGCCTCGGCTCCACGAGGTGGCTCGCTGTCTTGGGCTGTCGCGCGCCGACTACGTATGGAAGATCGGATTGCCCAACGCCATGCCCGACATCCTGTCCGGGATGCGCCTGTCCATGACCGTCTCCCTGATCGTGACCGTGGTGGGCGAAATGATCGCCTCTCAGGCAGGCCTTGGGCAGGCCATCCTGCTGGCGGCGCGCAGCTTTCGAGCCAGCGAACTCTTCGCCGGCATCATCCTCCTGGGTGCCATCGGCTTTCTGAGCAATGCTCTGCTCGCCCTGGTCGAACGCCGTCTGCTGCGCTGGCAGCGTCCCCATTGACCGCGCACTCGCGCAATTTTTCTCGAAAGGAACCCCGATGGCCCGCAGATTTGTCGACCTCTCCATCTTTCTGGAGAACGATGTGCTCAGTGACCCGCCCGCCTTCGCACCCAAGATCCAGTACTTCACCCACGACAACACCTTCTCGCAGATCGAGCCCTTCTTCCCCGGGCTCAAGCAGCAAGACTTGCCCGACGGTGAAGGCTGGGCCGTGGAGATGGTGCAACTGTCGACACACAACGGCACCCACCTGGACGCGCCTTACCATTTCCATTCGACGATGGACGCCAAGGTCGACGGTCCCGGTGGCGGGAAGAAGCCGGCGATCGCCATCCATGAAGTGCCTCTGGAATGGTGCTTCCAGCCCGGGGTGAAGCTCGACTTCCGCCACCTGCCCGACGGCCATGTGGTCACGGCAGCCGACGTGGAAGCGGAACTGCAGCGCATCGGTCACACCCTCAAGCCGCTGGAGATCGTGGTGGTGAACACGCGGGCCGGCTCGCGCTATGGCCATCCCGACTATGTCAGCGCCGGTGCTGGCATGGGCTATGAAGCCACCATGTACCTGCTGGAGCGCGGCATTCGCCTGACCGGTACCGATGCATGGAGCTGGGACGCGCCCTTCGTGCACACAGCGCGAAAGTACGGCGCCACGCACGATGCCTCCCTGATCTGGGAGGGTCACAAGGCTGGACGTGACATCGGCTACTGCCACATCGAGAAGCTGCACAACCTGGAGTCGATCCCCTCCAGCGGCTTCTACGTGTCGTGCTTTCCGCACAAGATCCGCGGCGCGAGTGCCGGGTGGACACGGGCCGTGGCCATCTTCGACGACGCGCTCCTGCCAGGCAGCGAAGCCGCCCTGGCACGGCTCGAGGCAGCAGCCGCCTGAATCGGACATGCACGGAACGATGGACACGCTCAACCACACCCACGACCCAGCAGCCCTGAGCTGGGTGCCTGGCGCCCAAGGGCACCAGGACTTTCCCCTCCAGAACCTGCCCGTGGCGGTGTTCCGCCGCCAGGGCGAGGAGGAGGCCTTTCGCGGCGGCATGGCCATAGGCGACCAGATCGTTGACCTTGCGGCGCTGTCGAGCGCGCGCCTTCTGACGGGCGAGGCCCAACACGCGTGCGAGCTCGCCGCCCGGCCCAGACTCAATGCGCTGATGGCCGCAGGCCAACCGGCCTGGCGCGCACTGCGCCACGGTGTTTTCGACCTGCTGAGCTCTCACGCGCGCGAGACCACGCAGGCGAGCGTGCGCGCATGCCTCGTGCCGCAGCAGCAGGCCACCTACGGCCTTCCCAGCCGCATAGGCGACTACACGGATTTCTACACCTCCATCCACCACGCCCGCAACGTGGGACGGGTGATCCGACCGGATGATCCGCTCACGCCCAACTTCGTCTGGCTGCCCATCGCCTACCACGGCCGTGCATCCAGCGTGGTCATCAGCGGCACCCCGTTCAAGCGGCCCAACGGCCAGGCGTTCCCACCGGGCGCCCGGGCGCCGGTCTTCACGCCCAGCACGCGCCTGGACTACGAGCTGGAAATGGGCTTCTACATCGGCCCCGGCAATGCGCAGGGCAATCCGGTGCCGCTGGCGCAGGCCGAAAAACAGATCTTCGGCATGTGCCTGCTCAACGACTGGTCCGCCCGCGACCACCAGTTCTGGGAGATGGCCCCCCTGGGGCCGTTCCTGGGCAAGAACTTCTGCACCAGCGTGAGCCCTTGGGTGGTGATGATGGAGGCGCTTGCACCGTTCCGAGCACCCGTGGCCGACCGTCTCGCGCCCGAGCCGCAGCCCCTGCCCTACCTGGAGCACCCCGTCCATCGGGCCGCTGGCGGCGTGGACGTGCAGCTCACGGTAAGCATCGACACCGAGGCCACCCGGGCGTCGGGCGCGAAACCCAGCCAGGTGTCGCGCACCAGCTTCCGCCACCAGTACTGGACCGTGGCGCAGATGGTCACGCAGCACACCGTGGGCGGGTGCAACCTGCAAAGCGGCGACCTGATCGGCACTGGCACCATCAGCGGCCCCACGCCAGGCGAGGAGGGCGCTATCGTCGAACTCAGCCGCGGCGGCACAGCGCCCATCACGCTGAGCGCCACAGGCGAGCAACGCAGCTTCTTGCACGATGGCGACACGGTTATCCTGCGAGGCTGGTGCGAGCGCCAGGGTGCGGCTCGCATCGGCTTCGGCACCTGCGAGGGGCGCGTGCTACCGGCGTCAGGCCCTACTGCTTGAACTGGGATGTCCCGCCACCTGACGGCGGGGTTTGGAATGCCAAGCGCCCGCGATGGTCACTCGGCAGTTTCAGTTCTCTTGATCTGGCGGCCCAGAAGAGATTGTTTAACTAACTCGCTATCTTTTCTGCGACCATTTTTTGGTAAGGTCAGGGATTCGAACTCAACAGAGGAAGACAGATCGTTGCAGGTGGTGTATTCCCTCTTAGACTTAGACTTCTGCGAACACCATGGTTTGTCAAAGAGAGAATCGAATGAATACTCCCAGCCGAATTTCACAGGAACGAATTGAAAAATCCGTCTCGGTGATCAGTTCGGAGTTCTTGAACAGCCTTCAGTACATCTGCGAATCGCTGTCCGCAGAGTTGGGGGCTCGCGTTCTGGTGAAAATTGAAACCGCGAATCCGATTCGGTCATTCAAAGGACGGGGCGCAGAACTCTATATGTCCAAGATACCTGCTGGCACCGAAGTCGTTTGTGCAAGTGCTGGAAACTTCGGTCAGGCCATGGCTTACGCAGCACGCCGTCGTGGCATCAGGGTGAGTGTTGTAGCTGCCAGGAATGCCAACCCTCTAAAGATCGAGCGGATGAAGTCACTGGGTGCCGATGTAATTTTGGCTGGCGAAGACTTCGATTCCGCGCGAGCTCACGCGAGGCTTTTGTCTGCTGAACGCAGTGCACGGCTTGTCGTCGACAGTCTGGACATCGAAACCGTCGAAGGTGCGGGCACCATTGGGCTTGAGCTATCGCGTCTGCACCAGCAACTGGATGTATTGCTTGTGGCACTGGGCAACGGGGCCATGTTCAATGGCATTGCGCATGTCATGAAAAAATTTTCACCAAGAACTCGAATGGTTGCGGTGGGTGCCGAAGGCGCCAGCGCGATGGTTGACTCCTGGCGAGCGGGGCAGCTCATCGAGCATGACCACGTTTCAACAATTGCTGACGGAATTGCGACCAGGACACCGATACCAGAAGCACTCCAAGACATGCATGGATTGGTGGATGAGGCGCTATTGGTAAGTGACGAGAACATCATTCGGGGAATGAAACTGTTGCATCGTCACGTAGGAGTAGTTGCCGAGCCTTCAGCGGCGGTAGGCGTGGCGGCCATGCTGCAAAAGCCCAAAGCATTTAATGGCTCGCTTGTAGGCATCATTGTCTGCGGCGGCAATCTGACCAGCGAGCAAATGCAGGCGTGGCTTTGATATGAGTCATTCCTAAAGCACTTGTCCAGATCGAAATTGGTTACAGCTGCTAGTGTCGATGGCGATCCGGATTGCTCTACAGCGAGCCGATTGCAACAGTTCTAATCCCCATCGCTCCGATCCCGCATGGATCATGGATTCCTGCAAAAGCTCCTGACTTTTTCGCGGCAGTACGGCAACAGGGGTTACGGCTAAATCGCGTAACTCGTTGTTCTATTTGGATTTTTTCGAACTCGCTCAGTCAAGTGGTTCTGAGCAGAACAGCGTCTCAATTGCGCTGAAGCCCCTGTATGAAGGGACTTTCTTCAAGCTCTGGTCAGGAGCTGACCGAAAAAAAGTCAATCAGATCAACAGCTTGGCGGCTTCGGTTGAAAGATTGAAGATTTGAAGAAACTTTGCATGGCGGCCCAGAACATACCTCATCACAAACTGCCTAAGATTTTGATGGGCAAGCAAATCAAGCACTTGGTGTCCAGTTCTTCTTTCTAAATGATGAGACAGACACTGGTTGCGTGAGTTTTCAGACCCCATGTTTTGGCTATCCAAATGCAATCAGTGTCAAAAAACTACGAACTTTTCACAGCGTTACAGGATAAAAAATACGGAGGTTTTCCAAAGGTGGTACAGGATGATCCATCGCTGAAACCAAACTTTTAAAGCAATTTTCGATACTGGATAAAACCACTTTTATCTGCAATGCGGTCGTATAGCAACATTGCATGTTCATTGGACTCATGCGTGAGCCACCAGACGCGCGAGGAACCCGCTTCTGCCGCTGCTGTGTAAACGTGCTCAATCAGCAACCTACCCACACCCTGGCCACGAGTATCTGGGTCGACAAACAAGTCTTGCAAGTACATGTAGTCACCTGCAGTCCAGCAACTTCGATGCTGGATGAAATGCACCATTCCAATCAATTTGCCGTCAACCTCTGCGACTGCGCAATACATGGGTTCTGCAGGATCCAAAAAGCGCGACCAGGTTGTGTCCGTAGTTGCTTCCGCGATGTTGGTCTTATAGAAAACTTGGTAACCCTTTCAAAGGGTTACCCATTGCGCGAAATCATCTTCGTGAGCCATTCGGATTTTCATGTATTCTCCAGAGAATTCCTAAATTTTTAAGCAACTATATTTTCTTTTGCCATAGGCAAAAAGCCACTCAGTCAATATACCTGCCGACACAGCGCGCAGAGCCGCCGACGGCGGCAGGCTAGCGAAAGCCCGTGGCGATAAGTATCCGAGAGCGAAAGTGACTCAGGCAGCGGCGTGCAGTTCCGCCTCGCGCCCCCGACCCTTGGGCGGCTGCTGCGGATCCAGCCCCAGGTGAGCAAGGATCTTCTGGATTACCGGCCGCTCCAGGTGATGACGTCGCAAGCTGGTAGGGCCAGGGACTCCCGAGTTCGACACCAAACGCTGTAAGTGGTTGATTTGTATAGAGGCGACCCTTTCGGCTGCCACTACAGCAAGGGCATTTGAGCGTTGACGTCGGGCTTCTTGACTTTGAA
>JAJTDM010000119.1 GCA_021300575.1 Rubrivivax sp.
CACGCTCAAGGAGCGCTTCGACGCCGTGGTGCGGGGGATGGTGGATCACCGCAGCAACGCCTTCGTGGAGGCCATGAACGGCCTGCTGCAGCAGGCCAAGCGGGCGGCACGCGGCTTCAGGACAAGTGCGAACTTCATCGCGATCGCCTACCTGCGGATGTCCAAGCTGAAGCATCTGCCAGCCAGCCCGTTCGTACCAGCGGCTGCCAAGTGAGGACGGGGCGTTCCACACGAAACGGCATAGAGCCCACGCCGTGGACATTGCGCCGTCCGAAGAGTGCTGCAATGGCGCGGCGGCCGCAAAGCGGCTGGCAGCACACACCCAACTCGAATTCATGTGACTCTTTCGCGGTCCGCAACGGGCCTGGAATCGCCAACGGCGCTGATTCGCCCGGCTTGGGCGTGAGTGATCCCGCCGATGAGCACGTTGCCTCACCCCTCTGCGGACAAGATCTCCGGTGCCGAGACAGCTTAAGGCCCGGACACCCCAGACGGGGCCCCAGTTGAGCACATCCGCGTACCCGGCCTGGCGCCCATGCTCGTCGGCCAGAAATCACGGTGCGTCAACATCGGCGATCGCATCAACGTCACCGGCCCCCAGGCTTTCGACTGCGTGGCCCAACTAGTATTCCATGGCCACGAAGCGAAAGCGCTTGTGCTCCTCGGTCAGGGTGAACGATGGGTCGATCAGCAGCACCCGTGTGCGGCGGCCCGCAAAGGGGTCCTGCAAAAGCTCGATCAACTTGGTCTGGGCGGAGAGTCTGTCCGGAAGGACGCGAACGCACTGCACCATGACGTGGACCGTGCCGGCGCCCTCTCCCGAGGTCTTCTCGCGAATGAAGATGCGCGAATCCGGCCCGAGCAGGAAGGAGACGATCTGCCGGGCCTGGCGGATCTCAGCCTGGCCCAGGCGAGCGGAGTTTGACCCCACTGGCGGCCCGGAAAGGGAGCGCCAGCTGGTGTCGCTCAGCAAGCCTTGCCAAGTGGTATCCGTCGGTTTGGTCACCATGCGGTTGTCTGGAACACTTGTTATACGGAACGTTTGCGTGGGCGTTGGCCACATAAGCACGGGGTCATGAGAGGCATGGTCGCAATCTGCCGTAGGGCCCGGAGCGCGGGCGCGCGCCATGAGCCAATTCCCAGCCCTGCAAACCGGTACGTTGATAATGAGGGCATCCGAGGAGCGCTGCAATGGCACGGTGGCCCGTACGGGGCCGATCGCACCCATCAGGCTCGGATTCGTGTGAATTACTTCACGGGCCTCAAGCGGGCCTGGAAGGGACAACGGCGCTCATTCACCCGAACTCCGCGTGATTGAGTTGCCTGATGAGCACGACACCCCTGCCCCACCAAGAAGAGCCGTCGCTGGCCGAACCTGAAGATCTTTCCGCACCGCCGGGAAGCGATTCGCCGCAGCCCATGCGCCTGTCCGGCCTGGAGCCGGTGCTGATCGGCCCGGGATCGCTGTTCGTCAACATCGGCGAGCGCACCAACGTCACCGGCTCCAAGGCCTTCGCCCGGATGATCCTGAATGGCGACTTCGAGCAGGCCCTGGCCGTGGCGCGCCAGCAGGTGGAAAACGGCGCCCAGATCATCGACATCAACATGGACGAGGCCATGCTCGACAGCAAGGCCGCCATGGTGCGCTTCCTGAACCTGATCGCCGGCGAGCCCGAGATCGCGCGCGTGCCGATCATGATCGACTCCTCGAAGTGGGAAGTGATCGAGGCGGGCCTGAAGTGCATCCAGGGCAAGGGCATCGTCAACTCGATCTCGCTGAAAGAAGGCAAGGCCGAGTTCAAGCGCCAGGCCACGCTCGTGCGCCGCTACGGCGCGGCCGCCGTGGTGATGGCCTTTGACGAGAAAGGCCAGGCCGACACCTTCGCGCGCAAGACCGAGATCTGCACCCGGGCCTACCGCACGCTGGTGGACGAGGTGGGCTTCCCGGCCGAGGACATCATCTTCGACCCCAACATCTTCGCCATTGCCACCGGCATCGAGGAGCACGACAACTACGCCGTGGACTTCATCGAGGCCACGCGCTGGATCAAGGCGCACCTGCCCGGCGCCAAGGTCTCGGGCGGAGTGTCCAACGTGAGCTTTTCTTTCCGCGGCAACGAGCCCGTGCGCGAGGCCATCCACACCGTGTTCCTGTACCACGCCATCCGTGCGGGCATGGACATGGGCATCGTGAACGCCGGAATGGTCGGCGTGTACGACGACCTGGAGCCGATGCTGCGCGAGCGGGTGGAGGACGTCGTGCTGAACCGGACGCCCGCCTGGAAGTCGGGCGAGCCGCACGCCAGCGCCAGCGAGCGCCTGATCGAGATTGCCGAGAGCGCCAAGGGCGCAGCCAAGGACGACTCTGCCCGCCTGGCCTGGCGCGCCGGCACACTGGACGAGCGACTGAGCCACGCGCTGGTGCACGGCATCACCGAGTTCATCGTCGAGGACACCGAGGCCGCCTGGCAGCGCGTGCAAGCCGCAGGCGGCCGCCCGCTGCACGTCATCGAAGGCCCGCTGATGGCCGGCATGAACGTGGTGGGCGACCTGTTTGGCGCGGGCAAGATGTTCCTGCCGCAGGTGGTGAAGAGCGCGCGCGTGATGAAGCAGGCTGTGGCCCACCTGCTGCCCTACATCGAGGCCGAGAAACGCGCCCTGGTGGATGCGGGCGGCCAGGCCAAGGCCAAGGGCCGGATCGTGATCGCCACCGTCAAGGGCGATGTGCACGACATCGGCAAGAACATCGTCGCCGTGGTCCTGCAGTGCAACAACTTCGAGGTCGTGAACATGGGCGTGATGGTCCCGTGCCAGGACATCCTCGAGAAGGCCAAGGTTGAGGGCGCGGACATCATCGGCCTCTCAGGCCTTATCACCCCCAGCCTGGAAGAGATGCAGCACGTGGCCGCCGAGATGCAGCGCGACGAGCATTTCCGGCTGAAGAAGATCCCAGCCTGGCCGCCGCACGGGCCAACAAGACGCCGATTGACTGGGCCGCCTACACCCCGCCCAAGCCCCGCTTCATCGGCCGGCGCGTGCTGAAGAACGTGGACCTGGCCGAGATCGCAGCCTGCATCGACTGGGGCCCGTTCTTCCAGACCTGGGACCTGGCCGGCCCCTTCCCGCAGATCCTGCGCGACGAGGTGGTGGGCGCGGAGGCGCAGCGCGTCTTCAGCGACGGCAAGCGCATGCTGCAACGCCTGATCGAAGGGCGCTGGCTGCAGGCCAACGGCGTTTTCGCGTTGCTGCCGGCCAACACCGTGGATGACGACACCATCGAGGTCTACGCGGATGAGTCGCGCGAGCAGGTGCTGCTGCGCTGGTCGCCCCTGCGCATGCAGACCGAGCGCCCGGTGGTGGACGGCGAGAAGAGGCCGAACCGCTGCCTGGCCGACTTCGTCGCGCCCAAGGCAGGGCCGGGGGCCAAGCCCGACTACATCGGCCTCTTCGCTGTCACCGCGGGCCTGGGCGTGGACAAGAAGGAACGCCAGTTCATCGCCGACCATGACGACTACTCCGCCATCCTGCTCAAGGCCCTGGCTGACCGCCTGGCTGAGGCCTTCGCCGAGCGGCTGCACCAGCGCGTGCGCACCGAGTTCTGGGGCTATGCACCCGACGAGGCGCTGAGCAACGAGGCCTTGATCGCCGAGCAATACCGCGGCATCCGCCCCGCCCCCGGCTACCCCGCTTGCCCGGACCACCGCGTGAAGGCGCAGATGTTCGAGGTGCTGAAGGCCCAGGAGATCGGCATGGGCCTGACCGAGAGCCTGGCCATGACGCCCGCGGCCAGTGTGAGTGGCTTCTACATCGCCCACCCCGAGGCGACCTACTTCAACGTCGGCCGCATCGGCGACGACCAGATCGCCGACTGGGCGCGGCGGATGGCGATGGAGGAGGCGGAGGCGAGACGGGGGCTGGCGGGGGTGCTGTGAGAGGCGGGGTGCCTTCGACGCCCTTCATGGCGTCCATCCATCGAAGCGCTGGAGCGCGCGCAGCGCGCGTTCAGTACTTGCCCTTCTCGATGAGCGTCACGCCAGGCAACCCCTTGAAGTGACCGTCGCAAGTCAGGAGTCGCGCCCCCTTGCTTTGTGCCGTGGCGAAGACGATGGCGTCCGCTATCGCCAGCTTGTGCGCCCGTGCCGCCTCCGCTGCGGCCAGCGCGATGGGGGTGTCGAGCGCGACGACGTGACAGGTCTGCGTGAACGCAAGCACCTGGTCGGCGCGTTCTTCCCCCACCTCACGCGTGAGCCACTTCGCCAGTTCCAGCTGCACGATGGTCGGCACCACCCAATCGGTCGGCGGTGGCAGGTGCGGCTCGATCCTCCGCGCCATGGCCGAGCCCATCAGCCAGTCGATCCACGCCGAGGTGTCGACCAGAACCATCAGACCCGGTCCGACCTGTCACGGTAGCCCTCGGGCGATGCACCGCGGGCGATGCCTTTGAGGGTTTCCAGACGGGGCACGGGCACCAGCAGCACGCCCGTGCCCTTCGGGATGAAGGCGAACGTCACGCCCGCCTCCCAATGCTGCGCTGCCCGGATAGCCTTGGGTATGGAGATCTGGTACTTCGAGGAAAGGGTGGCGGTAGGGTTCATGGTGTGGCACTTCGATCGATCGAAGAATGGTAAGACGTCGGGTGGCGGCTGTCCAGCATGCACCAGGTGGACTGACGAGGGTATGGCGGCACATCTGTTGGATCACGTCATCACCTCGACAGAGCGTCAGTTGCCCAACTCCAGCGCCAGCAGTTCCTCGACGCTCTGGCGGTGGCGGATCAGTCGCGTCGTGTCCATATCCAGCAGAACCTCTGCAGCCAGGGGCCGGGAGTTGTAGTTGCTGCTCATCGAGCTGCCGTAGGCTCCGGTGTTCTCGATCACCAGAAAGTCGCCCACCGCAGCCTGAGGCAGGGCGCGAAGTTCGATGACGCCACCTGCGCCTTGCGTGAACACGTCGCCGCTTTCGCACAATGGGCCGGCAATCGCGCTGGGAGTGGCGCCGGCCAGCAAGCGTCCGTCGCCGCTGACCAGGCGCATGTTGTGGTGCGCGCCGTACATGGCCGGGCGCATCAGCTCGTTGAAGCCGGCGTCCACCAGCACAAAGGGCACTCGGCCTTGACGCTTCACGGCGCGCACTTCGGCAATCAGGACGCCGGCTTCGGCCACCAGATAGCGGCCGGGCTCGATTTCGAGGCGCAACCCGTGGCCCAGGAGCGCCTGCGCTTCCCGACGAGTGGCGTCCCAGAGGCCGAAGTAATGCGCCGGGTCAATGCGTGGCTCGCCCTCGCGGTAGGGGATCGACAGGCCGCCACCGGCCGAGATGGCGGCCAAGTCCAGCCCGGCGGCCTTCACCTGTCGCACGGGGTCGACCATGGCCCTGCAGACCTGGCCCAAGTGCCCGTAGTCCACGCCCGAGCCGATGTGCATGTGCAGGCCCACCAGGCGCAGACCGGTGGCCTGGATCACGCCCAGCGCCTCGCCCAGGTCGGCGTGCCAGATACCGTGCTTGCTGTGCTCGCCCCCGGTGCTGGTCTTCTTGCTGTGGCCATGGCCGAAGCCGGGATTCAAGCGCAGCCACACCGCATGGCCGGGCGCCCGCTCGCCGAGTTGGCGAAGCATGTCGATGGAGCCGCAGTTCACCACCAGGCCCTTGGTGAGCACGAAGTCCAGGGTCTCCCGGTCCAGCAGGTCGGCGGTGTAGACGATGTCGGCCTGGGCCGCCTCGAACAGCGTGGCGGCGCGCGCGCTGCCGTCTCGATAGCCCGCAGCCAATGCGCGCAGCGCTTCGCCGCGGCTCACGGCATCCACCTTGGCGCCGCCTTCGCGAAGCAGGCGCAGCAGGTGCACGTTCGGGTTGGCCTTCTGCGCGTAGCGCACGGCGTCGAAGACCTGCAGGCTGGCCAGGCGTTGGCGGACGGTGGGGGCGTCCATCACCCACACAGGCGTGCCGAACTGGCGGGCGAGGGAGCGGGTCTGGTCGTCGGTCAGCATGGGCGAAGCATGCCGACGCCAGCCCATACAGTCCAATCGAAACATGTTACTCATGCATCCATTTTGGATATGCTGGCGCCATGCCCATCAGCCACCGCCAAGTCGAAGTCTTCCGTGCCGTGATGCAGGCTGGCAGCGTCACGGCCGCCGCGCAGGTGCTGCACAGTTCACAGCCCACGCTCAGCCGCGAGATCGCGCTGATGGAGCAGCGCCTGGGCTACGCCCTGTTCGAGCGCGGCTACGGGCGGCTCAAGCCTACGGCAGCCGCTTTGGCCTTGTTCGACAGCGTGCAGCGCCACTACCAAGGCTTGTCCCAGGTCCAGGTGCAGGCACGGGCCTTGGGCCGGGCCGAGGCCCAGGCTTTCGCCCTGCTGGCTCAACCGGCGCTCGCTCACGCCTTGGCGCCCGGCGCCTTGGCGGCGTGCCTAGCGGCGGCGCTGACGGCGGTGTCCATCGTCCCGGCTGAATCCCCGGTGCTGGAGGCGTGGATGAGCGAACAGCGATTCGACTTGGCGCTGACCGAGCGCACCGATGCGCCCAGCGGCTGTCGGGCTGAGGTGCTGGCTGATCTGGACGAGGTGGCGGTGCTGCCGGCAGGGCATGCCTTGGCATCCCAGGGGCCACTGGGTTTGGACGACTTCTCGGAGCAGGTGTTCGTCAGCTTGTCCGATGACGACCCCTACCGGGCCCAGATCGATGCGCTGTTCGCCCAGGTTGGCGTCACCCGCCAGACGCGCCTGCAAACCCACAGCGCCGTCGCAGTGTGCGCACTGGTGGCCCAAGGCCTGGGCGTGGCGATCGTCAACCCCCTGACGGCGGCGGCCTGTGCCGGGCCGGCGATGGTGGTGCGGCCACTGACCGTGCGCATCCCGTTCAAGGTGACCCTGCTCACGCCGCTGCATCGACCGACACACCGTCTGGCTGCACCATTGGCGCAAGCGTTGCGGGCTCATTTGCGTTCGATGACGGCGTAGGACGGGCCCGAAGTTCTCGAAGTCCAGACGCGAGCGGCCCACTCTTGCGCGGTGGGCTCGAACAACAGCAGATCTCGCGCATGAACGCTGCGGGCGACACCTTTGTCGCGGCAAGGGAAAGGAAGCGGCCGTAAGCAGGCCAGACGTCAGCCCTGCAGACGTCGCGGCATCAGTTGACCCCTCGGAACCTTGACCTCAGCCTCCACCAGAAAGGCTGTTCGCCTGATCGCGGCGCGGGAGCAGCATGAGGATCACGCCGCCCACGGCCAGCACCAGCACCCCGATCCAGGCCGCATTCAGGCCGCCCAGTTCCTTGCTGTAGACATAGTTCAGGCTCGACCACAGCATGTAGGCGCACACCGCGCAGAAGATCAGCGGCGTGAGGGGGTACAGCGGCACCTTGAAGGGCCGCTCGATATCGGGCTCGCGTTGCCGCAGGACGAACAACGAGATACCGGACAACAGGAAGAAGAGCCAGAACACCGGCGCGGTGAACTCCACCATCGCCTTGAAGCCTCCGCCCAAGGTCGCCGTGGCGCCGATCAGCACCAGCACCAGGGCGGCAGCGCTCTGCACGTACATGGCGAAGATGGGCGCCTCGCGCCGCTCATCCCACTCGCCCAGGCGCCCAAGGACAGGCCAGTCCCGCCCCAGCGAATAGTTGGTGCGTGCCCCGACGATCATGGTGGCGTTGATCGAGGTCAGCGCGGCCACAGCCACCAGGACCGACATCACCTTCTCGCCCACGGGCCCGAACGTGATCTTCAACAGATCAGCCGCGACGGCCTTGGACTTGGCCATGCCTTGCATGCCCAGCCCGTGCCAGTAGGCCCAGACCACCAGCAGGTACAGCGCGGTGATCAGGACAATCGACCAGATCAGAGCGCGGACCATGTTGTGCCGCTCGTCTTTGAGTTCGGCGCTGATGTAGGCCGCCTCGTTCCATCCGCCGAAGGTCAGAAGCACGAACACCATGGCCAGCCCGATCATCGGGGGGATGCCCGACGCGGAGGAGGCCGCTGCTGCAGCACTGGGGGCCGGCGCAGCAGCGTTGCCGTTGGACACCAGGACCAGGCTGGCGATGATGATCAGCAGAAGCCCCGAGACCTCCAGCGCCGTGAGCCAGGTCTGGACCTTCGCACCCGCACGCATGCCGCGCACGTTGACCCAGGTCAGCACCAGAATGGCCAGCGCCGCGTACACCGCCGAATCATGTCCTGTCCCCAGCGGCACCACCTGCGAGGTGTAGTCACCGAACACGAAGCCCAGCAAGGCGATCGAGCCCGTGGTGATCACCGAGACGCGCGCCCACCCGAACAGGAACGAGACGCCTCTGCCGTAGGCGCGGTGCAGGAAGTGGTAGTCACCGCCCGCATTCGGGTAGGCGGTGGCCAGCTCCGCATAGCAGAGCGCGCCGATCAATGAGATCAGACCGCCGGCGGCCCAGGCCGCGAACATCCAGCCCTCGCTGCCCGTGAAGGTGGCGACCAGCGACGGTGCCTTGAAAATGCCCGCACCAATGACGATGCCGACGATGATGGCGATGGCCTCTTTCAGGCCCAGGGTTTCGTGCGGGCTGGAAAGCTTGTGCGGCGGCGCCGCGCTGGGTGGTGCTGACATGGTGGTTACCTCGGCGGGCCGTCTCAATCAGAGGTGCCGCGGATGGGCGGTGGCGGGCCGTTGCGCACGGCCGTGAAGGCACCGGTGCGGCCTTGCGGCCCGGTGACCGAGCCATCGATGCGGTCACCCTGGACACGCCCGACGAAGCTTCGCAGTACGCCCGCCTCATCCATCAGCTCGAAGCTGATGCGGTCGCCCCGCAACCGGGCATCCCGCAACCCGCCCTCCAGGACCCCGAAACGCACCTTGCCCTCGATCTTCTGGAAGGTCTGTTCGGTGGACAGCTCGCCGCCGCCTTCGCCCGCCTCGCCTCGCCAGGACAGCCGCCAGTTGCCGCCGGCGTTGGCAGGAATGACCCAGAAGTAGGAAGTCCTGCCGTCGACGAGCGAAGTCTCGTCAGCCTGCCAGTCGCCCATCGTGAACTGGTGCGACACGATCCGTGTCCCCGGCTTCATCTTCTGGAACAGCACCGGGCGAAGCCTCAGGTTCAGCGCCGGCAGCAGGTACATCGTGATGACGCTGGCCTGGGTGAAGTCGCTCTGGAAGATGTCACCCTGGTCGAAGCGCGTCGTGCCCGTCACGGCGGCCTCCCGCGCCAGGCAGCGCGACAGGTCGACCATGTCCGGGTTGTACTCGATGCCATGGCCGCGAACCTTGAACCGCTGGGCGGCCATGATGACGATCTTGCCGTCGCCTGAACCGAGGTCGATGAGGTAGTCGTCCGGGGTCACCTGCGCCATGCGCAGCATGCGGTCGACGATGCCATCGGGCGTGGGCACCCAGACCACATCCTTGCCCGCCTGGCCGACAGAGGGCTTGAACTTGCAGGCGGTGCTGGCGGAAGCATCGGCCGGAATCAGGGCCGCGCAAAGAGCAAGGCCCAGCACCCAGGAGTGCAGACCGGAAAGGCGTGATGCAGACATGGTTTCCTCTGTTGGGGGCAACCCGGTTCTGTCGGGCTGCCGGGCTGCCGGCTGAAGTACCGGGGATACACGGAACCGACTTTGTCCCACCACGCCAGGCGACGAAGAGCCTGAACAGGAAAGACCGGAGAAGCGATACCGGAACACCCCATGCTGTGCCTGGGCCAGGTGGCGCTGTCATTGGTAGCAGCCCGAGGTCAAGCAAAAAATGCCCGGCGCATGCTAGCTCAACTGCTGAAACCCCAGGCCCTCGCGGTGTTGCTCCCCAGAGCAGATGTTGGAACCGGGCCTCGCGCCCCGGCAGGCCGCAGCCAGAGGCACTCCGGCAGCTCGATGGGTGTCAAGGCAGCCCGGCCTCGCGGACCAGGAACGATCGCAGCCGCTCGCGCGACAGCCCGCGCGCAGCCGGTTGCCCACCCACAAGCACCCCCTGCCCGGGCCGCACCCCGTTGGGCACGTCACGGCGCAGCGTGATGGGTGCGGTGCCATCGAAACCGTGCACCGCCCCCGGATAGGCGTGGAAGGTGACCGGTGAGCCCGAGGCCTGCGCAGCCAGCTGCCGGCAGGGTTCGGGCGGTGTCCAGTCGTCGTCCTCACCCACTTGCAGCAGCAGCGGCGCGGCGGCACGGTAGCCACTGCGCAGCTCGGCCCCGCACCCCGGATAGAAGGCAGCAGCCAGCGCGGGCTTGACGGGCGCGCTCCTGACCTCGGGGTGGTGCAGGTTGGTGGCCGCAAGGACGGTGCTGCCGCCGTGGGACCACCCGAGCAGACCCACGCGCCGCCCATCGACGCCAGGCTGCGCGGCGATCCACTGCAAGGCCCCAAGGGCGTCACGCCTCCTGTGCGACTGCGTGACGGCGCGGCCACTCATGCGCTGCGTGCACAGCTCCCTCTCGCCACGCGGCGTCAAGGAGTCCGTGATGAGCACGTGCACGCCCAGGCTGGTCAGCCAAGCCGAGTACTCGAGCATGCGTTCGGACAACCGGGTGCCGTCGCGCGCGTACGGCCCGCCGCAGCCATGCAGCAGCACGAGCGCGGGGCGTGGCGGGCCGTCTCCAACCGGCCCGGCGCGAAACCAGAAGCCGGGCAGGCGCACCGCCTCGCCCGCCGACAGGTCCAGGCTGGGCACTTCGACGCGTTCCCCAGCGTTCCCGCTTGTACCCTCAGCAGCGACAGACATCAAGGGAACCATCAGAGCAGCAACAGCGCCGCACCAGGCCATGCGGGCAGCCCCCCAGCCAAACCTGGAGCCGGTCGTGGGCAGGCATCGGAGACCGCGCATTGGTAGATGTTGGCCCTGTTCAGGCCTTACGGTCAGTTACAGAACCAACACCCCCGTTCAAACCGTGCATGCGGATTTCCCGCACACGGCTTACCGGTGGTCTGTCGGCT
>JAJTDM010000120.1 GCA_021300575.1 Rubrivivax sp.
GCGCCTGCTCCACCATCAGCTTGGTGCGGCCGTAGGGGTTGATGGGCCGCTGCGGGTGCGCCTCGTCGATGGGCGTGTACTGCGGCTCACCAAAGGTGGCTGCCGTGGACGAGAAGATGAAGCGCTTCACCCCCAAAGCCTGCATCACTTCCAACAAGTTCAGCGTGTTGGACACGTTGTTGCGGTAGTACCTGGCCGGCTGCGCCACCGATTCGCCCACCTGGATGAAGGAGGCGAAGTGCATCACCGCGTCGAACCCGCCATGAGCCAACAGCCCCGTGAGCAAGGCGGTGTCGGCCAGGTCGCCATGCACAAAGCGCCCGCACAGCACCGCATCGCGGTGGCCGCTGGAGAGGTTGTCCACCGTGGTGACTTCGCAGCCGCGTTGCCCCAGCATCTGCACCATGTGGCTGCCGATGTAGCCGGCGCCGCCGACGACGAGGATGTTCATGTCTTGCATCGTGCCATAACGATGCGCAGGCTGACTTCAGTGTCGCCGGTGTAGCCCGGCAGCAGGTCGTGGGAGAGCAGGCGGTGGATCATCGCGGCTCGCATCGGGTCATGACTTCACGGGGTACAGGCCCCACAACACGCCGCCCGGGCCGGCCGGCGCAGAGCCACCGACGAACACGCCCACGAACAGGCGCTGGACGCGGCAACCCAGCGCCTCCACCATCGAGCGGTCAAGCGAACACCGCAGCACAGGCTTATGCCAACCCTGGGGCCGGCGTGGTTTCCGTCGCCCTGAGCCTGCACCACCGCGACCGCCTTCACCAGCCATTGACGCCTTCCAGAATCGGCGGTTGCAAGGCCCTCGGAATCGGCCCAAACGGAGGGAAATCCCTCTTGTCGGCTCGGGCCTCTGCAAAGAGCATCTTCCTCATCCTGTTCAACGTTTGCCAGAAAGGATTCCCTGGTATGAGCTCCGCCACCAAGTACCTGCTCGAAGAAAGCCAGATGCCTCGCGCCTGGTACAACATTCAGGCTGACCTGCCCAAGGCGCTGCCGCCCGTGCTGCACCCTGGCACGCTGCAACCCGTGGGTCCGAGCGACCTGGCGCCGCTGTTCCCCATGGAACTGATCCTCCAGGAGGTGAGCCAGGAGCGCGAAATCGAGATTCCGGAGCCAGTGCGCGAGATCTACCGCCTCTGGCGCCCGGCGCCGCTGTACCGCGCCCACCGCCTGGAAAAGGCCCTGGGCACGCCGGCCAAGATCTTCTACAAGTACGAAGGCGTCAGCCCCGCGGGCAGCCACAAGCCCAACACCGCCGTGCCGCAGGCCTTCTACAACGCCGCTGCCGGCATCAAACGCCTGACCACCGAGACTGGTGCCGGCCAGTGGGGCACCTCGCTGTCCTTCGCGGGCTCGCTCTTCGGCCTGGAGGTGCAGGTGTTCCAGGTGCGTGTGTCTTATGACCAAAAGCCCTACCGCAGAGCAGTCATGGAAACCTACGGTGCACAGTGCTTCGCTTCGCCGTCGAACCTCACCGAATACGGCCGGCGCGTGCTGGCAGAACGGCCTGACCACCCCGGGAGCCTTGGCATTGCCATTTCCGAGGCGGTGGAACTGGCCGTGCAGCGGGCTGACACCAACTACGCGCTGGGCTCGGTGCTCAACCACGTGCTGATGCACCAGAGCATCATCGGCCTGGAAGCCATGCAGCAGTTGGAGATGGCCGACGCTTGGCCTGACGTGGTGGTGGGTTGCACGGGAGGCGGCTCCAACTTCGCCGGCATTGCCTTCCCCTTCATCGGCCATGGGCTGCGTGGTGGGCAGAAGTCGCGCATCGTGGCCGTGGAGCCCGCGGCCTGCCCGTCGCTCACACGCGGTAAGTACGCCTACGACTTCGGCGACACCGGCCACATGACGCCACTGACCAAGATGCACACACTGGGCTCCAGCTTCACCCCGCCCAGCTTCCACGCGGGCGGGCTGCGCTACCACGGCATGGCGCCGCTGGTGTCACACCTGAAGGAACTGGGCGAGATCGAAGCCACCGCCTACACGCAGGGTCAGTGCTTCGAGGCCGGCGTGCTCTTCGCCCGCCACGAAGGCATCGTGCCCGCGCCTGAGGCCAACCATGCTGTCAAGGGCGCCATCGAGGAAGCCATGCGCTGCAAGCGCGAAGGCAAGAGCGAGACCATCCTCTTCAACCTCTGTGGTCACGGCCATTTCGACATGACGGCCTACCAGAAGTACTTCGCTGGCGAGCTCAAGGACGAGTCCTACAGCGAGGAAGAGCTGGCCATGGCCCTGGCTGGATTGCCCTCGGTGCCGGCGGGGGTGTGAGCCTCTGCGCTGCGAACGGATTTCCTGCAAGCCGGTGTCGGTAGGACTCGCCGCAATACGTCCCGAGCGCATCACCGCGCCGTACAGCGTGCCCATGCCGCCGATCACCACGATCAGCAGGATGTCCAGCATGATCTCGAAGCTCAGCGTGGTGTCCGGCCCGGTGTAGCGCAGCCACAGCGCCAGCAGCGCGCCGGCCACCGTGGCGAACAGCGCGGCCAGCACGGTGGACACCGTGCGGTAGGTGACCGTCCGAAAACCCAGCGCCTCGGCGCGGAAGTCGTTCTCGCGGATGGCCTGCAGCACGCGCCCGAAGGGCGAGTTCACGATGCGCAGCAGCACCAGGAACAGCACCCCCACCACCACGAAGATCAGCCAGTAGGTGAGTGTCTTGCCGTCGATCAGCAGGCCCAGCACCTCGGTCTCGAAGGGCTCGAAGGACGGGCTGAGCCAGGCGGGGTTCTTGAAGTTCAGACCATCCTCGCCACCCGTGAACTCGCTCAACTGCGAGGCCAGGGTCTGGAAGGCGGTGGCCACGGCCAGCGTGATCATGGCAAAGAAGATGGCCTTCACGCGCAGGCTGAACAGGCCGATCAACAAGGCCAGCAGCAGCGAGACGACCAACGCCACGGCCAGCCCCAGGCCCACCGCCGCCCAGCCGGGGCCCATGCGCTCGCTGGCGATGGCCACGCCGTAGGCCCCGATGCCGAAGAACATGGTGTACCTCGATGCTTTCTCCCACCTGTCCCTGGACGTGCTGATGAACCTGCCCCATGTGAAAGACCTGCACACCAGTTTTTCGTTGGGTGAGGTCAAGGCCGAGGGGGCGTTGCCGTTGCGGCATTTGGATACGCTGGCTGGGGGAAAACTGTCGCCTTGAAACAAGCGGGTCAACCCAGGCCTTGCAAGCGTCCTGCCAGGAACAGGTGGTCACTCTCTTGGTTCGCCAGCGCGATGGCTTGATCGTAGGCCTGCCGCGCCGCTTCTATCTGGCCTGCCATTGAGAGCACAGCGGCGCGCGCCGCGTGAAACGGCTGGAAGTCGGCCAGCGGCTCACGCAGATCTTGCAGCGTGGCCAGGGCCGCAGCCACCAGGCCGTTTTCGGACAGCGCAACCGCATGGTTGAGGCGCACCACTGGCGTGGGCTCCAGGGGAAGCAGGGCGGTGTAGAGTTGCAAGATCTGGGGCCAGTCGGGCCCGGGTTCGGCCATTTGGCAGGCGCTGATCGCGGCTTTGATCTGGAACGGCCCAGCCCTTTTACGCCGCAGCGCCGCTTCCAGCCGTTGCCGCCCTTCGGCTTCTTCGTCGCGGTTCCAGAGTTTGCGGTCTTGTTCGGCGGGCGGCACGGTGGCCCCGCTGGCGTTCACGCGCGCGGCACGGCGTGCGTTGGTCAGCAGCATCAGGGCCAGCGCGCCTTCGATCTCGGGCTGCGCGGGGCACAGGGCGTCGAGCAAGCGCGCCAGAAACAGCGCCTCGCCGCAGAGGTCGCGCGTTTCGTCGGGTGCGGGGGTGTAGCCGGTGGTGAAGATCAGGTAGACGGTGGTCAGCACCGCCTGCAGCCTGTCGTGCCAATGTTCGGGCGGTGGCACGGTGTAGGCGATGCCGGCACTCGCGATCTTGGTTTTGGCGCGGGTGAGGCGCTGGCCCATGGTGGTTTCGTTGTCGAGAAAGAGGCGAGCGATTTCGCTCGTCGACAGGCCGCAGACCGTGCGCAGCGTCAGCGCTACGCGCGATTTGAGCTCCAACGCGGGGTGGCAGCAGGTGAAGATCAAACGCAATCTCTCGTCGGGAATGGGTTCGGGTTCGTCCTGGCCCAGCAGCTCGTTGACCAGGTGCATCGCCGCTTCGCGCTCGGCGTCTCGACCCTCGGCGCGCAACTGGTCGAGCGCTTTGCGGAAGGCGACGCGGATCAGCCAGCCCTGCGGCGACTGGGGCAGGCCGTCGCGGGCCCAGTGGCTCAGGGCCGAGAGGCTGGCTTCCTGCAGGGCGTCTTCGGCGCGCTGGAACGAGCCGAGGCGGTGCGTCAGCGCGGCCATCAGCCGCCCCCGGTCGTGGCGCAAGACGGTTTCCAGCGCCTGGACAACCGCGATGGCCTGGGCGGGGGCGCTCATGCCTTGCCTGGAATCAGGTGTTGGCCGGGTTGTAGTCCATCAGGGGCCGCACTTCGACGGTGCCGAATGCCGCCACCGGGATCTGCGCCGCGTAGCGCAGGGCGGTGTCGAGATCGGGCAGGTCGAGCACGTAGTAGCCGCCCAGGTGTTCGCGGGTTTCGGCAAACGGGCCGTCCATGGTTTCGACCTTGCCGCCGCGCACTTTGAGGGAGGTGGCGGTTTCAACACCTTGCAGGCCTTCGCCGCCGCGCAAAATGCCGTCCGTCCTGGCCTTTTCGCTGAAGGCGGCAAAGTCGGCCATCATGGTCTGGAACTCGGGCGTGCCATAGGTGGGCTCGGACTCTGGGGTGCTGTATAGCAAGAACATGTATTGCATGGTGAATTCTCCAAAGGGTTCTGGGAACAATGAAACTGGGGGTTGAGGAAAGGCGGCGTCACAGGCCAAACGACGTGACGAGCAGGCAGCCCATCACATTGAGTAGCGCCAGCAGGCTGGCCGTATTGCCGATGTAGCGCGCTGGGTGGGCGGCGTTGCCCGCCTTGAGCCCCAGCGGGTGGATCAGCCGCCCGGCCAGCAGCAGGGCGCCGGAGGCGTGCAGCCAGGGGTCCCCCGCGCCGTTGCCCTCGGCCAGCGCCATCAGCAGGATCACCCAGGGCGCCCATTCAATGAAATTGCCGTGCTGGCGCACACGTTCATGCAGCGCGGGGTTGCCCGCATCGCCGATGGACACCTTGAGGTTGGCTCGCATCATGGAGACCCGGAACCAGAGAACCAGGCCCAACAGGGCCAGGGGAAACGCGTAGAGGGCAGTGATTTGGAAAGCCATGACAACTCCTTTTGTTGGTGATTGGCATACTAAGACGCCGCCGACCAGCCGGATTTCGACATCATGAAGAAAAAATTTTCAGGCAACCAAAGCGTTGCCCGATCGGCTGCAGTTCCTGAACCAGCCATAGGGCTTGAGTAGGCCTCAAAGCATGGTCAGCTTCTGCGCCCGGTTAAGGATGCTCTGCATAACTCTTGCGAGGCTGTGTCACGGCGGATCGGGATGGGCTACAAGGCGCTTTTTTGCGGCCAATAGCTTGGGCTATTGGCAAGAAAAGCAACGCCGTAGACTGCCCGAGTCCGTGCGGCCACTACGTCTCAGGCTCGGGCACGTTCGAGCTGCAGGTGATGACGACCGACCTCGACGCTTTCTCCCACCTGTCACTGGACGTGCTGATGAACCTGCCCCACGTGAAAGACCTGCACACCAGTTTTTCGTTGGGTGAGGTCAAAGGCGAAAGTGCTTTGCCACTGCAGCACCTGGATGGGAAGTGACAAGCCACTGGTGGGCGGACCCATCCGGGCCAAAAGCAGTCCTGGGCAAGCGCAAGCCTGAATCCAGCGCGCATTCGCTCGGCACGCTTCAGTGCGGGATCGAACGGACGTGATGTCGATCAGCGTCCAGACTGATCAGGATCAAGCGGGCTGGCGTCAAAAGGCGCACAGTTGCTGCGGAGGTTCAGTCTATGAGCAGCAAAGTTCTGGGTATGGGCGGCAGCACAGTTGGCATCATCGAACCCACCGCCCGCGACGGCGGCATGGGGTTCATTGCCAAGGCCACGCGGCATCTGTTCTTCACTGGCAAAGGCGGCGTGGGCAAGACCTCGCTGTCGACCGCTGCGGCGCTGATGCTGGCCGATGCCGGCAGGAAGGTGCTGCTGGTGAGCACCGATGCCGCGTCGAATCTCGACGAGATGCTGGGCATCGTATTGCGCAATACGCCGGTGCCGGGGGCGCCTGGCCTGTCGGTGCTCAACATCGACCCCGACAGCGCGGCCGAGTCGTACCGCCAGCGCGTGTTGGCACAGATGGGCTCGGGTGCGAGCGCGCAGGAGCTGTCCACGGTGCGCGAGCAACTGTCGGGTGCGTGCACGACCGAGATCGCCTCCTTCGACGAGTTCGCCGCGTTGCTTGCCGATGGTGCCAAGCCCTGGGATCACATTGTCTTCGACACGGCGCCGACCGGGCACACCCTGCGGCTGCTCAGCCTGCCCAAGGCCTGGGTGGGTTTTCTGGGCGGCAACGACCGGGGGGCCTCCTGCCTCGGGCCGCACTCGGGCCTGCAGATGCAAGAAGAGCGGTTCAAGGCCGCACTAGACGCCTTGGCCGACCCAGCCAGGACCACCGTGGTGCTCGTCACCCGGCCAGAACGCGGGGCCATCGCCGAAGCGGCGCGCACCTCGGTGGAGTTGCGAGCGCTGGGCCTGAGCAACCAGCGCCTGGCGATCAACGGTGTCTTCCACGCCAGCGACCGCAGCGACGCCGTGGCCTGCGCCATTGAGGATCTTGGCCAGCAGGCCTTGGACGCCTTGCCCGCATCGCTGCGCGAACTCCCGCAGGACCGGGTGCCGCTGCGCGCCTTTGATACCGTCGGCCTGACTGCCCTGCGCGCGCTGCTGGTTCCAGATGCCGCACCACCCTTCCTGCGCACCGATCAGCAGCCGACACAAAACCACCCGCTCCCTGGCCTGGCCGCGCTGGCCGACGAGCTGGCCGCTGCTGGCCACGGCCTGATCATGGTGATGGGAAAAGGGGGTGTCGGCAAGACCACCATCGCCGCCGCCCTGGCGATCGGGCTCGTGCAGCGGGGCCAGACGGTGCACCTGAGCACCACCGACCCCGCGGCCCACCTGGCCGGTACGCTGGTCGGCGACCTGCCGGGCTTGAAGGTGAGCCGCATCGACCCGAAGGTCGAGACGCAGCGTTACATCGACAAAATCATGGCCGCGAAGTCGCCCCTGCTTGATGCACAGGAGCAGGCGCTGCTGCTGGAAGACCTGCAGTCGCCGTGCACCGAAGAGGTGGCAGTGTTCCACGCCTTCTCGCGCATCGTCAGCGAAGGCCGCAGTGCCTTCGTGGTGCTGGACACCGCGCCGACCGGGCACTCCATGCTGCTGATGGACGCGACCGGTGCCTACCACCGGCAAATGACGCGCGAGTTCGAAGGTCGTGGCCCCGCGCACGTCGTCACACCGCTGATGCGGCTGCAGGACGGTGCGTATACGAAGATCATCCTGGTGACACTGCCCGAAGTCACGCCGGTGTCGCAGGCGGCCGCATTGCAGGACGACCTGCGGCGCGCCCGCATCGAACCCTACGCCTGGGTGCTCAACAAGAGCGTGCTGGCGGCGGGCACGCACGATCCTTTGCTGCAGGCCCGGCTGGCTGGTGAACGCCGGCAGATCGAGCGCATGTCCGCAGGGCTGGCCCAACGGCTCTACGCACTGCCCTGGCTGGCCGTGCCCCCGATCGGCTTGGGTGAGCTGTCGAAGTTGGTCAGCCAGCCGGAAATTCACGCCGTGGCCGACGCAGCTGAGTAGCGACTTCGCCGCGCCTGCGGAGCACTGGGCGGCAGCCCGACGCAGACCACCTGAGGGGCCACCAAAACCTGCACAACGGCTGGGGGCGAGAAAACCAACAGGCTACGCGCAGCCCACGCAAGCTGTGATTCGGCACGGGCTTCCCACACTCCAGTGGCCCATCAACCGCTTTGTTCTGTTCGCCATCGAACAGACGGTTACCGGCAGCGAACCTACCGTCGTCGGCACGAGGTCGGCACCTCGCAGCATCAGAAGATAGGATTTTCAAACGCCATAGGACGCCCCAAGAGAGGGCCGGAAAAGGCTCCCGGCCGGGTCCGCAGAGGGCCGAAGTGCGCAAGTCTGGGCGGACTCAGCGCGCAGTC
>JAJTDM010000058.1 GCA_021300575.1 Rubrivivax sp.
CTCAGGGATCGACATGCCGTACTGGAACTGGATCTGGTGGCTGGACATCAGGACTCTCCTTCGTCAGGAGAGCTCAGGTTACGGTCTCAGTGGCTCACTGGACGAGCCTGCTGAGGCAGGTTTCTAATCAAGAGTGCACATGATCGGAACCAAAAAGATGGCTTGACAAACACTAAGAGTCTGCGCATAGCCACTCGCTGTACGCTGAGTGTTGAAAAACTATGCGTCTTTGAGGTCGTTTGATATCGGTTGATGCGGCTCTTCGGTAGCTTCGACAGCGAAAAAACTGAAGGCCAAGTTTCCTTGGCCTTCGGTTTTCTCCGGTCTACGGCGCGATGAACGCTTAAATCCTGAAATTAAGCCTATCGATCATACAATTGGAGAGTTATCTTGGCCTCAATGTCTGGCCCCATATACCTGATAATTAGATGCTAAATCAGCGCACAGATTCAATCAAGACGACAAGAAGTCGGCTCGAGCTTTGTGGGGGTCAGTGAACACGACCAAGCAACCTGCTTGGTTGTAGTATTCCAACTGGGTTCAAGTTTCAAAGTAACTGTAGTGTCGAATTGCCGCGTTGCAGTGCTTGTGTCTCCTAAAACAGTGATGAGGCCTGAGGTTGAAACAGTCACCGTACTAACTGCCCCTCGAGGTTGAGGTAAAGTGAGGTCTGCAATACCCGATAACCCTTGTTGACCTTGAGCAATAGGATCTACTTGTGACTTGACCATATTCGCGGCGCCAATCAATTCCGTAGTCTTGGCACGGAGCTGATAGTCTTGATAGGAAGGCAAAGCAACTGCCGCGAGAATACCAACGATGGCAATCACGATCATCAATTCGATGAGCGTGAAGCCCTTTTGCAATGATCTTTTCACTTGATACTCCTTCGATAAATCCGGCTGGACGATGCTGTCATCGTTAGCGCTTGTGCAGCAAGAACCGGGCCAGTTGCCTGTCTGGCTCATTCACCTTCGAATTGTGCACTTTGACGCAGCCCGCCAGCGCTGGGGGAGTCATTTGCTGTCAATTGGCGGCCCGGGTGTGACGCTTTGCGTCATCGCTTGAAGTGCGACTGACATTTCGTGGCACACGGTCTGCCAATCCCCGGCGCAGGCTTGTCGAAACAGGCGTGTACTGGGATACCAGGGAAGGGAGGTGTCGTCGGCCGTGTAGCGCCACTCGGGCACTTTAGGCGTCAAGATCCAGACGGGCCGGCCCAACGCGCCGCCCAGGTGGATGATGGCAGTACACACCGACACCACCAGGTCCAGCGCGCAGACGAGGGCGGCGGTTTCGTCGTAGTCGTCGATGGCCTGCGGGTAGTGCGCCACGGGAACGCCGGCTGCGGTTTCCAAGGCGTGGCGCTCGGCGTCGATGGGGCCGTACTGCAGGTTGACGAAGCGGCAGCCCGGTGTGCGCAAGATGGGCACCCACGCCGGCGGGGGCACGGTGCGGCGCTGCTGCAGCGTGCGTTCGGTGCCGCCGCGCCAGGAGATGCCCACGTGCAGGCCGTCGCCGAGTTCGGCGCGCAGTTTCGTGCGCCAGTGCGTCGTCCGTTCGGGGTCTGCCCTCAGGTAGCCCTGATGGGCGGGGAAGTCGCTGCGCTGGCGGCGGAACAGGCGCGGTAGGTCTCCAGCGAAGATCTGCCGGTCTGGCTCTCGTGGTAACTGGGCCAGCCAGGAGGCGTCCTGCTCGCGCCGGGTGGGCAGCACCACGGCGTGCGGGAATGAGCGGCGGTACAACGCTGCCAGCCTGGGCTCGCATTCCACGACGAGGTGGCCTACGCGCGTCAGCGTATCCGGCAGACACGACGCGAACATGATCTCGTCGCCCAAGCCCTGCTCGGCCAGCACCACCAGTGCGCCCTCGGGCATGGGCTGGCCATCCCAGGTGCGAAAGGCCAGCGGCCGGTAGGGCACGGCGCGTGCGGCAAAGCGGCTGGCGTAGTCGTCCCAACCGGCCGCCCACTCGCCCAGCGCCAGGCGGGTCTGGCAGGTGTCCCATCGCAGGCCGGGCGAGGGCGGGCGGCTGCGGGCTTCGGCCTCGAACATCGCCAGCGCCTCGCGCCAGCGTCCGCACTGCCGGTATGCGGCAGCCACGGCCTGGTTGGTTTGCTGGCGCAGGGCGGGTTCCAGGCCGAAGGCGGCTTCGAAGCGCTCCACGGCCGTGTTTTCATGGCCGGTGCGCAATTCGATGGCGGCCAGGCCGTAGGTGGCCAGGGCGTGGTCGGGCTGCGCGTCCAGCAGTTCGAGGTAGACCTCCCGCGCCTCGGCCAGCTGGAACTGCCGGGCCAGCGTGTCGGCCAGCAACAGGAGCGCCTGCGCGCGCAGCGGCTCAGCGAGGTTCTCGCGTGCCAGGCGCAGCGAGGCCAGCGCGTCCTCGGGCCGCTCGTAGCGTGCCTGGATCTCGCCGACCCGCAGCCAAGCCAGGCCGAGCGTGGGTTCCAGCGCCACGGCCACGGCATAGGCGGCCTCGGCGGCGGGCAGGTCGGGCAGGGCGCGATGCGTTTCGCCCAACTCCAGTTGCAGCAGCGCCGGGCGCTCGGCCTCGCCCAGGGCGTCTTCCAGCAGGCGCAGCGCGCCCTGGACATCGCCTGAGGCGCGCAGGGCGCGGGCGCGCGCCAGGACAGGAGCGTCGGCGCTCTCGTCAGCCTCGGTGGGTGCTGGGCCATCCAGCGTGGCAGGGGAGGACGTGCACGCGGAGGGGGCGATGAGCATGGTTGGGTTCTGGGCGGGCGCCTGCGGCGGGGCGCCACCCAGCCCGAGCCAGCGCCGCCAGCCGCCTTGCCTCAACACGCTTTCATCCGCGCGGCTGCCCAGGCGGCCGTTTGCTTCAGCGGGGCCTGCCAGTCACCGGCTTGATCCTGCCGCATCAAGCGCAGGCTGGGGTACCAGGGCACGGTGGGCCCGTTCACCCCGTAGCGCCAGTTAGGGTGGCGCGGTACCAGCACGCAGCCGGGGCGGCCGAGTGCGCCCGTCAGGTGCGCCTGGGTCTGGCAGACAGTGACCACGCCCTGCAGCGCCAAGGTCAGGGCGGCGGCGCCGTCCTGGTCGGTCAGCAGTTCGGGCCAGTGGGTCACGGGCACGCCGGTGGTGGCGCTGGCGGCCGCCAGTTCCTCGGCCACCTCGCCATGCTGCAGGTTGACCAGCCGTGCACCGGTGGGGCCCAGCGCGCGCAGCAGGGTCTCCAGCGGCACACTGCGCTGCAGCCGCGCGGTACGGGTCAACCCGCCGCGCCAGGCGATGCCGATGGCCGGCTCTGGCCCCGCCGCTGCCAGCCGCTGGCGAAGCGCTTCCGAGCGGGCCGTGTCGGCCACCAAGTAGCCGTCGTGCGGCGTAAAGGCCTCGCGGGTGCGTCGCAGCCAGCGCGGCAGGCTGCCGATGGGGCATCGCAGGTCCACGGTGGGCAGGGCATCCAGCCAGGCGGCGCCGGGGTCGCGCACGTCGCGGCCCACCACCGTGGCCGTGGGAAAGGACCGCTGCATCAGCGTCGCCAGCCGCGGGTAGGTTTCCAGCACAACGTGCCCGGCCCGGGCCAGCACGTCCCGCAGGCAGCCGCCGAAGAAGATGACATCACCCAGGCCCTGCTCGGCCTGTACCAGCAGCGTGCGTCCGTCGAGAGGCTCGCCTTGCCACAGCGGATGGGGCAGGGGCGGCTGCGCCGCGGTGTGGCTGCGCAACCGCGCCTCGTACAGATCCCAGCCGGACTCGAAGCGGCCGGTCAGCAGGTGCAGCTGGCCCAGCGCTCCGGTAGCTTCGGGCTCGTCGGGCTCCGCGGCGAGCACCGCGTGCAGCTCGGCCTCGGCCTCCTGCAGCCCGCCTTGGGCGGTGTGCAGCTTCGCGCGGCCCAGGTGCAGGCCACGGTCGCCGGGGTCCAGCGCATCGGCCTCGTCCAGCGTGTGCGCGGCGGCGTCGAAATCGCCGGCGTCGGTCAGCAGGTCGGCCAGGATGACGCGGCTGCGCGCATCGCGCGGCTTGAGCGCCACGGCGCGGCGCGCGGCCTGCAGGCCTTCGTCCAGTTGCTCGGCGTCGCGGCAGGCCAGCGCCAGGTTGCTGTGCGCGATGCCGAGCCCGGGCTCGACGTCGATGGCGCGCTTCAGCAACCCGATGCCGCGTGCGGCGTCGCCCTGGCGCAGGCTGACCAAGCCCAGGTTGTGCCAGGCCTGAGGGTTGCGCGGGTCGCGGTCGATGGCGCCCTGGAACTTGCGCGCTGCGTCGCCCAGCTGGCCCATCTCCAGCGCCACCAAACCCCAATGCACCATGATCTCGGCGCTCATGGGCTGACGTTTGTGCGCCGTCTCCAGGTGCAGGTAGGCCTCGTCCAGGCGGCCGGCCTTCAGCAGGGTCAGGCCGATGCCTTCCTGGGCGGGAGCGTGGTTGGGGTCGAGCCGCAGCGCGCGGCGGTAGGCGGCCTCGGCATCGTCCAGCCGGCCCAGACGGGTCTGCCAGTCGCCAGCCAGCACCCATCCGCGCAGTTGCCCAGGGTGGGCGTCTACCCAGACCTGCAAGGTGCCTAGCAACTCGGCGCGGCGCGGGCGATCGGCAGCGTCGAACTCGGCGGTCAGCACGTCCAGCAGGGTGGTGTCGTCGCCCGCCGGCCGCCGCGTCGGCAGCCACTGGCACGCAATGTCGCGCAGCAGGCGGCCCAGCACGGCGCTCAGCCCTCCCGCTTGCGCGACATGTAGACCACCAGCGCCTCGGTCACCAAGTCGATGAAGGGTTCGGGGTAGCCCTGATCCTTCAGCGCCCACTTGAAATCGTTGGTCAGCCGCGCCTTGCCCACCACGCCAAGTTCCAGTTCCTGGCTTTTGGTGACGGCCTTGCCGATGACCGTTTCCAGAATATTGGTGACCGCTTGCGCCGAAAGGCGGCGCCCCTCGCCGCTGGCCATGGCTGGTGGATAGCGACGTAACAATTCTCGTACGAGGGCTTGTACCGTGACTTCGATGGCGGAAGGGGCTGATAGGCGCTGGAGCAGATTGCGGAGCATGATCGACCAACCCCCTATATCGCAAGTGGCCGTGGATTCTGTCCCATATCGCACCGCCAGGCTTCGCAGCCGGCTTGCGGGGCCAATCTGATGCACCGTTACTTCCTGGAGACCGACCCCCCGTAAACCTGGATGAAACCTGCCCGTTGCGGGGAGCAGCGCCTTGAGGCTGGTGGCCTGAAGGTCAGTCGGGATAACCTCAAGGCTGCTTCACACTCGCGCCATGTTTGCCATTGCACTCGCCGCCGCCGGGCTGAGCACCCTGCTGGCCTACAACGTCTCGCCTTCCACCACGTTCTTCAACCAGGCGCTGGCGCTGGCCGGGTGGGGGGGCCTGGTGTGGGCTCTGGCTTTGCAGCCGGCGGGGTGGCTGGCTCCCTCCCGGGGGCTGACCTGGGAGCGGAACCGGGGTCTGCCTCCGGGGCTGGCCCGCGGATGGAACCCTGCCCCCTGGAGCGGCATCGCCCCGACGCTGGCGGCACTGTTGCTGGTGGGCGTGGGCGCGTTGCTGCCCTGGGGCGCCGGGGGGCAGGCGTTGTCGCTGGTGGCGGGGGCGGCGGGCTTGTGCGTGGCGGCGGCAGTGGTGTTGCGGGCCGGTCAGGTGGCTGCGGCCGGGCCGCTGGCCGTGCGTGTGGCGCGGGCCTTGTTCGGCGCCTGGGCGGTGGTGGGGGTGCTGCACGCGGCAGTGGCGCTGGTGCAGGTGTTTGCGCCCGACCTGGCCGATGGCGACTGGATTGCGCACTCTTCGGTGGCAGGGCGGGCGGTGGGCAACCTGCGCCAGCCCAACCATCTCAGCAGCCTGATGCTGTGGGCGGCCATCGCCCTGGTGGGCTGGTTGGAGTTGCAGCGGGAGGCTGGGCTAGCGGTGCAGCAGGCAGCGCAGCGGGCGGAGGACGGCCTGGCCGCTTCGTCAGGCGCCGGCCGCGCGTTCAACGGTCTGCGGGCGCATCGCCTGCTGTGGGTGCTGGCCGCGCTGGCCATGGCGCTGTTCATCTGGGCGGTGGTGCTGACGGCCTCGCGCACCGGGTTGGTGGGCGTGGCCTTGCTGGCACTGTGGGGGCTGGCGGACCGGCGGCTCTCGCGCGCGGCGCGGGGGCTGCTGTTGGCCACCCCGCTGCTGTACGCCGCCGCCTGGTGGGGCATGGCGTGGTGGGCGCAGGCGTCGGACCACACTTTCGGCGGGCAGCAGCGCCTGGCCGAGGGCGATGTGTCGGGTTCGCGCTTTCGCATCTGGGCCGATGCGCTGCAACTGATCGCCCAGCATCCCTGGACGGGGGTGGGCTGGGGCAACTTCAACTTCGCCTGGTCCCTCGCCCCCTTCCCGCAACGCCACACGGCGTTCTTTGACCACACCCACAACCTGCCGCTGCAACTGGCGGTGGAACTGGGCCTGCCGCTGGCGCTTGTGATCTGCGCCCTGCTGCTGTGGGCGCTGTGGCAGGCCAGCTGCCGCGTGCTCGCCGCTACCGGGTCGGCCTCGGCCACCGGACGCTGCGCGCTGATGATGGTGCTGTTGATCGGGTTGCACAGCCTGCTGGAGTACCCGCTGTGGTACGCCTACTTCCTGCTGCCCACAGCCTTCGCCTGGGGTCTGGCGTTGGGGCTGCCGGGGCCCACGGGCGCGTCAGCCGGGTCGGTGGGGTCGGGTGAGGCGCTTGCGCCGCCGACACCGGGCCCGCCTGCGGCCGGGGCTGCCACCCCCCTGCGCCCCCAAGCCCCCTGGCTGCGCGCCGCCGCAGGCGTGCTGTGCGTGGCCGGGGCGCTGTTCGCGTTGTTCGATTACCTGCGCTTGGCCGCGATCTTTGAGGCCCGCCGCGGGGCTGCGCCGCTGGAGCAACGCATCGAGGCCGGCAAGCGCAGCGTCTTCTTCGGTCACCACGCGCACTACGCCGCGGCCACGGTGAGCGACACGCCGGCGCAGGAGATGCCCGCCTTCGACATCGCCACGCACCACCTGCTGGACACGCGCCTGATGCTGGCCTGGGCCCAGGCCTACGCCCAGGCCGGCGATCTGGAGCGCGCCCGCCACCTGGCGCAGCGCCTGCGCGAGTTCCGCAACCCGGCCTCGGCGGAATTCCTGGCGGCTTGCGACAAGGCACGCAGTGCGGGTCTGGCGCCTGCAGCCTGGCCCTTCCAGTGCACACCGCCGTCGCGCGCTTTGACGTGGCAGGACTTTGTGCCAGCCCGGCGCAGCGCACAATCAGCGCAGGAGGGACGATGACATGGGCCTGCCTGCTAACACACTGTCGCTCAGCGAATTCCTGGAGTGGGAGAACCGCCAGGCGCAGCGCCATGAGTTCCATCGGGGCGAAGTGTTCGCCATGGTGGGCGCGCGGCGGGCGCACGGGCGCGTGGTGCTGAACCTGGGGCGGCGCGTTGCGGAAGCCCTGGAAGGCGGGCCCTGCCAGGCCTTCGTGGAGAACATGAAGGTGCAGATCGCCGAGGACACCGTGCTGTACCCGGACGTCTTCGTCACCTGCGACAGCGCCGATCTGGCCACGGACATGATCTTCAGGTCGCCCCTGCTGGTGTTGGAGGTGCTGTCACCCACCACCCAGGCCTATGACCGCAGCCAGAAGTTCGCCCTCTACCGCCGCCTGCCGTCCTTGCGTGAATACGTGCTGGTGGATCCTGATACCCGCCGGGTGGAGGCCTTCAGGCGCACCGAGCAAGGGCAGTGGGTGCTGGACGACATGAGCGACACCGAGGCGCTGGTGCTGCCCTGCATCGACGCCCGCATTCCCATGGCTCAGGTCTTCGAGGGTTTATGAAAATCGACTTCGTCTCCGACATCGCCTGCCCCTGGTGCGCCGTGGGCGTGAATGCGCTGGAAATCGCCCTGAAGAACATCGGCGGCGACATCCCGGTGGAGCTGCACTTTCAGCCCTTCGAGCTGAACCCGCAGATGCGCCCGGAGGGTGAGGACGCGGTGGCCTACCTCTCGGCCAAGTACGGCATCTCGGCCGAGCAGATCGCGCGCAACCAGGCCGCCATCCGCGAGCGCGGGGCGGCGGTGGGCTTCAGCTTCGGCACCCGCGCGCGGGTGTGGAACACCTTTGACGCCCACCGCTTGCTGCATTGGGCAGGAGAAGAAGGCCCGCAGGGCGCACAGCGCTCACTCAAGCACGCGCTGCTGCAGGCCTACCACGGCCAAGGACACAACCCGAGCGACGCCGAGGTGCTGCTGGGCGCCGCCGTCAGCGCCGGGCTGGACGCGGCCCGCGCCCGCGAGGTGCTGGGCAGCGACGAGTTCAGCGCCGAGGTGCGGCAGGCTGAAAGCTTCTGGCAGCAGGCGGGCATCCGCTCCGTGCCTTCGGTGGTGGTGAACGACCGCCACCTGATCCAGGGCGGCCAGCCGCCCGAAGTGTTCGAACAAGCCCTGCGGCAGATTGCAGCCGAGGCGGGCTGAACCCGAGGCCGCAAGGTCTCGCACACCCCACAGGAGACTTCCCATGAAACTCACCCCCGAGCAACGCGAACAATTCGACCGCGACGGCTACCTGTTCTTTCCCAGCCTGTTCACGCCCGAGGAGACGGCCGCGCTCAACGCCGCCGTGCCCGAGCTCTACAGCCGCCGCGAGGCCTACAACGTGCGCGAGCGCGGCTCGGAGGCCGTGCGCACCAACTTCGCCGCCCACATGTACAGCGCGCCGTTCGCCCGCCTGGCGCGGCACCCGCGCATGATCGAGCCGGTGGAGGAGTTGTTCGGTGAGCAGCTCTACATGCACCAGTTCAAGATCAACGGCAAGATGGCCTTCGAGGGCGATGTCTGGCAGTGGCACCAGGACTACGGCACCTGGCTGAACGACGACATGATGCCCGAGGCCCGGGCCATGAACGTGGCCATCTTCCTGGACGACGTGAACGCCTTCAACGGGCCGCTGATGTTCATTCCCGGCTCGCACAAGCGCGGCGTGGTGGACGCCAGGCACGACCTCACCACCACCAGCTACCCGCTGTGGACCGTGAGCAACGGCCTGATCACCGAGCTGGTGGCGCGCGGCGGGGGCAAGAACGGCGGCATCGTCAGCCCCACCGGCCCGGCCGGCTCGATGATCCTGTTCCACAGCTGCCTGGTGCATGCCTCCACCAGCAACCTCTCGCCCTGGAACCGCGTCAGCGTCTACCTGAGCCTGTGCGCCGTGTCCAACCACATCCGCCGCTACAAGCGCCCCGAGTACATCGCCCACCGCGACTTCACACCCATCACCTGCCTGCCCGACGACTGCCTGCTCAAGGACTACCCGGTGGACCTGCCGTGGAAGGACGGCGTGCCGGCCAGCGCGCTGCAGACCTCGCCCGAGCCGGTGGATTTCGGGGTGACTGAGCCCGCTTGAGGCGGCTTGAATGTGGGTGCTGGCGACACCTTAAAGTCGTTTATAGTGGAATAGGAATCCAATTTAAACGACTTTGAAGCCCCGCACGCTCACCTCCGCCCTCCGAATCGCGAGTGCCGGTTTCCCGGTGGTCCTGCTCACTGGCCCGCGGCAAGTGGGCAAGACCACCTTGCTCCAGATGTGCGCACAGGAGGAAGCTGCTGCTGCGGGAGACGCTGTCCGGCGAGCCTATGTGACCCTGGACGACCTGGATGCGCGTGAGCTGGCCCGGCGCGACCCGGCGCTGTTTCTGCAGACCTGGCCGGCACCTGTGTTGATCGACGAAGTCCAGTACGCGCCGCAGCTCTTTTCGGCCATCAAGCTGCACGTGGACCGTCACCGGCGCCCAGGCGACTTCTGGTTGACGGGGTCGCAGAAATTCCACCTGATGAAGGGCATCAGCGAGAGCCTGGCCGGGCGGGTGGCCATCCTGGATCTGCTGGGTTTGTCCCAGGCGGAGGCCGCCGGTCGCGGTGCTGAAGCGCAGCCTTTTGTACCGACCACCACATGGCTGGAAGGCGCGCGGCGGCGGGCTGCCCCCGTGAGCCTGCAGCAGCTTTATCAGCGCATCTGGCTGGGCGGCTTCCCCGCCTTGAACGAACAGGGGCCGCCGGCCCGGGAGCTGTTTTTCCGCTCTTACGTCCAGACCTATCTGCAGCGCGATGTACCCGAACTGTTGCGGGTGTCCGACCTGCTGGCCTTCAACCGGTTCCTGGCCGCCACGGCGGCGCGCACTGGGCAGCTGTTGAATATCGCATCCATCGCCCGCGATGTGGACATCGACCACAAGACAGCGACCGCCTGGCTGTCCTTGCTGGAGGCTTCGGGCCTCGTTTACCTGCTGCATCCTTTCCACACCAACCTCAGCAAGCGCCTCGTGAAGGCGCCCAAGCTCTACTTCCTCGATACCGGGCTGGCGGCTTGGCTGAGCCGCTGGCCGGACGCGGCTTCCCTTGAGGCCGGCAGCCTGTCAGGCGCGATGCTGGAGACCTGGGCCGTGACCGAGGTGATCAAGAGTTGGTGGCATTCGGGGCGTGAGGCCTTCGTGCACTTCTACCGCGATGTCGATCAACAGGAGGTGGACCTGCTGATCGAACAAGGCGATACGCTGTACCCGGTGGAAATCAAGAAGACGGCGTCTCCCTCGCAGCATGCTCGCCGGCACTTCCGAGTGCTGGAGAAGCTGGGCAGACCCATCGGGCCCGGCGCCGTGCTGTGCCTGGTTCCGCGCGATGTGCCGCTGTCGGCCGATGTCACGGCCATTCCCATGAGCTACCTCTGACCCCTGGAAAGCACCTCCCCCATGAGCCTGCACCGCCAACTCCAGCAACGCGCCGCCGAAGGGCGGCCCATCCGTGTCGGCCTGATCGGGGCCGGCAAGTTCGGCTCGATGTACCTGTCGCAGGTGCCGCGCACGCCGGGCGTGCACCTGGTGGGCATTGCCGACCTGTCGCCTGATGCGGCGCGGGCCAACCTGGCGCGCGTGGGCTGGGAGGCGCAGCGCACGCAAGCCGCCTCGCTGGACGTTGCGGTCAAGGACGGCAGCACGCATGTGGGCGAGGACTGGCGCGCACTCGTCTCGCACCCGGCCATCGACGTGGTGGTGGAGTGCACCGGCCACCCCATTGCCGCGGTGGACCACTGCCTGGAGGCCTTCGCCCACGGCAAGCATGTGGTGAACGTCACGGTGGAGGCTGATGCCTTCTGCGGCCCGCTGCTGGCGCGGCGCGCGGCGCAGGCCGGCGTCGTCTATTCGCTGGCCTATGGCGACCAGCCGGCCATGATCTGCGACCTGGTGGACTGGGCGCGCACCTGCGGCTTCCCCGTCGTGGCGGCCGGGCGCGGGCACAAGTGGCTGCCGCACTTTTGCGAGTCCACGCCCGAGACGGTGTGGGGCTACTACGGCCTGACGCCCGAGCAGGCCGCGCGCGGCGGCTTGAACCCCAAGATGTTCAACAGCTTCCTGGACGGCTCCAAGCCCAGCATCGAGAGCACGGCGGTGAGCAACGCCACCGGCCTTTCGGTGCCATCCAACGGCCTGCTGTACCCGCCCGCCAGCGTGGAGGACATCCCCTTCGTCACCCGGCCGCGCGCCGAGGGGGGCGTGCTGGAGCGCAAGGGCATGGTGGAGGTGATCTCCAGCCTGGAGGCCGACGGCCGCGTCATCCCCTACGACATCCGCATGGGCGTGTGGGTGACGGTGGAAGGCGAGACCGACTACATCCGCCACTGCTTCGAGGAATACAACGCCCACACCGACCCGAGCGGGCGCTACTTCACGCTCTACAAGCGCTGGCACCTGATCGGCCTGGAGGTGGGCCAGAGCGTGGCCAGCGTGGCGCTGCGGCGCGAACCCACGGGCGTGGCCACGGGCTGGAACGCCGACGTGGTGGCCACCGCCAAGCGCGACCTGGCCCCGGGCGAGCTGCTGGACGGCGAGGGCGGCTACACCGTGTGGGGCAAGCTGCTGCCGGCCACCACCTCCATGGCCCAAGGCGGCCTGCCGCTGGGCCTGGCGCACGGCATCCGCGTGGCGCGCCCGGTGAAGAAGGGGCAGAGCCTCAGCTGGGACGATGTGGTGATGGACACCACCACGCGCGCCTACGCCCTGCGCAAGGAACTGGAAGCCGGGTTTGTGCCGGGGGGCGGGCTGGGCTGAAGCTGGCGCAATCCGCGTTATCGTCTCCTCGTGAATCTGCTCGACGTCACCGATCTGCGCGTCACCCTGCAGACCAGCCGCGGCCCGGCCGATGCGCTGCGCGGCATCTCGTTTTCGATGGCCCGCGGCGACACCGTAGGGCTGATCGGCGAATCAGGCTGCGGCAAGTCCATCACCGCCCTGGCGCTGATGGGTCTGCTGCCCGAAGGCGCGCAGGTCTCGGGCTCCATCCGCCTGGCGGGGCAGGAACTCACCACGCTGGACGAAGCCGCGCTGTGCGCCTTGCGCGGCGCGAAGATGGGCATGGTGTTCCAGGAGCCGATGACGGCGCTGAACCCGCTGCACACCATCGGGCGGCAGATTGCCGAGTCGCTGCGGCTGCACCGCCGCCTCAGCGCCCGCGAGGCCAGAGCCGAGGCGCTGCGCCTGCTGGAGCGGGTGCAGCTGCCGCAGGCCGCGCAGCGCCTGGACGCCTACCCGCACCAGCTCTCGGGCGGCCAGCGCCAGCGCGTGGTGATCGCCATCGCGCTGGCCTGCGGGCCGGACCTGCTGATCGCCGACGAACCCACCACGGCGCTGGACGTCACCATCCAGCGCGAAGTGCTGGACCTGATCGCCGAGCTGGTGGCCGAGGACGGCATGGGCTTGCTGCTCATCAGCCACGACCTGGGCGTGATGGCCCAGACCGTGCGTCGCCTGCTGGTGATGTACGCCGGCACGGTGGTGGAAAGCGGCGCCACGGCCGAGGTCTTCGCTCACCTGGCCCACCCCTACACGCGCGGGCTGTTCTCGGCCCGGCCGCGCATCGGGCTGGCGCGTGGCACGCGGCTGTCCACCATCCCGGGCAAGGTGCCGGAGCTGGCCGACATGCCCACCGGCTGCCCCTTCGCCGAGCGCTGCAGCCAGGCCGAAGAGCGCTGCCGCGTGACGGACCCGCCGAACGTGGAAGTGTCGCCCGGGCACTTGGCGCGGTGCGTGAAGGCCGACGCATGGACCGAGGCACCGTTGCAGGATGCCCTTGCATGAGCCCTGGCACCCGCCCATCCGACAGCCGCGTTCTGCCAGTCCTATGCTGGTGGGCACGGGCCGACCAAGGGGCCTGCGCATGACCGAGCCCCTGCTCGTCATCGACCACGTCAGCAAGCAGTACCGCCTGCCGCGCGAGCACCTGCTGGCGGCCGCTCCGGTGGTGCAGGCGCTGGACGATGTGAGCTTCACGCTGCAGCCCGGGCGCAGCCTGGGCATCGTGGGCGAGTCGGGCTCGGGCAAGAGCACGCTGGCGCGGCTGGTGATGGCGCTGGAGGCGCCCACTCACGGGCGCGTTGTGCTCGACGGCCAGGACCTCAACACCCTGTCGCCGGCGGAGCTGCGCCGTACGCGCTCCAAGGTGCAGATGGTGTTCCAGGACCCGTACGGCTCGCTGGACCCGCGCCGCACCGTGGGGCAGACGGTGGCCGAGCCGCTGGCCGTGCTGCACGGTGCCTCGCGCAGCGAGCAGCGCGCGCGTGCGGGCGAGGCGCTGGAGGCCGTGGGCTTGCGCGCGGCCGACCTGGCCAAGTACCCGCATGAGTTCTCCGGCGGCCAACGCCAGCGCATCGCCATCGCCCGGGCGCTGATCACGCGGCCCAAGCTCATCGTGGCCGACGAGCCCGTGAGCGCGCTGGACGTGTCGGTGCAGGCCCAGGTGCTGAACCTGATGCAGGACCTGCAGGACCAGTTCGGCGTGACCTACCTCTTCATCAGCCACGACCTGAGCGTGGTCGACCTGGTGTGCGACGAGGTGGTGGTGCTGCAGGCCGGCCGCATCGTCGAGCAAGGCCCGCCCGCAAGGCTGTTCCAGCGCCCCGAACACCCGTACACGCAACGCCTGCTGGCGGCCGTGCCGGGGTTGGTGCCCGCGCGCACCCAGGCCGCCGCGCCGCCGCCGCGCGCGCCCGTCGCAGAATCGCGTGTCTTGCCCTCTTCATCCGTCTGACCCCTGTCCGTCTCACCAAGGAGCTGCCCCATGGATCTCTCCCGCCGTCACCTCAATACCCTGCTGGCTGGCGTGCCGCTGGCCGGGGCGCTGCCCGAGGCGCTGGCCCAGTCACGCAAGGACAACGTGACGATTGCCATGGTGCTGGAACCGCCCGGCCTGGACCCGACCACCGCGCCTTCAGCGGCCATCGGCGAGATCGTGCACTACAACGTGCTGGAAGGCCTGACCAAGATCCAGATGGACGGTGCGGTGACGCCGCTGCTGGCCGAGAACTGGGGCCACACGCCCGACGGCAAGACCTACACCTTCAGGCTGCGCAAGGGCCTGAAGTTCTCCGACGGCTCGGCCCTGACCGCCGAGACGGTGAAGTTCAGCTTCGAGCGCGCCAAGGCGCCGGGCAGCACCAACAAGGCCAAGAAGGCGGTGTTCGACAACATCTCCAGCGTGGTGGCGCACGACGAACACACCGTCATCCTGGTGCTGGACAAGGCCGACTCCACGCTGCCCTTCCGCCTGGGCGAGAACACCGCCGTCATCCTGCACCCCAACAGCGCCGCCACGGCCGCCACCAGGCCCGTGGGCACCGGCCCGTACAGGCTGGAGAACTGGGCCAAGGGCAGCGCGGTGACGCTGGTGAAGTGGGACGGCCACCGCGACGCGGCCAAGGTCAAGATCAAGAAGGTGACCTTCCGCTTCATCAACGACCCGGCCGCCCAGGTGGCCGCGTTGCTGGCCGGCGACATCGACGGCATGCCCCGCTTCGGCGCGCTGACAGCGCTCAAGCAGTTCCAGGGCGACAAGCGCTTCACGGTGGAAGTGGGCAGCACCGCCGGCAAGGGTGTGCTGTCCATCAACAACCGCAAGGCGCCGCTGAACGACGTGCGCGTGCGCCGCGCCATCACCCACGCCATCGACCGCAAGGCCTTCATCGACGGCGCGCAGGAAGGCCTGGGCAAGCCCATCGGCAGCCATTTCGCGCCCACCGACATCGGCTACCAGGACCTCACCGGGATGTACCCGCACAACCCGGACAAGGCGCGCGCACTGCTGAAGGAAGCCGGCATCACCGGCCCGCTGAACCTCACGCTGACGCTGCCGCCGCCGGCCTACGCCCGCAAGGGCGGCGAAATCATTGCCGCGCAACTGGCGAAAGTGGGCATCAACGCCAAGATCGAGAACGTGGAGTGGGCGCAGTGGCTGAGCGGCCCGTTCAAGGGCAACTTCGACCTGACCATCATCAACCACGTGGAGCCGCTGGACTACGCCACCGCCTACGCCGACCCGAACTACTACTTCGGCTACGACAGCGCCAAGTTCCGCGGCCTGGTGGCCACGTTGGCGGCCACCTCCAACGGCCAGGAGAAGGGCCGGCTGTGGCGCGAGATCCAGCGCCAGCTGGCCGAGGACGCGGTCAACGCCTGGATCTGGAACCCGGCGCAGGTGGCGGTGTTCCGCAAGGGCCTGAAGGGCCTGTGGAACAGCTCGCCGATCTTCGCCAACGACATGGCGGCGGTGAGCTGGGGTTGAGCACCTGACATGGCTGAACTTCATGAGCTGAGCGCGGCGGCGCTCTCGCGCCTGTACGCCGCGGACCAGGCCTCCCCCGTGGAGGTTGCCCAGGCGGTGATCGCCCACATCGCGCGCTGGGAGCCGCAGCTGTGCGCGCTTTACGCCTACGACCCCGAGGGCGCGCTGGGCCAGGCGCGCGAGAGCGAAGCCCGCTGGCGCGCGGGCCGGGCGCTGTCGCCCCTGGACGGCGTGCCGCTCACGCTCAAGGAGAACATCGCTACCAAGGGCGTGCCCCTGCCCGCGGGCACCGCCGCCACGGTGCTGGTGCCGGCCACCGAAGACGCCCCGCCGGCCGCGCGGCTGCGTGAGGCCGGCTGCGTGCTGCTGGGCAAGACCACCATGCCCGACTACGGCATGCTGACCTCGGGGCTGTCGAGTTTTCACCATCTGTCGCGCAACCCGTGGAACCTGGCGCTCAACCCCGGCGGCAGCAGCGCGGGGGCGGCAGCGGCGGCTGCGGCGGGCTACGGCCCGCTGCACGTGGGCACCGACATCGGCGGCTCCATCCGCCTGCCGGCCGGGCTGTGCGGCCTGTTTGGGCTCAAACCTAGCCTCGGGCGCATCCCCATCAAGCCGCCCTATGCCGGGCGGGTGGCCGGGCCGATGACGCGCACCGTCACCGACGCCGCGCTGATGATGCGCCCGCTGACCCAGCCCGACTGGCGCGACACCACCAGCCTGCCGGCGCACGACATCGACTGGGACGACCTGCACATCGAGCTGCGCGGCCTGCGCATCGGCCTGCAACTGGAGGCCGGCTGGGGCCTGCCCGCCGACGCGGAAACGCTGGCGGCGGTGCAGGCTGCAGCGCGCGCCTTCGAGGCCGCCGGTGCAATCGTGGAGCCCATGGGAGCGTTCTCCACGCGCGAGATGGCTGATGGGCTGGACCGCTTCTGGCGCATGCGTTCGTACCTGGACATGAGCGCCCTGCCGCCCGAGCGCCAGGCCAAGGTGCTGCCCTACATCCGGCAGTGGGTGGCTACTGGTGCCACGCTCACCGCGGCCGAGGTCTTCCACGGCTACAGCCAGATGGCCGCGCTGCGCGAGGCGGCCGTGGCGGCCTGCCAGCCCTTCGACTTCGTGCTGTCGCCGGTGAACCCGGTGTCCAGCTACCCGGCCGACTGGGCCAGCCCGATCAACGACCCCGCGCGCCCGTTCGAGCACATCCCCTTCACGCTGCCTTACAACATGAGCGAGCAGCCCGCGGCCAGCATCGACTGCGGCGTGACCTCGGGTGGCCAGCCCATCGGGCTGCAGATCGTGGGACATCGGCATGACGACATCGGCGTGATGCGCATGGCCCGCGCCTGGGAACAGATGCGGCCCGTGCCGCGGCCCTGGCCGCAGCCGCCGGGAACAACCTCAACGTGAATTCGCCCGACCTGCGCGGCAACCCCACGGGCACGGCGTCCAGCGCCGCGCGCGACCACGCCGAGCGCGCGCTGTGGCGCATGATGTCCTTCTACGATGCGCCCCTGGCCGATCTGGACGCCGCCGCGGCGGCCGATCCCGGCTGGGCCTTGCCCCATGTGATGAAGTCGGGCTTTCTGCTCAGCCTGACCGAGCCGGGGCTGGTGGACGAGGCCGCTGCCCACCTGGCCCAGGCCCGCGCGCTGGAACGCAGTTGCACCCTGCGTGAACGCGCGCACCTGGAGGCCGTGCAGCAGGTGCTGGACGGCCGCTGGGCCGCGGCCTGCCGCACCTGGGACGAACTGCTGCTGGAGCACCCGCGCGACGCCTTGGCGCTGCAATGGGCCCAGTTGTGGGACTTCTACCGTGGAGACGCCTCCGGGCTGCGCCTGCGCGCAGCGCGCGCCCTGCCCGAATGGGACGAGGCGGACCCGCTCTTCGCCTACGTGCTGTCGCTGCACGCCTTCGGCCTGGAGGAGTGCAACCTCTACCCGCAGGCCGACGAGGCCGGCCGCCGGGCCCTGCAACTCAACCCGCGCGTGCCCTGGGCGGTGCACGCCGTGGCCCATGTGATGGAGATGCAGGGCCGCTTCGAGGAAGGCGCGGCCTGGCTGCGCCAGCACCAGGGCGTGTGGGCCGAGGGCAACGGCTTCGCCTGCCACCTGTGGTGGCACAAGGCCTTGTTCCGCCTGGAGGGCCTGGACACGGCGGGCGTGCTGCGCGTGGTGGACCGGCAGCTCAGCGGTGACGCCCTGCAGATCACGCTGCAGCGCGTGGACGCCGCGGCCCTGCTGTGGCGGCTGCACCTGGTCGGCGAAGACGTGCAGGCGGCCGCGCGCGCGCTGGCCCAGGGCTGGCCGCTGCAGGACGGGCTGGCCGGCTACTACGCCTTCAACGACGTGCACGCCATGGCCGCGCTGCTGATGGCCGGCGAGGTGGGGCGGGCGGAGTCCTGGCTGGCCCGCTGCGCCCAGCGTGCCATGGCGGCGGACGATGCCCGGCGTGCCAACCACAAGATGGCCCGCGAGGTGGGCCTGCCGCTGATGCGCGCGCTGCTGGCGCTGACGCGTGGCGACGCCGACGGCGCGGCCGACATGCTCTACCCCGTGCGCACCGGGGCCCAGCGCTTTGGCGGCAGCCATGCCCAGCGCGACCTCATCGACCAGACCCTGTTGGCGGCCAGCGCACGCGGCAGCCGGCGGTCGCTGGGCCGCGCCCTGCTCAACGAGCGCCGCCTGGCCAAGCCCCTGACCCCGCTGACCCGGCACTGGATGGAGCGCATGGCCGTGCCGGAGCACGTCAGGGCATGACCGGTCCAGCCGGCTCCCGCGTGTGCCCTTCGCCGCGTGCGGCCGGGGGGCGCGCCGCTTGACGCCGCGCGCCCAGCTGGTCACCGGCACCCTCTTCGCCCTCCTGGCCGGCCTGATGTGGGGGCTGGTGTTCGTGGCGCCGCTGCTGCTGCCGGACTACCCGGCGGCGCTGCAGTCCTTCGCCCGCTACCTGGCCTTCGGCCTGATCGCCCTGCCCCTGGCGTGGTGGGACCGGGTTCAACTCGCCCGCCTGACCCGGGCCGACTGGATCGAGGCGCTGAAGCTCTCGGCGGTGGGCAACCTGCTGTACTACCTGTTCCTGGCGGCGGCCATCCAGCGCGCGGGCGGGCCGCTGCCCACCATGATCATCGGCGCCTTGCCGGTGGTGATTGCCATCGTCTCCAACCTGCGCAGCTCGCAGGTGGTGCGTCTGCGGGACGGGCGCCTGCCCTGGCGACGGCTGGCGCCTTCGCTGTTGCTCATCGCCGCCGGCATCGCCTGCGTCAACCATGTGGAGTTGGCGCGGCTGCAGACAGAAGCTTCGGCAGGGCAAGTAGCCGACGCTGCGCTGGGCCTGAGCCGTTACGCCCTGGGGGCCCTGCTGGCCGTGGGCGCGGTGGCCTGCTGGACCTGGTACCCCATCCGCAATGCCGACTGGCTGCGGGCGCATGCCGACCGCTCGCCGCGCGCCTGGGCCACGGCCCAGGGCGTGGCCACCTTGCCGCTCGCCGCCCTGGGCTTCGCCTTGTTCTGGGCCTGGAACGAGGCCGGGGGCAGGGCTGGGGCCGGGATCGAAAGCGCAGCCTCCTTGACCCAGGGCCGGACGGCCTTCGACATGCCCTTCGGCCCGACGCCCGGCTTGTTTCTCGGCCTGATGTTCTCCATCGGGCTGTTCGCCTCCTGGCTCGGCACCTTGTGCTGGAACGAGGCCAGCCAGCGCCTGCCGCCTTCGCTGGTGGGTCAGTTGATCGTCTTCGAGACCCTGGCCGCGCTGGGGTATGCCTGGGCGCTGCGCGGCAAGTGGCCCGACGGCTTCACCCTGGCCGGCGCCGCCTTGCTGGTGGCGGGTGTGGCCTGGGCCCTGCGCGGCGGCGCGCCCCGTGCAGGTGGACCGGCGCCATGACCACCCCCCGGCCCAACCGTCCGCTGCAAGGCATCGCCCTGATGCTGGCCGGCGTGTTCCTGCTGTCGGTGATGGACACGCTGACCAAGGTGGCGGTGACCGAGTTGTCCACGCCGGTGCTGATCGCCGCCCGCACGGCGGTGGTCATGGTGCTGATCACGCCCATGGTGGTGCGCGCCGGCGGCTGGCCGGTGCTGCGGATGCAGCGTCCGCTGGGTCACCTGCTGCGCGGTGCGCTGTCGGTGTGTTCCATGCTCGCCTTCTTCGAGGCGCTGCGCCATCTGCCGCTGGCCACGACGATCGCGATCTGCTTCGCGGCACCACTGCTGATGACCGTGATGTCAGTGCCGCTGCTGCGCGAGCGCGTGGGCAGGGCGCGCTGGGCGGCGGTGCTGCTGGGCCTGTGCGGGGTGTTCGTCATCGTCGGGCCCGAGGTGGCGGCGGGCTCTTTCGGCATCGGCGCCGTGCTGGCCCTGGCCGCGGCCTTCTTCTACGCCGCAGCCATGACCTGCGTGCGCTGGCTGTCCAGCACGGAGTCCGATCTGTCGATGATGGTGACGCAGAACGCCTGCATGGGACTGGCGGGTCTGGTGGGCCTGCTCTTCGTGCCGCCCACGATGCCCTCGCCCACGATGTGGGGGGTGATCGCGGCCAGCGCCGCCGTGTTGCTGGCCAGCCAGCGCCTGACCTTCCGCGCCCTGCGCGTGGCGCCGGTCTCGGCGGTGGCGCCCTTCCAGTACACCGAACTGGTGTGGGCGGGGCTGTTCGGCTGGCTGTTCTGGCGCGAATGGCCCGGCCCCCACGTCTGGTGGGGCGCCAGCATCGTCGTGGCCGCAGGGTTGTTCAGCATCTGGCACGAGCGGCGGCGCGCGATGGGCCGCGGCTGAGGTGCTGTTGAGCTGGCGCCTGCAGGCGGCACCGTTTCGCCCTGAGCCCGACCCGTTCGCGCTGAGCCTGTCGAAGGGCTTCGACAGGCTCAGCCCGAACGGAGGCCCAAGAAACCGGCAGCTCCACAAGCGGCAGCTCAACCCCGGTTCAGCGCATCGTCCAGCACCTCCACCCAGTGCCGCACCGGCGTGGCGGTGCCGGACTGCAGGTGCTGGATGCAGCCGATGTTGGCGGAGATGAGGGTCTCGTCGTCGGCCGGTGCCAGGTGGCCGAGCTTGCGGTCGCGCAGCTGCGTGGCGAGTTCGGGCTGCAGCACGCTGTAGGTGCCGGCCGAGCCGCAGCACAGGTGGCTTTCGGCGCCCGCCAGCCGCACTTCGAAGCCGAGCGCGGCAAGGTGCTGCTCGACGCCGCCGCGCAGCTGTTGGCCGTGCTGCAGGGTGCAGGGCGGGTGGAAGACCAGGCGGCCGTGGGTGGGCAAGGCCGCCGAGCCTGGCTTGCCCGTGGCACGGCCCAGGCGCGGTGCCAGGGCCGGCACCAGGCCGGGCAGCAGTTCGCTCAGGTCTTGGGTGAGCTCGCTGATGCGCCGCGCCTTGTCGGCGTAGGCCGGGTCATGCGCCAGGGCGTGGCCGTATTCCTTGACGGCCACACCACAGCCGGAAGCGTTCATCACGATGGCCTCCACCTGGCCCTGGCTGGTCAGCCCTTCCGCCAGCGGCCACCAGGCGTCGATGTTGCGGCGCATGTCGGCCAGGCCGCCTTCGTGGTCGTTCAGGTGGGTGCGCAGGGCGCCGCAGCAGCCGGCGCCATCGGCCACCAGGGTCTGGATGCCGGCGGCGTCCAGCACGCGCGCCGTGGCGGCGTTGATGTTGGGCATCATGGCCGGCTGCACGCAGCCCAGCAGCATCAGCACCTTGCGCGGGTGTTCACGCGTGGGCCAGCGGTGGGCGCGCGCCGGGGCGGGGGCGGGCACCTTGTTGCGCAGCTTACCCGGCACCAGCGGGCGCAGCGCCTGGCCGAGCTTCATCGCCGGCTTGAACAGCGGCGAGGTCAGGCCCTCCTTGAGCAGCCAGCGCACGGCCTTCTCGCCCGTGGGCCGCTCCACCTTGCGCTCGACGATGCGCCGGCCGATGTCCACCAGATGGCCGTACTGCACGCCGCTGGGGCAGGTGGTCTCGCAGTTGCGGCAGGTCAGGCAGCGGTCCAGGTGCGCCTGCGTCTTGCGCGTGACGGGGGCGCCTTCCAGCACCTGCTTCATCAGGTAGATGCGCCCGCGCGGCCCGTCCAGCTCGTCGCCCAGCAGCTGGTAGGTCGGGCAGGTGGCGGTGCAGAAGCCGCAGTGCACGCACTTGCGCAGGATGGCCTCGGCCTCACGGCCTTCGGACGTGCCCTGGAACTCGGGGGCGAGGGTGGTTTGCATCAGGAGTCGGGGTAGAGCCGGGCGCGGTTGAACACGCGGTCGGGGTCGAAGGCGGCTTGCAGATCGCGCTGGATGCGCGCGAGCGGCGCGCTCAGCGGCGTGAAGACACCGGCGGACTTGTCCTGGGCGCGGTACAGCGTGGCATGGCCGCCGGCCGCCGTGGCGGCGGCGCGGACAGCCGCGGCCGGTGCGCTGCAGACCAGCCAGCGTTGGGCGCCGCCCCATTCCACCAGGGTGTCGCCTTCCAAGGCCAGGGGCGACGCCACCGAAAGCACGGACAGGCGCCACAGGGCTGCGCCGGCCGCCTCGCCTTGATCCACCCGCTTGGCGGCCTCGACGAAGAACTCGTCGCGCTGGTCGCGCAGGCCGCCCCAGAAGGCGTCCGCCATGGTCGGGTCCACCACCTCGCCGCCCAGGCGCGCCACGGCAGCGTCCACCGCGGCGGCGGCACCGGCCAGGCGCAGTACCAGGACGCCCTGCCACCAGGCGCTGGCGCTCAGCGGCAGGGGCTGGCCGCCCCAGGCGTTGAGCAGGCGGAGCGCCTCGGCCTGGTTCACATCAAAGCGCAGCGTGGCGCGTGCCACGGGCACCGGCAGCACCTTCAGCGACACCTCGCAGATCACGCCCAGCGTGCCCAGGGAGCCGGCCAGCAGGCGCGCCACGTCGTAGCCGGCCACGTTCTTCATCACCTGGCCGCCAAAGCTCAGCACCTCGGCGCGGCCGTTGAGCAAGGTGGCGCCCAGCACGTAGTCGCGCACACCGCCCACGGCGGCGCGCGCCGGGCCGGCCAGCCCGGCGGCGACCATGCCGCCCACGGTGCCCCCGGCCGTGCCTCCACCCGTGCCGCCCACGCCACCAGCAGCACCCTCGGTGCTCGCCACACCGACGGCATCGAAGCGCGGCGGCTCGAAGGGCAGGCACTGCCCCTTCTCGGCCAGCGCCGCTTCCAGCTCGGCCAAGGGCGTGCCGGCGCGCACGGTCACCACCAGCTCGGTGGGCTCGTAGCTGCTGATGCCACGCAGGCCCGTCACGTCCAGCGGCGCGCCTTGCGGCGCTTCGCCGTACCAGGTCTTGGTACCGCCGCCGCGGATGTCCAGCGACGTGCCGTCCGCGCGCGCGGCGCGCACCTGCTCGATCAACCGTTGCAACGCAGGGTCGGCCACATCGGTCATGCGCGAGCCTCTTGTGCAAGAGGAGGGTTCTCCGGAGCATCGCCCTCCAGATCTGGCGCGGCCGATCCGGCCGGCTGGACCATGACGCGACCGCGGCCTTCCACCGCCCGTCTGAAGCGTTCGCCCACCGAGACCCAGTCCACGAGGTCCACCTTCCAAGGCAGATCAGACTCGACAAAGGCCTCGCGCAGCGCAGCGCGCCTGGCACTGTCCAGGGGCCCTTCGCCAGCGATGGCAAGGTCCAGATCGGAATAGGCCCCGGCCGTGCCGGCGGCACGCGAACCGAACGCCCAGACTTCAAACTCAGGGACATGCGCCTTCAAGATGGCGCGCACCGTGTCCCACTCCCGGTGGTGCATACCCAGTCCTGCAGGTTCCATCATCACTTGGCCTCCCGCACGCCAAGGCGGTCTCTCAGCACCCGCACTTCCTCGATGAATTCGGGGATGCACGCCACCACCTCCAGCGCGATGGCTTCGTCGTAGGTGTGACTCGTGCGGGAGCGCAGCTCGCGAAAACGCCGCCATGCCGGCCAGTCACTGCGCAACAGGCCCTGCTGATTGCCCGTGCGCACCAGGTCGGCAAAGGCCATGGCGCTCACGTCCTCAGGCGAGGCCGATGCTGCACGAAGCCAGCGCCGCAGGGTCTTGTGCGCAAGCTCGTAGGTGAACTCAAAGCGTTGGATCAGGCCGTCGCGGATCTGGGTGTCGCTGCGGTCGCGGTTGTAGCGATCCCAGCCTTCCTCCAGCCGCGCCAAAGCCAAGCGCAGCGGTTCCAGATCAAAGTCGTCATGACCCCACACGCCCGTCATCAGAAACGCTCCAGCCCGGGGAAAGGCAGCAGGCCCTTGCTCACGTGCATGCGGCCGTACTCGGCGCAGCGCTGCAGCGTGGGGATCACCTTGCCGGGGTTGAGCAGGCCGGCGGGGTCGAAGGCGGCCTTCAGCGCGAACATCTGCTCGCGCTCACCTGGCGTGAACTGCACGCACATGGAGTTGAGCTTTTCCACGCCCACGCCGTGCTCGCCCGTGACCGTGCCGCCCAGGCGCACGCTGGTTTCCAGGATGTCGGCGCCGAAGAGCTCGCAGCGGTGCAGCTGGTCGGGGTCGTTGGTCGCCGGGAAGGCGTTCTTGCGCCCGCTCCAGAACTTCAGGCGCTGCGCCTCGTCCTTGCTCACCTCCATGCGGGTGGCGCCGGCGCCGGCCAGCACGTCGAGCATGCGGCCGATCTCCTCGGCCACTTCCTCGGGCGTGCCGTCGCTCTCGCACAGCAGGATGGCCTCGGCGTCCAGGTCGTAGCCGGCGTGGACGAAGTCTTCCACCGCCGCGGTCATGGGCTTGTCCATCATCTCCAGGCCCGCCGGGATGATGCCCGCGGCGATCACCGCCGCGACGGCGTCACCCGCCTTGCGGATGTCGTCGAAGCTGGCCATGATGCAGCGCGCCAGTTGCGGCTTGGGCACCAGCTTGACCGTCACCTCGGTGGTCACGGCCAGCATGCCTTCACTGCCCACCACCACCGGCAGCAGGTCCAGCCCGGGCGTGTCGAGTGCCAGCGAGCCGAACTCCACCGCCTCGCCCTCCACCGTGAAGCCGCGCACGCGCAGCACGTTGTGCAGCGTCAGGCCGTACTTCAGGCAGTGCACGCCGCCGGAGTTCTCGGCCACGTTGCCGCCGATGGTGCAGGCGATCTGGCTGCTGGGGTCGGGCGCGTAGTACAGGCCGTGGGGCGCAGCCGCTTCACTGATCGCCAGGTTGCGCACGCCGCACTGCACGGTGGCGGTGCGGCTGGTGGCATCCACCTTCAGGATCTTGTTGAACTTGGCCAGCGACAGCGTCACGCCCAGCGCGTGCGGCAGCGCGCCGCCCGACAAGCCCGTGCCCGCGCCGCGCGCCACCACGGGCACCATCAGCGCGTGGCAGGCCTTCAGCACCGCAGCGACCTGGCCCTCCGTCTCCGGCAGCACCACCACCAGCGGCTGCTGGCGGTAGGCGGTGAGGCCGTCGCACTCGTAGGGCACCGTGTCCTCGGCCTGCCACAGCAGGGCATGGGCGGGCACCACGGGGGCGAGGGCCGCCACGATCTCCCGCTGGCGGGCGGCACGGTCCAGGGCGGCGGCGGGCAGGGGGGCGTTCATGGGGCGCAGAGGGGTGACGGGGATGTGCAGGAGGAAAGGACGAACGGGAAGGCGGCTGAGGACTGTACCCGCCAAGGCGCGGCGTTCACGCCCTGCGCGGCAAAGCCCGGTCTGGCCAGGCGTCATCATGCTTTTGACTCGGGTACGTGCAATGGCCGGCCTTCAGCCCCTGAACACCGTGAGCACGCCGGTGTAGCCGTAAAGGTGGCGTCGCGCGATCTCGCCTGCGGCGAAGAAGCCCACCAGCGGCACATCGCCCAGCGCGCGCTGCACGATCTTCAGCTCGGCCGACGGCGCGCCGAAGTGCGGCCCGCCGCGGCCGTTGCAGCTGATGTAGACGGCGCCGCGGATGGCGGGGGCTGCCGCAGCAGCGGCCTCTGCGGCTTCGGTTTCCAGCTCCTCGCGGATCTCGCTGCAGATGCGCACCAGGTCGCGCCGCGCGGCTTCGGTATTGCGCTGGCAGAAGGCTAGGCGCATGCCTGGCTCCATGTGGGCGGCCACAGCCACCGCCTGGCGCCCCGGGTCCAGCCCCACCAGGTGGCGCACGCGCACGTCCGGGCCGAACTGGCCGCCCCGCCCCAGCAGGGCGCTGTCGGCGTCGGTCAGGCCCACCAGCGTGGCACGCAGCACCGTCAGGGCCTTGCGCGGGTCTTGCAGGTCGAGGCCCAGATCGCGCAGCAGCAAGGGCAGCGCGCTCTGGCCGTCCAGCTCGGTGACCACATGCCCCTGCGCGGCCGTCACCACGCGCTCCGGGCCCACGGGCTGGCAGCCCTGGGTGACACGCGACACAAGCCCCACCTGCGGGCCGAAGGCCACGCCGGACAGCCCGCCCTGCCACCAGCCCTCGGCCAGCTGCGCCCCGCCCGTGCGGGCAGAGACCGCGCCGCCGAACAGGTAGCCCGTGGCCACGCGCTCGCTCAGCTCGGCCACCAGCTCGGCCAGATCGGGCGTGGCCGGGTCGGCGTGCACCAGGGCTGTGTGGGCCTGGATCCCCATCTGGCTGAGCCTGCTGCCCGGGCCCATGAGGGGCCGCGCGCCTGAGAACACCTCGAAGCTGTCTGCCGGCAGTTCGCACAACATCAAGGCCAGGGCGGGCTCGTCGAAGTACTCCACCCCCGAGGCCGCGATGCCCACGGCTGGGCAACCGACCCAGGCCACGCCCGGCCAGCGCTGGCGCAGTTCGTCCAGCAGGGCCTGCCCGTGCGGGGCGTAGTGGTCAGCGAAGTAGGCCAGGCCCAGCGTCTCGGTGGCCGCGTGCGCAGCGTTGCCGCCTGACACCTGCGCGCGCGCGGCGTCGATCTGCGCGGCCGCCAGGGCCAGCGCCATGCGCCAGTCCGGATGCGTGGCGTGGCCGACGAGGAACGGGCTGGACAGGGCGTTCACGCCTTTCTTCACGCCCTTCCCTTGGCGGCGCGGCCACCCGTGGTCCGCCCGGCCTTGCGCGCGGCCCCGCCCTTGGCGGTGCGGGCCGAGGCTGGCGCCGGGGCCGCAGCGTCCGCAGGGCTTTCGGCCGGCCGGTCTTTCAGGGCCTGGGCGGCGAGCTGGGTGAACTGCTGGGTCAGGGCTCCCCACCACTGCATCGGGTCCACCACGCCCGGCGGTGTGGTCGCTGCCGCAGGGGGTGCGGGGGCCGGCTCGGGGGCGGGATCCTGGAGCTTGAAGGCCTGGGCCAGATCGGCCGCCTGCACGTTCATGCTCTTGAGCGTGGTCAGCGTCATGCGCTGCACCTCCAGGGCCTGCACCGTGGTGCCGATCATGCGGGCGTTCTGCTCCAGCCAGAACTGCACCGTCTTCAGCTCTTCGATGCGCTTGCCCAGCTCCTCGGGGTCCAGCGTGGGGGCCACCCATGGGCCCAGGCTGGGCATGGCGGAACTGGCGTTCTTCACCAGCCCCTGCAGGAAGTCGAAACCCGGAACCATTTTCGAGAAATCGTGTGCTGCGGCCATGAAACCTCCACACTGTTGGGAATGGACGGATTGTGCGGCGATGCCGGGCAGGGGCAAGCCCCGGGCCCTCAAGCCGCAGCGGGTGGGACGGTGGCGGACAAGGGCATGGACACCCGCACCTGGGTGCCGGCGCCGGGGGTGCTGGTCATCTCCAGTCGTGCGCCCACCCGTTGCGCGCGCTCCTGCATGCCCATGAGGCCGAAGCGGCCTGGCTGGTCGGCGCCCGTGTCGAAGCCCCGACCGTTGTCGGCCACGCGCAGGTCCAGTCCGTCCTCGCTCACGCGCAGGCCCACGTGCACCCAACCGGCCTGGGAGTGGCGCGCGGCGTTGGTCAGCGACTCCTGAATGATGCGGAACAAGGTGGTGGCCTTGTCGTCAGGCAGCGCCAGGTCGTCCACGGCGCAGGAGAACTCGCAGGCCATGCCCGCCTGGCGCGCCCACTCTCCGGCCAGCCATTCCAGGGCCGGCACCAGGCCCAGGTCCAGCGCCGGGGGGCGCAGGCGGGCGATGACGTCCCGGCTCATCTGCACCAGGTCGTTCACCAGTTCATCCAGACGCTGCACGCTGTCCAGCATCAACGGCGCCTGCCGGGCGGCGTTGCGCAAGACCGCGATCTCCATCTTCACCAGGGTGAGCACCTGGCCGCACTGGTCATGCACTTCCGAGGCGATGAGCTTGCGTTCGGCTTCCAGTTGCGCTTCCACGTGCTCGGACAGGGCCTGGAGCTGCTGGCGGGCCTGGCGCAGCTCGGCCTCTGCCCGGTGCCAGTCGTTCACGTCCTCCAGCGTGCCCACCAGGCGAAGACCGGCATCTGGCCCGTCGTGCTCCACCACCTGGCCGATCCAGCGCACCCAGCCGTAGCTGCCGTCGCAGCGCATGCGGCGCGCCTCCAGTTCGAAGCGGTGGGAGTCCTGGGCCTGCGCACCATGGCGGCCGCGCAGCATCGCCGCCCGGTCCTGCGGGTGCACCAGGGGCGAGAACCCGCGCAAGAAAGCCTCCCGGTATTCCGCCCCGTAGCCCAGCACTTCCAGGCAGTCGTCGGAGAAGTGGCCCTGGCCTTCCGGCAGGCGGATGTCGAAGACGCCGATACGCGAAGCCTTCAGGGCCAGCCGCAAGGCCTGCAACTGGGCTGAGTCCGGCTCGGTGGGAGGCTCGGTGGCCTGTTCGATGGGCCGCTCGCGCGTTTCAGCCGGGCAGGCCGCAGGGGCAACGGCAGGGGCAACGGCAGAGGCAGGTGCCGACCTCGTGTCGGTTCCGGCGGCGCGCAGCAGTGTCATGAGCATCCCTGATCTTTCTTGTCATGAGGCGATGGTGGCGCAAGTGCGGCCCCATGGCAAACCATTTTCTTGAGCATGGTCATGGGCCCGTTTGAGCCAACGCAATGTGGGCCTGCGGTCTTCAAGTCGGTGGCACCATTCCCGCATGCGCCAGCAGCACCTCGCGGAAGACACCGCCCGCCCTCACCGGCCCCCGGGCCTGCGGGCGTCCGAAGCCGCCTGGGCTGCGGCAGGTGCGGTGCTGGTCCACGTCATGGTGCTGGGCGCCTGGGCTGCGGACAGGACACCCGAGGGCCTGCGCGGGGACGCGAGCCTGCAAGTGCCGGCTTCTGCCGTGACCCTGGCCTTGCCTGTGTCGCACCGGGTGGCCCCGGTGGAGGTGCGCAGCCTGCCCGTGCCATCGTCGCCAGCCCCGCAGGCCGTCCCGGCGTCGGTCCCGGTGGAGCGCACCGCTGCCCGGGCGACCGTACCGCCCGGGTCCGCAGCCGTGTCTGCCCCGGAGACCGTCCCGGCCGCTGTCCCGGTGGCTGTCCCGGCGGCAGTCCCCACCGCACAGGCCAGTGAGGCTCCGAAGTCCGTCGACGTTCCTGCACAGGCCAGCCCGGTGTCCGAGGCGGCCCCCGCAGCCCTGCTTCCCGTGGCGCAGCCGACGGAGCCCAGGGCAGCCCCCGCAGCTGACGACGACCCGCCCCCGCCCGTGTACGCCACGCGGGTGCCGCCGCCCTTTCGCCTGACCTACGCCCTGCGCCGCGGCGCGCTGTCGGGACAGGCCGAGCTGACCCTGCAGCGAGCGGGCTCGGGCTACGAGCTGGAACTCAAGGGCACCGCCCTGGGCCTGGAGGTGCTGGGCTTGCGCAGCCAGGGCAGCCTCGGCCCGCACGGCCTGATGCCCGAACGCTTCGTGGACCGGCGGCGCGGCAGGGACCGTCTGGCCGCGAATTTCGACCACGGCGCGGGGCGGATCACCTATTCGGGCTCTGCCGCTTCGCAGCCTCTGCGCCTGGGCGCGCAGGACCGGCTGAGCTGGATGGTGCAGCTGGCGGCCATCCTGGAGGCCGCGCCAGCGCCCCAGGGTGCGGGCGGCCGCATTGCGGTGTCGGTCTCTGGCGCGCGGGCTGACGTGGACACCTGGACCTTCATCGTGCAAGACCGCCAGCGCCTGAGCCTGCCTGGCGGGGCGGTGGTCGAAGCGTTGCGCTTGACGCGGGAGCCGCGCCGGCCCTATGACACCCAGGTGGAGGTGTGGATGGACCCGGCGCAGCATCATCTGCCGGTGCGCGCCCGCCTGACCGTGCTGCCCGGCGGGGAGACGCTGGAGCTATCGGCGTCCGGCCACTGAGGCCTGGCGGGGCCTGGCTACAACTGTTCCCAGGGCAGACCTTCGCAGCGCCAGCCGTTCAGGCGTCCGCGCTGGAAGTGCTCGTCCAGCTCGCCCTCGAAACCGTGCAGCACGTTGATGACGTCGGTGAAACCGGCGGCCTCCAGCGCCTGCCCGGCCTCCACCGTGCGCTTGCCGGAGCGGCAGATCAGCGCCACCGGCCGTTCGGTGCGCCCGCCGGCCTCGCGCAGCACCTGCTGCGCAAAGGCCTCGGGGTGGGCCTGCATCTCGGGGTACTCGTACCAGGCCACATGCACCACGCCCGGCGGGTGGCCGACGTAGAGGTACTCGATCTCCATGCGCACGTCGACGAACAGCGCCTCGGGCGTGCGCTGCAGGAACTGCCAGGTGTCGGTGGGGGTCAGGTGTCTCATCAAAGGGAAGGGCGGTTCCTACAATCGAGGGCATGAACGCCCATCGGATCGCCTACACCCGCGCGGCAGCCTTGCCCGCGATTCTCCAACAACGCATCGTCATCCTCGACGGCGCGATGGGCACGATGATCCAGCAGGAGAAGCTGACCGAGGCCGACTTCCGCAGCGCGCGCCTGGCAGACCATCCCAAGGACCTGAAGGGCAACAACGATCTGTTGGTGCTGACGCGGCCGGACGTGATCCAGCGCATCCACGAGCAGTACCTCGCCGCCGGCGCCGACATCGTCGAGACCAACACCTTCGGCGCCACCTCGATTGCGCAGGAGGACTACGGTCTGGCCCCTCTGGCCTACGAGATGAACGTGGCCGCCGCGCGCCTGGCGCGCCAGGCCTGCAACCGCTTCAGCACACCGGAGCACCCGCGTTTCGTGGCCGGCGCGCTGGGCCCGACGCCGCGCACGGCCAGCATCAGCCCGGACGTGAACGACCCCGGCGCGCGCAACGTCAGCTTCGACGAGCTGCGCACGGCCTACCGCGAACAGGCGCAGGGGCTGCTGGAAGGCGGCTGCGACCTCTTTCTGGTGGAAACCATCTTCGACACGCTCAACGCCAAGGCGGCGCTGTTCGCGCTGGACGAGCTGATGGAGGAGACGGGCGAGCGCCTGCCGGTCATCATCAGCGGCACGGTCACCGACGCCTCGGGCCGCATCCTGTCCGGGCAGACGGTGGGGGCGTTCTGGCACTCGGTGCGCCATGCGCGCCCGCTGGCCGTGGGGCTGAACTGCGCCCTGGGCGCCGCGCTCATGCGCCCGTACATCGAGGAGCTGGCCAAGGTGGCAGCTGACACCTGGATCAGCTGCTACCCCAACGCCGGCCTGCCCAACCCCATGAGCGAGACCGGCTTCGACGAGACGCCCGAGGTGACGGGCAGCCTGATGGAGGGCTTTGCCCGCAGCGGCTTTCTCAACATCGCCGGCGGCTGCTGCGGCACCACGCCCGAGCACATTGCGGAGATCGCGCGCCGCGTGTCGGCGTACCGCCCGCGCGGCCGGCACGATCCGCTGTTCACCGCCCTGAAAGCGGCCTGAGCCGCCCGAGCCGCGAACTCATCACGGGTCCTGCACTGGCGCCAGGGGCGCGAAGGCGACCTCGCGCTTGTCCTTCCATGCGGCGATGGCCGCGCCCATCTCGTCGATTTCGAAGATGGCGCTCTGCAGCAGGGTCATCTGCTCCAGGGCCTGCGCGGTGCCGTGGTCGCGGGCGTAGTTCAGCGCCCGCTTGCTGCCGGCCACGGCCAGTGGGCTCTTGGCGGCGATGCGCCGGGCCAGGCCGTCGGCGTGAGCGTGCAGGGCGGCGGCGTCCGGCAGCACGGTGTTCACCAGGCCCACGGCCAGCGCACGCTCGGCGCCCAGGCGGTCGCCGCTGTAGGCCATCTCGCGTGCCACGCCGGCCGGCACGATCTTGGGCAGGCGCTGCAGCACGCCCAGGTCGGCGGCCATGCCGATGTGGATCTCCTGCACGGTGAAGAAGGCGTCGGCGCTGCACACGCGGATGTCGCAGGCCGCGGCCAGGTCCAGCGCGCCGCCCACGCAGCCGCCCTGCACCGCGCAGATCGTGGGAAAGCGCGCCTCGTCCAGCACATCCACACAGGCCATCAGGCGGCGCAGCCCATCCTGAAAGGCCAGGCGGTGGCGCGCCGTGGGCAGGCGCAGCAGGTCAAAGTCGCCCGCAAAAACCTCCAAGGCCATGCCCGCGCTGAAGTGCCGGCCGGTGGAGCGCAGCACCAAGGCGCGCGTGCGGCCTTCGTCGCTCAGGCGTGGCCGGCTCAACTCCAGCGTGGCCACGCCCGTGGCGTCGTCCAGGTGCAGGGAGAAGAAATCGTTCATGGGGCACAACTTCCGAAGAGGGTCGAGGGATGGCCCGGCGCGGCATGCAGGGCAGGGCGGGGCGGGGCGCTGGAGATTCTGCGCTTGTTCTGCGGTCTGGAAAGGTTCACCGAACCCGCGATGAACCCCGTGGGCGGGCGCGGCACAATGGGTCAAGCCATCGCTTCCGCTGCGCGCGCCCTGCATGTCCACCCCGCCCCAAGACCTGCCCAGCCATATCGGCAAGTACCGAGTGGTGTCCCGCCTGGGCGAAGGTGCCACCAGCGAGGTCTTTCTTGCGCGTGACGAGTTCCGGCAGACGGATGTGGCCATCAAGCGGCTGCGCCAGGGCGTGATCGACGACTACGAGCGACTGTCGGCGGCTTTCTTCGCTTCAGAGGCGGCGCTGGCCGGGCGGCTGCACCACCCCAACGTGGTGCAGATCATGGACGCCGTGTCCGACGGGTCTGCACCCTATCTGGTCATGGAGTACGTGCCCGGCCTGACGCTGCGGCGCTTTTGCCGGGCCAACCGGCTGCTGCCCTTGGAGCAGATCGCGGAAATCGGCTTCAAGTGCGCCATGGCCTTGAACTACTGCTGGAAGCAGGGCCTCATCCACCGCGACATCAAGCCGGCCAACATCCTGGCGCTGATGGATGGCGATCGCGTCGCCGACGTCAAGATCACCGACTTTGGCAGCGTCCTCAACCTGGACTCCGAGCGCACGCAGGTGTTCCGGGTGGGCTCGCTGGCCTACATGTCAGTGGAGCAGGTCGACGGCGCCGACCTGGACGCGCGTGCCGACATGTACTCCCTCTCGGCCATGCTCTACCACCTGGTGGCGGGCCGCCCGCCGTTCGCTGCGGAGCAGCAGCCGGCGCTGATGCAGCAGATCTACACCGCCACGCCGGAGCCACTCACGGGTCTGCGCGACGGCGTGACCCCCGCGCTGGACGCCCTGGTGCGCAAGGGAATGGCTCGCCGCCGTGAAGAACGCTTCGCGTCCTGGGACGAATTTGCCCGGGCGCTTTCGCAACTGGTCAGCAGCCGCCAAGTGCCGCGCGCCACCGATGCCGAGGTGCTGGACTCCGAGCGGTTCACGCTGCTGCGCTCGCTGGAGTTCTTCAAGGGCTTTGGCGACGTGGAGTTGTGGGAGGTGGTACGCCGCGCACGCTGGGAACGCCACGACCCCGGGCACGCCCTGTACCGCAAGGGCGGGCGAGGCAACGCCTTCCACATCATCGCCAACGGCCTGGTGGACGTGTTTCGCAACGGCATCAAGGTGGCCGCCCTGGGAGCCGGTGCCTCGGTGGGTGAACTCGCCTACCTGGCCCCGAGCCCGGACATGGCCGTCCACAGCGCTGACGTCATGGTGGCCACGCCTTCCACCATGATTTCGCTCACGCCCGACGTGCTGCGTCAGATGAGCCTGACCACCCGCGCCATGTTCGACGCCGCCTTCATCCATGTGCTGGTGCGCAGGTTGAACGTCGCCTGGCAGACCGTGGACCGCATGGCTGGCGCGGGCCCCCAGGGAGCCTGAATCCGGTGCACCTGGACTCCTGGCGCCTGCCGGCCGGGCTCGAGGCCACAACGCATCCTTCTCGGCCGCACGCCAGTGCGACCGTCTCTCCTGCCCCTGCCACTCAAGAACAGGACACCACCATGAAGACTCTGATCACTGCTGCTCTGTTGTCACTCGGCCTGATGGCCGGCGCCGTCCACGCGTCCGGTGCCGAAGCCAAGTGCGAGGCCCAGGCGGCCGAGAAGAAGCTGACCGGCGCGGCCAAGAACAGCTTCATGAAGAAGTGCGTCACCGACGCGGGCGGCACGCCGGCGGCGGCAGCCCCCGCCCAGGCGAAGGCACCGGACCGAGCCGAGATGTGCGAGAAGTCCGCAGCCGACAAGAAGCTGGCTGGTGCGGCCAAGAACGCGCACGTGAAGAAGTGCATGGAAGACGCCAAGGCCGCCGCGCCCAAGAAGTGAGCAGCCGCAGAGGCGCTGGGCGACGTCAGCCGCGCAGTCGGCCGCGCAGTCAGTCGCGCCAGTACGTGGCGCTGCCGTAGGTCTGCTTCAGGAAGTCGATCCACAGCCGCACGCGCAGCGGCAGGTGGCGCGCGTGCGTGAACACCGCAAAGATGCCGTTGGGTGGCGCGGCGTACTCTTCCAGCAGGGGCTGCAGGCGGCCCGCGGCGATTTCCGACGCCACCTCCCAGGTGCTGCGCCAGGCGATGCCCAGGCCCTGCAGGCACCAGTCGTGCAGCACCTGGCCGTCACTGCAGTCCAGCCGGCCGTGCGGGCGCAGGTGGGTCACCTCACCGTCCACCTGAAAGGCCCAGCCGCGCGTCTGGCTGGCGTCTGAGCTGAGCGTCAGGCACTCATGGCGGGCCAGGTCGGACGGGTGTTGGGGCACGCCGGCGCGCTGCAGGTAGCCCGGCGTGGCCACACATTGGCGCCGGTTGTCGGCCAGGCGCACGCTGATGAGGCTGGAATCGGGCAGGTCGCCCACGCGCACGGCGCAGTCGAAGCCCTCGTTGGCGATGTCCACCACCCGGTCCGACAGGTTCAGCGACACGCTGACATCCGGATGCTGGGCGATGAAGCGGGGCACCAGCGGCGCCACGTGGCGCCGCCCGAAGCCGGCGGGCGCCGTCACCCGCAGGTGGCCGCTGGCCTTCACCCCGCCGGCGCTCACGCTGGCCTCGGCGCTGGCCAGGTCCGTCAGCAGGCGCTGGCAGTCTTCGAGAAACGCGCTGCCCTCGTGCGTGAGGGTGATGCGCCGCGTGGTGCGCACCAGCAGCTTCACGCCCAGGCGCTCCTCCAGCGCGTCGATGCGCCGGCCGATCACCGCCGGGGCCACGCCCTCGGCCAGCGCCGTGGCCGTGAGGCTGCCCTTGGTGGCCACGGTGACAAAGGATTCGAGCTGCTTGAGCTTGTCCATGAGCGCTGATTATGTGCACTCAAGGCACAAATGCATGTCAGTTTCGTTCATCAATGCGCGCTCAGGGTGGCAATACAGTGCGAGGTCATGGTGGCCGAACCTCGTCCACCCATTGAACATCCGCCACAGCCCACGCTTCGGCCCGTCCCCTGCCTCAACCACCTCCTCTTGCTGCCATGAACACCACGACCAGTGACCGCACTTCCACCCACGGCCTGCAGGTGGCCACGGTGCTCAAGACCTTTGTCGACCAGCAGGTGCTGCCCGGCACGGGGCTGCAGGCTGACGCCTTCTGGCAGGGCTTTGCCGCCATCGTGAGCGACCTGTCGCCCAAGAACGCGGCCCTGCTGGCCGAGCGCGACCGCCTGCAGTCCGAGCTGGACGCCTGGCACGCCAAGCACCCCGGGCCCATCAAGAACATGGCCAAGTACCGGGCCTTCCTGCAGAAGATCGGCTACCTGGTGCCGGTGCCGGCCAAGGTCAAGGTGAGCACGAAGAACGTGGACGCTGAACTGGCCCGGCAGGCCGGCCCGCAGCTCGTGGTGCCCATCACCAACGCGCGCTACGCGCTGAACGCCGCCCAGGCCCGCTGGGGCTCGCTGTACGACGCCCTGTACGGCACCGACGCCCTGCCCGAGACCGACGGCTGCGAAAAAGGCACGGGCTACAACCCCAAGCGCGGCGCCAAAGTCATCGAGTACGCGCGCCATGTGCTGGACCGCACCGCGCCGCTGGCCGGCCGCGGCGCCTCGCACGTGGGCTCCAAGGGCTACGCCATCGCCAAGGGCGAACTGGTGGTGACCCTGGCTGACGGCCGCACCACCGGGCTGAAGAAGCCGGCCCAGCTCATCGGCTGGCAGGGTGACGTGGCCGCGCCGTCCTCGGTGCTGCTGCAGCACCACGGCCTGCACCTGGACCTCCGCATCGACCGCAGCACCGCCATCGGCCGCGCTGACGCCGCCGGCGTGAGCGACCTGGTGGTCGAATCTGCGCTGTCCACCATCCTGGACCTGGAGGACTCGGTGGCCGTGGTGGACGCCGGCGACAAGGTGCAGGCCTACGGCAACTGGCTGGGCATCCTCAAGGGCACGCTGACCGAGCAGGTCCACAAGGGTGGCACCACCTTCACCCGCGGCCTGAACCCGGACCGCGTCTACACCGCCCCGGGCGGCGGCACCGTCTCGCTGCACGGCCGCTCGCTGCTGTTCGTGCGCAACGTGGGCCACCTGATGACCAACCCGGCCATCCTGTGGAGCGAGGCCGGGCGCGAGATTCCGGAAGGCATCCTGGACGCCGTGATCACCACCGCCATCGCCCTGCATGACCTGAAGGGCCATGGTGCGAACGGCATCCGCAACAGCCGCACCGGCAGCGTCTACATCGTCAAGCCCAAGATGCACGGCCCGGCCGAGGTGGCGTTCGCCGCCGAGCTCTTCGGCCGTGTGGAGAAGCTGCTGGGCCTGCCCGACAGCACCGTCAAGCTGGGCATCATGGACGAGGAGCGCCGCACCAGCGTGAACCTGCAGGCCTGCATCGCCGCCGCCGCCAGTCGCGTGGCCTTCATCAACACCGGCTTCCTGGACCGCACGGGCGACGAGATGCACACCGCCATGCAGGCCGGCCCCATGCGCCGCAAGGGCGACATGAAGGCCACCGAGTGGATCGCCGCCTACGAGCGCAACAACGTCCTCACCGGCCTGGCCTGCGGCCTGCGCGGTCGTGCCCAGATCGGCAAGGGCATGTGGGCCATGCCCGACCTGATGGCCGCCATGCTGCAGCAGAAGATCGCCCACCCGCTGGCCGGCGCCAACACCGCCTGGGTGCCCAGCCCCACCGCGGCCACCCTGCATGCGCTGCACTACCACCAGGTGGATGTCTTCGGCGTGCAAAAGGGTATCGAGAAGGGCCTGGAGAAGGTGGACCTGGAAACCGAGCGCGGCGCCTTGCTGGACGCCTTGCTGACCGTGCCCGTGGTGAAGAAGCCCAAGTGGACCGAAGCCGAGAAGCAGCAGGAGCTGGACAACAACGCCCAGGGCATCCTCGGCTACGTGGTGCGCTGGGTGGACCAGGGCGTGGGCTGCTCCAAAGTGCCCGACATCCACAACGTGGGGCTGATGGAAGACCGCGCCACGCTGCGCATCTCCAGCCAGCACATGGCCAACTGGCTGCACCACGGCGTGGTGAGCAAGCAGCAGGTGAAGGACACCCTCAAGCGCATGGCCAAGGTGGTGGACAAGCAGAACGCTGGCGACAAGGCCTACCAGCCCATGACCGGACGCCTGAAGACTTCAGCCGCCTTCCAGGCCGCCAGCGACCTGGTCTTCAAGGGCCTGGCCCAGCCCAGCGGCTACACCGAGCCGCTGCTGCATGCCTCGCGGCTGAAGGTGAAGGCGGCGGCGCGGTCGGCTTGAAGCGCGAGCCGCTGCGGCGCGCGGGGTGGCCGAAGGCGAAGCACTCGCCCCGGCCTGGAGTGCGTGACAGGCCTCAGCGCCCCACCCACCCCCCGCATACCGGGAAGACCTGGCCCACGAAGCAATCGGCCGCGCTGCTGCACAGGTAGGCCGCGAACAGCGCGTCCTCGCGGGCACTCACCAGGCGGCCCAGCGGGACCTCGCGTGCCAGGCGTTCCTGGAAGCGCGGGTTGGCCTGCACCTCCGGCGGAAAGTAGGTGGGGTTGTCCACGAAGTTCTGGGCGATGGCGTTGACCTGCACCTGGTGCGGCGCCAGCTCCACCCCCACGGCCTGCACATAGGCCAGTTGCGCACCGCGCGCGGCGCTGTAGGTGGAGGCCCGCTTCATGCCGCGCAGGGCCGAGGCGCTGCCCACCACCAGCACCTTGCCGCTGCGCCGTTGGATCATGGCGGGCGCGGCGGCGCGCACCAGCCGCGGCAGCGGGTCCACCAGCGCGGCGAACACGGCGCGCCACTCGTCTTCGCCCACTTCCACGGCGGGCGTGGTCGGCGCCCGGTAGGCGAGGTTGGCCACCAGCACGTCGACAGGCCCGGCCTTCTCTGCCTGGGCCACCACCTGGGCCGCGGCCTCGGGCGGCGAAAGGTCGGCCGTGCTGGCCACCACCTGCGCGCCCTGCTCGGCCAGCACCTCGCACAGCGCCGGGCCCATGAATTCATCCGCCTGCGTGATCAGGACGCGTTTGCCAGTGAGACTGTGCTGCATCTCCGGTCTCCTTTTCTGCAGTGCTCCACCGTCTTCAAGATGCCATGAAGGCGACTCTGCTTGGCGTCACTTCCAAGAGTCCGCCGGAGCCGTGAACGCCATGCGAGTGCGTTTGTCGAACAGGCACAGGCTGCGCCCTGTTTGATTTCGCATGTACTGCTGCGGGTATACGCCGGCAATCAGAGCCGCCGTCAGTCCCAGGCGGTCGTCGTACTCGATGAGTTCGCCGACCAGCTTGGCGCTCTTCAGTCCGCTGGCCAGGGCGCACTTGGCCACCACTTCAGCCTTGTGCGTGGCCCAGGCCTCAGGCGACGAGGCTTCGGTGCAGAGCGATGTGCCGAGGCCCGTCACAGCGCCCAAGGTCAGCAGAAAGCGTCTAGAGGATGGCATGACGGCGCTGCTCCATGGCTCGTTCTGATGAGCTGTCGTTTTCAGAATACCTGAAGTGCCTGCAGCCACAAGCCTTCCTGCGGGGTCGATCTTCATCGAATGCTCATCTGGACTCATCGGTCCGCAGCATGATCAGTTCATCGAAGTAGTCCCGCCCCATCTTGAGCGCCCGCGGCATGCGGCCCACTTCCATGAACCCTGCGGCTTTGTACAGGCGCACAGCGGCTTCGTTGTTTGCGGTCACCGACAGCGTCACCTGCTCCACGCCGTGCCATGACCACGCTTGCTGCAGCGCAGCGGCAAGGAGCTGCAGGCCCGCACCCTGACCTCGTGCGTGCGGGGCAACGTACATGCTTCGGATGAACGCAATGTGTCGCTCCTTCAGGCCCTGCTCCCGGCCCACCCCCACCATGCCCACCAGCTCTCCAGCGGTGAACAGCCCCAGGAAAGCCCGTTCGGCAGAGCCCGCGATGTGCTGCCGAACCTGGTCCAGGGTCCTGTGCACTTCTTCTTCGTGGCTTGAGCCGAACGAGGAAGGGCTTTCCTGCAGCCCCTGCAATCGCAGGCGCTGAAACTCACTCGCGTCCGCATCGGTGAGGGGCCGCAGATGCATGTGGTTCTTCGACATCAGGGGGTTGGTCACGCTTTCATCTCCGTCGTTGCACACCGGCGGCAGCCAAGCCCCGTAACCCGCATGATCGCGATGTTCCATTGCGCCAGTTCGTAGATTTGCACGGTGCTTCCGGGGTCTGTCGCGTATGGCAGCATGACCCTATGCAAGATGCTTCGCTGCGGTTGAGAACGGGAACTCCTGACGATGCCCTGCTTGTCGGCGTGCTGGGTACGCAAGTGTCTCTTGATACCTACGCGACCAAGGGTATCCGTCCACTGCTGGCGCGAGAGGTGTTGGCGCACTTCTCCACTGAAGCCATGGCCTCGTTGCTGGCGCGGCCTGACACCCGCTTCGTGCTTGCCGAGCGTGACGAGCACTTGGTCGGTTTCGCTCAACTCGCCTTTGCTGAGCGGCATGAGTTGGTGTCGGGCCATCCGGCTGTCGAGGTAGAGCGCTTGTACGTGCAGGCACGCTCCAAGGGACAAGGGATTGGCAAGGCCTTGATTGCCGCGGCTGCCGAGCAGGCCAAGGCATCAGGCGCTCAGTCTTTATGGCTCACGGCGTGGGTGGGCAACACCGACGCATTGGTCTGGTACCGGCGCCAAGGGTGGCTGGAGCGCGGGCGGACTGACTACGTGTTCGAAGATGAGCACTTTGAGAACATCCTCTTCGAGCTACCCATTCAAACCAAGTGAGCCAGGAGGCCGGCGAAGGCAGCTTCGGCGACCCTTCAGGCAGAGCCGGAGATTGATGCCCGGCGAATGAGAGGGACTTCCCCGCCCCGAACCAGCCGCATGGCGGCTGCCGGCGGCGAAGTGCCACGATGGGCGTCTGCAGAGCGGCAGTCTGTTCTCTGTTCAGCCATCGAACGAGTCGTCATCGAGATCAAACGCGAATACCGCTAGGCAATGAAATGATGAGACGCATGCAAGCCCGTTGACATCACGAGAAGTCCCTGTAAGGGGTTAGCGAAGTAATCGGCGGGCTGCCGCAAATCGCGCCGAAGAAACACTGCGTGCCCCGGTTGTGGCAAGGTGGAATGCGGTGCCGCGGAAGGCCGGTGTAGCAGTGGTG
>JAJTDM010000121.1 GCA_021300575.1 Rubrivivax sp.
GCTTCATCGCCACGCCCGCAGCCGCCTGAATCACCCCAACATCGTTGCCCCACGGCCACGACCGGCGTCAGGTCAGACATCCGCTCGCCTGCTCGGAGGTGTCTTCCACATTAAGATGCTGGGAAATGCCATCAAGGCGAGCCCGGAGGACGGCCACATCCGTTTGCAGTTTGGGTGACATGGAGGGCACCAAGATCGTCAGCCGCTTGACAAGCGAATCTGGCGTGGGAGTGGTCATGCTGACCACCCGTGGCGGCCTGGAGAATCGTCTGCAGGGTCTGGACTTTTGAACCCGCCACCACCAGATGTGGTCGCCCAGGGGTCAGGTCGTGATGCTGAACGCGCAGGAATGCATGCTGATCGAATGTCTTCTGAGCCGGCCCGGCCAGGTGGTGCCCAAGGAAGTCCTCACGCAATCGCTCGGTGCACATGGCGAAGCCTGGGGTGAGCCACGACTGGCGCAAACCGCGTCCAGGCTGCGGCGCAAGATCGAAGAACTGGAACCTGATTGGCAACCTCTGCGCATCGTGCACCAGGTGGATTATGCGTTCGACGTTGTGCCCGTGGACCAGGCTACGGGCGACCGCGCAACGCCTTGAGCCCCTCAAGTACCCAACTCGGCCCAAAGTTCGCCATAAATCCTCCAGCGTGAGTCCGAGATCAGCCCCCGCTCGGCCGCCTGCGCCACCCCACACCCAGGCTCCTGGCGGTGGGTGCAGTGGTAGAAGCGGCAGTGTCCCAGGTGGTGGCCGATGTCGGGCATCAGGCGGGCGAGGTCGGTGGCGGCGATGTGGCGCAGGCCGAACTCCTGGAAGCCGGGGGAGTCGATGATCGCGGTGCCCGTGGACCGGTCCCCCAGCCAGTACCAGGTGGTGGTGGTGGTGGTGTGCCGCCCGCTGTTCAGCGCGGTGGAGATCTCGCCCACGCTGGCGCTGGCCTGCGGCACCAGCAGGTTGATGAGCGTGCTCTTGCCCATGCCGCTGGGCCCCAGCACCAGGGTGGCGCGTCCGGCCAGGCGCGGTGTCAGCAGTGCGATGGCGGCCTCGGGCTCGGCCTTGAGCGAGAGTTCCACCACCTCCTCGCCCATGGCCCGATAAGGCGCCAGCCGCGCACGCGCCTGCTCGGCCTGCGGCAGGTCCACCTTGTTCAGGCCGATGGTCACGGGCAGGCCCGCGCTGCGCGCCGCGATCAGGGCGCGCGTGAGTTGCGATTCGCTGAAAGGCGGCTCGCTGGCCACCAGCACCAGCAGGCCGTCCAGGTTGGCAGCAAAGGACTTGGTACGCCATTCATCCTGGCGGAACAACAGGCTGCGCCGGGCATGCAGGTGTTCCACCACGCCTTCGTCTCCGCTGGGCGCCCAGTCCACGCGGTCGCCCACCACCAGTTCAGACTTCTTCCCCCGGGCGTGGCAGCGCCAGCGCTGGCCGTCCTCGTCTTCCACCACCACGTGGCGCCCGTGGGCGCTGACCACCAGGCCGGTGCGCAGGTCTGGTGGCGGGGCCGGCTCTGCGGTGGCCGCTTCGCCGCGGCGGCTGGAGCGCTGCGGTTTGCTCACGCGAGCAGCGCGTCCACCTTGGCCGCGCAGATGAAGTCGTTGAGGGACAGGCCCTGGACGTCATGGGTGTTGAAGCGCACGCGGCAGGTGGTCCAGTTCACGAACAGGTCCGGCCCGTGGTCCTCCTGCTGCGCGATCCACGCCACGGCGTTGACGAAGGCCATGGTGTGCTGGAAGTCCGCGAAGCGGAAGCTGCGCTCCAGCGCGACGTCCACCACCGCCCATTGGGGCACCTCCGGCAGATGAGCGGCCGCCTCTGCGGGTGTCATCGCGGCCAGACCGATCATGGACCGGCAGCGCTGTTGCTGCAAACGATTCACGCCGAGCCCTGGCGGGGCGTGCGCAGCCCTGCCCGTGTGGAGGGGTGACACCAGCTCTTCATGCCCGGGGCAGTGCCGCCAGACGCTCCAGCGCGGGCGGGTGCGAGTAATAGAAGCGCACGTACAGCGGGTCGGGCGTCAGTGTCGCCGCGTTGTCCTCGTGCAACTTCAGCAGCGCGCTGGCCAGGGCGCGCCCGTCGGCCTGCTGGCAGGCGTAGGCGTCGGCCTGGAACTCATGCTTGCGCGATGAGCGCGCCATCAGGGGCGACAGGAAGAAGGTGAAGGGCGGCAGAGCCAGCATGAACAGCAGCAGCGCCAGGCCGTCGTTGGGCGCACCCAGGTTAGGCGTCACGCCCAGGCCCACGTAGAAGAACTGCTGCGTACTCAGCCAGCCCAGCAGCGCCAGCCCGGCCAGGCTCAGGGCGAACATGGCCACGATGCGCTTGAGCACGTGCCGGTGCCTGAAGTGGCCGAGTTCGTGGGCCAGAACGGCTTCCACCTCGTCTGCGCTCAGGCGGGACAGCAGGGTGTCGTAGAACACCACGCGCTTGGACGACCCCAGGCCCGTGAAATAGGCGTTGGCATGCGCCGAGCGCCGGCTGCCGTCCATCACGAACAGGCCCTTGGCGGCAAAGCCGCAGCGCTGCATCAGGGTCTGCACGCGCTGCGCCAGCGATTCATCGGCCAGCGGTGTGAACTTGTTGAACAGCGGCGCAATCCATGTGGGGTAGATCACCAGCAACAGCAGGTTGAACCCCATCCACACACCCCAGGCCCACAGCCACCAGGCCGAGCCCGCGGCGCCCATGAGCCACAGCACCAGGGCCAGCAGCGGCAGGCCGATCAACGCGCCCACCAGGGTGCTCTTGAGCTGATCCATCACCCACATGCGCTGCGTCATGCGGTTGAAGCCGAAGCGTTGCTCGATGCGGAAGGTGGCATGCCAGTCGGCGGGCAGGTCGATCAGGCTGGCGATGAGCGTGAAGGCAGCCACGAGGCAGATCTGGTAACCCAGCGGGCCCAGTGTGGGTAGCGTGGCGTTCAGCACCCAGGTGTTCAGCGCTTCCAGCCCGCCCAGCAAGGTCCAGCCCATCAGCACTGCCACCCCAAAGGCTTGTTGCAGCAGGCCGAAGCGGCCCTTGACCAGGGTGTAGTCGGCCGCCTTGCGATGGGCCTCGGCGGTGACCGTGCCGGCGAAGGCAGGCGGCACCTGCTCACGGTGCTGTGCCACGTGCCGCATCTGCCGGGTGGCCAGCCAGAACTGCACCAGCAAGGAGCCCAGAGCGGCAACGCAGAAAACGAGCGACAGGGTGGTGGCGGTCATGAGCCGCGCAGTGTAGGCCTGAGACAATGCCCGGATGCAGCCGAGCCCCACTTCCGACACGCCTACACCTGCGGCCGTGACCCTGGTCGCGACCCTGCCCGTGACCCTCACCGCCAGCGAGCACAACCTCATCTGGATCGACATGGAGATGACGGGTCTGGACCCGGACAACGACCGCATCATCGAGGTGGCGGTGGTGGTGACGGACCCGCAGATCACTGTGCGGGTGGAGGGGCCCGTGTTGGCCGTGCACCAGAGCGAGGCCGCCCTTGACCGCATGGACGCGTGGAACCGCGGCACGCATGGCAAGAGCGGGTTGACGCAGCGCGTGCGCGAATCGGCCATTGACGAGGCGGCGGCACAGGCGCAGGTGATCGAGTTCCTGAAGGCCTACGTGCCCAAGGGCAAGAGCCCCATGTGCGGCAACAGCGTGTGCCAGGACCGCAGGTTCATGGTGCGCACCATGCCGCAGCTGGAGGCCTGGTTCCACTATCGCAACCTGGATGTCAGCACCTTGAAGGAACTGGCCCGCCGTTGGGCGCCCGAAGTGCAGTCCTCGTTCAAGAAGGCGCAGAAGCACACGGCGCTGGCGGACATCCACGAGTCCATCGACGAGTTGCTGCACTACCGCCAGCACCTGTTCAAGTAGCGCAGATCGGGCAGACCGGGGCCACTGGGACGTCTCACCGAGCCTCTGAAAACAAAGCCCCACGGGATAACCCGGATCTGCCTACAATCGCGGGCTCGGCGGGTCGTCAGCGGCCCGCCGGTTCGTTCATCCCCTCTGACCTTTCCCGGGCCCGCTTGGTGCCCCGGTCCTGCACACAGACTGTGTGCAGTGCGGTTGGCGGCGATGCCGTCGCCTTCCGTTTCGGTCCCAGGTCGGGCGCGTCCATTCGTGATGCGTGGCCTGAAAAGATCCCCGGTGACTTGATGGCTTGCAGCCTGGGCTGCGAGCTTGTGCTTGTCCGCCCCGGCTGAACGCCGGGCGGGCTGGCCGTGCCCTGTCGGCCTTGCGGCCGCGAGAAAGACGATCATGAGTTTTGAATCCCTGAACCTGCACGAAGCCCTGTCCGCCGCCTTGAAGGACGCGGGCTACACCGAGGCCACCGAGGTGCAGCAACGCGCCATCCCGCCGGCCCTGGAAGGCCGTGACCTGATGGTGTCCTCCAGCACGGGCAGCGGCAAGACCGCCAGCTTCGTGTTGCCGGCACTCACGCGCATCCTGGCCGCGCGCAACGACCCCGAGCGCCGCCGCGAGAAGGGCCAGACGGCGGGCCCGCGCGTGCTGGTGCTGGCGCCCACGCGCGAACTGGCCATGCAGGTGGCCAAGGCCGCCTCCAACTACGGCCGCCATGTGCGCGGCCTGCGCGTGGCCACGGTGGTGGGCGGCGTGCCTTACGGCGCACAGCTCAAGGCCCTGCGCGGCCCGCTGGACGTTCTGATCGCCACCCCCGGCCGCCTGATGGACCACATGCAGTCCGGCCAGGCCGTGCTGTCGAACGTGGAGATGCTGGTGTTGGACGAGGCCGACCGCATGCTGGACATGGGCTTCATCGACGACATCCAGTTCATCGCCCAGGCCACTCCGGCCCAGCGCCAGACGGTGATGTACAGCGCCACCTTCGCCGGCCATGTGGGCGGCCTGGCGCGCAGCCTGCTGCGCGACCCGCTGCGCGTGGAGATTTCCTCGCACACTGACATCCATTTCGACATCGAACAGCGCCTGCACTGGGCTGACGACCTGCAGCACAAGAACGCGCTGCTGGACCATATCCTGACCGAGCGCGCGGTGGATCAGGCTCTCGTGTTCACCAGCACCCAGCGGGACGCCGACTGGCTGGCAGACCGTCTGGCCGACATGGGCCATGCCGTGGCGTCGTTGCACGGCGGCATGCCGCAGGGCCGGCGCAACCGCGTGCTGCAGGGCCTGCGCACGCGGGAACTGCGCGTGCTGGTGGCCACCGATGTGGCGGCGCGTGGCATCGACGTGCCCACCATCAGCCACGTCATCAATTACGGTTTGCCGATGAAGGCCGAGGACTACGTGCACCGCATCGGGCGCACGGGCCGTGCCGGCCGCTCGGGCCTGGCCATCACGCTGGCCGAGCGCCGTGACGCGCAGATGGTGCAGCGCATCCAGCGCTTCACCACGCAGCGCATCCCGCCGGCAGTGATCCAGGGCCTGGAGCCCAAGCGGGCCGAACCGGCTGCCGCGCCGCGGCCCACCGGCCCGAAGCCCTTCGGCCGCAGGCCGGATGCGGGTCGTCCGTTCCGCCCGGGGGGCCATGGAAATGCGCCGTTTGGCGCTGACCGCAAGCCGGGTGGCCGCCCGGCGGGTGGGCCGGGCCGGCCTGCTTTTGGTGACCGCGATCGCGCGGCCGGCCCCAAGGCCTTCGGCTCACGCCCGCCGCGAGGCTGACCGCAGGCTGCTGGGCGCTCAGACGCCCAGCAGCTCGACCTCGAACTTGAGCGTGGCGTTGGGCGGAATCACGCCGCCCGCGCCGTAGGCTCCGTAGCCCAGGTCGGGGGGGATGATCAGCACGCGCGTGCCGCCCACCTGCATGCCTTGCACGCCTTCGTCCCAGCCGCCGATGACCTCCCCGCCGCCCAGGCGGAAGGAGAAGGGCTGCCCGCGGTCCTTGCTGGAGTCGAACTTCTTACCCTGCTGTCCGTCTTGCCACAGCCAGCCGGTGTAGTGCACTTTGACACGCTGGCCCGCGCTGGCGGTGGCGCCGGTGCCGGCCACGGTGTCGTCGTATTGCAGGCCGGAAGGGGTGGTGATCATCGTCGGGTTCCTTGTGTGGTGTCTTGAATGAAGCGTGGCGGCTGCCAGCAGGGGCTCCAGCCACGGGTCCGCATCATGCCAGTGTGGCGTGTCGGGCCTGGCACCAGCGGTCGCCCCAGGCGGCGGTCCACCATGTCAACGCGTCGCTGATCGAGAGTCCGGGCGTGGCTGCGCCGGCAATCAAAACGGAATCCCAACCCGGCGGATCGGGCAGGCCCAGGTGCCGTGCGGCTTGTGCCAGCGCGGCCAGGGGCCGAGACGTGTCCAGCGCGGTGGCGCCGTTCTGCTTGGAGAGTTTCTGGCCGTCTGCGGCCCGCACCAGCGGCGTGTGCAGGTAGGTGGGCGTGGGCAGGCCCAGGGCGCGCTGCAGCAGGATCTGCCGTGCGGTGTTGTCGGCCAAGTCTTCCCCGCGCACCACGTCGGTGATGCCTTGCTCCGCGTCGTCCACCACCACCGCCAGCTGGTAGGCCCACAGGCCGTCGGCGCGCTGGAGCACAAAGTCGCCCACTTCCTGGGCCACGTCCTGTTGTTGTGCGCCCAGGCGACGGTCATGCCACTCGATCACGGGCGAACCCCGCGCCTCGGTGTGGAAGCGCCAGGCCCGCGCGGGCCGCCCCTGCAGCCCGGCGCGGCAGGTGCCGGGGTACACGCGCTCGCCGTGGCGCTCGTGCAGCACACCGGCCGCTTGCAGGGCGCCTTCGATCTCCTTGCGCGTGCACGCGCAGGGGTAGGCCTGGCCCGCTGTCACCAGGTGCTGGAGTGCTGAACCGTACCGTGCTGTGCGGTCTGATTGCCGCACTGGCGGCGCGTCAGGGTGCAACTGCAGCTCGGCCAGCTGGCGAAGGATCTGCGCCTCGGCCTGGGCCGAGCAGCGCGGCGTGTCCACATCTTCGATGCGCACCAGCCAGCGGCCGCTGCGGGCCCGTGCGTCCAGCCAACTGGCCAGAGCGGCCACGGCAGAACCGGCGTGCAGCGCTCCGGTGGGCGACGGGGCAAAGCGGCCGATCACCGTCACGGCGCTGCGTTCGTCCCGTCCACCAGATGCCGCTCGATCAGGGCCTGGCGCGTGTGCGGGCTCTCCAACTGGGTCAACCACCATTGCAGGGCTCGGCCCAGCGATCCGGGGCCACGCTCGGCGCGCCAGGCGTAGTGCAGCTTCGCCACCGGTTCGCCCGAGACGGTCTGCAGCCGCACCAGCTTTCCGGCCGCCAGCCAAGGCCGGGCCAGCGGCTCCGGCAGATAGCCGCAGCCCAAGCCGCGCAGCAGCGCTTCCAGTTTGGCGCGCATGGTGGGCACGGTGAGCACGTCTTGTCCGGGCAAGAGGTTGCGGGTCAGGGGCTGGAGCTTCTGCGCGGTGTCGGCCACCGCCACGGCCCGGTGGGCGATCAACTGGTCATGTTCCAGCGGGGGGGCGGGCAGTGACGACAGGGTACGACCTCTCTCCGCCAGTGGGTGATGGGGTGCCACGCAGAACACGAAGGGCACCTCCCCCAGCGGCCGCACTTCCACGCCGCCGGGATTAGGGTGTTCTGCTGCCACGCCAATGGCCAGGTCCACCTGGCCCGAGATCAGCGCCTCCCAGGTGCCCGCGAGCACGTCGCTGCGCAGTCGCAGCCGGGTGGCCAGGCCCTGGGTCGCGCCTGGCTCGGGGCGTAGGCTGCAGAAGGCTTCCACCAGGTCGAATACGGTGGCCGTGGACAGGATGTCCTCCACGCTGATGGACAGCGTGGCCTCCCAACCGCTGGCCACGCGCTTGACGCGGTTGGCCACCGCCTCGAGCTCCTGCAGCAGGCGCCGGCCCTCGTGCAGCAGTTCCAGCCCCGCAGCCGTCGGCTGGGCCTGGCGCGAACTGCGGTCGAACAGCAGCACGTCCAGCGCTTCTTCCAACTGGCGCACGTTGTAGGTCAAGGCCGAGGGCACCTTGCCCAACTCGCGCGCGGCCGCGGCAAAGCTGCCGGTGCGGGCGATGGCGTCCATCATCGCGAGGGCGTCGGGGGTGAGCACGTGTCGGCGGTCGGGCATGGGGGGATTGTGAACAAGCCCGCCAGAACGAGCTCGGGAAAAGCGAGGGCGTCACCTGCACGGCACCTGAACGGCACCTGAACGGCACCTGAAC